>SUYI01000008.1 GCA_015060485.1 Prevotella sp. | reverse complement strand
ACGAGGTGATGAAGACCATCCAGACGCTCGACAACCTCGGCAATGCTTCTGCTAAGGATATCCGTGATGCCCAGAAGTCCCTGCAGAAGATGATTGACGCGAAGCCTCAGGGTGCCGAGGAGATGGGCGATTTCGTGCGTCGCCTGCAGGAGGTGAAGCAGGAACTGCAGAGCATCGCTACCATGCGGGCCTTCGATGAAGTGAAGGCAGGCATTACCGGTACCGGAAAGAGCGCACAGCAACTGGGTGCTGAGATGCGCTTCCTTCGTGAGACGTCCGAGAACGTCGGCACGGCATCCGTCCAGCAGCTGGAGAAAGCACTGGAAGTTGCCCGCGAGCACCTGAAGGTTGCCGAGCAGGGCAGCAAGGCCTATGAGCGTTCGACTGAATACATCCGCAGTTTCAATGCACAACTGGAAAAGGTGAAGGAGGAACAAAGGAAGTCCAACACACTCATTGACCGTTATAACAAGGAGCTGAAGGAGGCCGGAAAGGAAGAGAAAGTTGTGGCCGACGAAGCGACCCTCATCAAGAGGACGCTCGACAATATCAGCGGTGCCAGCGTGCGAGACCTGGAATATTCCATCAAAGCCTTGAATGAGGGAATGAAGGATATGGATCGCAGCTCTGACTCATACAAGAGAGCAGAGGAAAAGGTTAAGGTGCTGAGGACTGAACTTGAGAAAACCCGGATGGAAGCTGGCGCACAGATGTCTGCCTGGGGAAAGTTCACAAAGTTCTTGAATGACAGTTGGGGAGGTCTCACATTACTGATAGGTTCATTGACCGGCCTGTCAATGACAATTCGCAAGACCGTACAGGACTATGCGGAAATGGAAGAGGCAATGGCCGACACTCGGAAATACACGGGCATGTCTGATGCTGCCATCCGCGACCTGAATGAGGACCTAAAGAAGATGGACACCCGCACATCGAGAGAGGAACTCAACGAACTTGCCGGTGCAGCAGGCCGTCTGGGTAAGACATCAAAGAAGGATATCCTCGAATTCGTAGAAGCCGGAAACATGATTAAGGTTGCCTTGGGTGATGACCTCGGTGAGGATGCCATTGATAAGGTGGGTAAACTGGCTATGGCTTTTGGGGAGGACGAAGACAAGGGGCTTCGTGGCGCCATGCTTGCAACGGGTTCTGCCGTTAATGAACTGGCACAAAATTCTTCCGCGCAGGCTGGATTCCTTGTGGACTTTACTGCCCGCGTGGCTGGCTTCGGAAAACAAATCGGTCTGACTCAGGCTCAGATCATGGGTTTCGGTGCTGTGATGGATGAGAATCTTTTGCGTGATGAAATGGCTGCAACGGCTTTCGGAAACATGCTCACAAAAATGCAGACCGATACTGCCAAATTTGCAAAGATAGCCGGCATGGAGGTGAAATCTTTCACTGATCTTCTTAACACTGATGCCAATGCCGCCATACTTGCTCTTGCTGACAGCTTGAAGAAAGCAGATCCTCAGAATATGATGAAGATGCTCGATGATATGGGTCTCGACGGTAGCCGTGCCGTAGCAGTTCTCGCAACAATGGCTGATAAGATAGATGATGTACGAGATAGGCAGGAGCTTGCCTCTAAGGCTTATTTTGAGGCTGTTTCAGTAGGCAAGGAGTATGAGACGATGAACAATACAGTGGAAGCCGGTATCGATAAATGCAAGAAACAATTCCATGAAATGACTGTTGAACTGGGTGAGAAACTGGTTCCTGTTGTTCAATTTACTATAAGCAGCACATCTCTGCTCATAAGAGGCCTGAAAAGTCTTATCGATTTTGTTTCTGAACATAAGATACTTATTATTGCGCTTGCAGTAGAAATAGCGGCTCTTAATGCTAAGCGTCTGTATGGAATTACACTCTCCAAACTGGAAGTAATATGGAATGGAAAGGTGGCAACATCAATAAAAGCCATCGGTACTGCCATCAAGGCCAATCCATGGGGATTGGCAATCACGGCAATTACGGCTTTCATCGCCCTGCTGACTGAAGCAGCAGCTAAGACATCCAAAAATGCAAAAGAAATGGATGCGCTCAGTAAAGCTCATAATAGGGCTGCAGACGAATTCGATGATGAAAGAACCAAAATAGAACTTTTATCAAAGCAAGTCCATGACAGCAACCTTTCCTATGAGACCAGGAAAGAAAAACTGGATGAACTGAAGAAAATAGTTCCAGACTATCTGGCAGACCTCGACAAAGAGAAGGGCTTGGTAAATGATAACACTGATGCATTGACAGCATATCTGGAACAATTGGAGAAGTCAATAAAGATGAAAGCAGCACAGGAAGAACTAGAAGAGACCTATAGAAAGAAACGCAAGCTGAAGAAGCAGGAATCTCAGTTAAACAGCGACCTGAGTGATGCTAATTTAGGTTTGGCTGCTGCACAGTTCTCAGCTAGTCAGAATGCGAACAAACTTGGAACTTCAGGAATGCGAAACCTTTCTAAAGGAACGGATATCGCAACTAAGAATGCACAGGCTCGTGTAAACAATGTCAAAGACCAACTGAAAGATGTGCACGAGCAGTTAAGCCAGACTGAGAAAGATATCACAGATCTCAACGATGAGATAACTACCACTTCTGCGGAATTAAGTAAGATAAAGAGGAAAAAGAAATCAGATAGTGAAACAGAAAGCGGCACAACCCCATACGAATCCGAGAATGACCGTAAGAAGAGAGAGCGGGAGCAGCGCAAGGCAGAAGCCGAGGATGCCGCCAAGGCTGAATCCGAATCCAAGCTTGCGACTAAGACTCATGAGTATGCCATGGGGAAAATCACCTACCGGCAGTATATTCTGGATATGGAGAAACTTCAGCTCGAGGGGCTTCAGAAGCGTCGTGACGTCTATGAGAAAGGATCCGTGGAATACGAGAAGCTGAACCGCCAGATAGAGGAGTTGAACTTTAAGGGGTCGCAGCAGATGAATCAGATGAAACTGGAAGACCTACAGCGATGCATGAGACTCCAGCAGTTGGAGATAGAAGCGCAGGCCGCACGTGAGGAGATTACCGAGGATGAGAAGCAGGAAAGGCTGCGAACACTCAATGAGTCTTTCCTTGCAGACAAAGTGGAATTGTACAAAGAAGGCACTCTGGAACGCATGAACGCCGAATGGGAATTGGAACAAACGGAGGAGCGTAATAGGATTGAACGTGAAAAAGAGTACCAACAGCAACTCGACCAGGTGCGCCAGCAATATCTGGGGATAAGTAATGAAAAAATGCTGCAGACAGCCCTCGACGAACTCGATAAACTACATGAGAAGGGGCTGATCGAGGAAGAGGAATACCAGCGTGCCCGCATCGCCATTCAGTCTCAGTATGCAGGCACACAGTCTCCGGCGGAGCAGACGCAGAACACTGCCAATGACATGCTGACCAACGCACGCAATGCAGCCGCTCCAACAGAAAGTGCCTCCCCTATCGTGGGCACCATTCAGAACTACCAGACGCTAATGGAGAAACTGAAAGAACTATATGGTGACGATGAGAAAAACCATGCCGCATATCTGCTGGCCAAACAGCAGGCTACCTCTGATTTCTGTGAGAAGCTCAGTCAGGAGATGCAGGTGGCATACCAACAAATAAACCAAGTGATGCAGGCTGCTAGCAGTTATTTTTCTGCTCAGCAGGAATACGAGACCGCACAGGTGCAGAAAAAATATGAGAAGCAGATTGCGGCAGCCGGAAATAACCAGAAAAAGATAAAGAAACTGCAGGAAAAACAGCAGAAAGAGGAAGCCGCTATTAAGAGCAAGTACAATAAGCGCCAAATGGTAATTCAGATGGCTCAGGCCATTGGCCAGACGGCAGTCAATGCCATCCAGGCTTATGGTGCTGGCCTGTCTGTAGGTGGACCTGCAGCACCAATCATTGCCGCAGCCTTTGCCGCTATGGCCACGGCTGCCGGTATGCTTCAGATTGCAGCTCTGAAGAAACAGCAGCAGGCTCAGGAGGCAGGCTACTATGGTGGCGGTTTCACCGGGGGCAAGCAATATAAGAAGGAGGCCGGAGTGGTTCATGAAGGCGAGTTCGTCGCCAACCATCAGGCCGTAAACAACCCGAATGTGCTGCCGTTCCTGAACTTCCTCGACCAGGCACAGCGTAACAACACCGTCGGTTCGCTGACTGCAGAGGACGTGTCGCGCTCCATGGGCGCTGGTGGCAGCAGCCAGATCGTTACTCCGATTGTCAATGTACAGACTGACAATGAAGAGTTACGTGATGCCGTCGATGCTCACCGCGAGGCTACAGACCGGCTGATTGCAAGGCTGAATATCCCCATCGATGCAAGGGTAGTTCTTACGGGTACTGACGGATTGAACGCACAACAAGAATTATTGGATAGGATGCTAAAGAACAAGTAAATATGGCAGTCAAATTATTCCTGGATAACCAAGAGGTCATCACTGATAGTACTCAGGAGATCAAGATAACAAGGGAGAATCCGTACTTTACGCTTTCGGATTCTTATACCCTTGACGTTTCCATCCCGCTCTCCATCCTTCAGAACCGGAAGTTTTTCGGAAGCATACAGAAGCTGGAGAAAAAGAGAGAATACAGAGAATACGCCTGCAGGCTGTATTGCTCGAACTCTCTGCTGATGGAAGGAACTGCACGTATCGTACAGTCCACAGAGTCGGTTGTCAAGGTTCAACTTGCCTGTGGCGTTTCAGCCCTGAAGATGTCAAGCGAGCAGGAGGGGACGTACATTGACAACCTGATTACAGAGAAAGAGGGTTGGCAGCTTAACCTAACAAGCACGCTTGATTACGGCCCTACTTCAGACGCAACTATAGAAAACAATATGGTTGGTACCCACACTGGATACGGTTTTCCTGTCCTGGACAATACGAATGATATCGTTGTCAACATCGCAGATGCTGATTATCTACTTTCTAGATCCTGCACTTACGTCAGCGAGTGTCCGCGACTTCTGGACGTTGCAAGGCTTATTGCATCGAAGATGGGATATACATTAGATTTGTCTATTCTTCCTGCTGCATGCAATAGTATATTTATAGTATCGGCAACACACGGTAACCTCGGAAAGAAAATCCCGCACTGGACAGTCAAAGAATTCTTCAAACAGTTCCAGAATTTCTTCGGCTGTACCTTGGTCCGAAGCGGAAACAAGGCGCTGCGCCTGGTTCCTCTTGACAGTTTCGCACAAAACCCTGTCACAAATATCACGCCTCTGAATGAATTCCAGGCAGAATACTCGAAGGATGACGATGCAGAGGGCATCATGAACAGGAACGTTGAGTTCGAGATGGAGAATTCCACCTCAGAGACTGTCGATGAAGAAATCCTCGAGCAGGCAAAATATACTTCTGAATACTCTGATGCCGGTGTCATGAACAATGCCTTCCGCAACGAGACTGATGCCGTCAGGATGCATAAGATATACAACCTGAACGGAGAGCTATATGTAGGATGGGAAAAGGGTGAGAACGACTATGAACTGAAGCGCGTGGCTCCCTTCAATCCGTTGAAACGATTCGAGGGTGCCGACAGTGTAAAACTGAAGATCTCACCTGCATACATCGAGGAGGAGGTGGAATGTACCATCTATGCAACGCATGACTTTCTGGTTAGTCCGTATGAATTCAAACTGGATCTTAACCTTCCGTCCGTATCAAATCCTTTCGGACAAAGTATTAATTTCGGATACAACCCTTCAGGGAATGAGAGCCAGGAGAATGGCCCGACTCTCCAGAGCCTGGTGGAAGGCTCTGAGTCAATCGTCAGCAACGAAGAGAAGTCGGATATCATGAGTGTAGCGTTCCTCGATGGAAAAGTAGAGTCTGTTACTGCGGTGTCTGAGCATTACGGCGAGAAGTCTGTCACGTACCAGATTCATCTGGCATTCACAGACTACAATTTCAAGAAGCAGTTGTCTAACAACCGCAGCAAATGGAGTTTCAGCCTGAATGACCTGACAGGTTATGATTTCTATCTCGGCCAGCTGCACAAGATAAACTTCAGATGCTCCCACAATGTGAAGCACATCTTCAAGTTCCTGTCTGACTACATCCCGGATGCCGACAATATCTTCATTATCGGTGGAAAGAGATATGCATGTGAGAAAATCGAGGCCAGCATCAAGCAAGGGAACCTTGACAAACTGATGACAGGCTACTTCTATGAAATAGTGTCATAGGTCGCCGTCAAAGTGCTTGGCTGCCTCGTTGACATAGCCAGACCGTCGCTTCATATAGAGGTTCGTGACCTCCACGCTGGAATGGCGTGCCTGGTCCCTCGCTGATATTACGCCCAGCTTCTCGCCATGGTCGATGATGCCGGTATCCTTCAGACTATAGAACATATAATAAGGTGGAAATCCCAATTCCTCGCGGAGCTTGGCAAAGCGGTTTCTGAAGATATCGCTCCTGGCACGTTCCTCTGATGGTATGAACTGCTTGCCGAACAAGTACGATCTCCCGGAATGACTGAACACTTCGAGTTCCAGCATCAGCTTCACAATCTTATCGTGAAGTGGGACCCGTCCGTTCTTGCGGTTCTTACTTACCATCGACGGGACAAATACCGTCTGATCCTGCAACTGGATATCCCTCACTCGTATCTTCACGAGCTCGATGGGCCTGATCATCGTGTAATACTCGAAGTAGCAGGCCAGCAGGAACCGCTTATCTGTCTGCCTGAGGTATGCGGACATACGCTTCACGTCTGGTACCGACAATGGCTCCCTGAATTTTTCCTTCACAGGAAGAATTGGGATCTTCGATATCGGATTGTCGGAGAGGTACTGCTTTTCCACCAGCCAGGTGCAGAAAGCGGACATCCATGTACGGTAATTGTTTCTCGTCAGAGTGGAAGTCTCACGGTCGAGAAGAATGTAGTCCAGGAAGTCTGTTGCCAGTGCCGTGTCTAGCTCATATACCTTTTTATTATTATAGTGCCGGTCTTCCAGCCATTCCTCGAAGATGTTCAGCCGTGAATAATAATCTATCCGGGTCTTTTCAGACATGGCACCCTTCTGCTCCAGTTTCTTGATATAGGTCTTGTACCTGCCTATGACTGTCATCAGAGGCGTGGCCGTGCGTCCTACAGACGGAGCCGTGAAGGGATTGATGCCCTTCATGAAGTTGTTATATACATTGGCTGATATCTGGGCAGCCATGAAATCACGCTCAGCACCTTTCAGGTATCTGTTGAGCATGATCTTGAATCTGACAAGCTTGCCAGACTCCGGATTTCTCACATAATAAAACAGGTAGGAATCCTTGCCGTCCTCGCCGTCATGGCGTCTGCAAGGGATAAAATCTACGTTTAAATAACAATTTTTAGAGTTTTTTGGAAACATTTTTTTTACGTTCTTTCGCAGAAAGACCGTTATTAAACATTTCTTTTGTCCGTTGATTTTAATTTAACAAAGCCGTAAGTGATTGATATTTGTCACTTTACGGCTTGTTTTGGTTGCGGAGGCAGGACTCGAACATGCGACCTCCAGGTTATGAGCCTGGCGAGCTACCAACTGCTCCACTCCGCGATATTTTTTATAAGCGGCTGCAAAGGTACGACTAATTTTCGAAACTACCAAATTTTTCTATCACTTTTCACAAAAAATGGGTATTTTCGAACATTTTTGGTAGAAAAATTTGGTGTTTTGCGAAGTATTTTCTAATTTTGCACACGCTATTGGTACTGTGCAGTTATGTTTAAGAGGTATCTATGCGCTGAGAATTATGTCAATATCTAAAACGAGGCAGAAACTGGTTGACGTTGCTCGACAGTTGTTTGCAAAAAACGGACTTGAAAACACGACGATGAACGATATTGCTCAGGCGTCGGGTAAGGGTCGTCGCACGCTGTATACCTATTTCAAGTCGAAGGAAGATATTTATTTTGCCGTGATAGAAAGTGAGCTTGAACGCTTGTCCGATCAGCTGGACGAGGTAGCCGCTAAGCGTATTCCGCCACAGGAAAAGATTATTGAGCTGATTTACTTGCACTTGAGCATGATTCGCGAGACGGTGGTGCGCAATGGTAATCTTCGAGCTGAATTCTTCCGAAATATCTGGATGGTTGAGAAGATTCGAAAGAATTTCGACGATGCGGAGATAGAGTTGTTCCGTCGTGTATTCCGTGAAGGCAAGGAAGGCGGTGAGTTCGATATTGATAATGTGGACTTGGTGGCCGACATTACTCACTATTGTATCAAGGGCTTGGAGGTGCCATACATCTACGGACGTATTGCCCACGGCATGACTGCTGAGGCCACGAAGCCTCAGGTGGCGAAGATTGTGTACAGCGCATTGGGCAAACGCAGGAATTGACAGAACGTCTGAATAGCGTTATAACGGATTAAAGAAATTATTAATTATATAATTAAAACGAATTATGGGATTATTAGAAGGTAAGACAGCGCTGATTACTGGTGCTGCACGCGGTATCGGAAAAGCTATCGCATTGAAGTATGCCTCTGAGGGCTGTAACATTGCATTTACCGACCTCGAGATCAACGAGGAGACTGAAAAGGAAATCGCTGCTCTGGGTGTGAAGGCAAAGAGTTATGCTTCGAATGCTGCAGACTTCGCACAGACTGAAGAGGTGGTAGCTGCCGTGAAGGAAGAGTTTGGTAGTATCGATATTCTGGTGAACAACGCCGGTATTACAAAGGACGGCCTGATGCTGCGCATGACTGAGCAGCAGTGGGATGCTGTGATTGCCGTCAACCTGAAGTCGGCCTTCAACTTCATACACGCCTGTGTGCCTGTTATGATGCGCCAGCGTGGTGGTTCTATCATCAATATGGCTTCTGTCGTAGGTGTTCACGGTAATGCCGGACAGGCAAACTATGCAGCTTCGAAGGCTGGTCTGATTGCTTTGGCTAAGAGTATCGCTCAGGAAATGGGTCCTAAGGGCATCCGTGCCAACGCCATTGCCCCAGGTTTCATCGAGACGGCTATGACTGCTGCTCTGCCTGAGGAAGTTCGTAAGGAGTGGTGCAACAAGATTCCTCTGCGTCGTGGTGGACAGGTTGAGGATATCGCCAACGTGGCAACCTTCCTGGCTAGCGACATGTCGAGCTATGTGAGCGGACAGGTCATCCAGGTTGACGGTGGCATGAACATGTAATCGTATATGAAAGATTCAGTATTGATATTAAGTGGTGGGGTCGACTCCACCACTTTATTATATGACGAGCAGGACCGCATTGCGCTGGCCGTCTCGTTCGACTACGGCTCGAAGCATAACGCCCGCGAGATTCCCTTTGCCCGTCTGCATTGTCAGCGGCTGGGCATCAAGCATATCACAATTCCTTTGGACTTTATGACAAAGTACTTTGTGAGTTCGCTGCTGGAGGGTGGCGAGGAGATTCCCGAGGGTCACTATGCCGACGACAACATGAAGTCCACCGTAGTGCCTTTCCGCAATGGCATCATGCTGTCTATTGCCGTGGGAATTGCTGAGAGCAATGGGCTGAAATATGTGATGATGGCTAATCATGGTGGCGATCATAGCATCTATCCCGATTGCACACCGCAATTTGTCGACGCTTTCGACCAGGCTGCTGCTGCAGGTACGTTTGTCAAGGTGCACCTACGCTCGCCTTATACCAACATTACGAAGGGTGATATAGCCCGTCGTGGCAAGGCGTTAGGTATTGATTATAGCGAGACGTGGTCGTGCTATAAGGGTGGGGAGCACCATTGCGGCAAGTGCGGCACATGCGTCGAGCGCCGCGAAGCCTTTGCCGACGCGGGCATCGACGATACGACGACGTATGATGTCTGATGTTAGAGGTAAGATGTAAGAGGTCCGATGGGTTATCCGAAAAGTGCCCTGAGGGCCTCTTCTACTTTACGGACAGGCACCAGCTCGATATTGAATTTCTTCCGATTCAGATTGGAGAGATTGTACTTCGGTATGATGATATGATTGAAGCCTAACTTCTCGGCCTCAGAAATGCGCTGTTCGATGCGCGATATGGGGCGTACCTCACCGCTCAGCCCCACTTCACCAGCCATACACCAGCCGCTGTCGATGGGGGTGTCGACATTCGAAGAGAGTACGGCGGCAATGACGCTAAGGTCCATCGCCATATCGGTGACGCGGAGTCCGCCGGCAATGTTGAGGAAAACGTCTTTCTGCATGAGTTTGAAGCCTACGCGCTTTTCGAGTACCGCCAGCAACATGTTCAGACGACGCTGGTCAAACCCCGTAGCCGTACGTTGGGGTGTGCCATAGGCTGCTGACGACACCAGGGCCTGTGTCTCGACGAGGAAGGGACGGACGCCCTCGATAGCCGAGGATATGGCGACACCCGAGAGCCCGTCGTGCTCTTCGGTGAGCAGCAGTTCCGAGGGGTTGCTGACCTGTCGGAGTCCCGTCTGCAGCATTTCGTAGATGCCCAGTTCGGAGGTGGAGCCGAAGCGGTTCTTGATGCTGCGCAGGATGCGGTACATATAGTGCTGGTCACCTTCGAACTGGATGACGGTATCGACGATGTGTTCCAGAATTTTCGGACCAGCCAGCGTGCCTTCCTTTGTGATATGGCCGATGAGGATGATGGGCACGCCACTGGTCTTGGCAAAGCGGAGCAGGGCAGAGGCACATTCGCGCACCTGGGCGATGGAGCCGGCACTGGACTCGACATCCTCTGTAGAAATGGTTTGTATGGAGTCGATGACAATGAGTTCGGGCTGTACTTCCTTGATGTGGTCGAAGATAGCCTCGAGGGAATTCTCGCAAAGAATCATGAAATTATCGGTGTCAGTGGCAGATTGCGTGCCACACTTCGACCCAGTGGTCGAAGAACCGCTGGCCACAGAGAGGCGTTGGGCGCGCATCTTGAGCTGATGAGCGCTCTCCTCGCCGCTGACGTAGAGGATGCGCTTGTCAGTAAGGTTGAGCATCGTTTGCAACGAGAGTGTCGATTTGCCGATACCGGGTTCACCACCCAACAGTACGATGGAGCCAGGTACCAGTCCACCGCCTAGCACGCGGTTCAATTCGGCATCGTGCATGTCGATGCGTGGATCGTCGTGTGCGGAGATTTCCTTGAGGCGAAGCACTTTGTTTTGCCGTAACTGGTGTCCTGCAGAAGCTGCTGCCGAAGTGGCAGTAGCCTGCCGGGGTGAGGCTGTAACCTTGATTTCCTTGTACGTGTTCCATTGTCCGCATGCCGGGCATTTGCCAATCCATTTGCCCGACTCCTGTCCGCAGTTCTCGCAGACGTACATTGTCTTGTCTTTTGCCATATCGGTTGCAAAGATAATAAAAAAGTAAAAAAGTAAAAAGGTAAAAAGGTAAAAAATGTATTCTTTCGGAAAAAAGTTCATAGTTCAAAGATTAAAGTTCAAAGTTTTTAGTATCTTTGCAGCGAATTATGAAACAACTGATAATAACGATCTTCTCCCTATTGCTTTTGGCAGCTTGCCATCAGTCGTACGAGGAAACAAAACGTCAGACGCGCATGAGTCGTCAGGAGGCGCAGAGACTTGATTCTGCTGCGCTGAAGGTTGCCGTGATGCCTACGCTGGACTGTCTGCCCCTGTATGTGGCAGAATACTATCAGCTTTTCGACACCCTGCGTGGTGGGGTGCGTTTGAAGTTCTATATGGCTCAGATGGATTGCGACACCGCATTGGAACGGGGTCGGGTAGAGGGTATCATGACGGACTTGGTCCGTGCCAAACAAATGGAGAAACGAGGCATGAAGTTGCGCTATCCGACCGTGACTAATGCTCATTGGCAGCTTATTGCCAATCGTAATGCCCGTGTGAAACAGTTGAAACAGCTGGACGACAAAATGGTGGCTATGACGCGTTTCTCGGCTACGGACTTGCTTACCGATCGTGTGATTGATTCGGTGAAACTGGATAAGGACCGCATCTATAAAGTACAGATTAACGACCTCAGTGTACGCCTGTTGATGTTGCAGAACAACGAGATGGACGCCCTGTGGCTCACGGAGCCGCAAGCCACTGCTGCGCGGATGATGAAACACGGTGTGGTGTATGACACCCGTAAGGAGGACCTGCAGCTGGGTGTGATGGCGTTCCGCGAAAAGGAGATGCGCCATCAGGAACGTGGCCAGCAGTTGGAACTTTTCGTGCAAGCCTACAATCAGGCTTGTGACTCCATCAACAAATACGGGGTGTTGCACTATCGTGACCTCATTGTGGAACGTTGTAAGATGAGGGCGAACACGGTAGACTCGTTGCCGAAGGATATAAAATATGTACATGCGCGAGGACCCCGTGAGCAGGATATTGCACTGGTGGAGAAGTGGCTGGGTATCAAAAAGACAGAGAAATGAAGTCAATAGATCACTCGTTGGAGCCTGTTTTCAGGCAACTCTGCGAAGGCAATTGTGGAATGGCGATAGCAGAGTTGGAGGTTTATCTGTCGGCATGGCCTGACGGACAGACTACAGACCGCCTGAATGTGCTGAAAGAAGAATACGAACTGATGACAGGCTATTGGCGCAAAGGCGTCGACGACCCGCAGCGTCAGGAACAATATCAGCGTTTGCTCCAGCAGGTGTATTTGGTTTTTGCTAATATTGCCATGTACCGTCGCCAGCAGGCATCGTCGTTTCTGGTTGCTTTGCATCAGAGCGCACGAAAGCAGGTTCGCGACTGGTCGCTATCTGCCATTCGTCATGAGATGGAAAATTTCGTCAGCGAAATAGCCATGCTTGAATTTGAGGCGGAGAACAAGCGAAAAGAGAAAAGCCGTACACTTTATAAAGCTCACCAGCAACAGATGAATACGCTGTTCAACTATATCGTCACGTCGCGTATGTGGACGAGTAGTGTAGGAAAGGGCTTTACGGAATTATTGCTGTCGCCTACCATCGACACTATCGATCAGCAAGTGATTGTTTCGGCCATTACCATCTCGCTGATGAGTCAGTTCGATATGGTGAAGTTCCGCTTGTTGACAGAAGTCTACCGCCAGTCATCTGATGAGCATGTGCGTCAGCGTGCCCTGGTGGGGTGGGTGTTCTCGCTGGACGATACCGTGAGAAACGTCTATCCTGAACAGCAGACCATCGTTGACGATTTGCTGAAGTCGGACGAAGTGTGCCAGGAACTTACCGAATTGCAGATGCAGCTGTTGCTGACGCTGAATGCCGAGAAGGATAACGACATCATACGGAATGAAATCATGCCCGACCTGATGAAGAACGATGCGTTTCAGATTACCCGCAACGGTATTGAGGAAGTCGAGGAAGACCCCTTGGAGGACGTGCTGCATCCTGATGCGTCAGAGCGCAGAATGGAACAACTTGAGGCCACCATGCAACGTATGATAGATATGCAAAAGCAGGGCTCCGACGTGTATTTCGGAGGCTTTGCCCAGATGAAGCGCTATCCTTTCTTTTACGATATGTCCAACTGGCTGGTTCCGTTTTACATCGACCATCCCGATATCGCCCAGTTTGTAGACCGGCTGGAATTCCAGCACTTTGTGATGTCCATTCTCTCGAAAGGCCCCTTCTGCAATAGCGACAAATATTCGTTTGTCATAGCCTCGATGGAAGTGCTCAGCCGTTTACCGGCCAGCATACGGGATGTCATCAGGAATAACGAAGCGTCGTTGGGAGAACTGGAAATCGGTGAAAATCAGACGGCGCCCTATCTGCGTCGAATTTATCTGATGGACCTCTATCGTTTCTTCCGCCTCTTCCCCAACCGTTCGGCACTCAACAATCCCTTTGAAGACAGCACGCAGGAATACGACACACTGAATTTCTTCAGTTCCACCTTCTTCAGTCATTCCCCCCTCGAACGTCAGAAATACAGTGTGGTACGAATGATGAAGAAGTACCATTTCGACAAGATGTCGAAGCATTTGATAACCACTATTCCTGAAGAATATCGTGATGCACAGTATCTGATGTGGATGGAGCTGTGGGATGAGGCTGTCGAATTAGACCCTACGAACGAACAGGCGTTAAGCGGTGCTGCACGAAATGCTTTCAAATTGTGCCAATATGAAACGGCGGACGGCTATTACGACCGTCTGCTGTTGCTGTACCCAGGCAAGAAAAACTATATGCTGAACAAAGCCGTCTGTCTGGTCCGGTTAGAGGATTACGAAGAAGCCTTGAAACTGCTCTATCAGTTAGACTATGAGCATGCTGACGATGTGAATGTGCAGCGTGTGCTGGCGTGGACACTGACTTGTGATAACCGACTGGAACAGGCAGCAAAGATGTACGAGCATATCATGCAAGGCCAGCAGGTGATAGGTGAGGATCACCTCAATTACGGCTATTGCCTGTGGTTACTGGGACGAATTGACGATGCTGCTACACATTTCAAGGCATCCGACAATACCGATCAATTTCCCGATGAATCGTGGCTGAACGAGCGGGGCATTGATACTTTGCAAATCCGGATGATGAAAGCCTTGATACGCTTTTAGAGGAAGGGCTGCAGCAAGTGTGCAAACCATCCGCGGAATTTCTGCCACCCGGTGCGGAACTTATCCCACGTTTCATCAGTCAGTTCGAAACTTTTCTGTTTGTCGCGCCAGAACATATCGTCCAGTTCCTTCGTCGTCGCCTTGTCAACGATAACGGCATTCTCCTCAAAGTCACATTTCAGACTGCGGGCATCCAGATTGGTACTTCCTACGGTGCAATATAGGCCGTCGACCATCATAATCTTCGAATGGTGGAATCCCGGTTTGTAGAGCCACACCTTTGCTCCGCGCTTCATCAGTTTGCGGGCTTGGTAGAGGGCACAGTCAGGCGTCAGGGGGATGTCGCTCTTCGACGATAGCATGATTTCCACCTTCACACCTCTTTTGATGGCTCGTGTCAAGGCGCGGGTAACGCTGGGAATGAGGGTGAAGTAGGGGTTGATGATGTGGATGCTGTCCTTCGCCTGGTTGATGGCGTTGATGTAGAATGTACGCATGATTTTGGGCGTCACACCAGGTTCGCGGTTGATGATACCCACCATCTTACGGCCTTTCGTACTGGTGGTGTCGGCTTTCAGCCCTTCGAAAACGGTAGACGTACCTCCCCGATAGTATTTCATACCTGAGGCGTTCTCGCCCGTTGTGCGGTTCCAGATGCGGAAAAAGATGCGTTGCAGTTCGTTGACGGCATCACCCTCTATGCGACAGTGCATGTCGCGCCATTCACCCACCTGTTCCGTTCCTTTGATGTAGTAGTCGGCCACATTCATGCCGCCCGTATAGGCTATCTTTCCGTCGATGACCACGATTTTGCGGTGGTCGCGTCCATAGATGTGGTTTACCCAGGGAAAGCGAATGGGAGAGTATTCTACGATATCGATGGAGTCTTCGCGAAGGGATTGCAGATGGTGCTTCTTCAGTGGCTGGTTGTTCGAGTCGTTGCCAAATCCGTCGAACATCGCCCTTACTTCCACACCTTCCTTGCGTTTCTCGCGCAGCAGGTCGAACAGCATCGATGCGATGGAGTCGTTTCTGAAGTTAAAGTACTCCAGGTGTATGCTACTCTTGGCTTGGCGGATGGCCCGGAACATGTCGTCGAATTTCTCCTGTCCCGACATCAACAGCGTCACGCTGTTGTCGTTGCTGAACCGGATGTTGCTCTCGCGCAGGGTCTGAACAATCAGCGAGTCGCTGGTCTGAGCACTCGCCGACAGGCAGAAGGCAACGAAAAGAATACTGAGAGCCGTACGAATCATGGTCTATTTTCTGTATTTCATACGATACTCCAGCGGCGTCATTCCAAACTTATCCTTAAAGATGTTGGCAAAGTTCTCTGCAGTCATGAATCCGACATTAATCGCCAGCTCGCTCATGTTGATATCGGTGTTGACGAGCAGGGTGCAGGCATGCTTCAGTCGCAGGTCGCGCACAATCTCGGCAGGTGTCTTCGTCGTGATGGCACGCACCTTGTGGTAGAACGGCACGCGACCCATACCCATAGCGGTGGCCATCTCTTCCAGACTGATCTGTCCGCGACTCATGTTCTGCAGCACAAACTGTTCGATGTTGCGCATCAGTTGCTGGTCCATCGCATCACTCATCGAGTAGTCGCCGATGGTATTGCCGCCGTAGTACTGGCGCATCAGCTCATTTCCCGTAGTCTGAGGACCTGTTTGTTCAGGCTGCTCCTCTTCCTGCTCGTGAGGTGCTATGTTTTCTGCATGCTCCACAGTGTCACGCTGTTCTGCACCTTCGTCGTCGTAGTGGAAGGTGGCAGTAGTCATACTGGCATTGCGGCTTTCCAGCCGGCGCGTCTCCTCACCTTCGATGGCGTTACTCTCCATCTCGATAGGTCCGAGCCCCATCAGCTTATTGAATCGGATGACAGCCTCCTGGATGTTAAACGGCTTGGCCAGATAGTCGTCTGCAGCCAGTGTGATGTTCTGGTCGGTCATATCCTGTTGCGACAGCACACCATCCGTCAGCAGCACGAACTTGGTCTTTCTTCTGCGCGGATCCATCTTGAAGCGGCTGCACAGCTCGCTACCTGTCATGAATTCCATGTCCTGCTTACATACGACGAGATCGGCATTCAGCATTTCGATGTCAGGCAGTGCATCCTTGATGTTGTCGTAAACGTGGAAGTCGTAGACCTCGCGCAGATGGGCATTGACGAAAGTCAGGAATTCGTGGTTCGAATCGATGAACACCACGCTGAACTTCTTCGCCTGCGAGTCGACCTTGAAGGGTCTGATTTCGGCAGTCAGTTCCTTGGCGGCCGAATTCGATATCATGGCCACCTCGCCTCGGTCGTTGAGTTCCATGCGGTCCTTGGCGGTCGACTCGGCCTTCTTCTCCGGATTCTCCAGCGTCGACTGCATCTCCGAGATGCGGGTGATGATTTGCAACAGTTGGAAGTGCAGCGAGTTCAGCTGTTCGCGGCCCTCCATAGTCTGCTCCTTCTCGGCTAGTGACCCGATGATGGTCGTCATGCGGGCCATAGGCTGGCGCAGGTCCTCACTGGTATTCTTGATTTCCTCGCGCTGGCGTTTCAGTTCGTCAATGACGGTGCGCTTGCTCCTCCATATTCTCCTGAGTTTCTTGATGCCGTAGCGCCAGATGGCCAGTACCAGGATGGCGATGATGATATATACCGTCAGCGCCCACCATGAAATCCACCAGGGGCGGTCGATGGTGATTTCCAGTGTACGTTCCTGATTGCTCACTGCTCCGTCGGCACTGACGGCCTTGACGTGCAGCGTATAGGTGCCGCTGCTCAGATTGCGGAATCGGACGCCATGCAACAGGGCGTCTCCGTTTCGCCAGTCGTTCTCCAGACCTTCCATCCAGTACATGAACTGCAGGCGCTCGCCTTGGTTGTAGTTTCCTGCGGCAAACTTAATGGTCAGCGTGTTCTGGCTGTTTCCCAACTCAATCTTGTTCGTTTCGTTCAGCGCTGATGTCAGGATGGTGCGTCCGTCATATTCGTGTCCTGTCAGAATCTCTTCCTCGCCGATAAACAGCTGAGTCAGCATGACGCGCGGCAATGACTCCTGGTCGTCCTTTGTTCCCTGACGCACCCAGTTCACGCCGTAAAGTCCTCCAAACACCACTTCGCCGTTGTTTTTCGCCAGGATGGCTCCCATGTTGAACTCGTTACTCTGCAGTCCGTCATAGACGCTGTAGTTATACAGTCCGTAGGTGAACGTGCCGTCCTCGTGGTCACGTTGTGTCACTACGCGGCTCACTCCGTTACTGGTGGAAACCCAGATGTTGTGGCTTCTGTCCTCAACGATACCGCAGATGGAGTTGTTGCACAGTCCGTCCTTTTCCGTCAGGTGACTGACTTCGTCCTTGACCGTATTCAGAATGTTCAGACCTTCACGTGTTCCTATCCAAATGAGTCCGCGTGTGTCCTCATAAATCTGGGTGATGTAATTGTTCGTGAACGTCTGGATATTCGTCGAATTACCCGTCAGCACGGTCTTTTCACGTGTCGAGAGGTCCAATATCACGAGTCCTTCTGACGTACCAATCAGCATGCGGTTGTTCTGTCCGTAGAAGAGCGACGTGATGTTGTTGGTGTTCAGCATGCCGTTCTCACGCGTGTAGGCCGAGAAGGTGTCCATCTTCGGGTTGTACACCTGCAGTCCTCCGTTGGTGGCTATCCACAGGTTGCCCGACTTATCGCTGCACAGGGCGTTGATGTGGTCGTCAATCAATGTCTTCACACTGTCGCGGGCGGCCGAATAGATTTTTCCTACGCCGTTCTGAATGCGCGTCAGTCCGTTCTGCTTCGAACCCACCCACAGGCTTCCGTCCGGTGTGGTGGCCATACACGACACCTTGCTACTGGCCAAAGTGCCATTATAGCCAATGATACCCTTCGAGCCGGTACCGTACCAGATGGTGCTGTCGGCGCCTTGGGCTATGGCGGTGACGTCGCCGATGAGATCGCTGTCGAACTTGTAGATATTGCTACCGTAATATGCTACGCCCGATTTCTCCGTGCCTACCCATAACAGGTCTGTGTCGTCCACGTAGACACTTTGTATGGCCATCGTCTCGCTGTCTATACGGCGGGGATTGATGCCGCGTGGCTGTACATTCTCCATCTCGTGGGTATTCACGTTGATGCGAATCAGTCCCGAACGGTCCGTACCAACCCAGATGTTGCCGTTGCGGTCGCCCGACATTCCGTTCACACTATGGTCTACGGCAACACTGGTCAGTCCCAGCTGGTCGCCGATGGTGGTGTTCCACGTGTTGGCGTTTTTGTTGTATAGCATCAGCGTCCCTTGTCCGTAGAGCCAGATGTTGTCCAGCTGGTCGGCAAAGACTTTCAGCGATTTTGACTTGCGCAGATGCTGTTGTGCGATGTGGTCAGTCTGCCATACCGTCTGCTGTTGGCGCATGATGTCGCAGCATACCAGTCGACCGTCTTCGTAGACCAGGATTGCTCCGTCGCGACACTCGTTGATGGAGGTGATAGTGCCCTGTGGAATGCCGTGGGCATCGTTGGTATAGGCAAAAGGATAGCTGGTCTGCTGCTGCATGTTGTAGGCAATGACACCCTTATTGGGAATCGACGCCCAGAAGTTCTTGTGTCTGTCTATGAACACGACGTCGGGCTTACCCTCGACACCCATGCTGGCATAGATCTGCTTCATGTCGCGCTCGAAACTCTCCGTTTGCGGATGGTAGACGCAGAATCCTGCCGAGGTCTCAATCCACAGGTTGCCGTCCAGCATTTCCTGAATGCTGATGATGTAGCTGTCGGGCAACGACGAGCCGTCCTGCGAGTTGCTCTGGAAATTCTTGAACGTGTATCCGTCGAAGCGGTACAGTCCGGCAGGGGTACCAAACCACATGTATCCCCGCTGGTCTTTCAGCACGCAGTTAATCTGACTGCTGATCAGTCCGTTACGGGCATCAAGTGTCTTAAACAAATATACGCCTGCTGCTGTCAGTGGTAGTGCCAGCATGAGGACTAACAATATTCTTTTCAGTCTGTTCATATCTTATTCTTAACTCCTCTTAAAGTACACATGCATATCTGTCGACGATTCCGAGCAGTCTGTTTTCACCGTCGACCACCAGCACGTTGTGGATTTTATGTTTGTTCATTGTCTTCTGTATCTCAGCAATCTTGGCCTGTGGGCTCACCATCTTGGGGTTGCGGGTCATGATGTCGGCCACCGTCCTGTCGAAGAACTCTGCCTGCCATTTCTCCATCGCCCTGCGGATGTCGCCGTCGGTAATGAGTCCACTGATGCGTCCGTCCTTGACGGCTACGCCAAGTCCCAGCTTGCCTTTGCTCACCAGGATGATGGCCTCGCCCAGGTGCATCTCTTCCGTCAGCAGCGGCAGGTTCTCTGTCAGCATCACGTCCTGGGCGGTGGTCAGCAGCCGCTTGCCCAACTCACCTCCCGGGTGGAACTGTGCGAAGTCCTGCGGCTGGAAGTTGCGCCGTTCCATCAGCGCTACGGCCAGTGCGTCGCCCATGACGAGGGCTGCTGTCGTCGAACTGGTAGGTGCCAGGTTCAGCGGACAGGCCTCTTTCTCTACGCTCACGTTCAGATGGCACGTCGAGTATTTGGCCAGCAGCGACTCTGGATTGCCGCTCATGGCGATGATGGGAATCTCCATGTGGAGCACCATCGGTATGAATCTCAGCAGCTCGTCGGTCTGTCCTGAGTTCGAGATGGCCACCACCACGTCGCCTCTCGACATCACGCCGAGGTCGCCATGATAGACGTCCAGCGGATTCACGAAGAACGACGGGGTGCCTGTCGAGGCCAGCGTCGCCGCTATCTTCGCTCCGATGTGTCCGCTCTTGCCCACACCGGTGACGATGACCTTGCCTTGGCACTGCATCATCAGCTCCACAGCGCGGTCGAAGTCGTCGTCCATCTTCGGTATCAGGTCCAGCACCGCCTGTGCCTCGTCCTTGATACATTGTATAGCGTATTCTCTTATCGTC
This sequence comes from Prevotella sp., assembly GCA_015060485.1. GTDB lineage: Bacteria > Bacteroidota > Bacteroidia > Bacteroidales > Bacteroidaceae > Prevotella. The sequence goes on along the minus strand of SUYI01000008.1, from coordinate 86,519 downwards.
ACAATTCTAAATTATAAATCGTCAATTATCAACTGTCAACTGTCTAATCGTTGCTTGCAACGCTTTGTACCTTTAGGTCAAAGAACTGTCAACTGCCAACTATCAACTGTCAACTAGCTTACTGACTAAGTCAGGAAGCTTGTCCAGCTCCAGCATGTTGGCGGCATCGCTCAGTCCCTGGTCGGGGGTGGGGTGCACCTCGAAGAACCATCCCGTGGCTCCAAAGGCCTTGGCGGCCAGCGCCATCTGTGGCACGAATCGTCTGTCGCCTCCCGTCTTGCCGTCTGCCCCTCCTGGGCGCTGCACGCTGTGCGTACAGTCCATGATTACCGTCTCGCAGATGTCCCGCATGTCGGCGATGTTACGGAAGTCCACCACCAGGTTGTTGTATCCCATCATGTTGCCGCGCTCCGTCAGCCACACCTCCTGTGCTCCGGCGTCGCGGGCTTTCTCTACGGGATATCGCATGTCCTGTCCGCTCAGAAACTGAGCCTTCTTGATGTTCACCACGCGTCCCGTCCGTGCGGCAGCCAGCAGCAGGTCCGTCTGTCGGCACAGGAAGGCGGGAATCTGCACTACGTCCACCACCTGTCCGGTCGGTTCAGCCTGCCAGGCTTCGTGGATGTCCGTCAGCACGCGCAGCCCGTATTTCTCTTTCACATCGTTCAGCATCTGCAGCCCTCTGTCGATGCCCGGTCCCCGGAAGGAACTGATTGATGTGCGGTTCGCCTTGTCGAACGAAGCCTTGAATATGATGTCAATGCCCAGTTTCCCGTTGATTTCCACCAGTTTAGCTGCCACTTCGTCCAGCAGCTCCGCTGATTCTATCACACACGGTCCAGCAATGAATATCTTTTGCTTCATCAGTCACAATTGTCTTTAACCTTGCAAAGTTACTGATTATTGTTGAAATATGCAAATTTTTTCGGACTTTTCCGTCATTTATGGAAACTTTGTCCCGTCCAACGAGGTTGGTCTTCACGTCCTCCAGATTCTCCACCGCCTTCGAATGGATGTGCCGTTTGTAAATAATTTTATCAATGCTCTCTCTGTCGTCTGATTACGCTTGTCGGAGGTACTATTAAGGAAAATTATTGCTACCATTAATGCGCGCAATCTCTAGATTTAAATGTCGCAATTTCTATCCTTAAAGACCGCTTCGCCGCTTCTTCAATTTGACATTGCAAAGGTACGATATTTTCATTGCGGTCTACGAATACTTCGCAAGAATTTTTTATTTTTTTCTCTCGCTGTTGTAGCGTTGACTTCGTCGAGGCTGCAACAGCGAGACATATCTTAAAGGAACAGTGATGCTCCGTAGACGAGGAGGACGTAGCGCAGGAATTTGCCGATGGCGATGCTGGTGAGCGAGATGGGAATGTTGGCACGCATGAGTCCGAGTACGATGGTGATGGCGGAGCCAAGGACGGGAACAAAGGCAAAGAACCCCATCCAAGCGCCTCGTCCGGCCATGAAGCGTGTGGCGCGGTCGAGGTCTTTCTGCTTGACGTGCAGGTAGCGCTCAATCCATTCCAGACGTCCCATTCGCCCGATGAAATAATTGAACATTCCTCCGGCCACATTTCCGATGGTCCCATAGATGATGAGCAGCCAGGGGTCGAGTCCGGCAGCGAGCAGTCCGGTCATCACTGCCTCGCTGGAGAACGGGAAGAAGGAGCCTGCAACGAATGCCGTGATGAGCATGCCCCAATAGCCGTAGCTGATGAGCAGGGAGATGATCACATCCATAGGTTATAGCCGGTAATCAGTATGGCGGCAGCGGTGATGACGAAGAATGCGACATTCGTCTGGCGGGTACGTGTGAGTGCCAGAAAATGTCCCAGCAACGGTGCGGTGTTGATGATGAGTATGCGGATCAGTGCATCGTAATGCTGCGGTTGCAGGAGTATAAAGAGAGTAGATGTCAGACTCATCCACATAAACGCTCCGTAGAGCAGTCGGACGCGGATTTTGTCGTCGTGGTGCTTGCGGATGTAATGGATGGTTCCGACGATGGCCATGAGAACGACGAAAGCCAGTGTGACGAAGTGGTGGCTCGTGTATTGTGAGAAGTCGAGGGGCAGGCAGAAATCGCCCAATGGCGCAAGATGTTCGGCGAGCGGCGTAAAGTCGGCGTTCCACGCCAGCCAACAGCTCCAGAACCAGTAGGGCGTGACGATGCCGACCAGTGATGCTGCCCACGTGCGCCAGGAGAAGGACTGCAGTTGGAAGGTCATGACGAGCCACAGGATGGGCACAAAGAACAGCATGTGGACAAAGGTCAGCGTGATGATGCCTATCGCGAGGAAGCCATAGTAGGTCCAACCTGCCGAAGTCTTGTCCTGATAGCTGTTGAACAGCAGCGTCAGGGCGGCGATGAAGCAGACCTGGGTAATGGCTCCTTGTAGCGATGGGAACAAAAAGCACGCCACGCACAACAGCACGACGAACACGCAGCTGACCATGCGGGAATAGATGCGGATGAGGGCATGGATAGCGTTCATCTCCATCATCAGGAATGCCGCAAGGACGAAGCAGGCGAACTGAATCCACCATTGTCCGGTGAAGAGTCCGCTGAGCAGCCAGACGACGGCCGCATAGGTCATTGTCAGGGGCAACGTCAGCTTGCTTTCAGCAATTCTATTCTGTAAAAAACGCTTCACTTTTTTATTACAAATCGGCGCCTATGTCACGACGGAAATATTTGTCGGTAAACTGAATTTTCTGTGCCTCGGTGAACGATTTTTGCAGGGCTTCGGCCTTGTCCTTTCCATAGCTGCTGACAGCAATGACGCGTCCGCCGTTGGTGACTACTTCGCCATCCTTCAGTGCCGTGCCGCTGTGGAAGACGATAGTTTCAGAGGTGAGAGGTGAGAGGTGAGAGGTGAGAGGGATGCCCGTGATGGGGTAGCCCTTCTTGTAGTTCTGCGGATAGCCTCCGGAGACGAGCATGACGCAGACGGCGGCACGCGGGTCGAAGGCGATGGCGCGCTGGTCGAGATTACCCTCGGCAACGCCCTCGAAGAGGTCGACGATGTCGCTCTTCAGTCGCAGCATGACACTCTCGGTCTCGGGGTCGCCCATGCGGCAGTTGTATTCAATGACGTATGGCTCGGGCTGGCCCGTCGGGGTGTTGGTACGGTTGATGAGTCCGAAGAAGATGAATCCTTTGTAGTCGATGCCGTCGGCAGCCAGTCCCTCGACGGTAGGACGGATGATGCGGTCGTCAACTTTCTGCATCCACTCCTTCGTGGCAAAGGGAACGGGGGTGACAGAGCCCATGCCGCCGGTGTTCAGGCCGGTGTCGTGTTCGCCAATGCGCTTGTAGTCCTTGGCCTCGGGCAGAATCTTGTAGTGCTGTCCGTCGGTAAGCACAAAGACGCTGCACTCGATGCCGCTCATGAATTCCTCGATGACCACGCGGCTCGAGGCGTTGCCGAACATGCCGCCCAGCATCTCTTTCAGTTCCTTCTTGGCCTCGTCGAGGGTGGGGAGGATGAGTACGCCCTTGCCGGCACAGAGACCGTCGGCCTTGAGAACATAGGGAGCCTGGAGCGTTTCCAGGAACGCCAGCCCTTCCTGCAGGTGTTCGCCATCGAAGGTCTGATAGCGTGCTGTGGGGATGTTGTGGCGTACCATAAAGTCCTTGGCGAAGTCCTTCGAGCCTTCGAGTACGGCACCAGCCTTCGAGGGTCCGATGACGGGGATGTCCTTCGTGCGGGCATCGGCTTTCAGGTTGTCGTAGATGCCTTTTACCAGCGGGTCTTCGGGACCTACTACCACCATGTTAATCTGCTTTTCGGCGCAGAAGGTCTTGATGGCTTCGAAGTCGTCGGCCTTCATGCTGATGTTCTCTCCACAATTGGATGTCCCGGCATTGCCTGGGGCGATAAACAGTTTCTCACATTTCTCGCTCTGAGCGATTTTCCAGGCCAGCGCATGCTCGCGTCCGCCACTGCCTAACAATAGTATCTTCATATCTTCTTACTTTTTTACTTTTTTCTTTTTACAGTTTTCCCTGTTCGCCTAGGTACGAGTCCTTGAACCCAAGGAAGTAAAGCACGCCGTCGAGTCCGATGGTGTTGATGGACTGCTCGGCATTAGCCACCACACGGGGTTTGGCGTGGAATGCAATGCCGAGACCCGCCTCACTGATCATGGGCAGGTCGTTGGCACCATCGCCTACGGCAATGGTCTGAGCCAGATTGACCTTCTCGACCTGAGCAATGAGCTTCAGCAGTTCTGCCTTACGATGTCCGTCGACAATCTCGCCCACATAACGGCCCGTCAGTTTTCCGTCCTCGCCAATCTCCAGTTCGTTGGCATAGACATAGTCGATGCCGTAGCGGCGCTGTAGATACTCGCCGAAGTAGGTGAAACCACCCGAGAGGATGGCAATCTTATACCCGCAGGTCTTGAGGATGCTCATCAGACGGTCGACGCCCTCGGTGATGGGCAGATGTTCCGCAATGTCCTGCATGACGCTGACGTCGAGTCCTTTCAGCAGGGCCACGCGCCGTGTAAAGCTCTCACGGAAGTCTATCTCGCCACGCATGGCACTCTCGGTGATGGCACGCACCTCGGCACCCACGCCGTTGCGTTCTGCCAGCTCGTCGATGCACTCTGTCTGGATGAGTGTCGAGTCCATATCGAAGCAAATCAGACGGCGCATGCGTCGGAACATGTCGTCGCGCTGGAACGAGAAGTCGATTTCCATCTCCTGCGACAGCTTCATCAGTTTCGACTGCATCTCCTGACGGTTGACGGGTTCGCCACGCAGCGAGAACTGGATGCAGGCACGCACGTGCTTCGTCGGATTCTTGATGCTCTTACGACCTGTCAGACGAAGAATGGAGTCGATGTTCAGTCCCTGATCAGCCAGAATGCGTGTGGCCGCCTCAATCTGGCGGGCTTCCAGCTGTCGGCCCAGCACCATTAGGATGTAGCGGTTCTTGCCCTGGTGGCCCACCCAGTCTTCGTACTCCTCGTCGCTGATGGGCGAGAAACCGATGTTGACACCCAGTTCGGTGGCTTTAAACAGCAGTTCCTTCATGGCCAGTCCCGACTTCATCTCATCCATGCGGATGAGGATGCCCAGCGACAGGGTGCTGTGAATGTCGGCCTGACCAATATCCAACACCTGGGCGTCGTACTTAGCCAGGATACCCATGATGCTGGCTGTCAGTCCCGGGCGGTCTTGTCCTGTGATGCGGACGAGTATTTGTTCTTCTTTCATTCTTTGAACTTTGAACTTTATGATTACTTCAAGTAGTCTTCAAAATACTGTGTGATGCGTTCGTGCAGATGCACGCTGGCGTGGCCTCGCATGTTGTGCTCCTCGCCGGGGTAGGCAAAGAAATCGGGCTGTGTGCCAGCCTTGATACAGGCATCGAGGAACGACAGACAGTGTTGCGGCACAACGGTATTGTCGTTATATCCCGTAATGATCTGCAGCTTTCCTTTCAGATTCTTGGCCTTGTCGATGAGGCTGGTCTTCTGATAACCTTCGGGGTTGCTTTGGGGTGTTCCCATATAGCGCTCGCCATACATCACCTCATACCATTTCCAGTCGATGACGGGACCTCCGGCCACGCCGACCTTGAACACATCGGGGTAGTTGGTCATCAGCGAGATGGTCATGAATCCGCCAAACGACCAGCCGTGGACACCCATTCTGCCGGCATCCACATAAGGCTGTTTCTTCAGGAATTCCACACCCTTCATCTGGTCCTGCATCTCAATCTGTCCCAGCTGGTGGAAGGTGGCCTGCTCGAAGTCGCGTCCACGATGCTGGCTGCCGCGATTGTCGAGAATGAAGACGACGTAACCTTTCTGTGCCATATAGGTCTCCCACGTGCGGCTGTACCAGTGCCACGAGGCCTGCACGTTGTTGGCATGCGGTCCGCCATAGACATACACCACCGTGGGGTATTTCTTCGTAGCGTCGAAGTCGTGGGGCTTCACCATGCGGTAATACAGATCGGTCGTTCCGTCGGCAGCCTTCAGCGTGCCGTTCTCGAAGATGGGCTGTTGGTAATCCTTCCAAGGATCGGCGGCGGTGAGAAGTCGGACCGATTTTCCAGCGGCAAAACCGCTGGACACACGAATGACGTCGATGTTGCGTGGGACGTCGGGTGCCGTGTAAGTGTCGCACACCAGCGTGCCGGATGCCGACAGCTTGCCGTTGTGTACTCCTTGCCCATTGTCGAGGGCCGTCATCTTTCCCGTCGTCACGTTGACGGCATAGAGGTTGTGGCATAGCGGATGACTGGCGTTTGCCTTGATGATGATGGTCTTCTGCTTCGTGTTGAATCCCAGCACTTCCATGACGACCCATTCGCCTTGGGTGATTTGTTTCAGCTCCTTGCCACTCTGGTCGAAAAGATACAGGTGGTTGTAGCCGTCCTTCTGGCTCTGCATCACGAACTTGGTGTCGTCCCAGGGCAGGAACTGAATGGGGTGCAAGGGTTCCACATACTTTTCTGACGTCTCGCGATACAGCTCAGCGATTTTCTCGCCAGTCACTGCGTTATATGATACCAGACGGCAGTCGTTCTGCCTGCGGTTCAGTTCGAACATATAGACGGTGCCCCCATCAGGACTCCACGCGATATTGGTGAAATAGCGGTCTGTGGGGTCGCCGGCTTTCAGATAGACGATATTGTTGGTATTCAGGTCGTAGACACCCACCGTCACCTTGTGTGACGTCATTCCCGCCATCGGGTACTTGTCGGGCTCATAGCTGGCTGAGCGGGGGAAGATGTCGACCTGCGGATAGTCTGTCACCATCGATTGGTCCATACGGTAGAACGCCAGCCGCTGTCCGTCGGGACTCCAGAAGGTGCCCTTACGGATGCCGAACTCGTTTCTGTGTACGGAAGAACCGTACACCACACTTCTACTGCCGTCCGTAGACAGCTGGTGCTTCTGTCCCTTGCTGTCGGCGACAAACAGCTGATGGCCTTCTACGTAGGCCGTAGCCTTGGATATGGGGTTCCAGTCGTTGGCCTCCTGTCCTGAGATGCTGTCCTGCCACACTATCTGGTGGGTCATGAAGTTCAGCAAGAGAAACGACTTCTTATTGCCTATCGCCACCAGCGGCTGGTCAGGGTAGGGGAATGTGGCATTCGACAAGTGGCGCACGTAGCGGTTCTCCTCTTCGTTGCTGTCAGCCCAGCGGTTGATGTCGTCGAGGGTGAAAAGCTTGGTCTTCTTGCCTGTCTTGACGTCAATGAGGTGACACTCCTCCACATCCGTCTGCACCAACTGGTCGCCCCACCACGTGAGGAACATGTTCTCGGGCTGCAGGTTGTGGTAGTTCGTGCCACCGAAGTTCAAGTCCTCCAGTGTGAAGAGTTTGTGTTGTCCTGTCATTGTCATGGAGCCTGCTAAACATGCTTGGGTGGCTAGGCAAATGAGACTGACTAGCGTCGCCAACTTGACATTAATCTTCTTCATCGTCGAATCGTCTGTCGTTGTTTTTCTTGAAGGACTTCTTGAAATTCTTCGAATTCCGGAAGTCTTTAAAGTCCCTGGAATTTCTGGTATCTCTAGTATTCCTAGTATTTCTGGAATCCCTGGTATTTCGAGTATTCCTGGAATCCCTGAAATCTCTGTCGTCTCTGGGCTCACGGGGCTTGCGGGGCTCCTTGCGCTCCAGCGAGTGGAACTTAAACGAGCGGATGTCGGCTCCTTCGTTCTCCTCCTGTTCGTTCAGGCGCTTCTTAAACTCACGTTCCTTCTTGAAACGGTGCTTTTCGGCCATCTGGCGCTTCTCGTCGTCTGTCTTCACGATGCCGCCGTCGGCACGATAGTCGCGCATCTTGCCGTCGAACATCTGGTATTTACGGAATTCACACTCCAGCGAACCGTTGTACAGCGGTATCTTGATGCTGGGCTTAAGACCAATCTGGTCGAAACACTCTTCGCGGTACGACAGAATCCAGGCGTCGTTGCCCGTAAACTCGTGCTTCAGCCGTTCGCCAATCATCTTGTACGTTCCCAGCAGGTCGGGCGTCGAGATGCGTTCGCCGTAGGGCGGATTGGTCACCATGATGCTCTTCTCCTTGGGCTGGCTGAACACCTTGAAGTCCTGTTCGCTGACGGTGATGTCGCTGGTCAGACCGGCAGCCTTCACATTCAAGCGGGCGGTGTTGACAGCCTTGATGTCTACGTCGTAACCATAGATGTGGTGCTTGAACTCGCGCTCCTTCGAGTCGTCGTTGTAAATCTCGTCGAAGAGGTCGGCGTCGAAGTCAGGCCACTTCTCGAAGGCAAATTCCTTGCGGAACAGGCCCGGAGCCATATTGCGGGCAATGAGTGCGGCCTCGATGAGCAATGTGCCGCTTCCACACATGGGGTCGATGAAATCCGTCTCGCCCGTCCAGCCCGTCATCAGAATCATACCTGCTGCTAGCACTTCGTTCAGGGGGGCCTCTACACTCTCCTGACGGTAGCCGCGACGATGCAGCGACTCACCGCTCGAGTCCAGACAGAGCGTACACTCGCTTTGTCCGGGAGCAACGTCGGCAATGTGGATATGCAGCCGCATGTCGGGGTTGCTGACGCTGATGTTCGGGCGGTTGCCCGTCTTCTCGCGGAACTGGTCGACAATGGCGTCCTTCACCTTATACGCCACGAATTTCGAGTGGCGGAATTCTTCCGAGAACACCACTGAGTCGACGGCAAAGGTCTTGTCCAGTGTCAGATATTGTGTCCAGTCGACATCCTTCACACCCTCGTAGACGTCGTCTGCCGACAGGGCCTTGAAGTGTTTGATGGGTTTCAGAATGCGTATAGCGGTATGCAGTTGGAAATTAGCGCGATACATCAACTCCTTATCGCCCGTGAAGGACACCATTCTGCGTCCTATCGTCACATTTTCTGCGCCCAACTGCGTCAGTTCGTTCGCCAAGACAGGTTCCAGTCCCATAAAGGTCTTGGCGATCATTTCAAATGTCTGTGTCATGATGTCTTTATAAAAATATGGTGCAAAAGTACGAAAAAAGAAGCAATGTTACGAATAAATCTTAAAAAAACATGTATTATTCAGAAATTTTATGTAATTTTGCCCAATAATTTGAAGATTACAGCATGACCGTAACCTCAAAGATGGTACTTTTTGCGATGGAGTCGTTCCTACAACTCGACATTCTAGCGTGGCTCATCGGCATTCCCGTGCTGGTGGTGTTGATAGTTTGGCTGTTTCGCCAGTATCGCCAGTCGCGGCAGCTCAAGGGCGAACTAAACCAGCTGGCCCAGGTGAAAACGCTCTCCGTCGAGTACGAGCTGGTGCTCAAGTCCATGCGCCTGTGTGTGTGGCGCATCGACGTAGCCACGCGCACCCTCACCTTCGACAGCGACTATCGTGATAACAGCAATCTGCTTTTCATCCCTGCCGGCACCCATCTCGACGAGGTCGTCAGACGTATGCTTCCCGAATACCAGGAACCCTTCCGCAAGGGCATCGATGACCTGCTGGCAGGCGCCGTCGAGCAGTTCCATATCCAGTATCAGATTCAGTCTTCGCACAGCGTGAAGCCCTATTGGAGCGATACCTATTTCACTGTCGAAAATCGCGACCTCAACGGGCACCCTACCACCCTCGTGGGAACCACCATGCGCATCGACCAGCAGAAGGACATCGAGACGGCACTCAAGGACGCCCTCTATCATGCCGAGGAGAGCGACCGCCTGAAGTCTGCCTTCCTGGCTAATATCAGTCACGAAATCCGTACCCCGCTGAATGCCATCGTGGGCTTCAGCGAAGTGCTCTCGATGGCCGAGGACGAGGACGAACGCCGGAACCTCGTCCAGCTCATCCAGAAAAACAATACCCAGCTGCTGACGCTCTTCGACGATGTGGTAAACATGTCGAAACTCGAGGCCGGCGGAGCTTCCAACGTATTCAACAGAACCTTCGACCTGAAGGAAATCATCGACGAACTCTTCAACAAGTATGCCGACAAGTCGCGTGAACAGGGTGTTCCCCTGGTAGTCGACGCCGCCACGCCGCTCCCGCAGTTGTTTACCGACATCGACCGCCTGCGTGAAATCCTGAACCAGTATCTGGCCAATGCCTTCAAGTTTACTACTCAGGGACAGATCACCGTAGGCTGCACACCCACAGACGACGCGCTGCGCATCTGGGTGCGCGACACCGGCAAGGGTATTCCTGCCGACAAGCTGAACGATGAGCTCTTCGATCGCTTCGTCAAGGTCGACGAGTTCGTGTCCGGCTCCGGCCTCGGACTCAGCATCTGCCGCAGTCTGGCAGCAAGCCTAGGAGCACGTGTCGGTGTCGATTCGGAATATGGCAAGGGCTCTACGTTCTGGGTGGAACTGAATAAGGAAAATGTACGCGCGTATAATTAGAAAATGTATAAAAAGATTGTTTTGATGTTGTTGGTAGTGCTGTCCGCATTGCCATTCTACGCTCAGGAAAAGATTACCGGATACGTCATCGACGATCAGGCTGGCGACAGCATAGGCTTTATTACCGTTCAGTATAAGGGACAGAAGATTACCACCATGGCCGACCATCGGGGTTATTTCTCCATTCCCAAGCACGTCGGCTGGAAACTCACCTTCAGCGGTGTAGGCTACAAGACGCGCAGCGTCACCATCGGTCCCAACAGCCACCGTCTGCTCGTAGCCCTCAAGCCCGACATGAAGTCTATCAGCGAGGTCACCGTGCGTGCCAAACGAGGCCGCTACCGCCGCAAGGGCAATCCAGCCGTCGAACTGATGCGCAAGGTCATTGCCAATAAGAAAAAGACGAACCTCTCGAATCGCGACTACTATCAGTACACCAAGTACCAGAAGCTCACCTTGGCGCTCAACGACGTCAAGCCCGACATGCTCACCAATCCGAAGCTGAAGAAGTTCCCCTGGCTTACTGATCAGGTTGAGAAGTGCCAGCAGACGGGTAAACTTATCCTCCCTGCCAGCATCGACGAGACGGTGACACAGAAGATCTACCGCCGCAGCCCCCACGACGAGAAGGAAATCGTCAAGGGACAGCGTTCCGTGGGTATCACCAATTTCTTCCAGACGGGTGACATCATCAACACCGCCTCGAAGGACGTCTTCACCGATGTCAACATCTACGACAACCAGGTGCGCGTACTGCAGCATCCCTTTACTTCGCCCATTGCCGACGGCGCCATATCCTTCTACCGATACTACATCGAGGACACGCTCGCTGTGGGGCGCGACTCGTGCATCCACGTCCATTTTCTGCCCAATAATCAGCAGGACTTCGGATTCCGCGGCGACCTCTACATCCTCAAGGACTCCAGCTATCAGGTCAAGCGCTGCGAAATCATACTCCCCAACCAGAGCGACGTCAACTTCGTCGAGGACCTGAAAATCATCCAGGAGTTCACCCAGCTGCCCACGGGCGAATGGGTACTCTCCGTCGACGACATGGTGGTTGAACTGGTCCTCTTCGACTTCATCCAGAAAGGTGTCGCCATCCGCACCACGCGACTCTCCGACTATCAGTTCTCCGAGATTCCCGACAAACAGTTCAAGGGCCTTGACAAAACCATCGTCGACCCTGATGCGGAATTGCAGGACGCCGCCTATTGGGAGCAACAGCGAAAGGTGCCTCTCACGGCCAGCGAGGCCAAGATGGACGACTTCCTGAAAGGCATGAAAACTATGGGCGGCTTCGGCTACATCCTCATGGGACTGAAGATTCTCAGCGAGAATTTCATCGAGACCAGCGAACACAGCAAGGTCGACATTGGCCCCATCACCTCCATGCTCAGCACCAACTTCATCGACGGACTGCGCACCCGTCTGGGCGCCCAGACCACCGGCAACCTCTCGCGCCACCTGTTCCTCAAGGGCTTCGTGGCTCGAGGATGGAAGAGCCACAACTGGTACTACAACGCACAAGTCACCTGGGCGCTCAACCGCAAGAAATACACTCCCGACGAGTTCCCCAAACGCAACCTGACGTTCCAGTCTACCTACGACGTGATGTCGCCTTCCGATAAGTTCCTTCCCTCCGACAAGGATAACCTGTTTACGGCTTTCCGTTGGATGAAGGTCGACAAGATGATGTACTACAACCGCCAGCAGCTCTCTTTCGAGTACGAGCAGCGCTGGGGCCTGCGTACCCTGCTCAGCATCAAGGCTGAGAAGAACGAAGCTGCCGGCAACATGCAGTTCATCCCCCTTGGCGGCTACGTCCTTGAATCCTCACAAGCACCCTCGCCGTCCATCGGTATTCGTACCACCGAACTCAAGGCCGAGATTGAGTATAGCCCCGGTGCCCTCTACACCAATTCCAAGATACGCCGTCTCAAGGTCAACCGCGAGGCGCCCGTCCTTACACTCAGCCATACCATGGGTGTCAAGGGATTCCTCGGTGGCGACTATCACTACAACTATACCGAGTTTAGCCTCTTCAAGCGCCTGTGGCTCAACAGCTGGGGACGCATCGACTTCTATACCCGCGTCGGCAAGCAGTGGAACCAGGTGCCCTTCCCCCTGCTCTGTATGCCTGCTGCCAACCTGTCCTATATCAGCCGCAAGCAGATGTTCAACCAGATTGCCAACATGGAGTTCCTCAACGACCGCTTCTGGAGTGTCGACCTCAATTGGGATATGCAGGGCAAGATTCTCAATCGCATCCCCCTTATCCAGAAGGCTCGCTTGCGCGAATACATCGGCGTCAAGATGCTGTGGGGCGGACTGTCGGATAAGAACAATCCCTATCTTGAACAGAATGCCAACAACGACGTGCTGATGCTTTTCCCCGACGACTCGCGCATCATGAACCCCCGCGTGCCCTATTGGGAAATCTCAGCCGGCGTCCGCGGCATACTCCGCTTCTTCCAAATCGAGTATGTCCGCCGCATGAACTACAACCCCGCCACCTACGGCGCCAAAAACAGCATCCGACTCGGCTTCACCATGATGTTCTAAAGAATGAAGAAACAAAAAAAATTAGGAATGTCTCACGACACCCCTAATCCCTTTTCTAACTAACTTATTATCAACTATTCATTACTCATTCTGAATTTTTCTGGTGCAAAGATACGGAGTTTTTCGACAAGAACAAGCGAAATTACGTAAAAAAAACACGTAAACGTTTGCGAGTTTGCGTAATTTTACGTAACTTTGCAGCGTTTACATAGCATTGTGGCGGAAACGCTGCAAAGTACTATATATAATAACGCTGACCTATGGCAAATAACAGACAACACCGAACTTCGTTGAAAGACTTGGCCCGCGAGCTGGGCGTGAGTATCGCTACCGTGAGTCGTGCCCTGCGCAGTTCTCCCGAAATAGGCAAGGACATGCAGCAGCGCGTGAAGGACCTGGCCAAGAAGTTGAACTACCGTCCGAACCCCTTTGCGCAGAGCCTGCGTAAGGAGGCTCCGAAAGTGATTGGCGTGGTGATACCGAACCTGGTGACGCACTACTATGCTGCCGTGCTGGACGGCATCGAGAGTGAGGCGCGGCGTGCAGGTTACAGCGTGATTAGCGCAAACAGCCATGAGAATTTCGAGGACGAGGCGATGGCGGTGGACAATTTCATCGGACTGCACGTGGAGGGCATCATAGCCTGTCTGGCACAGAATACGAAGGACTATAGCCACTTCGAGGAGTTGGCGGAGATGGGTATTCCGCTGGTGTTCTTCGGACGAACCTGTCTGACAGACCGCTGTTCGTCGGTAACGGCCAACGGCGACGAGGCTGCCTACGAGGCCACGCAGCACCTGATAGAGACGGGTAGCCGGCGCATAGCCTTTATAGGCGGTCCGAACCACCTGGACATGGTGTGCCGCCGCAAGCACGGTTACCTGGAGGCGCTGCGCGACAACAGGATTGGCATAGACCGCAACCTGGTGGTGTGCGACAAGATAGACTACCAGACGGCGCTGCAAAACACGATGGACTTGCTGGAAAGCGATCACTGCCCGGACGCCATCCTGGCATTTAACGATATCATTACCTTTGCTGCTTTTACGGCCATCAAGAACTGCGGCAAGAAGATTCCCGAGGACGTGGCGCTGATAGGCTTTACGGACGACGTGCATGCGGAATACGTGACACCGCGGCTGTCGGCCATTGAGGACCAGTCGTACGAGATGGGCGTCAAGACCTGCCAGCTGTTGCTGAAGAGCATTCAGGGCGACACGAAGGTGTACAAGGAGATTGTGCCGCAGAAGGTGGTCATCCGCGAGACATCGTCGAAATCGCTGCTGAAGAAGGTGCTGATGGTGCTGGTATTTTTGCTGATGGTGCCGATGGCCCTGCAGGCAGCCCTGCCCGACATGAAGTTCCGCAGGCTGGACACCCGCAACGGACTGTCGAACTCGCAGGTAAACTGTTCGTTCCGCGACTCCAGGGGGTACATGTGGTTTGCTACGGCCTACGGACTGAACCGATATGACGGCTACCGCGTAAAAACGTTCTTTACGAATATGCGCGACACGACGACCATGCGCGACAACTATACCAGTGAGATTATGGAGGACTACTTCGGTAAGTTGTGGCTGCACCAGGCCATGAACTACAGCATCTACGACCCGAAGACGGAGAAGTTTAAGCGTAACGCCTCGATAGAGCTGAAACAATATTTTGGTTTCAACCAAGGTGTGGAACGGGTTTACATCGACTCGAAGAAGAATTTCTGGGTGAAGTTCTACGACAAGGGTCTCTATTATTATAATCCTCGTACGAAGAAGAGCACCCACTTCAACTACGGTTACGGGGCGAACGAGCTGAATCCTACCTACAGTATCAGCAACTGCACCGACATTGGCGACGAGGTGCTGATGGTAACCACCAACGGCCAACTGGTGACGCTGAACGGCGAAAAGGGTGTGTTGGTGAATGACGACAAATGGATGCGTGAGCACGGTTCGTTGGAGAACAGGGAATACCGCCTGTCTGTTGACCCCGAAGGAAACATCTGGGTGACGGTAGAGAATGAGAGCTATATCAAGTTCAAGAAGGACAACCGGTGGTTCGTCGGTATTGGTAACTATTTGCGTGAACTGCAGATAGAAGGACTCCCTGAGGATCTGCAGGTGTGGGACATGAAGTTTGACGCCAAGGGACGACTGTGGTTTGCCACCGACCATGAGGGCTTGCTGGTGATAGACCTGAAGGGCCGCGAGATGCGCCAATTCCTGAACAACAAGCTGGACGAGACATCGGTGAGTGACAACACGCTGCGCAATATCTATATGGACAATCGCGGATTGGTGTGGATCGGTACCTATAAGAATGGAGTCAACATGTATAAGGAGGGTTCCAACTACATGATGAACCTGGAGCTGGGCGACATCAATGCCGTCAGCGAGGACCGTTGGGGCAACTACTGGCTGGGAACCAACGAAAAGGGTATCCTGGTGTATAACCCCAAGACGCAGGAACAACTGGCGCGCTATACGAAAGAGAACAGCCCCATGCTGGGTAACATCATGGTAGGAACCCACCGTGCCAGCGACGGCAGTATTTGGTTTGGCGGCTATAACAGCGGTCTGACGCGCTGTATTCCCCGGAATGCTCAGGGCGAGGCCACCATCGTGAGCTATCGCTATACCGGCGAGCCCAACGGACTGGCTACCGACAACGTGTGGAGCATTACGGAAGACAAGTGGCACCGCATCTGGCTGGGTACGCTGGGTGCAGGTATTCAGATGTTGGACCTGAAGACGGGTAAGTTCCGCACGTGGGACACGAACAATACACAAATCCCCAATAACTATATCACGACGGCCTCGTGGATTAAAAAGGGCTGGCTGATGGTAGGTACCAGCTGGTACTACTCTTATGTGAATCCAGTGACGGGACAGCTGGTTAACAGGGTGATTCCCGAGGACCCCAGCGTGCCTGTTCAGCCGAGTAGCACGGTGTGTGTCATGGAGGATTCGCGCGGCATCATCTGGCAGGGCAGTAATTCGGGTGCCATAGCCTACGACCAGAAGCGCCGTCAAGTCCGTCTGCTTGACATGCAGGACGGACTGTTCGGATCGAGTGTCTGTTCGATCATCGAGGATACGCAACATCACATCTGGGTAGTCACCGAGCACGGTGTCTCGAAAATTGTTCCCCAGCTGCAGGAGGACGGCAAGTGGCAGTTCAGTGTCAGCAGCTATAACAATCGCGACGGACTGCAGCAGGCAGCCTACAACCAGCGTTCGACGTGTCTGACGCACGACGGATTGGTGCTGATAGGCGGTCAGGGTGGTCTGGACATCATAAACCCCAAGGCGATGACGGACGAGAAGAGCAAGGAGCGTCCCATCTTTAGCGGCTTGCAAATTTTCGATGCCGATGTACCCGTAGACCGCGAGGTGGACGGACGACTGATTCTGGAGGAGTCGCTGGAAGACTGCCACGAGATTACGTTGCGCTACAACGACCAGTTTACCATTCAGCTGGCCAGTGATGCCGGCATGGTGAACAACGGCAAGCGCTTCGTATATCGTCTGGAGGGATTCAACGAAAACTGGGTAAAAACGTCGGAGCTGAATCCGAACATCACCTATAACTCGCTGCGTGCCGGCAGCTATACGCTGCATGTGCGCATGCTGAACGACGACGGCACGTTTGGCGAGGAGGAGGCCACGCTGGACATCACCATACGGCCCGCCCTGTGGCGTACGCGCTGGATGATACTGCTTTACATGCTGGTCATAGCCGCTGCTGCCTGGATTTGGCGGAAGTGGTTCATGAAGCGCCACGAGAAGCGCATGCAAACCGAGACGTTCCGTCGGGAAATGGAGAACCAGCAGTGGATGAACCAGATGCGTATGCAGATGGCGAAGGAACAGCAGGACGCTGCACCTGCTGCTGCCAAGAACCATGAGGACGTTGCACTGGACATCAAGACGGAAGACCTGGTGTTCTTTACGCGCAGTTTCTGCGAGCAATACCAGTCGCCCGATCCGGAGAAAAAAGTGAAGGTGAATTTCCTGTCGTCGCTCGACCAGCTGGCTGTGCTGATGGACGAAGCGAAGATGACGGAGGTTTATGAAATCCTGTTCCGCAATTCCATCGCGTTTACCCACGAGAACCCCGTCATCAGTGTGGGCGTGGCTCGTACGCGCGACGGTAAGGCACAGATACAGGTGATTGACAACGGCATCGGCATCAGGGACGAGTTCAAGGAACACGCCTTCGACCCCATGGTGAATAACGAGGGCTTGGGACTGGACCGCGTGAAGGAGATTATCGAAGGCCAAGGCGGTACGATTACGCTGGACGACAATCCCGGCGGCGGTACCATCTTCTACATCACGCTGCCTACGGTAGACGATGATGCCGAGGTGGAAGAGGCCATAATCATAGAAGACTAAAAAACAAACTAAAAAGATAAATTACAGAATGAGAATTCTTAGAACGATGATGACAGGTGTGCTGACGTTTGCAGCAACAGCGATGTTGGCTGCGGACTACACCGTCGACGGACAGTATGTCACGATTCCCGTGAAAGAAACAAAGGCAGGCGGAGCCCAGCTGGTACGCCTGCAAGTAGTGAACGACCGCATTATCCGTGTGCAGGCAACGTCGAAGGCCCAGCTGCCCGAGAAGCAGAGCCTGATGATTGTGGCGCAGACACAGAAGCCGAAGTTCGACGTCTATTCCCTGGACAATACCGATGAGGTTTGGGTGAAGGCTGCCAAGGTGATGGCCAAGGTGAATACCGGCTCTGGGCAAATTACTTTTTATGACGAGCAGGAAAGGGAACTGCTGAAGGAGTCGAATGACGGCAAGAAGTTCTGGGACTTCACGGTACCCGAGCGTGAACTGGGTATGCGAAACGGCTATACGGTGCCTGAGGAACAGAAACACGGCCTGTCGTGGCAGATGAAGTTCGACTCGCCCGACGACGAGGCGTTCTACGGTCTGGGACAGCACCAGAGCGAGGAGTTCAACATGAAGGGCAAGAACGAGGACCTGTTTCAGTATAACACCAAGGTGAGTATCCCGTTTGTGCTGTCGAACAAGAACTACGGACTGCTGTGGGATTCGTACAGCTACTGCCGTTTTGGCAATCCGAACGACTACCTGCAACTGAACCGCGCCTTCATACTCTACGACAGAAATGGCAAGCAAGGACACCTGACAGGAACCTACGTCGACGCCAAGGGTAAGAAACTCGTGCGTGACGAGGATAGTATATATTATGAATATGGTACGCCCGCGAAATCGGCTATTGCCCTGAAGACCGACAATGGCGGCATCAAGAATTTCCCGAAGGACTTCAACTTGATGGGTGCCAACGTGACCTACGAGGGATTCATCGAGCCCGAATGCTGCTGCAAGGCCCAAGGAAAGAAGGGTAAGAAACACATGCAGTTGTATCAGTTTGTGCTTTACTATTCCGGTTATGTGAAGGTGTATATCGACGGCAAGGAGGTGGTGCCCGAGCGTTGGCGCACGGCTTGGAACCCCAATACCTATAAGTTTGCCACCGAGTTGCAGAAGGGCAAGCGCGTGCAGTTGCGCATCGAGTGGCGTCCTGACGGCGGTGAGGCCTATTGCGGACTGCGTGTGTCGGAACCCCGCAGTGCCGAGGAGCGCGGCAAACTGAGCGTATGGAGCGAGATGGCCAAGGATATGGATTACTGCTTCATTGCTGGCGATAACCTGGACGAAGTCATCTCCGGCTATCGCACACTGACGGGTAAGGCCAGCCTGTATCCTAAGTGGGTGCTGGGCTTCTGGCAGAGTCGCGAGCGCTATAAGACGCAGGACGAGATTGAGGGCACACTGGCTGAATTCCGCCAGCGCCAGATTCCTATCGACAATATCGTGCAGGACTGGAACTACTGGCCCGAGGATCAGTGGGGTTCTCATCAGTTTGAGGAGTCGCGCTATCCGAATCCGCAGCAAATGCTCGACAAGGTGCACCAGATGCACGGACGCTTCATGATTTCGGTGTGGCCGAAGTTCTATTGCAACACCGACAACTACAAGGAACTCGACGCCAAGGGCTGGATGTATGTCCAGAGTCCGACGGACGACATCCACGACTGGGTGGGTCCTGGCTATAAGAATGGTTTCTATGATGCCTACGATGCCGGAGCACGCAAAATGTTCTGGCGCCAGATGGACGAGAATCTGTATACCAAGTACAACCACGATGGCATCGCTGGTGTCGACGCGTGGTGGATGGATGCCTCGGAGCCTAATGTGCGCGACTGCACGCCGATGTGGTATCGCAAGGCGTTGAGTGGTCCTACTGCCTTAGGAACCTCTACGGAATATTTCAATGCCTATTCGACGGTGAATGCCGATGCCATCTACAACGGCCAGCGTTCCGTTTGGAAGGGTAAGAAGGACGAACCGCGTGTGTTCCTGTTGACGCGTAGCGGATTTGCCGGCGAACAGCGCTTCTCAACGGCTACGTGGAGCGGCGATATCGGAACCCGTTGGGAGGATATGCGCGCCCAGATGACGGCAGGTCTGAACTATTCCATCTCGGGTGTTCCCTTCTGGGGTATGGACCAGGGCGGTTTCTGTGTGGAGAACCGCTATGTGGCTGCTCAGCAGCTGTTCGACAATAGTGGGGTAGAGAACGAGGACCTGAAGGAGTGGCGTGAGTTGCAGACCCGCTGGAACCAGTTTGGAGCCTTTATCCCCCTGTTCCGCTCACATGGCCAGTGGCCGTTGCGCGAAATCTGGAACATCGCTCCAGACAATCATCCTGCCTACAAGTCGTTCGTCTATTACGACAAGCTGCGCTATCGCCTCATGCCGTACCTCTATTCGATGGCAGGCTGGGCTCACTTCAAGGACTACACGCTGATGCGTCCGCTCATCATGGATTTCAATGGCGACAAGGAGGTAGAGAACATTGGCAATCAGTGGATGTTCGGTCCGGCGCTGATGGCTTGTCCCGTGGGCTACTACAAGGCTCGCAACCGCTCGGTGTACTTCCCCGTGGATTGTGGCTGGTATAACCTCTATACCAACGAGTACGTCGAGGGTGGTCAGAACCTCATCGTCGAGGCTCCTTACGAGCAGATTCCCGTCTTTGTCCGCGAGGGTGCCATCATCCCCTTCGGACCCGAGATGCAGTGGAGCGACGAGAAACCCGCCGAGCTCATCAACCTCTACGTCTATGCCGGCCAGAATGGTAAGTTCCAACTGTACGAGGACGAAGGTGTGAACTACAACTACGAGAAGGGCAAATATGCCACCATCGACATCGCGTACGACGATGACAGCCGTACCGTCACTTTCTCGGCACGCAAGGGCAACTTCCCCGGCATGCTGAAGCAGCGCCGCTTCAATGTGGTGCTTATCACGAAGGACCAGGCTAAGCCGCTGAACCTCGACAATCCTGAGGGTACGATGGTGCAGTACGCTGGTAAAGAGGTGAGTGTTAAACTGTAATTCATGAACATCAAAACCATCCTGTCAGCCCTGATGCTGGCGTTGCTCTTGGCTACGCCGGCACAAGCTGCTGACTATAAGGAGTCGCCGGAGTATCTGACGTTGTTCGACTCCGTGCATCACGCCTTCAACGATGGCGACAGCGCCCGATTCTATGCTGCCGTCCGCCAATTGCAGGACTATCTGTTGGTACAGAACGACCAGCATGCGTACTATACGCAACGGTGTAACGAGATTGTCTTCGAACTGAACCGAATGAACATCTTCGGGTCGTACAAACTGGCTCAGCAATTGTCGAAGGAGCTGACCGAAAAGAAACTCGACAAGGAGATGTATATGGCCGTCAACATGATGGGTCATGTCTACAATTATACCGGCAACAAGGATTTGGCCAAGCAGTGCTTCTGGGACGTCATCCACCGCATGGAGAAGGAGGGCTATACCGAGAGTATTCCGCCCATTTACTTGAATCTGGTGAACATCGTCATCGATGAAAATCCCCAGGAGGCGCTGAAACTCATCGACAAGGCACTGGAGATAGCCCATGCCACCTCGCCAACGCGCGTGTTCGATATCGAGGCACGCCGCACGCTGGCCTATTATAAATTAGGTGACATGGAGCGTTTCGTCGAGGGCTACAAGGCCTACAAGGAGGGCGCCGCCAAGGGCCTTTCGTCGGTACATGGACGGCAGTTGGAAATCAGGTGGCTGGCCTATAACGGACAAACCGATGAGGCTGTACGGATGGCTGCAGAAATAACAGATGATCCATTCGAGACGCAGGCAGAGATCTATTCGCAGGCTGGGCGTTGGCAGGAGGCTTTCGAAGCGTTGAAGAAAGGAACAGCAGAGACCGATTCCGTAAACAGCATCCTCCTGTCGAGTTCGATGCAGGGCATCCAAAACGAGCTGGAGATGTATGAGGTGCGCCGCCAGCAGAGCCGCGTCATGTTCTATAGCATGGTCATCGTCATCAGCCTGCTGTTGCTGCTCATTGCCGCGCTGGTTTACATCGTGCAGAGCCGACGTCGTCATTGGCGGCAGATGGAGATAGCCTATAACCGGGTGCTCGAGGCCGATAAGATGAAGGCGGAATTCATCCAGAATGTCAGCCACGAAGTACGCACGCCCCTGAACATCATCAGCGGTTTTGCGCAGGTCCTGGCGGACCCCAGCAACGATATCACCGACGACGAGCGTCGCCACATCTCGGAAACCATGATGCACAATACGCGCATCATTACCACCATGATTAACGAGGTGCTCGAGATAGCCCGTGGCGATTCCTACGATACGGCCATCGAGTTGCAGCCGTTCCGTTGCAATGAACTGCTGACGCACGTCATCGACAGCTTCTGTAAGGACCGCCTGCGTCCGAAGGAACTGCTGTCGTTCGAGAGTGGCGTGGACGACGATTTCTCGTTCCCGTCGCACGAACTGTTCATGCAGCGCATTCTCAATCCGCTGCTCGACAACGCTTACAAGAACCTGCCCCCGCAGGACGGACATGTCATCGTGCGGGTAGCAAAAACCGAACAATTTCTGGAAATAGATATCGAGGACAATGGTGAGGGCATTCCCGCCAAAGACGCTGAGCGCGTCTTCGAGCGCTTCGTCAAGCTCGACCCCTTCAAGGAGGGACTGGGACTGGGACTCACCTTCAGTCGTACCATGGCGCGCCGCATGGGGGGCGACGTCACACTCGATACCTCATACGCAGGACCTGGCTGCCGTTTCAAGGTCAGGCTCCAACTCAATTAGAATCCAACAGCAATGAACATTATTCCAACAGCTATCGACGGCGTGCTGATCATCGAACCACGCATCTTCTCCGACTCAAGGGGCTATTTCTTCGAATCCTTCTCACAACGGGAGTTCGACGAGAAGGTACGCCCCATCACCTTCGTACAAGACAACGAAAGCATGTCCAGCTATGGCGTCATGCGCGGACTGCATTTCCAGCGTCCGCCCTTCACCCAAAGCAAGCTGGTGCGCTGCGTCAGGGGTGCCGTGCTCGATGTGGCAGTCGATATCCGCAAGGGCAGTCCCACCTTCGGACAGCATGTCGCTGTCGAACTCACCGAGGACAACCATCGCCAGTTCTTTATCTCGAAGGGCTTTGCCCATGGCTTTGCCGTACTCTCCGAGACGGCTGTGTTCCAATACAAATGCGATGAGTTCTACCATCCCGAAGCCGACGACGGCATCAGCATTCTCGACGACTCGTTAGGTATCGACTGGCGCATACCCACCGACAGGGCTATCCTGTCCGACAAGGACACGCGCCACGCACTGCTGCGTGACTTCGAGAGTCCTTTCGACATTCACGTCGACTTGTATAAATAAAAAATTACCTGGCAAATTATTGCCCAAAAAGATACGGTCTAAAATTACCTGGCTTTATTGCCAGGTAATTTTCTTTCCGTTCCGGAGGTATATTCTGCCCGCTTGCGGTGTCGTCACCTTGCGGCCTTGAAGATCGTAGATGGTGGAGTGTGGAGTGTGGAGTGTTGAGTGTTGAATGGTTTCAATGCCGGTGGCGTCTTCCAACAGCGGGTTGATGGTCAGCGCGCTCGTCGGCATGTCGAGTGTCAGCACGCTGCCGTCACGCTCTTCGTCCAAAGCTCCCGTCAGTTTCCAGCCCTTGATGCGTTTACCCTCCGGAGCCTGACCGCTGATGGTCAGTGCCCTGTTGGCAAAGAACTTGCCGCTGAACGTAGGCTGTGTTAAGTCGACACCATTCACCGTGATGCCCGTGGCGTCCCCTGTGCTGTTGATGTTCAGCACGGTGGGTTTTCCCAGCGTGTAGTAGTCGGCCAGGTGTTTATAGAATACCGTCGTACGCTGCTTGATCCAGCTGCGCGCATTGTTCAGCTCCTCGCTGTAGTTGGGCCACCACTCGTTGATGAGCTTGCGGTGGTGAGGATATTCCGTCTTGATCATGTCGTACATGGGGTCCCACACGGCACGTGTACCCTTCTCGTTCAGGAAGTCGCCCATGTAGATGGCGGCACGGTCGATGAATTCACGGCTGAAATCGGCATCCTCCATCAGTCGGCGGAACAGCCGAGTGTCCTCGGATTTGTTAGCCCATGCGCGGTTGGGGTCATAGTTCGGATTATAGATCCATTTGATGGTGTTATAATCCGCGCTGCACCCATACAGGCCCAGTCCGAAGTCGGTGTCCTTGGTAATCCAGCGCCACTTGCCTTCCTCCGTTCTGGGACGCCAGATGACGTTGTTGTTGCCCGGGAAGTCCAGGTTGCAGTAGTACAGATTCTCAATCATCAGATTGATGTACTCCTTCCAGTCCATCCATTCGGCATATTCTGCCAGCGTGTGGCCGTGATTGTTGTAGAAAGCCTTGAAGGCGATGTATCGGTCCCACGTGCCTTCCTTCAGTTCGCCGTTCTCAAACATGTCGATATCCTCCAAGCCGTCGTAGTTGGTGTAGATATTGTCTTCGTTCGAACGCTCGCGGATGTTCAGCATGCCCTTATACTGCCCGTTGATGTATATGATGGCGGGACGCCAAGCCTGCCAGTCTAAGTCGACGTGTTGTGCCATTGTGCGCTGAATGATGGCGTCGCGCATGTACAGGTAGTCAAAGTCGTTACCGGCATTGCGCAGCATGATGCTCTTGAAGTCCTTCAGCCCGGGTTTCTGGTCGGGGAAAAACTCGTAGTTCAGGCGCTTCGTGCCAAACCGCTTGTTGGCATAGATAATCAGCGACTTCATTTTCGAGTTACGCGTCGCACCGCCGGCAATGCGCATCTCGCCCAGCTGGTTGATGACGCTCTTCTTTCCGCCTTGCTCAAACAACTCGATATTCATCGGGCGGCGCCAGTCGTATTCGTAGTTCTTCTGCTTCGAACTGTAAGTACCGTCTACGTAGATGCCAATTTTCTGGTCGTTCAGATAGCGGTTGTCCGTCATAATCGAGATGACGGGCAGTGTCAGCTCGCGCGTCGTGGGGAAGAAGATGTACGAATGACAGGTCGAGCGCGGCGACACGTAACCGTTGCAAAACAGCTTCGCCCGCACAATCCGTGTCGAGGGGATGTCGATGGGCTTCGTATACAGTATGCTGCTGGCGGTGGGCTCACTGCCGTTGACGGTATAGCGGATGGTGGTACCCTCGGGCGACCCCTCGGGCACGCTTAGCGTCAGCTCCATGGGCTGGTCGTCGGTGACTACCAGGCCTTTCTGGCTGAACATCGGTTCGCCGAGAACGCCCAGGCTGAGTGTGCCGTAGTTCTTCACCCCCGGTGTCGGTACCAGCTGGTAGCCCATCTCGCTGCTGCCGTCGGTTTGGCGACCGTAGGCAATATTCGGTGCAGGCTGCTTCTTGACACTAATCTCGTCGACCACCTCGGTGCCTTTAAACAGGTAGACGCTGCCCTTGCCCGAGTCCAGGCGGAAGTCGGTGTGCATGCCGTCGCCCACCTTGTCGCAGTACACCACCACGTAGCGCTGGCCCTCCACCGTCTTGAAGGGCAGTTTCCACGCTTCGTCCGCCCGATTACTCAGCCCAATCCGGTATTCGCCCAGATTCATGCTTGCCGATGTCGGATTATACAGTTCCACCCACGAGTCGGGGAAATCGTTCAAATCGTCCATCGTGCAGTCAATGTTCGACTGCATCAGCTCGTTAATCACAAGCGTCGTCTGTTCGTCGGCAGCATGCGTCGCAGCTGCTGCGCCCAGCATTCCGGTGAGGAGTAATACGAGTGGTTTCATACGTCTTTAGCGCCAAATCAGTTTCTTTCCGTTCTGAATGTATATTCTGCCGGCCTGGGGCGTCGTCACCTGGTTGCCCATCAGGTCGTAGATGGTGGAGTGTTGAGTGTGGAGTGTGGAGTGTTGAATGATTTCGATGCCGGTGGTGAAACCGACGACGGGCTCAATGGTCAGTGCGCTCGACGTCATGTCGAGGGTCAGTTCGCTGCCCTTCACCTCTTCGCTCTTGGCACCGCTCAGCTTCCAGCCCTTCACCTCCTGGCCTTCGGGAGCCGTAGCGCTGATGGTCAGCTGGCGGTTGGCAAAGAACTTACCGCTGAAGGTGCCGTCCGACAGCTTGATGCCGTTCACCGTGATTTCCACGTCCTGCTTGTCCTTGTTGATGTTCAGGGCCACGGGGTTGCCCAGCTTCCACTGGCTGCCGATGTATTTGTAGAAGTAGTCGGCGCGTGGCTCGTAAGTTGTCGTACCGCCCCACCAGTCACTCACGGTTAATCCGCCCAGCCAGTTCTTGGCCTTCTCGAATTTTTCTTCAATTTCCTTGCGGTTGTCGGGTTTGCCCCACCATCCGCCGGCATTGTACTTGTCGCGGTGGGCAACGAATTCCTCCATAGCCTCGGCCTTAATCAGGTCGATCATCTCGCCCGTGCCTCGCTCGTTCATAAAGTCACCCATGAAGATGCAGCACTTGTCGATAAACATCTTCAGGATGTCCGGATCCTCCAGCATGTTCTTCACCAGTCGGGTGGCAGGCTCACTGAATGCCCAGGCGTCGCCCTGATGTTTCTCGGGATGATACAGCAGGTCGATGGTGTTGTAGTCGGGCCTGCGGTCGTAGAGTCCTAGTCCGAAGTCGGTATCTTTCACAATGAATCGCCATGTCTTGGGCAGTCCCGATTTCGTGTCGTCGTCGTTCGGACGCCAGAATACGCAGTTGTTGCCTGGGAAGTCGATGTTGCCGTAGAACAGGTTCATCACCATCATGTTCAGATATTCGCTGACGTCCATCCACTGCTCGTATTCTGCCAGCGTGTGGCCCTTTTCGCTGTAGAAAGCCTTGAAGGCGTTATAGAATTTGTCGTCGCCTTCCTTCTGCTCCTCAATAAACTGATCGACACCGTTAATCTGCTCGTGGCCGATTTCCACCATGTCGATATCCTCCAGACCGCCGTAGTTGCTGTAGATGTTGTCCTCGTTCGAACGCTCGCGGATGTTCAGCATACCCATATACTCGCCGTTGATGTAAAGCACGGCCGAATGTCCGGCCTGCCAGTCCAGGTCCACATGGCCCGCCATGGTGCGCTGGATGATCAGGTCGCGGAAGTACAGGTCGCCGAAGTCGTTACCGCCGTCGCGCAGCGAGAACGACTTGAATTCTGTGACGCCGGGCTTCTGGTCGGGGAAGAACTCATACTGGAAACGCTTGTGGTCCGGGTCGAAACGCTTGTTGGCGTAGAATACCATCGACTTCAGCGCATTCGCACGCGATGCACCACCTTGAATGCGCGTCTCGCCCAGCTGGTTGATAACGCTTTCGGCACCCTCGGCGTCAAACATCTCGATGTTCACGGGGCGGCGCCAGTCGTGGGTCTTCTTGTCCTCCTTGCTGTTGTTGTTGGGGAACAGACCAATCGACTTGTCGTTCATATACTTGTCGTTGGTTTGTACCGAGAAGATGGGCAGCGTCATCTTCCGCGGGTGGAAGATGTACGACTGGGCAGTGCTTACCGGCGACAGCCAGCCGTCGCAGAACACCTTGGCGCGCACCACCGTTGTCTTGCTGATGCTGAGGGCCTTATCGTATTTCTTGCCGTCGGCGGTGGGCTCGCTACCGTTGGTGGTATAGACGATGTATGCTCCCTCGGGGGCACCCTCCGGCAGCGTCAGCGTCAGCGTGATGGTACCATTGCCCGACGTCACGCGACCCTTCTCACTGAACACCGGTGCACCCAGTATGTTCTTCGTCGTCTTGCCGCAGTTGGCCTTGCCGGCTGTCGGGGTCAGCTGGTAGCCCCATTTGTCGGCGCCGTCGGTCACACGGCCGTAGGCCACGTCCGGTGCAGGCATCTTCTTCAGGGCCTCGGGCAGACTGTCGGCCACCTCCTTGCCCTTAAACAGATATACCTGGCAACCCTTGCCCGACTCCAGACGGAAATCGGCGTGCAGGCGGTTGTCCTCTTTGCCTTCCTTGTCGCAGTAGATGACGACATATTTCTTCGGCTCCACAGTCTTGTCGGGCAACTGCCAAGCATTCTTTTCCTTGTTTTTGTTGCTGATTTTGTAGTCCTTCAGGTTGATGGTCTCGTCCGTGGGGTTATACAGCTCCACCCACGAGTCGGGAAATTCCTTGATGTCGTCCATAATGTTCTCCACATTCGACTGCATCAGTTCGTTAATAATCAGTCCTTTTGCCTCGTCGGCACTCCATCCGAAAGTTGCCTGTGCGGCCACCGTGAATAGTAAAAAAATACGTTTCATTTGTTGTTGATAGTAAGTTGATTGAAATTTGGGTGCAAAGGTAGTGCAAAACGAGTGAAATGCAAAATAAATTAAGATTTATTTTCATTTCCGAGTTGCAGCCTACTTTCTCCAAAGGCGAAAGGTACGAATAAGTGAGTGAAAAACAAAAAATAAGTGTATAAAATACCAATATTTTTTTGGTTTTTTACATTTTTCGTTGTAATTTTGCCGGCATGGAGACAACAATCATCCTTGTACGTCACGGCGAAACCGTCGACAATGCCCGCCAGATTATGCAGGGACAAACCCAGGGCGAGCTCAACGAGCGGGGTAGGGAACAGGCCCTTCAGGTGGCCCGTCGCCTGGCCGGTGAATCGCTCGATGCCGTCGTGGCCAGCGATCTGCACCGCGCCATTCAGACCGCCCGGATCATTGCCGAACCCCATAGTTTGGAGGTCGCCACGACACCCTTGCTGCGCGAACGCGACTGGGGCAGTTTTACCGGACGGTACATTCCCGAACTGAAAGGAGAGGTCTGGCCCGACGATATAGAGTCCGAAGAGGCCCTCCTGCAGCGTGCCCGACAGTTCCTTATACATATTACGACCACCTACCCGGGTCAGCGGGTGGTGGCCGTAGGTCATGGAATCATCAATAAAGCCATTCTTGCCGTCTATGCCGGCTGTGCCATGCGTCAGGTGCAGCGTATGATGAATGCCGAGGTGCGCGTCTTAACGACGACCGCCGAACGAGCGGCCTCCGCTACTGCTGTGGCTGCTGCCACCACCCCTGCTGCTGCCTCCGCCGAATGATCCGCTGCTGCGCGTGCTGCTGCCGCTGCTGAACGAACCTCCGCTACGGCTGCTGCTGCCGCTGCTGAACGAACCTCCGCTGCGGCTGTGGCTGCTTCCACTGTTATACGAACTGCTGCTGCTATGCGACGGACGGCTGTCCGAAGCCGATGGGCGCTGCATCGTCATGCCGCTGCTGCTCGAATTTCTGCGCTCGTAGCTGTGGCTGCTGCGACTCATGGTCGAGCTGCTGCCGCTGCCGCTGTGGCCGAAGCTGCGTCCACCATTGTCGCTGCGTCCGTAGCTGCCGCCGCTGTTGTTGCCGCGATTGCCGTTGTCGCCGCGTCCATAGCTGCCGCCGCTGTTGCCGCGATCGCGACTGCTGCCACCTCCGGTATGTCCGAACGAACGGTCGTTATTCACAGTAGTGCGTGTCGACGAATGGCGATGTCCGCCGTAGTTGCTGTTCTGCGGATGGCTCGAGCGGTGCGTGCCACGATAGTCGCCGCGGTTCCAGCGGTCCAGCATGCCGAAGTGGCTGTGTCCTGCCGGGCGGTAGTGGTCACGGCGCGAGTGGTAGTAGCCGTGTCCGCCGACATGGTGCCAGGCATGACCACCGCGATAGCTGGCATAGAACACCGGACGTCCGAAGTAGAAGTAGTCGCGGTGCGGATAGCGGGCATAGATGCCGAAGTGCCAGTAGCCCCCGTCCCAATACAGCGGACGGTAGAAATACGTGGCGTTAATGAAAGCCTGCCACTGCCAGTCCAGCAGAATATAGCTCATGTCCAGGTTGCGGCGCTCCCAATACGTGCTGTACACGTCGTCGTAGCTCGTCACACCCATCAAGTAGTCGAGGTTGATTTCGTAGGCTGCCTCGTATTGTGCGTCAGTCAGGTTCAACTCGTAGGCCATCTTGTCCGTCAGGAACAAAGCCTCGTTCCGTGCCTGCTCGTAGCTCATTGCCTTGCCCGTTGCTGCTATCGTCAGCAATGCTACCAGGGTCATCATCATCTTCTTCATATTCATCTCGTTTTTTTATTGTTCAACAATCGGTTTCTTAACTTTTCACCGGCAAAAGTACGAACAATTCTGAACAATAAAAAAGGATTTCCCCTAAACTCGATGGGGGAAATCCCTATTAGTGATATTTCGAAAAAAAATTCCGTCGGACGAAAAAAAAATTCCGTCGGACGAAAAAAAAATTCTGTCGGACGAAATAAAAATTCTGTCCGACGGAATTTATTTTTCGTTCGGAGAACCTGCGCGACACCGATTCCGCGTAAGTCCTGATTCGGAGTAATTATACCATTTCTTAGTATTTATAGAACGACCAATGCTGGTTGCCGGCGGAGAGGATGAGGTTGTCGTCGTCGAGGCGGTCGATTTTCAGGCGGATGTCGGTGAAGGGCCGGAAGCCGAAGGCTTGTTCGACGAGGATGGTGTCGGCCGGTATGCCGTGCTTTGAGAAGCACTGGATGTAGAGGCTGTCGCCGCGGTGCTGGAAATTGCCATAGACCTCGGCTTGGTTGAGGTTCTTGATCCAGACGATGGACCCTGAGAAACTGATGTATTGCGTGTCGGAGCCGGTCAGTCGCCACTGTCCGAAGAAGTCGCCGGCTTCGCGGCCCTCCTGACAAGAAGTTAATAGCGCTACGCTAAATAAAAAATATAAAATAAAGGATTTAAAGAATCGTGCCATGATAACTGATTTTGAAGTTGAACGTTGAGCAGTCGCCGAGGATGTTGCCTTTGTCGAAGGCGTAGGCGGCGCTGAAATTCCAGGGACCAGTGTGGTATTCACCCTGCAGGAGTGCGTCGAAGGAGTGGTGCTTGTGGGGTAGGGGGTTGCGATAGGTGCCCCAGCCCTCGCGGTAGGCTCCCTTGACGAGGTACGACAGCCGGCTGGTGATGTCGCCGGTGACGCCTACGTGCCATGCCCGGACGCGGTTGTCGCTGAAGCCGGTGTGGCCGTTCTGGTTGAACCGTGGCGAGGTGATGTATGGGTTGCCGGGCGTCATGCCGTAGTGGGCGTAGCTGTCGTAGAACATGTGGTTGTAGTAGTTGTCGTCGCCGGTGACGAAGTCGGAAATCTGGCTGCGTGCCGGTTCGGGATAGTCGCCGCTGTCGATGTGGAGCGGTCCGGACTGGTTGGTGGTCTGGAAATACTCGACGACGGCCTTGCGGACATACTGCGGTCCGGCGGCACGGTTCTGATACTGTACGCCCCAGAGTCCGTCCCAGCCGTTGCTCTTGCGGATGCCGGAGCCGTCCTCAAAGATGTCGTCGACATAAGCCTGCAGCAGGTGGTGGCGGTCGATGTTCCAACCTATCTGTATGGTCATGGAACCGAGGTGGTTGCCGTAGACCCAGTCTTCGAGGGCGTCGTCCTCGTAGTAGTTCTTGTCGCCGCGGGGCAGTATGACATTCCAGAAGGCCTTCAGGTTGGCATCCTTGGTTTTGGCGGTGAGCACGCCGTTGACGTATTCATGACTGGTGCCTCCGAACTGTGCGACATGCTCGATGCCGGCCGTGATGAAGAAGCGCTTGTCGGGGTTGCTGCGGAAGTAGAGGTGCTTCTGGTGGTACCAGATGCCGGTGGCGTAGAGCAGGTTGGCGTCGCCGCCCTGAAGGAAGCGGTCCTCGCGGTAGTTGCTGTCGAGGAATTTGCCGTAGCCGAAGTCGAAGCTGAGCTGCAGCCAGTCGCGGGTGTAGGGCACGGTCCAGAAGCCGTCGGTGCCGAGGTGCACCTGGGGAATGGGCTTGGCATTGTTGCCCTTGGCGAAGGCACCGGCAGACAGCTGCGGGTCGCGCAGGACGGGGTCCAGTTCGCGGCTGCCGGCCTCGATGAAGAACGACTTCCACTTGAGGTTGGCGTAGCACTGCTGCAGGTAGGCCTTGTGGTCGGCGTGAACGGCGGCGATGCCATCGACGCAGGCCGAGAGTGTCAGTTGGTGGTTAAAGGGATGACTGACGGTCATGGCTCCGCGCAGGTAGGCTGTGTTAGGACGTGTAGACAGGATGTGGTGGCGGTTGGCTGTCAGCTGGAAGGCGGTGTAGTCGCCCGTTCCCACTGCTGCTTCTGCAGTCAGGTCGTAGTTGATATGCGTCTTCAGCGTGTCCTGCGCCCCTGCGGGGCTAAATAAAAAATAAAAAATAAAAAATAAAAGGTATTTCTGTTTGCTCATAAACCTTATTATTATTTGTTTACTGCTAAAAGATTTTGCCGGAGACGATGTTGAGGAATGTCTGTCCGAGTATCTTGAAATCGGTCCATAGCGACTGGTGTTCGAGATAGTAGAGGTCGAACTCGAGACGTTTCAGCATTTTCTCGATGGTGTCGGTGTATCCGTTCTTCAGCGTGGCGTAGCTGGTGACGCCGGGCCGCAGCACATAGAGCCGTTCGTAGCGGCTGTCGTGCTGCATGATCTGACGGATGTAGTAGGGCCGCTCGGGGCGGTAGCCGACAAAGGCCATGTCGCCGATGAATACGTTCCACAGCTGTGGCAGCTCGTCGAGATGGTGGCTTCGGAGGAACCGTCCGACCTTGGTGAGTCGGGGGTCGTTCTCGCTTTGGAGCAGCTCTTCGCCATTCTCCTCGGCGTTGGTTTTCATGCTGCGGAACTTATAGATATAGAAGGGCTTGCCGTGCAGTCCGATGCGTTCCTGCTTGTAGATAACGGGACCGCCGCTGAGCTTGATAGCCAGGAAGCATATCAGGAATAGTGGCGAGAATACCAGCAGACAGCAGGCCGATATGATGAAGTCGATGAAGCGTTTCACAATATGTTATGCGGTTGTTTTGAGTTTGTAATTGATGCAGCCGTTGACAGCGCAGAACAGGGCGACGTCGATGACAACCAGCAGGGTGGCCGGCACGAGTGGGAACAGCAGGCTGTTGAGCACGATGTAGGCGACGGCCAGCAGGAGTATGGCGACGAGCGCCTGGTGTTGCGACAGTCCGGCTCGCATGAGTTTGTGATGGATATGATTCTTGTCAGCATCGAACAGCGGTCGGTGGTGGCGCAGTCGGTAGAGTGTGACGCGCGCCACGTCGGCTGTGGGTACGATGAGCAGTGTGAGTCCGACGATGATGGCCTCGGGACGTACCGGCCAGATGGCGGTATTGTTCATGGCGCACTTGACGGCGAGGAAGCCGAGGGTGAATCCCAGCGAGAGGCTTCCCGAGTCGCCCATGAATATCTTGGTGTTGCGCTCGACGCTGCCGAAGAGGTTGAAATAGAGGAAGGCGATGAGTGCTCCCATGAGTCCGGCAACGAGGATGGAGTAGGTGTGCATGAAGACGTCGTAGTAGATGAAATAGACTAGGAAGCAGGTCAGTGCGATGAGCGTCAGCCCGGCAGCCAGTCCGTCGATGCCGTCGATGAGGTTGATGGCGTTGTCGACGAATACCAGTACGAAGATGGTCAGTGGAATGCCGATGTAGTAGGGTATGTCCTCGATGCCGAAGAGTCCGTAGAGGTTGTTGATGTAGAGTCCGGCCATGGGCAGCAGGCATGCTGTGATGACCTGCACGAGGAACTTGCTCTTGGCCTTGAGTCCGACGAGGTCGTCGACGATGCCCGTCAGGTAGATGATGGCGACGCCCATGACGTAGGTGGCACTCCAGGTGTTGAAGGCAATCTCCTTGTCGCGCATCCAGGTGAAATACAGCAGCATGACGGTAAAGGCCGTCATCATGCTGGGCAGAAAGGATATGCCGCCCAAGCGGGGTATGGCATTCTTGTGGACCTTCCGGTCGTTGGGAAGGTCGTATAGTTTTTTCCGTTTACAGAAATCAAGAATCAGGGGCGTGAACACCAGCCCGCAAATCATGCTCAAGAAAAATGCACCGAGTAGATATATCGTCATACGCAATTGCTATTTATATATATAACTCACAGATGAGCTATTTATTGCATAGAACATCAATTTTTATCAAGACTTTTTTGCTATTCCCCGAAAAAGCACTAACTTTGCATACTGTTAACGGTAGATTTGAGCATGTTGATGGAGAAAATACGACGCATAACAGGGTATTGCCGGAGGGGGCTGAACGGCCGTTTCCTGGTGTTGCTGCTGCTGTCGGTAGGTTGTCTGCTGTTTATGCACGGACAGCTGGCGATGACCGTGGAATTCGAGTATCCCTTCAAGCCCGATGCCATCGTCAGCAACGTGTTTTCATGTCTGGTGGATGCGACGTTCTTCTTCCTGCTGGGCATGCTGCTGACCTGGGGACGGGTTAAGAAGAGCCTGCTGGTGGCTTTCGTGCTGTCGGCGGTGCTGGCATTCTGTAATGTGCTGTATTCCAGGTTCTTCGGGCATTATCTGCCCAATCTGGCCATCTTGCAGTTGGGCAACCTGACCGACGGCGAGGTGATGGGAAGTACGCTGACGGGACTGCGCCTGGCGGACGGATGCTTTGTGCTGCTGGCTGTGGTGTTCGGTTGGCTGTACCGGCGCTGGGACAGTCGGTCCGTACAGGACAGGTTCGGCCGGACGCTGGCCACCCTGTGGGGCGTGGCGCTGACGGCGGTAGGCGCTTTCATCGTGGTGCTGGGACTGACGCACGACCCTTCGTTCGAAACGTCGGTCATCCGCTTTTCGCCCATCCGGGTGCAATATACGCAGGCGCCCAACAACATGCTGTTTCGCAGTGGTTTTGTGCGCAGGGCGCTGGTGTGCTACGAGGATTTCCTGCAGCGCGACCTGGCGCTGGACGAGCAGCAGCTGGCGGAAATAGCGCAGGAATATACCGACTACAGGGAGCGCACGGTGGGCGGACCGACCGTCGACGGGCCGAAGAACGTGATATTCATCATCGTGGAGTCGTACCTGGCAGCAACCTCGGACCTGACGGTTGACGGCAAGGAGATTACCCCCTTCCTGAACCGACTGAAACGCGACAGCACCGTCTATTATAACGGTCATGTGCGTCCCAACATCAATATCGGCGAATCGTCCGACGGACAATTTATCTACATGGCGGGACTGATGCCGCTGAAATCGGAGATTACGGTGAACATCGTGAAGGACAAGACGGTGTGCGGGCTGCCGGCCCTGATGAAGGAGCAGGGGCGCATCAAGGCGTCGCAGATTGTTGTGCCGACGTCGCCCACCTTCTGGGAACAAGACAAGATGAACGGGCTGTTCGGATTCGACACGATGTACTCGAAATTCGACTGCGACAAGGCGCTGCACGGCAACGAAGACCTGAACGACGAGCAGATCTTTACCCTGGCTGCGCGGGCCGACGGAAAGGTGGAACAGCCTTTCTTCTCGCTGATTCTGACCATGTCGAT
Organism: Prevotella sp.; assembly: GCA_015060485.1. Taxonomy (GTDB): domain Bacteria; phylum Bacteroidota; class Bacteroidia; order Bacteroidales; family Bacteroidaceae; genus Prevotella. The sequence goes on along the minus strand of SUYI01000008.1, from coordinate 51,850 downwards.
GCACAACCCCTACACCAAGTGCGTGGAGCATGGCTTCCAACTGGCGGACGAGACGCTGACGGCGGAATACCGCAACTACCTGACAGACTGCCATTATACCGACCAGCAGCTGGAAAGGTATTTCGGCGAACTGAAGCGTCAGGGGCTGTATGACAACAGTGTGATTGTTATTACCGCCGACCACGACGCCCACCCCGTGCATCTGAACATGGAGGAGGGTCAGGTCAGCGATGAGTTGCCGTTGTATATCGTTCATGGCGGCATCGATAAGGACAGCGTGTGGACGGGACCCTGCAATCAGCTGGATGTCTACACCACGCTGCTCGACATGTTTGGCATCACCACCCCGTGGCGCGGTTTGGGTCATTCGCTGCTGAACGCACACTACACCAATTCGGTGTCGGAGAAGACACAAACCCTCTCGGAATGGATTGTCAGAAGCAATTACTTTAGTCGTTACCGGTCAGCTCGTTGAAGATGGCCTTCATTTCCTTGACGGACTGCTTGCTGGTGAACATGCGGGCGATGCGGTCCTTGCCGGCTGTGGCATACTGCATGTACAGGTCGTGGTCGGTGAGCAGCTTGTCGACGGCGGCAGCATAGGCCTGTACGTCGCCCAGCGGCACCTCGATGCCCGTCTCGTCTTTCACGGAAACCCAATTGACGCCAGAGCCCTCGATGGTGAAGGTTACCGGCACGCTGCCGCAATACATGGCTTCGGCCAGGGCAATGCCAAAGGCCTCCTGCTTGGTGCACGAGGTGAAGCCGAAGATGTCGGAAGCATAGTAGTAGCAGCGCAGGTAGTCGTTGGGAATGCGCCCGATGAACTTGATGCGATCAGAGTGTGTCATGGCCTTCAGGCGCTCGGTCTCGGGGCCTCGGCCGCCAATGAGAATGATGCAGTCGGACTGGATGTACTTCTCGGCTTCAATGAGATAGTTGATGCCTTTGTAGGCTGCATGGCGGCCGACAAAGAAGATGATTTTCTTATGATGGTATTTCCGGCGGATTTCGTCGACCGTCTTTTCGTCGCCAGCCTTCCACGTGAAGTCGTTGAGGATGATGCCGTTGGGCACCACCTTCGTCTTGTCGCGGTACTGGTAGATGGGACTCGACGGGTGGATGTAGTTGGGACTCGTGGCCAGAATGAGGTCGGACTTCTTGAGGATGACCTTCTCGTAGTGGCTCACCAGCTTGTAGAGCAGGCCTTTGCCGAGGATGTCGGAGTGCCACAGCAGGACGAGCTTGACGTCCTTCGGAGCCAGCTTGGCGGTGATGGGATACAGAAAGGGGTTGGGACAGTGCAGCAGGATGATGTCCGGCTGTTCCTCGTAGATAATCTTCTTCAGGTAGTGATAGTACGAGAAGGCAATGTCCTGACTGGCGACATTCATGGACGATGCAATGCGGTAGACCTTGACGCCATTTACCGTGTCGACGCGGGTGATGCCGTCCTGGCTGAAGCATACGACAATATTCTGGAAGGTTTTCATACCCTCGCCCATGTATTTGGTGACAGTCTCTATGCCTCCCTCGACGGGATGGTAGTATTTGGCAATCTGGAGTATAGTTTTCTTCATTCGCAACCAGTATTTTTAACAATCTTCATCAGCGTTTCCGCGGACTTCTTCCACGAGAACCGCTTCGTGTTTTCATAACCTTTCTGACGCATCGTTTCTTTTATAACGTCAGCATTGGTCAAATATTGTGTAATTGTATGTAGAATTTCATTAGAATCGAGCGGATTGAAATATTGGGCGGCGTCGCCACATACTTCGCGCTCGACGGGAATGTCGGATACCAGCACCGGACAGCCGCATGCCATAGCCTCCAACGGGGGCAGGCCGAAACCCTCGTAGAGTGACGGAAAAACGAAGCATTCGGCCTGATTGTAGAGGCGAACCAGCTCGTCGTCGCTGACGCGTCCTAAGAAGCGGATATGTTCGTTGTTGTCGGTGGTGAGCGCCTTCTGTTCGCCGAATACGCGGTTGTAGTTGCCGACGATGTACAGCTTGGCGCCGGTGAGATTCCGGCAGGCCTCGATGAGCCGGGCAAAGTTCTTCCTCGGGTCGATGGACGACACGCAGAGTACGAAGGGGGCTTTGGTGAGTGGTGAGTGGTGAGTGGTGAGTGGTGAGAACAGGCGGCTGTCGATGGCGTTATAGACCACGCTGATGCGCTCGCTTCGGAGGAACGGATAGAAGCGGAGAATCTCGCTTTTCGAGAACTCGCTGACGGTGATGATGTGCCGTGAGGTCTTTGCGGCGAGCGGCGTCATGAAGCGGTAGTACCAATAATAAGCCCGCGAATACCACGAGGGATTCTTCAGGAAGGCCAGGTCATGAATGGTCATCACCTTGTGGGGAATGAGGATGGATCCTAGGCCTGTGAAGCTGATTACCAGATAGTCTTTCTTGCCGAGGAAGAAAAACGGCAGGACGCACTGCTCCCAGAAATGCGAGTTGCCGATGCCGTAGTGGACGATGTGCAACGCGCTGACGTCGTAGTCGGAGTGGATGGGGGCTTTCGGACAGACGACGGTAAACGGTTGCCCGAGAGCAGCCAGCGCCTTACAGATGTTGTAGGCGTAGCGCTCGACACCCGTCATGGGCTGTGTCAGAAATCGTCCGTTGATGTATATTGTCATCGTCTGATAGGCAGATTAATGGATATGCAGCAGGAACTTATGATAATAGTAGGTGAAGATGGAGCCGTAGCCGGCACTGCGCAGCATGCGGTACTGTTTCATGTTGAGGCGCAGCATCTGACCGAAATGGCTGATGCGATAGCCGATGGTGAATCGCGAGCCGTCGGTAGCGCCAACGGTGTTGTCGCCATGATTGCGGTATTCCAGCAGGGCCTCGGGCATGGCGTAGACGATTCCGTTTTCGGCAAAGGTGCGTGTCGTCACCCAGCCGTCGTGCATCAGGGCGTGTTTCCAGGGACGGTCCAGCGACACCGCTCTTGCCTGGCGGTTGAACAGCATGGCACAGCCCAGCGTGATGTTGATGACGCAACTCTTGAAGTCCTTGACGGCGTCGGGGTAGATGTGGCCGTATTCGCGATAGGAAGGATGCAACAGGTTAAGATCGCCGTCGACTACCCTGACGTCGGAATGCACGATGATGGGTTTGTCGCCATGGATGGCTTCCTGTTGCTTCATGGCCTGATACGACAGTTCGACCTTCGTCGGATGCCAGACGTCGTCCTGGTCGGAAAACATGTAATAGTCGGCTTCTACCCGCTCGAGCAGACTCATGAAGTTGGGCAGGGCGCCACCTTGCGAGGGGTAGTCCATGACGGTAATCTGGTCGGGATGCCGGGCGACATAGTCGTTCAGCAGTTCAATGGTACCGTCCGTCGACCCGTCGTCGTGGATGTACAGATGCCACAACGGGCTGCTCTGCGACAAGATGGAGTCGATCTGTTCGCCCAGAAACTTCCGGCCGTTATAAGTGGCCATTAGAATGGCGATGCGTTCTTCGTTGCTATTGTTTATTTGTTCCATATTCCTTTTGCTTTTCCGTTGATGAGTTTGTAGAACTGGATGCGGTTGACGATGAGGCCGGGGATATTGACCAGGCACATGACAACCATAAACCAGATGATGTCGTGCGTCCACAGGGTGGTGACGTAGGCCAGCGGGATGAAGAGCACGGCTGCCGCAGTGGTAAAGATGAGCTGCAGGCGTAGTTTCCCGATGCCGTTGATGAAATAGCTGTAGCGCATGCTGTAGATTAGGATGAAGATGTAAACCGCCATGGTGACGGTCATCTTGGTGTCGATGACGGTCTGGCGGTCAATCCAGATGGCGTAGACGGTGTCGGCGAGCAGAATCATAACCACCAGACTAACGAGGAAGGCGATGGTCAACTGCCGCAACCTGCGGGTGGCATTGCGAATCCACCCCATTTCGTTCAGCTGGTAGGCGTCGGTCGTCGCATTCCAGAAGGGCATGCATACCACGGTGAAGATGACCAGCAGGATGCTGAAATAGCGGTAGGTAATCTGGTAGGGGGTAACCAGTTCGGGCGAGAAAAGGTTCGATATCAGCAAGTTCGACGTCATAAACAGGATGACACCCGAAATCTGCATGATGAAGAACTGCACGCCCATATTGATGACCGTTTTGGCTTCTTGCAGGTTGATGAGGCTGAACGACGGCCGCAGCTGCGGGTACTTGTATAGAAATGTATAGGGGAATGCCAGCAGGTAGACGAGTAGGGGAGCTACCGTATTGACCAGTGCAATGTGCATGAGTGAGTGACTGCCCGACCACAGGATGAAGTAGGTGCCGGCAAGTGCCAGCGTCTGTCCCAAGGCGATGAGCAGGTTGCTGACGGCAGGCAGCTGTAATCCCATATAGAAATTGCCGATGAGCTTGAAGATGAACGATGTGCAGACGAGTGTCACCGTCACCATCAGCACTTGTTCCAGGTGGGTCACACGTGCCGGACTGGCGTTGAACACCTGATAGGGGTCGCCGACGGCTATCAGCAACAGCAGAATGAGCAGCACGGGGACGATGATGCACGTCAGCATGGCAAAGGTCGACGATATTAGGCGGCGGGTGCGCTCGTTGTCGCCATGAGCCATGTATTCGGCAATCTTGTTTCTCAATCCGTTGCCCAGTCCGATGTCCATATTGTCTATCCATAACAGCATGCTGCTGATAGTCAGCCAGATGCCGTTCTTGTACTCTCCCAGACAGTGCAGCGTGGCAGGTACCATCAGCAGCACAACCAGCGCCGACCATCCCTTGATGAGGAACGAGGCGATGATGTTCTTCTGCAGTAGCGAAGTGCGCTTGTTGCTGTTGGTGGTCTCGCTGTTCATGGCTTCTTGAAGTTAAACAATAGATTGACCTTTTTCTGGGTGAAAAGGGTGACGAAGAAGGTGAACTGCAACAGGAATACCAGACTGTGGAAGAAATTCTCCTGATAGAACTGCAGCATCAGCGCAAAGACGGCATAGGTATAGAGTGCACAGCCGATGCCGTTCTTGTTTTTGTACAGCCGGTAGAGCCATCCGCACAGACAGCCGTAGACGCCGGAGAAGAAGGCTACGCCCTTGTAGCCGAAGTCGATGAAAAACGGCTGGAAGACGGTATAGACGTTCGTAGGAATGGGAACCCAGACAAACTCCTGCAACTTCTCTTTCACCACGATGTCGCTGAATCCGAAACGCTCCAGGAAGACATAGATCTTCTCGAAGGTGTTGGTGCCGAATTGCGGCGTTAACTCCTGTCCCAGCTGGCAGAAGGCCACAGGGGGCGACAGCACGTACATGGCAATGAAGTCGAGTAGCGTCTCTTCTTCCTGGTATTTGCTGCCTTCTTCGGCTCGGCCTAGGTTGAACAGGTAGAATACCACCACCAGGATGCCGGCATAGATCAGAATGGATCGTAGCTTGATGACTTTTTTCTCGAAGAGCACGAAGATGACGCTGGTAAAGACAAAGAACATCGATTCTTTTTCCATGATGGCCAGCGAATTCATCAGACAGGCCAAAGCCAGTGTTACCACCTGCCATGTGGGAACTTTCGGATGTGCCCATAGTGCCACGACAAACAGCGACTGGTTGATGACGATAGAATAGCTTAGCAGTCCCTGTCCCTCGCCGTACAATGCCAGTGTGCGGACGTTGTTCATCAGGTCTTCCGTGCTGAACATCATGACGATTTGCAGCACACGATAGACGTAGAGTGGGGTGATGATGAGCGACAGCACGAAGAAAGCGTTGAAGACGGTCTTGTTGAAGTCGAGGCTCTCGCTCCACAAGTCGTCCTTGTCTTGATGCCGGAAGGCATTGTAGGTAATCAATGCACAGATGCAGAAAATGGGCACCCAGATGGCAAAGCTGTAGTAGAACTGGCTGGTAATGGGATATAGCTTCGTGTTCAGCAGATAGTAGAATCCGAGGATGGCTGTCCATATGGTAATGGTGATGGCCCAGGGCGAGAACCATCCGCCGAAGTCAATATGTCGGAAGGCGTTGTCGGTTCCCTTGCGGGTGTAGATGGCATGACACAGACAGACAAACAGGGCTATGAGGAAGGCTACGGCGGCATAGGCCCAGCGGTAGGGCGACACCTTCTGCTGAGAGATGTTGTAGCGCTTGACAACGACAAACGACGTGTTTTCCTTCTTTGTCAGGTAGTCTGCTCGGGCGTATTCTTCGGAAGCCTTCCGGTAGATATCGTATTTCAGCTGATAGTCTTTCTCCAGATGGGCCAGACGGCTCGTCGTGTAGTCTGACTTGGCTTTTTCGTGCGAATCGGCAAAACGCTCGTAGTCGCGCTTGGCCTGCTGGTAGGCCATCGACGCCTCACGACGCATCTCAGCAGCATTCTCCTTATTGATACCCGCACGGTGTGACCGCAGACGTTCTATCTCTGCCTTCAGGAATGCCAGCGTCTGGTCCAGCACGTCGGCGGCCACCTCGGCATCCTGGTCGGTAATCTGTATTTCCAGCGTCTGTGACTTCGAACTCAGGTAGTATTTCAGATGGTCCCTGATGATGTCGTAGATGACGTCCTTCTGTTCTTGTTCGTTGGATGGACGGACGAACAGGTGCTCCCAGAAGGGGCGCCGGTGGTGGGTGGTGAGATAGTCGAAATAGCTTTGCTTGTATTTGTGTACGGTCATTTGGCCGATGCCTTCTATGAAATCCCTCGACTGCAGGATTTTCGAATAGATGTCGATATTATCGGTGCCTTCGTTGCCTGAATTCGAGTTCAGGTCGCGCATCATGACGTTCATCGAGTTCAGACCGATGAGCAGGTCCGTCGTCTTATACTCGTCGGCAATCTTCGCCTGGGCAGCGTATTCGTTGGGGATGGCCAGCGAAACCAGCCATCCGAATACCGCAGAAAGTACTACCCAGGCAGCATACTTCATTGCAAGAGGATGATTTCTTGATAGTTCTTTTTAACGAGGATTGCCAGACGGACGGCAAAAGCCAACATCACGAAGATGATGAGAATGAATACCTTGGGCATGTTGGAATGCTTGACGGGGACGGTGGCATTCTGCAGCGTCGTAAAGGCCGGCGTGCGTTCCTGGACCTTGGCCTTCGCCATTTGCAACTGCTCGACGACCTGCGTATAAATGTTGTGCTTCAGCTGCATCTCGTTTTCCAACTCTTCCATCTTCGATTCTACCGACTTCAGCACGATGTTTGTGTTGGCCTCGCAGAATTCGGCATATTTCAGGCGCGACTTCGTATACTGCATCTCGGCCTCTTGGAAGAGCTTCTCCATGTATTGCTCGTCGTTGCGGGCCTTGTTGGTGCGGTAGTTGGTGATGAACAGCTGCAGCTGAGCCTTCACCGCATTGACTACCGTCATGGCGATGAGCGGGTCTTGGGCGGTCACGACAATGTCGATGACGTTGGTTTTCTTATCTACGTGACAGTCGATGCTACCGCTGATGGCCTTACATAGGTCGTACTGTTTCTTGGTCAGGAACGACGGATCAATCTTGTTGTTGCCAGTCGACTCGTCGTCGCTTTTCAGCATGTTCTTCAGGTTGTTCAGCCATTCGCCGGGATAACTCCACCAGGCTATCTTCTGGTGCTTGTCCAGATACTCGCTGTAGGGCATGTCCTTGATGGTCTTGTCCTTCGAGGTTACCTTCACGTCGAACAGGCTTACCAGGAATTCTGTCGACTCGATGGCATCGGGATAAATTTCCGGATAGATAGCGTCGCCACTGGTTCCGAACTTCATGTTCATACCCACCATGCTGGCCAGCGACGAGATGTTGCCCGAGAATCCGTTAGAGGTTTCTTCCGGTGCCAGCATGACGCTCGACTTGTAGATTCTGGGGATGCTGAATGCCACGATGATGCTTATGACGGCACCAATGCCGCAATAGATCAGCATCTTACGCTTGTCGGCCCTGATCAGTTGGATCAGCCGTACAACGTCGATTCTTATTTTGCGTGATTGATTTTCTTCCATAGTCTTTTACTTCACAAGATTAGCAATCGTGGCAATCATGGTGGCAATCGACGCCGTCGACGAACCGATGGTCAGCCACTCGGCAATACCCATTGAACGGCCTTTTCGCTTCGTAGGCACTACAATCTGGCAGCCCGGGCGCGGCTTGTGCTTGCGGTCTGCCTTGGCCACCATGCCGTTCATGTAGATGATGATGGTCTGACTCTCTTTGGCCGTCGAGGTCGTTCCACCTGCCAGGTCGATATAGTATTTGGCGTTCTTGCCTTCCTTGAATCGTACTGTGTTCGGATAGAGCACCTCGCCGTTGATTTTCACCGTACCGTCGTAGCGTGGCACGATGATGCGGTCACCGTCACGCAGAATGGGGTCGTCCTCACTGCCGGGGTTCTCCAAGGCCTTATCCATCTCAATACCAACGGGGTAGGTGGCGTTTGTCACCAGTTTCTTCACGTCGATAGAGTCGTTGCCCGAGTTACGCTGGGCGGTACGCAGCATAACCTCCATCTGGTCGCGCTCCTCGGCCGTCATCAGACGCAGCAGCTTGGTGCCTTCGGGATAGGCGCGCTTGGTCAGTCCGCCGGCCTGCTTCAGCACTTCACTCAGTCGCTGGCCTTTGTTCGACAGGGCGTAGGTTCCTTCGAACTGTACCTCACCCTCGATGGTTACGTTCTGCTGTTCTGTGTAGTTTGGTGAACGGCGCACATACACTTCATCGAAAGGCTGGAGCGTGAAGTCGGGCTGTCCCTGAATGGAGAAATTCGGCGTCAGCTTGAAACTGAACGTCTGGGCTATCTGGTCGTCGGCTTCGGTAGCGTTGGGATTGGTAATGCGGCGGGCTACGTCGACCTTTACCAGCGAGGCTGCTTCCGTGGGTCCGCCAGCCTGCAGAATCAGGTCTTCTATGCTCTCGTTCTCGGCAAACTTATATGTTCCGGGGTAGTGTACCTCACCATTGATAGATACTGTCTTCAAGGTCTCGTTCTCGTCGCGGCTGGCCACGTAGATCACGTCCTCGTTGCGCAGTGGCACGTCGGGTACGGTACCTTCCAGAATGCCGACAATGTCCACGCTCTGCACTTCCAGCGTGCGATCCACCTTCATGCGATGCATGACGGCATGCTGGCCGATGGCACCCTCCGTCAGTCCGGCAGCAGCTTCCACCAGAGCTTTCACGGTGCTGATATCACCACCGACATGGTACATGCCGGGACGGAATACGGCACCCTTGATTTCCACCATGTTCTGATAGCGTACGATGGTCGAGTCTACACTCACCGAGTCTTCGTCCATCAGTTTGAAGGTGTTCATATCGAATTCGCCTACGCTGAACACTGAATAGCCTGCTCCGGCCTTACGGTTGATGCGGATGGCCTTTGTATAGGCGTCACCCGTGAATCCACCGGCATAGTTCACCAGCGTGGCGGCACTCTCGGTTTTCTTCATTTCGTAGAACATGGGGCGCTTGACCTTACCCGTGATGTTCACCAGCGACTCGTAAGGACCTACGGTAATCACGTCGTTGTCGTGCAGTCGCACGTCACCGGTCAGACGTCCGTTCAACAGGAAGTCGTACACGTCGACATTCGATATCAGCTTTCCACTACGGTATACCTTCACGTTACGCAGCGTACCGATTTCGTTCGGGCCGCCGGCCATGTACAGTGCGTTGTATACGGTGGCAAAGGCCGACATTGTAAACGTGCCCGGCATCTTCACTTCACCAATCACACTGACGGTAATGGTACGTGTCTGTCCCACTGTCAGGTCAATCTTGGAACCCTGGTATCGAGGTCCCAACACGCGCTTCAGGCGGGCTTTCGCCTGACTAACGCTTAGGCCTCCCAGTTGGATGACACCGATGTTCTCGATGGTAATTGTTCCGTCGGGCGAGATGGTTTCCGACACGTTCTCCTGCGAGGCACCCCATACGTCTACGTTTACTACGTCGCCAGGGCCCAGCACATAGTTCTGAGGCGTTGCGAGGTTCATCGAACTCTCGAACGTCAGCTTCTTGTTGTTGAAGATGTCGTGACCGAAAATCTTGCGCTTCTCCTCGTCCTTGTCCTTCGTCATGTACTCCTCGTCGTAGTATTTCAGCGAGTCGGGCATCATGAAGTCCATGGCGTCGTCCATTTCCACGAAGTCCTCGTCTTCCTCGTCATACGTGTGACGCTGAATCTGGTTCTTCTTCTTCGTGTCCTTGATTCTGAACTGCGAAGCCTTCTTCTTGTCCTCCTTTTTCTGTTCTCTGCGCTTGTCGCCATTCTGCTCTCTCATGCGCGTCTTCATCTCCTTCGAACCTGCCGTGATATCGTCGGCGCCCATCGCACCGTTCTTCATCTGCTTCTGGTACTTCTTCTGGATACGGCGAATTTGCTCGATGGTCACACCGCGCTGCATCAGCTGCGTCACAATCTTCTGACGCGGCACGCCCTGCGCGTTCTGCTCAATCACGTAATCCATTATCTGATTGTCGGTCATACCCGACTGCGCCCAGCTCATGACGGCACACGCCATCACGCTGGCTATGAGAGTAGCGATTCGTTTCATAGACACTATTAATGCATTAACTTATATATAATATAAACACCCTTTCGGGCGAAATATTGTGCAAAGGTAGTGTAAAATGAGCGAAAATCCAAATAAAATTTGGTTTTTAGCTTACTTATTTGTAATTTTGCAGCCGAAACGTGACTTTCACACCTGGGGTTGACTGGATTTGACAGCAGGATGAGATGGTACGTAAGCATGCGGAGTGACGGCTGTGGACTCCATAATCACGTCGGTCGAAAAATTAATTGGCAACAATGAGTATGCTCTCGCTGCCTAATCGAAGTATAGTAGATTGAGGCTCAATTCCGTCACCAGGTGACAGAACGAGACGTCGCTCCGAGGATGTTGTTCCGAATCCGGAGATCAAGCGGCGCAGGTTAAATCGGAAATAGTCTTGTCAGGCCTCGATGGCGGGATGAAATTTTAGAGGATAAGGTCGTGATTGGTGGCTTGGGTCTTGTCGCGACACGAAAATGAAGGCCAAGATAAGCATGTAGAAAGCGTATGGTTTCCCTGTTTGGACCGGGGTTCGACTCCCCGCAGCTCCACTACGTTACGCTGATGAGCCTCACCCCGGCGGGGTTCTTTGACCTGAGGTCAAAGCGACTTCGTCGATGACGACTCCCCGCAGCTCCACATCAAAAATGAGCCTCACCGAAAAGGATGAGGCTCATTTTTGATATATTCTTCACCGTCAGTTTACCAGAACTGGAAGAAATAGTAGACAGCGGCTTTCTTCAGGTCGCCTAAAGGCTCGACGCGTCCGACAATGCTGCCGTTGTAGCGCACATCGCCTGTTCGTGGATCGATGCCGCCCACGATGTGGCCGTTGATACGTACTGTGCCGTCGTCATCGATGGTGCCCACGACATGACCATTCTTCAGTACCTCATTGCCGCGCAGCAGACCTTCAATATGGCCGCCGACATAGATATTGTTGTTGCCGTCGATTTTTCCCTTGATGCTACCACCGACGTATACTGTACCGTCGGCCAGCATACGGCCTACGATGCTGCCGTTCTTGCGGAACTGCATGTCACCGCCCTTGCCGCCAGACGAACCTGAGCTGCTCGACCCGTGGCGCTTTTCAATCTCCTTGGTGGCCTCGGCGTAGAACTCCTCGTCGGTGGGGTTATAAGTCATCGTAGCAGCCTCATAGCCATCCTTGATAGCTACCAGTTGCTTGTTGGAATGCAGATATCCGAAGATGAAATAAGCCAGTACCACACCGTTCATCTTATCAGACGCGTCAATGAATGTGCCGTCGCCAAGTATCGCTTGTTTCTGGTTTTGTATCGAACCGACGTTCTTCTTGTCGACGAACATGATGCCGATTTCGTCACAGCGTATTTGCTCGCCGCGAGGTGTGGTAAACGTCTGACCGTTGATGCTGCCTACCTTTTTGCCGTTGCCATCGGTCACTGTGCCGTCCGTTTGGAACAGGAGCGTCCTGCCATCAGCCGTTGTCAGCTTACAGGCTGCGCGGTCGTAAGTTCCAAGCAACTTACCCGTTTTGCGCACTTTAATGGTAACCTCGCCAGGTTCGCCGGGAGCCACCTTGGTCAACACCTTCTCAGTAGACTTTGCACTGCTGAAAGTGGTGGTCTTTTTGGCTGCTGCCTTGCTCTGCTTTTCCTGCTCGGCTTCCTCGTTCAGTTTCTTGTAATAGTCGTTGCTGCCGTAGTCGTCGTTTTGGGGGTCGCCGCTGTTGCGAACCTTGCCGACGGTTTTGTTGACAGCGTTATTCTCCGATTCTTCGACAGCGTCGCGTACCTTGGCTTTCTGCCTGTATTCCTCCGTGTCCACCTTATCCTTTACGGCTTGTTTAGCCTTCTTAAGCAGGCCGCCGAACTGAGCGGAGGCTGTGGTCTGTACTCCAAACATGATGACGAGGGCCATCAGAATTCTTGCGATTGAATGATTGTGTTTCATAATGCTTGCTTATAATGTTTTTTTGAAAGTTTCCGGGTAGATTAGAAGTCGCTGTCGAACTGATCCTTCATAGACATGGTAACGGCCTTCTCCTTGTCGCTGACGAACCAACCGTTCTTGTTGGTCTCGCGGAGCTCGACAAAGCGCAAGTCGGGATTCTCGAAGCCCATTTCGTCGAGACTGGTGGCGCTGGGGTTGGGGAAGAGGCAGATCTTGGCCATGTTCTTATTACCCCAACTGGCAACGGGCGACAGCGGAGTGCTGGGATGCCAGCCTACTCGTACCTTATATGGACCTTGGTCGTAGCCCTTGCCGTTGGGCTTGTACTGGTTGCCGGGAGTGGCTCCGTCGAAGTAGCCGAACAACGAGTTGAACTTCCAGGCACCAGCGGCGTCCTTACCCACAAGACCTGCTGTGCAGACATCTTGGAATACCTGATTAGACACACCAGTGGTGTTGAGCTGCGAGTAGTGCTTGCCATAGAGGTAGTCGATCATGTCGCGACAATCCTGGCTGCAGTCGAGAATACGGGGCCATACAGCCACCAGACAGGCAGCGACGAAGAGCGGATTTTTCATGCCTTCGATGCGGTTGCCGTTACCGTCCTCGATGAGTGTCTTCAACTCGGCGACGTTACGCGGCAGACGGTTGAAGGTGAATTCAGCCACCTGGAACGTGATTGTACCGTCGCCCGGAGTCTTGACGTCGCGACCATGAAAGACCAACTCATGGGTGGTCGTCGAGTCGCAGGTGATGGTTTCGACGGGAATGGAGTAGGCGGTCATTTTCTTAATCTTGTCGACCTGATAGGGATACTTTTGGACTACGCCCGGATTCTGTCCCGTACGTCCGTTCTCCAAATAGAATGCAGAATTCTCGGTAATGGTCGTTGTGGTCGAACGGAACCCCATGGGGTTCTGGGCCTGGAAGTCGAGGTAGTCGTGTTCTGGGTTGCAGAAGGTGTATTCGTCCTTCATCGTGGCTGCCACGCTGTTGTTGGACTGTCCTACGGGAATCTTATCGCCTGTGATGGGAACGGTAAATTCAACGCGGAAATACTGCTGGTTGGCCTGTGCGAAGGCGGTGAGAGCTGCGAAGGCCATGACTATGGTTGTATAGATCTTTTTCATAATGGTTTGTGATTATCTTATTTTTTACTATTTATTTCTTAAAAAACTTGAGTGCCTTGTTGCCTACCTTGACGACGTAGACACCCCGGCGCAGATGGGCGACATGAATGGTTGTTATACCATTCGATACTGCAGATTCGGCTACCATGCGTCCGTCGGTAGCGAAGACAATGGCTTCCGTGGCTGCCCCACAACCGGAAATGGTCATTTCGGAACTAATGGGAGTCGTCAGTCGAAGCTGTTCGTCGCTAGGAAGCACGCGGGGCTTGTCGATGCCGGAAGCGATGACGTCTTCCACCTTGTCGGCATCGCCGCGATAGAAGTAGACAAACGACACATCTGGCTCGGTCGTGCTGCCCACGATGACATCGAACAGTGAAGAGCCGTCCTTGGCGGTCATTGTCGGCAGGTCCTTCATGTAGAAGTACTTACCCGTGTTGGTGAGCAGGAATACGGGTTTCGACATGTCGGGGGTGTCGCTGTCCGACGAGCCGCCCGAATACTTGCTGAGGTCGATGTCTGACTCGTGTTTCTCGAAGCTGATGCTCTCGACATTGGTGGCACCTTCGCCGTCCTTGACGACGATTTCGAACGTGCTGCCGCCATCGGGAACCACCATCATGCTGACGCGAGCCATTTCGATGTACTGCCCTGTGTTGGTCTTCAGACACATCACGTTCTTGGCAAAGGCCTGAGGGGCGCAGAGCAATACCGCTGCAAAGAATAACAATCTTTTCTTCATAATGGTTTTGTTTTTTGTGAATTATAGTTGTTTATTTAAAAGTTTGTCTACTTGTTGACTGACCTTCTGGTTGATCATCTGTTCGATGAGGGGTTCGAGCTGGGTCATACGCTTGTCGAGCAATCGTTCGATGACCTCTTCCTGTTGCAGAAGATAGTGCAGGTATTCGATTGAGAATCGTTTGGCCTCTTGTTGTTGCTCGGTTTTCTTCATCGTCGCATTGTTTGCTTTTGTCGTTGCAAAGGTACGGCGTTTTTGGGTTTCGTCACTTGACAAAACCTTCCAAATAATTGTTTTTTTCTTCCAAAATGCAAAAAATCAAGCATTTCTGCCTGATTTTTCGCGATATTGCGTCGGTGTGATGCCGTAGATGCGTTTGAAAGTGTGGGTGAAACTGCTGGCATCGTCGAAACCACATTTGAAAGCTACATCGACGACGGGCATGTCGGCATGTTCGGTTAGCAATTTGCCTGCCTTCTCCATCTGAATGGCGGAAATGAATGCCTTGGGGGTCTCGCCGGCGGCACTCATCAGACGGCGACGGAAAGTCTGCTGACTCATGTTCAGTTTCGAGGCAATGACATCGACGCCCAACTTTTTGTCGGCAAATCCTTCGTTGACCACTTCGATGACGCGCATGAGGAACGCCCGGTCGGTTTCGGACGTCAGTGGAGCTTCCGTCGTTTCGGCATCGGCAGGCTCAGTATCGGATGCGGGTCGGTTTTCGTTGGTGTCTGCCTTCAGCAATTCTATTTCGCGCATCAGTTCGGCCACATGCTGCTGTTCCTTCTGATGGGCGCGGCGCACGAACCACCAGGCGACGAGCGATAAGAGGAGAATGGCGACAATGGCGATGATGATGGTGCGTTGGTGGGCCTGACGTACGGCGTCGTTCTCCTGTTGTAGTAGGTCGTTGCCGAATTCGGCGTTATAACGCGACAGGGCATCGGCGGTAGCGTGCGAATAGAGCGAGTCCTTCAGCAGGTCGAAATAGTCTAATTCAATCTTGGCACTATCGGGGTTGAGTTCCCAATAGCATTCGTAAAGTCCGCGATGCGAGTGGATTTCGTTATACAGGTCGCCCATCTTCGAGAAAAGCCCTGCGGCTTCCCGATAGTATGGGATAGCTTCGCGTTGACGGTGCTGACAGAGTAACGACATGCCCAGACGGTTCAGGGCAATAGCCATCGAGTGGAAGTCGCCCATCTCGCGGAATGACGGAACGATGCGACGGAACACCTCTTCGGCTTTCTCGTAGTGGTGCAGGCCCAGTTCGGCAGAACCAATCTGCGACAAGCGGATGATCATCTTGTCTTGACGACCTAATTCCTGTTCGATGTCGTAGGCCTGCGCGGCATACGACAGCGCTTTCTCGTCGTCGCCCAGCGAATGGTAGATTTCTGATGCCATACCCATGATGATGGCTTTACGGCCGGGATTGTTGACCTGTCTGGCATGCTCAAGGGCCTGTAGGATAATCTGTTCGGCCTCTTTGGACTGGTTGCCAGCCATATAGATGCCCGCCAGCGTGTTCATGCTGGACGAGATGCGGTCGTGATCGCCGCCCTGCAACTCCTGTTCCACACTTTGTTGGGCGTAGTGTGCTGCTTTGTCGAAATCGCTCAGACGGACATAGATGCAGCCCAGCGTGTTCAGACAGTCGGCCTTCTCAGGATTCGCAGGATGATACTTCGCCAGGGCCTTCAGCGCATATTGCTCGGCTTGGTCGTACTGCTGCTGGTCGTACAGCCATTCGGCAGCCCAGTACCAAACCTGTTGTTGCAGCGAGTCGACGGGAGTGCCTTGGGCAAACACGATGGGCTCGTCGAGGAAGTCGTTCTTCTTCAGTTCGTCGAAGAATTGGTTGGCTTTCACCACATCGGCCTGTTGGTCGAACTGTTGCAACAAAGTTTCCACTTGTTGGGCATTTGCTACGGTGCATAGCAGCAGCAGGAGTATGGCAATTTTTCTCATATCAAGCGCAAAGGTACAGAAAAAAGAGGGCAAAACCAAAAAAAAACTAATATATTTGGCTTTTTCTGTGCTTATTTGTAACTTTGCAGCCGCAAATAGCGAATAGATATGAAAAGGATTGTTTTATTTCTGCTGGTGGTCGTCGCTGTGCTGCCGATGAAGGCCCAGCAGACCGAGATGGCTCAGCAGCGTCAGCAGATTCAGCTGGCTCCGGAGCCTGCGAAGAAGAATTTCTTGAAGAATTATTTTAAGAAATATTTCCAGCATTTGGATGTTGGTGTGAACTTGGGTACTACAGGCATAGGTGTCGATGTGAGCATGCCCGTGCACGATATCGTGTGTCTTCGTACTGGCTTTAACTATATGCCCCGCGTAGAAGTGCCAATGACTTTTGGCATTCAGGTGGGTGACGATCCTGCCACGAGTGACAGTAAGTTTGCCAAGATGGCATCTGTACTTCAGGATTTGACGGGTAATCCCGTGAGCGACCATGTGGATATGATTGGCAAGGCGAAGATGTGGAACTGGAATTTTCTGGTGGATGTGTATCCGCTGAAGAATAACAAGCATTGGCGTGTGACGGCCGGTTTCTTCCTGGGCCCGTCGACGATAGCCGAGTCGTATAACAAGACCGAGAGTATGGCCTCGTTGGTAGCTGTGGGTATCTATAATAATATGTATAATAAGCTGCACGGCAAGACCAAGCGCGAGCTGGCCAGCGTGAAACTGGTAGACCTGTCTGTTTTAGGCCCAGAATATAAAGATCTCTATTTTGACATAGATATGCTGTATGCATTGCAGCAAGGTTTCGACGCCGCTGGTCGTATGGGTGTCATTCTGGGTACCTATGTGAACGATGTGTTGGACAAGGAAGGCAATGTGATTCACAAGAAGGGTGAGTATTATATGATGACTCCCGACGACGACGATATGGTGAAGGCCGATATGAAGGTCAATGCTTTCAAACCCTATATTGGTGTTGGCTATGAGGGTAGGCTGGTGAAGGGTAACGACCGCCTGACGGTAGCTGTCGACGCGGGAGTCATGCTGTGGGGCGGCAAGCCCAGCCTGATCACGCACGACGGCACGGACCTGATTCACGATGTGGAAGGCATTACGGATAAGGTGGGCGACTATGTGGACATCATTTCAAAGCTGTATGTCTTCCCGACGCTGAGCGTCAGGTTTGCTTATACCATATTCTAAGTTTTTTTGAAAAGCCCTCCCGTCAGCAGATAATAGATTAGAAGGGGTAGGGTGTAACACAGCAGGTCGCTCCAGTCGAAGGTCCCACGGGCCAGACCAGCGACCTGTAATAATTCGTGGGTTATCGCCACGAGAGGAATGAGTGAAGCAACCAATAGGCGCAATGTACGCTGACTCTTCTTCCAAACAGCATCCATCAATAAGATGTATGAAGCACAATATAGTCCGTCAGGAAGACTGAATCGGACAAAGGCAGGCATATCCCAGTGACGTACGCTTTCGCGAAGTGTGTCGAGTGATTCTTTCATACCAGCTGAGGCACACCAGCGATAGAGGGTAATCGTTTCGCTTCTGAATAGCAGATAGATGCTAATACCTATAAGTAGTAGCAGTATGCCTAAAACCATTTGTAGTCGAATGGTTGTTTTTTGACGCTTGGACATGTCTCTTTAGGAAAAAGGAGGACTGTCATATAGACCGTCCTCCTTTATTATTATTGTTTATTTGTTTAATTGTTTGGTGTGGGAATAATCTTGATGGGAGCTGCGCCACCGCTGCGAGGACTCTTCATCGGAGCCTTGCTGGTCAGCTCACCAATCAGAGCCTCAAGGATGTAGTCCATATCACTGAAGCCAGCATAGAGGTTGGTCTCACGGATTACATTCTTCCAGCTGTCCATGACTGACCAGCTGCCGCCATTCCAATCATAACACTCGGTTGGTGCAAACAGTACCATGCGGCGGCCTGAAGGCATTGCATCCCACTTTGCCTTAACACCCTCAACAGTCAGCTTGGTATAAGCTTCACCAACCAGATAAGGAGCATCCGTCCAAAGAATGACTACCTGACGGTGGTAACCATCGTCAACACCCCAGTCAGTCTTGCTGAAAGCAGCATCGAGTGCCTCAAGTCCGCTTTCAGGTGTGTCGCCGCCACCCATAGCGTAGATGTTACCTACAAAGGTGTTGAACTCCTCGCGTTGATCGGGCAATTGATAGGTGGGACTCTGGCGGAACCAGTCATCACCGTCGACATTGATGTCCTGGAAACCAATCACCTGAGCAGTCAGACCAGTCAGGCCAATGCCCTTGGCGTCACACTTAGCCTTGAAGGAATCATAGAACGACATGGCATTCTCCTTTACTGTATTGATGATACCGGACATACTTCCTGTGTAGTCGATACACATCACAACGTCAACAGACAGCAGGTTATCACCAGTGGTAAATGACTTGATAGTTGTGTCATATAATACATTGTCAATTACTTCGCCATTGCGTGGAACAAGTGTTGAACCAGCAAAGTTGTTGAATGCATAGTATGCACGATAATAGTAGGTGGTGTTAGGCTTCAGTCCACGGAAATCGACGTCGAAGCTTAGTTTTCCATATGGCTGATAACCCTCGCCTTGGTACTCTGCTTTATCTTCGCCAATTAGCAGTTTTGCTTTGTCAGTATCGCAGACAATACCATAGGTACCTAATGCGTTGTAAACATCAGCAAGACACCAGATGGTTCCGCTCAGTGTACAAGATGATCCACCAACCTTGAAGCTGGCCTTACCAGTCCACAGGGCGAGTGTGTTGTATACGCGAACGATAATTTCTGTGTTGAACCAGTTTCCAAGTATCTCAGCAAATTCGTAGTTTCCGGAGGTCGTTACGTTCAGTCTTGCCACTGCAGCAGCGTTCTCCTCATATTCTAACTTAGAAACCTGCTCGAACAAGTCAGCAAAGGTGTTGACGATAGCAGCAACCTCTGGGCTGATGGTCTCTTCGCCAGTATTGGCTCTGATGATGGCAGCAGCGTTAGCCAGTGCTCCACGGAATACGTCTTCCTTGTCGAACTGGGTGAAGCTGGGCAGAAGATTCTTCGGGCATGCGTAGCTGCCGAGGAAAGCTACCTTCTCACCGTTGTCGAACAACAACTCAACAATCTCGTCGTTGGGGAAGCTAAAGTAGATGATACCTTTGTCCTTCACCACCAGCTGAGTGGGCAGGTTCTCGTCCTTCGTGGCAATCAGTGTTGCCATTTCTTCCTTATCAAGTGACATATAGCTGATAGCACTGAAATTACCCTCTGTCGTTGTATTGACGTCTTTCTTGTAGGTGAAATAGCCAATGGGGGTAAGATAGCCGCCATCCCAGATATCCATCTTTTCAGAAATCTTCACGATACCTGTTAGCGTACCTTGGGTAACAGTCAACTGTTGGGTCTTAAAGAGTCCAGTCTTGTCAGTAGCAACAACGCTAATGACAGTAATACCCTCGCCGAGAGGCAGGTCCTTTATACTCCAGTTTTCAAGACCTTCAGCAACACCTGCCAGACCTGTACTGGTAGTATAAGTGATAGACTCCAAGCCGTTTCTGGCTTCTGCTGTACCGGAAATCGTAATGACATCATCACCAGTTACGTAAGTGAGAGCTGTAGTCGGCTTCAGAATCGATAGGGAAATGTTGGCGAGAGCAGGATCGTCCTTGATTTCGTCGTCAGAAGCTGTGAATCCTATGGCAAACAATGCCAAAAGGAACGATGAAAATAAAAACTTTTTCATAAGCATTTTGTTAATTAGTGAATAAAAATAGTTTTAATAGGTTTTGATGTTTCGATTGCAAATTTACATAATATTATTTAAAATACCAAGCGTGTGAACCATTTTTTTTCAATATCAATATATAAAAAAAGTTAACAAAAAAGGGAGGCATCCCATGGGGTGTCTCCTTTTTAGTGGAAATCGACTTTTAAATGCTTATTTTACAATGCATTTCCTGCCGTTGACGATGTAGATGCCCTTCGAGAGACCTTCCAGTGTGGTGGCCTGCTCGCGAACACGACGACCACTCATGTCGTAGACGTCTGCACGCTTGCTGTTGCTGACAACAGTCTGGATGGCTGAAGCCTCTGCGATGGTCAGCACGCCGGGCACGTAATACATCTCGTAGTTCGTGGCTTCTGCACCACTGACGGTGATTTCGTAGGTACCAGGAGCGCTGGTGGCAGTAGCCGTACAGGTCACTGTTGGCTTCTTGGTGAGCACTTCCTCGGTCTCGCCGTTCTTGAAACCATCGTAGGTAACCGTATACGTGGGCAGTGCCTCGCCCTGCGTGATGGTAAAGCTCGTCGCAGTAATGGTCAGAGGAGCCTTGTGAATGGTCAGCGTACCATCCTGCAACGTCACTTTCTCGTTGGTCAGCGAACCCTTGGCTATCTTGATGGGGTAGGTGCCTACTGGTGAAGTCTTTGTGGCTTCGCATGTCAGAGTGGGAGTCCCGTCGGGCTCGCCGTCAAGAATAGAATAGGTCAGTGCGGGTACTTCGTCGCCGTAAATCATCTCCTTGTCGTCGGCCTTCAGGGTAAGTCCGTCGGCTTCGTCGACAGTCACCACCTTCAAGACGGCAGGAGCCGATGCGCTGACGGTGATGTAGGCCGTATTGGCAGGAATGTAAGCCAGATCGACATTATTGACGAATGCCAGCGAACCGTCTTCGGCCTTACCCAGCACACGCATGGTTGTGGGGTCGAAAGCTACCACGTTGGTATGCTTCTCGCCGGCATTTGGATTGCAGAAATAGACACCTGTCAGCTTGTTGCCGCTCGCTGTACCGCTGGCGCTGGCACCCACGTTGAGCTTGTTGCTGGCAGCATCCTGTGCCGAGCACTTGATGATGACTGGAGTAGAAGTGGGGACACCGCCGGTGATTTCTTTGACGACTACCTTGCCGGTAGACTCGCGAATCTGGCTTACATAGTAGGCTGTCATACCCTCTGAATAGAAGGTGAAGGGGAATGCAGCATAGAATGTCTGGTAGTAGCTGTCGCCTGCTGCAACGTTGGGTTGCAAACCGAAGTAGCTGTCTTCAGCTGATACGGGAATAATGTTCCAGTCGAGGTATTTCTCGTATTCAGTTCCCGGGCTGACGTTGGTTACCAGCTTACCTTTTGCTTTCTCCTCGTCGGTGCTCATGAAGTTAATGATTTCATCGGCCAGATATTTGGTCATACCGGCATGGCTGGCTGAGCACCAATACTTGTTGTCGCCCATATCGTTCAGCTTAACCTCGTAGGAGATGATGGAGTAGCTGCCAGTACCCTGACTCTGGAAGTCGTAGCCCGTAGTCATCTTCTTAATATATATGATGGAAGCTGGGTCGGAGACGATGTTCTCGAATCCGGCACGGGTGCACAACGCAGCCATATCGGCATCTGTGGTTGACAGGTTAACGCTACCCCGATTGTCTATCACGTTGATATAGCGTCCCTGCTCTGAGCTCTGTGCACGATAGTATCCGTCGCCCTTCAGCTGAGCGTTAGCAGTCAGAGTGCAGACGGCAGTAAGTAAAAGTGTATAAATTCTGTTCATTGCAAATGATTGTTATTAAAAGGAGTCTGACTCTTGCCATACCTTTGCAGAGTATGGATAGGAGTCAGACTCGGTATTGGTTTAAACCTTAAAAATCTTTCCGTCGATTACTCTGCGATACAGATGGTGACACGGTTCAGGTCGTTCTCGGCGAACGGCTGTACGCGTGAACCCTTAGAATCGTAAGAGATACGGTCGGCAGCGATGTTGTACTGGTTGGTCAGCGCCTTCACAACAACGTCAGCACGCTGCTTGGCCAGACGGTCGTTGATGCGGTTGTTACCAGTACCGGCATCAGCATAACCAGTGACCTCAACCTTTGCATTGGGGTGTGCCTGCAGATAGTCGGCGATGTCCTTGATCTTGTCCTGCTCGGTGTCTCTCACCTTGAACGAATTGATGGTGAAGAAGATATCGCGGCGGATCTTCTCAACGGGCTTCACTTCTACCTTAGCGGGAACCTCCACAATCTTCTCAACAACCTTCTCCACATAGCGAACCTCGGGCTCGGGAGCAGGAGTGAACTTGGTGGTATAGGTCTTGCCGAGGTTGATCTTCACACCAGCGAGGGCGTTGAAGTACCAGTCAGCATTGCCAGCCTTCTTTGAGTTGTACTTATCGCTCAAGATGTTGGCATTACCCTCGATGTTGATGCTCACCTTGTCGGATACGCGGAAATCGAAGATCAGACCACCCTTACCAAAGGCATTCACCTTGGTGCCATCCCACAGATAATCCATATTCTGGCGGGTGTCATAAGCATAGTTGCCAGCACTTGCGATATAGCTCGTATATCTTGGATAGACATCCTGAGCATCCTTGTTGCTGAAAGCAATGTTGGCACCACCACCTACAAAGGCATAGAGATTAAACACGCGCTTGGGATTGAAACCGCTAACAAGATTAGACAGGTTGAAGGTCAACTCCAAAGAGGGAGCTACATACTTATAAGCCCATTTGTCTTTGAAGTCGCTCTTGATGCCATAGTCATCGCCTTTCAGTTCAATAGCACCCTTGCTCTGCCAAGCGTTTACAGAGAGACGCAGACCAACAACCTTCGAGAAGTTGTAACCCAGAGCAACCTGTGCGTTCGGTGAGAAGAGGTCCTTGAACTTACCCTCACCCAGGGTGTACTGTCCACCGCCCTGCAGCATCAGATACCAATGGGGCTGGAACACATATTCTGTGGTGCCTTTCTGCTCGGCCTGGGCTGATGCAGACAGCACGCCCAGGAAAAGCAGAAGTGACATAATCATTTTCTTCATGTTCTTATTCTTTTAAATATTTGTTAGATTTAGAACTAGATTTTAGAACTGTACGTAGAATCTCTTATTGACAACCTTTCCGTGATAGTCTACTGCAGAGTAGGTTACCTCGTAGATGTAGCCAACCTCACCAGCCAGTGTGCAAGACTTCTCGCTGTCGATAACCTTCATCATGTTGTTGCCACCATTAGCAGCAGCAGCCTTAGCCTGAGCGTCAGCCAGGGGCAGAGCAGCCTTGGTAGTAGCGTCGAACACATCCGTTACAGCCACGAACTTCTTGTATGCAGGAGCCAGGGTCTCGAGAGTGTAAGAGGTAGGAATAAGGGTCAGCGAGCTGGTAGCCTTTGTCGGCAAATAGAGTGACTGTGACAGGATACCAGCCTTGTTCTTGCTGTTGACAGCCATCATAGTGGGCTGCAGAGCCTTGTTGGGAATAGTCTGAATCCAACCGTTCAGCTTGTTGTAAACCTTTGTGATATAGCTGCTAATCACGCTCTTAATGTCGTCCTTGGCATCAGCAATAGCCTTGTTGATCTTGTCATCGATGCTACCCAGAGAAGCAACGTCGTTCAGCAGGCTGGTGATAGTCGTAGCCAGATCGCTGCTAGCACCGAACTGAGCGTTAATCTGATCGATAATCTGCTGGAGAGTATTTGTCAGGTCAACATCAGCGTTGATGCTGATAGAAGTAGCCTCAACGGGAACGTCAGAAGCAATGAGAGCACCAGTTGATGCGTCATAGAGTCTGCCGTCTCCAGCCTTCCAAGCATACTTGCCACCAGAAGTTGTTACGAGAACATATAAAGTGTTACCATCAGCATCCTTCAAAGTATAAGTGAAGTTTACAACAATCTTACCATCAGCATTCTTCATGCCAGAGAGATCGATGTTCTGGAAGGTGATAGCACCCTGATACTTCGAGAAGTCGGGCAAATTGAGGTTGATGTTGATGTTGATCTTCTTCATAATCTCATTAAGGAGATTCAGGATGCGCTGCTCACCGGGGAACTTAGCGTTAAAGTCCTTCAGGAAAGCGTATGACAGCGGCTTGATAGCAGTAGCTGCGATACCATACTGAGAATAGACGTTGTAGTCCTTTGTGGTGTAGTTGTAGGTGTTATAAGGACTTGTCCACGTAGCCTTTACAGCGTAAGCGGGCATTACATCCTGCATGCTGTTGATCAGGGCAGCACCGAAGTTGAGCACGCTGCTCTTAGACTTCTCCTTAATGATAGCCTTAGCCTCGCTTTCAAGTGTGGTGTAGTCGATCTTTATCTTGGCAGCGTCGATGTTCTCCTTGGTCAGGGTAGCAGCAGCCTCATAGAAGCCGTTGTTTGCTGCACGGGTGTAACCGAAGGTGAGCTCGCGGTCAGACTTCTTCAGATTCTCGAGTGTGATAGCAGCAGCTTCGCCCTTAGAGTTCTCAAGTGACAACTGCTTGCCCTCGAAGTCAACCTCAGCGGGGTTCAGTGTCAGATAAAGTGTACCAGCATTACCCTGATCCTTGCCATCCTTCTGGCTAACGAAACGATCCTGGATGTCGATATTGCCTTCAGCAAGCTTGGGGTTGATACCCATTACATTGGCCTGACGCTCTGTCCAAATCATAGAAGGATCAACATAGTCACCCGTTGTTCCAGAGGGGAAGTGTACAGTAGAAGTTACCTCACCATAGTAAGCGGCGAGAATCTGTGAGCGAACGTCCAGCGGAGTGTTGAAGTAGCCAATGACGGGGCTCTCAGTACCCTGGATGATGATACCGGTAACCATCTGGTCGAGCAGGTTGTCGATGCGCTGGTTCAGCCAACGAACTTCGTCAGCGAGTTCACCGGAGGTAGCCAGAGTGTTTACATAGTTCTCAAGTGCAGCAATGCGGCTTGCATTGTGAACGGCAAGTACCAGAGCCTTCTCGGCAATCAGCAGAGCCGAGTCAGCCGTGAACTGAGCCTTGGCAATCTTAGCAGCGCAGAGAGAATCGCAACCACCACCAGAGATATAGATGGTGTCCTTCTGGGGCTTCTGGTGCTTCAGCTCCTGAATCAGCGAGTCTACGCGAGTATACAGCGTGGTGATAGTAGTACCCCAACCTGAAACGACGCCGCTCAAGCTGTCGATGCGGATAGAATCCTGCTTAGCCAAGTTCTGAACATAAACAATCCAAGAGTTGATTTCGTTCATCTTGACCACCATCAGGCTATCGTTCTCGTAAAGCTTCTTGATGTCAGCATCGTAATCCTTGCCAGTACCAGGTGTCAGTTTCTTCAGAGCTTCTGCAATACTGTCAAGACGAGCATAAGCCTTTTTGTACTCTTCCAGAGTAACATAGTTCTTCAGGTCATCCTTGGTGGCATAGTTCTTCAGGTCCTCCTGGGTAGCAAACTGTGAGGGGTCACAGGTGCAACTCTTGATTTTTGCGATAGCTTCCTGCAGGGCCTTAACCTGTGCGTCAAGAGCTTCACGAAGAGAAATCTCCTTGTTCAGACGTAATTTGAGGTCGTCGTAAGAATCCTCATCGTAGTCCTTACATGCTACAAAACTGCTCATGCTAAACACTGCCAGTGCAAACATGAGGAATCCACTAATAATTTTCTTGTTCATAAAATAATTAATATTACAATTAAACATTTGTTAAGTTTTCTCTATCTTCTCTATATTTATATATGTGTCAAGGAGCGGGCCATAGCCCACGAAACCCTTATTTTACGTACACAACATACTAAATTCGCTGCAAATTTAAGTTTTTTTTTCTTATCTTCCAAAGAATTCTCAGCTTTTTTGTCAGAAAATGCTGATTTTTTGCTGTTTCTCAGTCTTTTTTATTATCTTTGCGTCAGAATTGGTGTAAAAATGAGTAACAAAACACGATGAGACGTATATTACTGCTGATTATAGCTGCTATCGCATGGAGCTGTGTTTCCGCCCGTGAGCGCATCAACTTCGACAAAGGCTGGCGCTTTTCGATGGGTGGCGGTATCGAGAGGTCGACCCTGGAGTATGATGACAGTGGGTGGCGTCTGTTGGACCTTCCACACGACTGGGCCATCGAAGGGTCGTTCAGTGCCAGCAACCCGTCGGGTGCCGGCGGGGGAGCGTTGCCCGGCGGTGTGGGCTGGTACAGGAAACACTTTTACGTGAAAGATGTATGTAAATACTTTCTGGAGTTTGACGGCATCTATATGAATGCTGTCGTCTTCGTGAACGGTGAGGCCGTCGACTATCGTCCTTATGGCTACAGCTCGTTCTCGATAGACATCACCCGATACCTGCATTGCGACGGCAATGTCATTGCCGTTCGTGTGGACAACAGCGACCAGCCCAATTCGCGTTGGTATTCCGGTTGCGGCATCTATCGCCATGTGTGGCTGACGAAGACCGACTATGTGCACGTGAAGCATTGGGGTATGCATGTGGAGACGAATGCCCGGACGGGTGCCGTCAAGGTGAATACCGCCGTGTCGGGCAAGAACTACCGCGTGAACTACAGCGTGCTGGATGCCGGCGGCCGGGAAGTGGCCCGAGGCAGTGGCAGCGAAGCGACGATGCACGTCAATACGGCAACGCTGAAGCGATGGTCGCCTGAGACCCCTAATATATATAAGGTTCGCGCGCGCGTATTAAATAATGGTAAGGTTGTCGACGAGGTAACCACTACGACGGCCTTCCGCGATTTCCGGTTCGACGCCAAGACGGGTTTCTGGCTCAACGGCAAGAATATGAAGCTGAACGGCGTCTGCGAGCATCATGACCTGGGTTGCCTGGGCGCTGCCGTGCATGAAGATGCCCTGCACCGCAAACTGGTGAAACTCAAGGCGATGGGTGTGAATGCCATTCGTTCGAGTCATAACCCTCCGGCTCCGGAACTGCTGAACATGTGCGACACGATGGGTTTCATCGTGATGGACGAGTCGTTCGACATGTGGCGCCGCCGGAAGACACAGAATGACTATGCGCGTTTCTTCGACAAATGGCATGAGATGGACCTGACGGATATGGTGCTCAGAGACCGCAACCATCCCTGTATCCTGATGTGGTCAATCGGTAATGAAGTGCTGGAGCAGTGGTCGAGTGCCGAAGCTGACACGCTGACGCTGGAGCAGGCCAACCTGATTCTGAATGCAGGCCACGACGCGTCGACGCTGGCGAAAGACGGTGAGATGAGTGTCAACACGCTGTTGGCCGACCATCTGGCCGACATCGTCCGGCGTTACGACACCACGCGTCCCATTACGGCAGGCTGTAACGAGCCTTCGCCGGGCAACCATCTCTTCAAGGGCAAGGCCCTCGACATCATCGGCTTTAACTACCACCACCAGTGGGTGAAGGATGTGCCTCAGCATTTCCCGGGCCGTCCGTTCATCCTGACGGAATCGGTGTCGGCCCTGCAGACCAACGGCTACTACAAGATGCCTTCGGACTCCATCTATATTGCTCCGCGCGACTGGCGCGAAACGTATCAGGACCCCTCCTATATGTGTTCGGCTTACGACAATATGCACGCCCCGTGGAGTTCGACGCACGAAGAGACGTGGGATGTGGTGAAGCATACCCCCTATGTCGGTGGACAGTTCATCTGGACGGGCTTCGACTATCTGGGCGAGCCGACACCCTATGGCTTCCCGGCCCGTAGCAGCTATTTCGGCATCATCGATCTGGCCGGACAGCCCAAGGACGTCTATTATATGTACCAGAGCGAATGGACCAACAAGCCTGTGCTCTATCTGTTCCCCCACTGGAACTGGAAGGAAGGACAGGAGATTGACATGTGGTGCTACTACAATCAAGCCGACGAGGTGGAGCTCTTTGTCAACGGCAAGAGTCAGGGCGTTCGCCGCAAGGCCGACAGCCACCAGTATCATGTGTCGTGGCGGGTGATGTTCGAGCCTGGCGAGGTGATGGTCGTTGCCCGCAAGAACGGACAGGTGACGCTGCATCAGCGCATCCATACGGCCGGAGCCCCCGATCATATCCAGCTCGACGTCGACTACAAGGGTAAGAACCTGACTTTCATTCAGGCTACCGTTGTCGACAAGAACGGCAACCGCTGCCCGTGGGCCGAGAACGAGTTGCGATTCTCAGCCACAGGAGCGACGGTAATCGCTACGGATAATGGCAGTCAGACGTCGATGGAGCGATTCACCAGTCCGCGCCGCAAGGCTTTCTTCGGCCGTTGTATTGCCGTCGTGAAGGGTAGGGGCATGGTGACCGTCAGTGCCGACGGACTGGCTTCGAACAAGATGAAACTTTAAGACAAACGAACTGAGAACCATGCATATTGCTATAGCAGGAAACATAGGAAGCGGTAAGTCGACGCTCACCGAGCTGCTTGCCAAGCACTACGGGTGGGAACCGCGATATGAAGCCGTCGAACATAACCCTTATCTCGAGGACTATTATCGCGACATCCACCGCTGGTCGTTTAACCTGGAGGTTTACTTCCTGAAAGAGCGCTTCCGCGACCTGCTGGCTATTGCCGAAGCCGACCATACCATCATTCAGGACCGTACCATTTACGAGGGCGTCTATGTGTTCATGCAGAACAACAAGGCCATGGGGAACCTCTCGGAGCGCGACTACCAGACGTATATGGAACTTTTCGAACAAATGATGTCGATGGTCCGTGTGCCCGACCTGATGATATACTTGCGGGCCTCGGTGCCCCATCTGGTGGGAAACATCCAGAAACGGGGCCGGGACTACGAGCAGACCATACAGCTGGACTATCTGCAGAATCTGAACGAACGCTACGACGACTTCATCTATCACAAGTATCCCGGACAGGTGATGACTATTGAGAAAGACGACCTCGATTTCCTGAACCGTTCGAAGGATTTCGCACAAATCGTCGACCGTATCGACCGTACATTATTCGGACTCTTTGAACTTTGAACATTGAACTTTGAACATTGAGCTTTGTGATTACTGCGTTAACTTCTATAACTATTTCATAATATGCATATTGCAATAGCCGGAAACATAGGCAGTGGCAAGACCACACTCACCAAACTCCTGGCGCACCGTTACGGGTGGACGCCGCGTTTCGAACCCGTCGACAACAATCCCTATCTGGCTGACTTCTACGCCGACATGCCCCGCTGGTCGTTCAACCTGCAGGTGTATTTCCTGAACAAGCGTTTTAAGGAAGTTGTCGAGATTTCCAAGTCGAAGGATGTCATCATTCAGGACCGCACCATCTTCGAGGATGCCCGCATCTTTGCTCCCAACCTGCATGGCCAGGGTATGATGAGCGACCGCGACTTCGCCAACTACACCGACTTGTTCGACCTGATGATGTCGCTGGTGAAACTGCCCGACCTGATGATTTATATCCGTGCCTCCATACCGACATTGGTGGCACAGATTCAGAAACGCGGCCGCGAGTACGAGCAGACGATGCGTCTGGACTATCTGCAGGGGCTCGAGAAACGTTATGAGGACTGGATAGCTACCTACAAAGGTCCGCTGATCATCGTTGACGGCGATCATTGTAAGTTTGGCGACAATCCGGAAGACCTGAAACAGGTTACGGACATGATTGACGCCAAGCTCTTCGGCCTGTTCCCGATGGAGTAGCTCTAGTATGAGGGTAAAGGTGCTTTACCCTCATACTAAAGGTCCTTTACCCTAAGGGTAGAGGCGTTGTACCCTAAGGCTTCATTTTCCGAGGAATTTCGTGTCGAGGTAGGCTTGGAAGGCCTCTTTGTAGTTGTCGCCGATGGGCAGGTACGTATCGGCATCCATGATGACGCGATTTTTGTTGACTTCCTGAATCTTTGTGAGATTGATGATGTAGGAACGGTGGATGCGCATAAAGGTGTCGGGCAGCCGTTCCTCCATTTTTTTCATCGACAGCAGGGTGATGATGGGCTTGGGTTCGGAGGACAGCCAGACCTTCAGGTATTCGCTCATGGCTTCGACATAGCGGATGTCGGAGATGCTGACCTTGACGATGCGGTATTCGGTCTTGAGGAAGAGGGTGTCGTCTTCTAACTGAGAGGTGAGAGGTGAGAGATGAGAGATATGATTACCTTGTTTGCTTGAATTCTCTGCGTTTTCTCTGTTAGCAGAGTTATCATATCTCTCATTTGTCATTTCTAATCTTTCCTTTATCCGGTTGGCGGCGCGTTGGAAGTCTTGCAGGCCGAAGGGTTTGAGCAGATAGTCGACGGCATTGACGCGGAAGCCTTCTACGGCATATTCCGAATAGGCAGTGGTGAAGACGACGAGTGGCGGTACGGCGAGCGACTTGATGAAGTCCATGCCGTTGAGGTCGGGCATGTTGATGTCGCAGAATATCGCGTCGACGGTGTCGTGTTCCAGAAAGTCGCGGGCTTCCAGGGCACTTTGGCATTGGGCTGCCAACTCGAGGAAAGGAACTTTGCCTATGTAGGCTACTATCTGCTGGAGCGCTAAAGGCTCGTCGTCAATGGCCATGCATCGTATCATGTCAGTGGTATTGTTAGTTCAACATTGTAGACGTCTGTCTCGTCCTGGATATTTAGCGTATAGTTGTTGTCATAGAGTAAGTTTAATCGTTGTTTGACATTGGCCAGTCCTACGCCGCCTTTTTCTTCGTTGGGCTTGTCGGCCTTGGAATTGCGACAGGAAAACAAGAGGTGAGTGATGAGAGGTGAGGGGTGAGAGATTTCCACCTTGATGTCGATGAATGAGTCGTGCTGGTAGGAAATGCCGTGTTTAAAGGCATTCTCGATGAATGAGATGAGCATGAGCGGGGGGACGGTCTTGTCGGGCGCCTCGGTGGGCAGGTCAAGGGTGATCTTCACTTTGTCGGTATAGCGCAGCCGCATCAGCTGGACATAGGTGCGGATGAATTCGAACTCCTTGCTCAGGGGAACACCCTCCTTGTTGCCTTCGTAGAGCACGAAGCGCATCATCTTCGACAGCTCAAGAATGGTTTCCTTGGCCTTTTCGGAGTCAATATCCACCAAGGCATGGATGTTGTTCAGCGTATTCATGAAGAAGTGGGGGTTGATCTGGTATTTCAGATACTCCAGCTGCTGTTCCAGGTTCTCCTTCTCGAGCAGTTTCAGCTTTTTTTGGTCTTTGCGTGTCTTGAAATAGAGCTTGATACCGAGGTTCATGCCACACATCAGGATGAGCACCACGATGGCGATGATGTCCTTTTCGCCGAAGAAGACGGGTGGCTGCTTATCCTTCATCTTGCCTCGCATATCTGGTGGCGGCTCGTGGTCGAAGCCTCGGTCTCCCGGCTCAAAGTCTCTCTGTTCCATCGGCTCAAAGTCTCTCTGTTCCATCGGCTCAAGGTCTCTCTGTTCCATCGGCTCAAGGTCTCTCTGTTCCATCGGCTCGAGGTCTCTCTGCTTCATGTGGCGCGGACCTCTCTGTTCCATCGTATGGAGCTTGTGTCTGCGCATGTGGTCGGGACGGCTGGTGCATTGGTAGGCCGTGAACACACCGACCATGCAGAGTGCCAACAGGCAATAGAGCCACCGTTTGTTGCGATAGACCAGCAGCGGTGCCAGGAGGAAGTTATGGACGAGGAAGAGCAGCAGGTAGACGGCAAAATGACGCCACACTATCCATACTTCCTGCCAGTTGAATGCCACCTCGCTGTCGCCGGTTGTACGCACGTAGAGGCTAAACAGCGGCACTGCGAAGAGTAAACTCCACAGTGCCACGTAGGCGACGTTTTCATATTTCGACTGTTCTTGCATCCATTTCATATAACGGAAATATTTGCCATTTATTGTGTCAACTGTCAACTTACCACCCACCGGGACGATTTCCGCCCATGCCGCCCATGCCGCCGCTGACTGAATTCGAGGCGGTGATGGTGACCGACTGTGAACCGAGGTTCAGCGTGTAGCTCGAGCCGCTCTTCATGTCGGGGGTGCTGACGAGGATGGTACCGCTATTGTAGGAGTAGGGAGGCATGACGAACGAAGCCAGTGTGCTGTTTCCGTCGCTGACGGTGACGGTGGCGTTGGCCGATACGGAGCCGCTGGTGGTGGCAATGCCCTGTGTGGTGCTGCCCAGCGAACCGTCGAAGCGTCCGCCAATGCCGAAGATGTTGCCACCGCTGATGTAGAGCTTCTTCTGCTCGTTGATGTCGATGCCGGCCTCTGCACCGCCAGCACCCATGGCGATGACGGTGCCGCCCTTCAGGTACATGTTGCCGTTGGAGTCAAGGCCGTCGTTGTTGGTGCCAATAACAGTGACGTTGCCACCGCTGATGGTCAGGTCGCCTGCGGAGTTGATGGCGTCGTCGTAGGCAGAAACCATCACCGTTCCGTCGCTGATGTTGAGCTTGCTCTTCGACTCAATGCCCTCGCCGTTGGTGCCGCTGGTGCGTACCCAGATGGCGCCGCCCTTGATGTTCACGTCACCGTCGGCCTTGATGCCCTTGGGCGAAGAGGTGTCGTTGTTGGAACTGTACTGCCTGCCCTCCGTGATGACGTATACGGTTCCGCCGTTGAAGTCGGCATCGCCGTCGGCGTTGATGCCCTTGCCGCCTGACCCTGTGCTCTTCAGCCGCAGCTCGCCGCCGTTGATGGTGAATGTAGAGTCGGCCTTGAAGCAGGCAGCGCCCTTGGCTTCCTTGTCCGTTGTGTCGTAGGTGCCGTTGCCGGTTGTGATGACGGTCGTGCGACCGCCGTTCACCATGATGTTACTCTCGCAGTTGATGCCCTTGGCGGCGGCTGCCGAGACCTCGACGTTGAGGATGCCGCCATTGATGAAGATGCCGTCGTTGGCCTTGATGCCGTGATTGGCCGTCGACTTGGCGTAGATGTTGTTGCCTGTTGAGAACACGATGTAGTCGGCCGAGTGGATGGCATTGTTGTAGCTGCCGTAGACCTCCAGCGAGCCTGTGCCGCTGAACAGCAGCTTGCCCTTGCAGTAGAGTGCTCCCTTGTGGTCGTTGACGGATGTGGTGCCGTCCTTCAGCGTGTTGCTGGTGCCGTCGGAAAGCATGACGAAGGCGCGTTTCTTGCTGAGCAGGTTGAGGGCTGCCGAGTCAGGGTTGGTGATGCTGACACCGTTCAGCTTCACGGCATACTTCTTTTCGCCGAGGATGGTCAGCGAGCCGTTGCTGGTCGAGCCGGTGACGTTGTAGCAGATGCCCTTCACGGAACCATGATCGGCTGTGACGTGACCGCCATTGACGGTGACGGTAACACCGTTCTCCGTCTTGGCCACGGGGTTCGACAGGTCGATGCTAATCGCTGTGTCAAACGTGTTGTTGCTGATGTTGTCTTCCTCCTCGGGGTAGTAGGCGTCGGCCTTGTCGGTGGGCTCGGACGTTTCCCGGTCGAGCACGACCGAGAAGCTGAGCAACTCGCCGCTGCCGGCTGTGCTGTTGCCATTGCCGCCCATCGTGCCGCCAGTGTTGGTGCCGTTTTGGTTGAAACCGTTGTTGCTAAAGCTATCGAACGGGTCGTCCGCAGTACATGCAGACATGACAGCCATTGATGCTACGAGCATTGTGAGAATCATCATTTTTTTCATATTCTTTGCTTTTTAGAGTTATTTTCCGTCGGCAAAGGTAGACAAAAAGAGCCGGTTCGCGAAATTTATTCAGCGAACCGGCCGATTTGTTCAGTGAATTTTGAATGTTGAGTGTTGAGTGTTGAATTTAGAGTCCCAGTGCGTCCTTGGCCTTGCCAGCGGCGTTGTCGATGGCTTCGTTGGCCTTGTCCTTGGCAGCGTCGACAGCAGCATCCTTGGCATCCTCGGCAGCCTGCTTGGCAGCGTCAACCTGGTCGTTGATGGCTCCGACGACAGAGTCCTTGGCAGCCTCGGCAGCGTCGCCCACTGAATCCAACAGACCATTCACCACGTTCTCAGCATCAGCCTCGGTAATAGCAGCAAAAGCAGCAGCGGCAGCAGCATTGTCACCAACCAGCGACTTCACCTTGTCGGCATTCTCCTTCAGGAAGGTCTGAACCTTAGCCACATACTCCTTGGCTACCTCGGGATTGCTCTTGACGAACTCGGCAATCTTCTCCTTGACAGTGTTCAGCACTTCTGCAAACTTGCTGGCGTCACCAGCCTCCAACTGCTCGGTCAGTGCGCTGATAGTAGCCTCAGCGGCTTCTGCGCCTTCGCTCTGCTGAGCTTTGTTGCTACACGATGTCAATCCGATGGCAATCATAGCCATCACTGCGAAAAGAACTTTCTTCATAGTTTTGCTTTCTCTTTTTAATTAATACTTATGTTTATAGTTCACAAAAAGTGTCGGCAAATTTAAGGTTTTTAATTTATTATTGTTACTTTTTCCCACGTTTTTTGTGTTTTTTTAATCTTTTCCCAGCAACAGCTCGACGGGGCAGTGGTCGGAGCCGAGGATGTCGGTGTGGATTTTAGCATCCTGAATCTGAGACTGCAAACGCTGGGAGATGATGAAGTAGTCGATGCGCCATCCGGCGTTCTTCTGACGGGCCTGGAAGCGGTACGACCACCAGGAATACGTCACCTGCTCGGGGTAGAGCGTGCGGAAGGTGTCTATGAATCCGCTATTTAATAAGGTGGTGAACTTCTCACGCTCCTGATCGGTGAAACCGGCGTTCATGCGGTTGGTCTTCGGATTCTTCAGGTCTATCTCTTCGTGAGCTACGTTCAAGTCGCCACACAGGATGACGGGTTTGTGCTGGTCTAACGACAGGAGATACTGACGGAAATCGTCTTCCCACGTCATACGGTAGTCGAGACGTTTCAGACCGTCCTGCGAATTAGGCGTGTAGCAACAAACGAGATAGAAGTCAGGCATCTCCAGCGTGATGACGCGGCCCTCGTGGTCGTGTTCGTCAATGCCGATGCCGTAGGCGACGCTCAGCGGTTCGTGCTTGCTGTAAATCGCCGTGCCCGAGTAGCCTTTCTTGTCGGCATAGTTCCAATACGACTTGTAACCCTCGAACTGAAGGTCCAACTGACCAGCCTGCATCTTGGTTTCCTGCAGACAGAAGAAATCGGCGTCCAACTGTTTAAATGCTTCACTAAATCCTTTCGTCTCACAGGCGCGGAGGCCATTGACATTCCAACTGATAAATTTCATATAGAGTTTATTGTTTCTAGCTGGCAAAGGTACAAAGAAAAATGAAGAATGAAGAATGAAGAATGAAGAATTAAAAAAAAATTAAGAGTTAAGAGTTAAGAATTAAGAAAGAATTAAGAGTTGTACCTATAATCTTTGACCTAAAAGTAAAACGGTTAAAAATCGTAAGGCGGTAGCAAATTTTTCATTCTTCATTCTTCATTCTTCATTTTTCTTTGTACCTTTGCACCGAAATTATTAAACAACTGATTCATGAAAATAGCAATCGTAGGGACCGGCTATGTGGGCCTGGTCAGCGGGACATGCTTCGCAGAGATGGGAGCAAATGTGACTTGTGTGGATGTTGATGCCAACAAAATAGATAAGCTTAAAAACGGCATCATGCCGATTTATGAGCCGGGATTGGAGGAATTGGTAAAGCGCAACGTGGAATATGGTCGTTTGCAGTTTACCACTGACCTGACTGAGGTTCTGGACGATGTAGAGGTGGTGTTCTCGGCAGTGGGTACGCCTCCCGATGAGGACGGCAGTGCCGACTTGAAATATGTGTTGGCCGTAGCCCGTCAGTTCGGACAGAACATCAACAAATATACTATTCTGGTCACCAAGTCTACCGTCCCTGTAGGTACGGCGAAGAAGGTGAAGGCCGCCATTCAGGAAGAGTTGGACAAGCGCGGCGTCGACGTTCCTTTTGACGTGGCCTCGAACCCCGAGTTCCTGAAAGAGGGAGCCGCCATCAAGGACTTTATGTCGCCCGACCGCGTGGTGGTGGGTACCGAGTCGGAGAAGGCCCGTGAGGTAATGACGCGTCTGTACAAGCCTTTCCTGATCAATAACTTCCGTGTCATCTTCATGGATATCCCTTCGGCCGAGATGACCAAGTATGCGGCCAATGCCATGTTGGCCACGCGTATCTCGTTCATGAACGACATTGCCAACCTTTGTGAAAGGGTAGGGGCCAATGTGGATGCAGTCCGCAAGGGTATTGGCACCGATGCCCGTATCGGTTCGAAGTTCCTTTATGCCGGTTGTGGCTATGGTGGCTCGTGCTTCCCGAAGGACGTGAAAGCGTTGCTGCATACCGGTTTGGACAATGGCTACCACATGGAGGTGATCGAGGCTGTGGAGCGCGTCAACGAGCGTCAGAAGTCTATCGTCTATGATAAGATTATCAAGGCCGTAGGCAGTGTGAAGGGAAAGACCATCGCCATCATCGGACTGTCTTTTAAGCCCGAAACAGACGATATGCGTGAGGCACCGGCCTTGGTGGTGATCGACAAGCTGTTGGCCGACGGTGCTGCCGTTCGCGTGTTCGACCCCATTGCCATGGATGAATGTAAGCGTCGTATTGGCGACACGGTCGTTTATTGCAAGAATATGTATGATGCCGCCGACGGTGCCGACGTCTTTGCGCTGATGACCGAATGGCGTCAGTTCCGACTGCCTTCGTGGAATGTCGTCCAAAAGGTGATGAACGGTAACGTAGTAGTTGACGGCCGAAACATCTACGACCGTCAGGAATTGGAAGAAATGGGATTCGTCTATACCCGTATCGGAGAGCAATAAGCAGTTCTTTTCTGGTCCAAAGATGAAAAATCTTTGAATATTCTTGTTTGGTAAGAAAAAAATGCCTAACTTTGCATCGGTTTTAGAATAATATGGATATATGAGGAATCCTTTTGATAAGATTTTGAATTGGTATTTTTCCAAGAATTCATTACCTTATTGGTGTATTTTTCTGATTGACTGTGCCATTGTGATGGTCAGTGGAGCCTGTGCTTTCTGGATATTCAACAAGACAAACACCTTGTTGGAAAATTTCTTCCAGCTCATCAATACGATGATCATCTTCACGATGCTCAGTGTCGTGGGGTTCCGGCTTTTCCATACCTATTCGGGATTCATGCGCTACTCCAGCTTTGTGGACCTGATGCGTATCGTATATGGCAATCTGGTTTCGCTGGCTTTGGTGCTTGTGGCGCAATATGGTATGGACAATCTGCCCAGACATACGTTTGTGCATTTTGATACCACGAGCATCTTCCTAATCTATCTGATAGCTACCCTGCTGATGTGGGCGCTGCGTGTTTTCGTGAAGACACTCTATGACGTGGCCTTCTCGAATACAAGAGCCGTGAGGGTATTGATTTACGGAGCTATGCAAGGTGGAGTAGGTCTGGCAAAAAATATCCAAGGCCAACGCCCCAGAAAGTTTGTGGTGAAGGGATTCATTACGCATTTCAAGAAAACCAAGCACCAGCAGATTTTGGGTGAGCGTGTCTATTCCATTGATGACGATATTGCGGAAATCATCAAGAAAAATGATATTGAAGGTGTGTTGGTATCGCCCTATAGAATCAAGGAGTTCCGTGATAATCAGGAGATTCAGGATATTATCATTGGTGCCGGTGCCAAGATTTATATGGCGCAGAGTGCCAAGGAGATGGATGCCGATGATGAACTCTCGACAGCTGACTTCAATAATCTTCAGATGAGGGAAGTAAGTGTGGAAGAACTCCTGCCGCGTTCTGAGATTCGTGTAGATCTGAAGTCTGTGGAAGAGTTGCTCACGGGAAAGCGTGTGCTGATTACGGGTAGTGCCGGCTCGATAGGTTCTGAGATTGTCCGTCAGGTGGCTCAGTTCAAGCCTGCTGCCATGATGTTGATAGACCAGGCCGAGACGCCCCAGCACGATATCCGTCTGATGATGGCGAAAGAGTTTCCGAACATTCCTGCGGATACGGTGGTGACCAGCATCAGTCGCGTGTCTCGTATGGAAGAGGTGTTTAAGTCGTTCCGACCCGACTATGTATTCCATGCTGCAGCGTATAAGCATGTGCCGATGATGGAGGACAATCCTTCCGAGGCGGTGATGAACAATATCTACGGCACGAAGGTTATTGCCGACTTGTCGGTGAAATACGGTGTCAGCAAGTTTGTGATGGTATCTACGGACAAGGCTGTCAATCCCACGAACGTGATGGGATGCTCCAAGCGCATCTGTGAAATCTATGTGCAGAGTCTTGACCAGGCTATCAAGGAGAAGAAAATGGGCACTCATATCCAGCAATTGGGCAATAAGGAGAGTTTCATCGTACCCTCGCAGATGGGTGCTCCTTTGGCAAGAACACAGTTTGTTACTACGCGATTCGGTAATGTGCTGGGCTCGAACGGTTCGGTCATTCCCCTGTTCCGTGAGCAGATCAAGAACGGTGGTCCGGTGACAGTTACTGACGAGCGTATCGTCCGTTTCTTCATGCTGATACCCGAAGCCTGTAAGTTGGTGCTGGAGGCTGGTACCAAGGGTAATGGCGGCGAAATCTTTGTCTTCGATATGGGCAAGCCCGTGAAGATTGCCGACTTGGCAAAGCGCATGATTAAGCTGTCGGGTGCCAAGAATGTGGAGATTAAGTTTACGGGTTTGCGTCCTGGCGAGAAGCTCTACGAGGAGGTACTGAATGAACTGGAGGGTACTAAACCCACATTCCACGAGAAGATTCGTATTGCCGAGGTTCGTGAGTATGACTACGATGTGGTTAATAAGGAGATTAACGAATTGATTGATATTTCGAGACACTATGACGATATGGCCACCGTAGCTAAGATGAAGGAGATCGTGCCGGAATACAAATCGAACAATTCCATCTACGAGAAACTGGACAAGCATCCAGCGTAAAATCAAGTATCCAGCGTAAAATACAGAATACAGAAGAGACCATAAAAAAAACTCCTGCCTTGTGGCGGGAGTTCTTTATTTGTTATCAACCGTAGTGCCGTTTAGAATTTAGCCATCTTGATGGCCACTACAGCACATTCGTCACCTTTGTTTCCTAACCGGCCTCCGGCACGGTCGAGTGCCTGCTGGAGGTTTTCTGTGGTTAGCAGACCATAGACAACAGGAATGTTGCTGGTAGCGTTCAGTCGGGCAATGCCTGCCGTGACTCCCTGACAGATATAGTCAAAATGAGGAGTCTCTCCACGAATCACGGATCCTAAGATGATGACAGCATCGTAGCCGTCGTTCAGCGTCATCTGGTGGGCTCCGTAAATGAGTTCAAAGGAACCGGGAACCGTTTTGACGTGGATGTTCTCAGGGAGAGCACCATGCTTCTCAAGCGTTGACGTACACCCTTCGAGCAGGGCTCCCGTAATCTCTGGGTTCCATTCTGCCACCACGATACCAAAAATCATGTTAGAGGCATCGGGAACTTGTGCAGCGTTGTATTCCGACAGATTCTTGGTCGCCATTAATTGTCAATTATCAATTGTCAATTGTCAATTATTTACAGCGCTGGATATATGCGTCTATAGTCTGATACTGCATAGAGTTGAAGTACTTCTCCTTTACTTCCTGATACAGCTTCAGAGCTTCGTCTTTCTTACCCTGGCTTTCGAGAATCTCACCAGCCTGAATGAGGAATGTGGGAGACAGTGAATTGTTGTCTGCCATCTTAGCAGCCTTCTTCAGGTGCTCGACAGCCTTGTCGAGCTGATTCAGATTAGCGTATGCGTTACCCAGTGCTCCTTCTGCAGCGGGAGTAATCATCTGGTCGTCCTTGCCGCTGAAGCTCTCTAATGCATTGACAGCCTCCTGCCACTTACCGAGGTTAGCCTGACAGAGACCGATGTAGAGCTGAGCCAGATTACCGGCATCAGTAGAACTGTAGTCGGATGCCACTTTCTGGAAACCTGCAAGCGCCTTGTCATACTGCTCCTGCTGGAAGAGTTCCTGACTCTTGGCCAGTTCGGTGCTGGCTTCATTGGCACGGGGCTCAAAATAGTAGTTCTTTGCCAGAATACATAATACGACGATAGCAATGATAGCAATCACTGCGATAATGATGGCCTTCTTGTTCTTCTCGAAGAAGGCTTCGGTCTTTGTGACCTGCTGCTCCTCGATGGGAGCCTGTTTTTGATTTTTGTTTGCCATTATTCTTGTTTTTTTTGTCATTCGTGCATAAATCGGGTGCAAAGGTACAAAGAAAAATGAAGAATGAAGAATGAAGAATGAAGAATTTGCTGCCGCCTTACGATTTTTAACCTTTTTACCTTTTTTACCTTTTTACTTTTTTACCTTTTTACTTTTTTTTGTACCTTTGCACTGGAAATGATACTCAAGAAGCTGTCAATACTCAATTATAAGAATATCAGTGAAGCCCAATTGGAGCTCTCACCTAAGATGAATTGTTTCATCGGACCGAATGGTGCCGGTAAGACCAATGTGCTTGATGTGGTCTATTACCTGTCGTTCTGTCGTTCTGCCTCCAATCCTATTGACTCGCAGGTGATTCGTCATGAAGAACCATTCTGTCTGATAGAGGGCGAGTATTGGAATGACGATAGCCAGGAATTCATATCGTGTGGTATGAAGCGTGGCGTCAAGAAGCATTTTAAGCGTAACAAG
Organism: Prevotella sp.; assembly: GCA_015060485.1. Classification (GTDB taxonomy): domain Bacteria; phylum Bacteroidota; class Bacteroidia; order Bacteroidales; family Bacteroidaceae; genus Prevotella. The sequence continues at coordinate 11,290 of SUYI01000008.1, read as the reverse complement.
AAGGAATACCGTCGATTGTCAGAGCATATCGGACTGATACCATTGGTTGTCGTCTCACCATCGGACACGTTACTGATAGAGGGAGGCAGCGAGGAACGTCGCAGGCTCATGGATATGGTCATTTCGCAATATGACCGAGCATATATCGAACATTTGGGCCGGTACAATACTGCTTTGGCACAGCGTAACAGCCTTTTGAAAATGGAGGACCAAACCCCTGATCCTGCTCTGTTGCAGATTTGGGAGGAACAGATGGCTGAAGAGGGCGAACAGCTCTTCCAGCGTCGCAGCTCCTTTGTCGAGGAACTGATACCTATTTTCCAAGAGTATTACCAGCAGATTTCACAGCACCGCGAGCAGGTAGGGCTTAACTACTTGTCGCATTGCCAGCGCGGACCGTTGCTTGAGGTGATTCAACGCGACCGGAATAAGGATTTGGCCGTTGGCTATTCGTTGCATGGCGTACATCGTGATGATTTGGAGTTTTCCTTAGACGGGCACTTGATGAAACGCGAGGGATCGCAGGGACAGAACAAGACCTATGTCATTGCCCTCAAACTCGCTCAGTTTGACTTTTTGAAGCGTACGGCATCACAAACGACGCCTCTATTGCTCTTGGACGATATTTTCGATAAGTTGGATGCCAGTAGGGTAGAACAGATCGTGAAATTAGTATCAGGCGACAGTTTTGGCCAGATATTTATTACTGACACCAACCGTGACCATTTGGACCAGATTCTGAGCAGTTCAGCGCTGGACTATAAGATATTCCACGTGGAGAACGGAGAAATAAATAGTAAATAGTCAAATCGTAAATTGTCAAGGTGTTTAAGCGTGACGTACAATCCCTGAAAGACGTGTTGCTGCGTAGTCTGCGTGAGCAAGGACTGGAGACTCCACTGCTACAGAAGCGACTGGTGGATGTATGGCCTCATGTGGCTGGTCCGGTGATTGCCCGTTATACTTTGAATACCTATATCTATAATCAGACGCTTTATGTCCGTCTGTCGAATCCTTCGTTGCGTGCTGATTTGTCGTTGATGAGAGAAGAACTGGTAAAGAAATTGAATGCTGCTGTGGGCCAGCAGGTTATTTGTGATATCAGCTTTGGTTAGCAGATTACACAGTCCATTGAGATATCGTTCTTGTCAGTGGGAACGTCATCGACCAGTTGCCAAGGAAAGCACAGACCTATCTTGATTGTTTTTGATGTGAGTAGGGAGAGAAAGCGGTCGTAGTAACCTTTTCCCCGTCCCAGACGATGGCCTCTGCTGTCGAAGGCCATTCCTGGAATGATGGCGATATCGATAGCTGCATAGTCTGTAAAGCGTTCTCCGGAAGGTTCCATGATGCTAAAGGCACCTGGAGACAAGTCTTTTTTGCCTGTGTATCGCCTCAGTTCCATGGTAGAGTCGTCGATAACTTTGGGCAACAGTACCGTTTTGCCTTGGGCGGCCAGTTCATTCATCAGAGATTCTGTCTGGACTTCGTCAGGCAGGGCACAATAAAGTAATATGGTTCGTGCAGAAAACAGCGATGGAAGCTGTTTCAGTTTTTCAAGGATGGTAGCAGAATCGTCGCCAGCATGAAGTTGCTTCTGGCGACGAATCTGCTGTCTGAGTTCCTTTTTGGTCATCATGAGGCGTAAGCCAAATGGTTTGCTGTCGTGTGTGGCCACCAGACATCGAATGGCTTCGCATAGGCAGCCTTCTTCATCTCGTTGTTAGTGGCAGGAGCCGTTGGGAATGCTGTGTTAGAACGGAACACCTTCTGCGTTTCCAGTATAGCGGGGTCGTCCTCATTCAGGTATTCCATCCATGCCTCTTCGCTCATGATATTGTATATGATGCGGCTGTTAATGAATCGTTCCAACAGTTTATGCGACCGCTGAATCATGAGGTTACGGCGCTTCAGTCCCTTCTGCTCGGCATAGGTGGCAAATTTCTCTACCGTATTCTGCTGTTTCAGATATTTTTCCAGCTCGTCGACGTCCTTGAACTGGCTGAGCTTTGCACGGTTCTGGTCTGTAAATTCAAAGGCATATTGAATAATCAGTCCACTCATGGAAGCCTGTTTGTAGTAGGATGTCACGTCGGTGGTGTCCTCAGCGATAAAGATGTCGGGAGTGATACCTCCTCCACCATATACCGTTCGGCCGATGATGGTCTTATAAGCCGGTCCCTCATGTTTGATGCTATCCTGCGAGAAAAATTCTCCGTGTTCATATCTTTCCATGAGGTCTTCTTCGTAATCTTTGTTGCTGCCAGAAGTATAATGTTTCTGAATACAGCGACCAGAGGGAGAATAATATCGGGCGATGGTCAGACGAATCATCGACTGGTCGTTAAACGAGATGGGCTGTTGTACCAATCCCTTTCCGAAAGAACGTCGTCCGATAATCGTTCCCCGGTCATTGTCCTGAATAGCACCAGCCAGAATTTCTGATGCCGATGCTGATCCTTCGTCGATGAGTACGACAAGCGGAATGCGCTGATAGGATCCTCTTCCGTCGGAGCGATATTCCTGACGCGGTGACTTACGTCCCTGCGTGTAGACGATAAGCCGGTTCTTGGGCAGGAACTCGTTAGCAATCTGGACCGCAGACTGCAGGTAACCACCCGTGTTACCACGCAGGTCGATGGTCAGGTTGCGGAAGTTCTCCTGCGACAGGCGGGCTAATGCGATAAGTAACTCCGGGTATGTGTTCTCGCCAAAATTCCTAATGCGGATGTAACCGGTCTCTTTGTCGAGCATATAGGTTGCCGTCACACTCTTCGTTGGTATCTCACCGCGTGTGACCACAAAGTCGCGTATTTTTTTCTCGCCATAACGCATCACACCCAACTTCACCTTGGTATCCTTAGGACCTTTCAGCCGGTGCATAGCTTCCTCGTTGGTCAGCGTCTTACCGGTAAATGGCTTATCGTCAACAACGACAATTTTGTCACCTGCAATCAGTCCGGCACGTTCTGCAGGTCCGTTGCTGATGACTTTCTGTACGTGGAGCGTATCCTGACGGATGGTGAATTCAATGCCTACGCCCGAGAAAGAACCTCGCAAGTCGTCGTTGGCAGTTTGTACATCTTTGGCCGAAATATAGACGGAGTGGGGGTCTAACTCACTCAGAATCTGAGGCATAGCTTTTTCCACGAGGTCATTCACATCTACGGTATCCACATACTGGTCATCAATAATATGGAGCAGGTTGTTGAGTTTGTTGCTGCTCGAATTGATGATGCTCAGTCGGTTGCCCGAGAAGTGGTTGGCATAGAATGTTCCGATAAAAATGCCTATCACAACGCTGAGTGCCAGCAAGAAGGGCATGAAACGATTACTTCTTTTGTTGTTCATTCTGTTTCGTTATTACGTTATAACGTTATTATGTCATTTCGTTATTCTCCGAGATATACTACTTCTATTCCCGCACGCTCTAACAAGTCAACGCCATCAGTCAGGCGGTATTTCTCGCCATAGACAACCCGTTTGATGCCAGACTGGATGATGAGTTTGGCACACTCAATACAAGGTGATGCCGTGATATAAATGGTAGATCCTTCAGAATTGTTGTTCGAACGGGCCAGTTTGGTAATGGCATTTGCCTCGGCATGCAGCACATAGGGTTTGGTTACGTTGTTGTCATCTTCGCAGACATTCTCGAAACCGCTGGGAGTACCATTATAGCCGTCGCTGATAATCATACCGTTCTTCACTACCAACGCACCGACCTGTCGGCGCTGACAATAGGAGTTCTGAGCCCAGATACGAGCCATCTCTAAATATCGCTGGTCGAATCGTAATTGCTTCTCTTTAGTCATATCTCTTACTTCTTGTCTTTTCTAATTCCATTTCTCTTCAGCAGGGCATCGATGGTGGGTTCACCTCCACGAAAGCGCTTGTAGAGTGCCATGGGGTGTTCGGTTCCACCTTTGCTGAGGATATTGTCGCGGAACGACTGGGCTGTCTTCTGATCGAAGATTCCGTGTTTCTTGAATACAGAGAATGCATCGGCGTCAAGCACTTCTGCCCACTTGTAGGAGTAGTAGCCGGCAGCATAGCCTCCTGCCATGATGTGCGAGAACTGTACGGTCATACAGGTGTCGGGCAGTTGTTCGCCCAGAATGGCTTTCTTCCAAGCCTTTTTTTCAAAAGGAATGATATCGTCCTGGAACTCGTCCTTCTTCGTATAGTATGCCATGTCGAGCAGTCCGAACGAGACCTGTCTGAGGCAAGCCGTAGCTGCCATGAAGTTGCGACTCTTGACAATACGGTGAATCAGTTCGTCGGGCAAAGGCTCGCCAGTCTGATAGTGGAAGGCAAAGGTGCGCAGGAACTCTTTCTCAATGGCGAAGTTCTCCATAAACTGCGAGGGTAGTTCCACAAAGTCCCACCATACATTCGTGCCGCTTAATGACTCGAAGCGGGTGTTGGCAAACATGCCGTGCAGCGAATGGCCGAACTCGTGCAGGAAAGTCTCCACTTCGCTGAGTGTCAGCAGAGCCGGTTTGTCTTCGGTAGGTTTCGTCAGGTTCATCACCACTGAGACATGAGGGCGGACGTTCTCGCCTTTCCTGTCGATATACTGCCCTTGGTATTCCGTCATCCATGCTCCGCCCTGCTTGCCTTTACGAGGATGAAAGTCAGCATAGAATACGGCCAGATACGAGCCGTCCTTGTCGAATACCTCGTAGGCTTTTACGTCGGGATGATAGACAGGAATATCCTTATTCTCTTTGAAGGTGATGCCATACAGACGGTTGGCAAGTCCGAAGACACCTTTGATGACGTTTCCCAGTTCGAAATAGGGCCTAAGCATCTCTGCATCCAGATTGTACTTTTTCATCTGCAACTTGTGCGAGTAGAAACCAGAATCCCACGGTTTCATCTTGTCCACGTCTTTATGTGCCAGCTTTCGAAGTTCATCACGCTCCTTGATAGCTGTGGGTTTATAGGCATCGATGAGGTTGTCCAGCAGTTTGTATACATTCCGGCTATTCGATGCCATGCGGCGTTTCAACACGTAGTCTGCGTATGTTTTATATCCCAACAGTTGGGCAATCTCGCGGCGCAGGTTGATGAGCCGCTTGCAGATGTCGAGATTGTTTTCTGTGTTTTGATGGGTGCAGATGGTGTTGCGAGCCATATAGAGCTGTTTTCTCAGCGCTCGTTGGGTAGAGTAGGTCATGAAAGGTGAATACGAGGGATAGTCCAGCGTAAATACCCAACCTTGTTTGCCTTGTTCTTTGGCGGTCAGAGCTGCTGCCTCACGAGCAGTTGCTGGCAGGCCGTCCAGTTGTGCTTCATCCGTGATGTCGAGCGTAAAGGCCTTTTGTTCCTTCAGCAGATTCTGTGAGAACTGCAACGACAGCATGGACGCTTCTTCCGTCAGTTGGCGAAGACGTTCTTTGCCGACATCGTCTAACAATGCACCACTCCGCACAAAACCCTCGTAGCAATTGTCGAGGAGCATTTTTTCTTCCGGTGTCAGTTTCCGGTGATGCAGGTGGACGTAGCGAATGCGTTCAAATAACTTGGGATTGAGCCTGACGTCGTTCGAATGTTGTGTCAGGATGGGTTGCATCTTCTGGGCCAAGGCATCCATCTCGTCATTGGTCTCTGCTGACAGCAGATTGAAGAATACGGTAGAGACACGGGAAAGCAGGTCGTAATAGCCCTCATCCTCTTCTGTATTGATAATGGTGTTGTCGAACGTCGGCTTTTCTGGATTGCTGATGGTTTTCTCTATCTGCTCGTTATCTCGGCGGATGCCTTCCAGAAAGGCCTCTTCGAAGTGTTCCAACTTGATGCGGTCAAATGGCGCCGTGTCGTGTGGCGTACCATACGGCTCAAAAAACGGATTATTATTGCTCATACAATTCTTTCTCTATTAACCTGCAAAGTTAACGATTCTGATTAAATTACAGCGCATAGCCGGTTATCTTATAATAATCTTTAACGCTTTTTGCGAAGGGTTAGGGTATAGTCGTGAATGTACTGCTTCAGGCCCTCGGCCGCTCCGGCCCGATCAGGCAGGTAGCGCAGGATGATGGTAACAATGCGGGTGGAGTCGTCAATGACCTTGGCATAGTATTCGAAATCACCGTCCTGACCAGTGTGTAGACTATAGTCATCGCCTGCTTCGAGGAGTTCTGCTCCCATACCCATGAGTTGCTGGCCTGGGGTGCGGAAGATGTCATCGCCCTTATACAGCCGTTGCTCCATAAACGAGAGCGACAGGTCGTCGTTGAGAAATACTTCCATCTGTTCGTCCTCCAGGAACTGATGGCGCAAATAGGACGGATATGTGATATCGAGTCCCAGCTTATCGCTGTGGTAGGTAAGAATATCTGCTTTCGACAGTTCGATGTTGAGGCTGTCGTCAGCTGTAATCACATTGTTGAATGACTTCAGCTTCGGTTGATTCTGGCAACCCAGCAAGAGAGCGAGTGAGAGAAAGATGACTATTTTTTTCATAAGTTACATGAGAAGTCGTTCGAGCATGGGAATCTCAATACGTCCCCGGTGGAGAGTCAGTAGTCCTTTAGCCTGCATGGTGTTGAGTGCGCGGCTAATGTCCAGACGGCTGTCATTGAGCTCGCTGGCAATCTGGTTCATCAGAATGTAAAATGTTTTGGCTCCGGCAGGATAGATACATCGTGAGAAGAAGAAACGCACAATACGCTCGTGCAGGGTCTTTGGCGCTGAACGCCAGGCGTGGTGCTGCTGACGTTGTATTTCTGCGGCCATCAGACTGAGCATGTTCAGCCGGAAGACGAGTTGTGTATCCAGCAACAACAGCACCTCCTGCTTGTCGATACTGATGAGGTTGCAGGGGGTCTCGGCCTTGAAGGATGATGTGTAGCGCTGGTTAATGCCGAAAATGCGTTCAGGTTGTAGGATGTATGGGGCATTGACCGTTTCGCTGACACGACACGAATGGTCGTCGCTGAAAGTCTCCGTACGCAGCGTGCCGCTGGCCAGAAAAATGAGGTGTGTGCAGGGCTCTCCTTCCTTGACAAGCCGTTTGCCCTCAGACAGTTTCAGGAATCCGAATTTCGTATGTCCTGCCACCTGCATCAGGTCAGCATGGCTCATACCCTGAAAGAGCGTGAATTGCAATAGCGTGTCGTAAATCTCCATGACTACTTTTGGATTTTTTCTTTCATGGTAGGGGAATACCACACTTGATTTTGTCCGTTGTCGTCGTAGATGAGATAAGCCATGAGTTCAGGGTGCTTTTCCAATAGTTTGCGGGTCTTTTCCAACCCCATCACCATGAACGATGTAGCATAAGCGTCGGCCAGTGCACAGTTGTCTGCTAATACCGTCGCCGACAAGATGTTGTGCTGAACGGGATGTCCCGTCTTAGGGTCAATGGTGTGGGCATATTTTTTGCCTCCTTTGTAGTAGAAGTTGCGGTAGTTGCCGCTGGTGGCCATACACTTATCCGTGACGTTCAGTATGGTCTGTAGTTCTGTGCCGTCTAAAGTTCCTTCTTCAGTAGGCTTGGTAACGCCAATCTTCCATGGGACGCGTTTCTCGCTGATGCCACGTGTGGCTATCTCGCCGCCAATCTCTACCATATAGTTGTTGACGCCTTTCTTTTCGAGTAGCTGTGCAACGGCATCTACGCCATACCCTTTGGCAATAGCCGAACAGTCAAGCATGATGCGGGGATCACGCTTGCCGATACCTCGTCCGCCACGTTCCGTAAAATACGAGATATTCTTATAACCGACAAACTGAAGCATACTGTCCACTTGCTGCTTTGAGGGCATGTCACCACTCTTGAAGCCAAATCCCCACGCATTGACCAATGGCGCAATGGTGATGTCGAAGGCTCCTTGGGTTTCTTCTGAAATCTGCATAGCCAGGTTAAAGACCTCAAGGAACATGTCGCCCTCTGTGGTCTTGGGAATGTCATGCTTGCCTTGGTTGATGTGCGATATAACGCTGTTCTCGTTGAACATTGATAACGCCCTGTCTACCTCGTTCATCTTCTCTACCAATTCCTTTTGCAGGTCCTCGTCATACTGGTAGGTGATGTTATAGATAGTACCAAAGATAGGGCCGGAACACGTTTTATAGGGCATGTTCTGTTGTTGGCGGATGATGAGTATGGTGCCTACGATGAGCAATACCAGGAAAGGTACCTGCCACATGAGGCGTTTCTTTCGGTTATCTGTCATATATCAATAATCACATTAAAATTGACGGCCAGATTGTCGCTGTCGTTAATGCCGAAGCCTGGAACATACCATGTAGTACCCAGATCACCGTCATTATGCGCGATGCGCCGTTTGTAACGAACATTCCAACCAAGGTGTAAGGGACCGAATACTTTGGCATCAATGCCGAAAACAATCTCGGCCCAATGCATGTTACAGCCCATGTCATTGACTCCGAAACCGGCTTTCGACTGCCATACAGGATCGGGCAGGTCATCGCGGATGATGTCCACTTTATAGCTGGTGAAGGCATAACGGAATCCGGCAAACATGCGGTTAGCCTGGTGTTTGTTCCTCAGGATGTTCCAGTCCATGCCAATGCGGAAATAGGGTGCTGTGGTCTTATAGGTAATGCCGGTCACCTCGTCGTTTTCATGCTTGGCCTTGCCGATACCTGCTTCGAAGACGGGGAACCACTGGTCGTGCAGGTTGATTCGCAGGGCACCCTCATATTCGCCGTGGTCGCTTAGCATCAGCATGGCTGGTCCTACGAGGTCGAACGACACGGAGAATCCCCGGAAGAGGGGTATGGAGTCCTTTTCCAAACGGAACATCTTCATCTGTGCCTGCGACGTCATCGCCAGGACCAGCATGAGCAGGCTAACGGCGATTCTTCTTGACATAGAGGTAGAAATGGTCGTTTGATACGTCATAGGTTACACTTGAATGATGGATGGAGATAGAGTCGAAAGCATGATGTGTAACAGAGGCGGCAGTAACCTCGTGGAAGTACGATGCCTGACAGTCGACAGACTCGAAGTGTGGGATGTTCTCCTTCTTGATACGGATGGTGTCTATATAGAAGTTTCCCGCTGTATCTGCCAACACCGTCAAAAAAACGTCTTCCGGTTGTGTGTAGCTGATTTGCAGGTTGAAATTCGTAGCAGTAGTGCCGCAGAGACCATTCAACAGCAACGTGTCTGTACCATCGGCGCGTCTCGTCAGAATCCACAACGTGTCCGTGTTCAGGGTATCGGTAGTACCATCAGCCTTCTTGAGGGCATATTTGGTATATACCAGGTTCTGAACCGGACAATCTATCGACGTACAGGCTGCCAAGGCTACTACGAACAGGATGACTACTATTTTCCGCATCTGATGTTATCTTCTATTTGGTATTCGTTGCGTCCTGCACTGTTACGGCTGATGAGGTCGCCCAGGAATCCGGCCAGAAACAGCTGCGTACCAATCATCATCATGGTCAAGGCAATGTAGAAATACGGTGAATTTGTTACCAGTCGCATGGGAATGCCCTGATACAAGGCCCATGCTTTCTCGATGCCCAAGAAGAGGGCAGCCAGGAAACCGATGATGAATACGATGGTGCCCAGGAAACCGAAAACGTGCATGGGTTTTTTGCCGAAGGTTCCTAGAAACCACAGCGTCATCAGGTCCAGATAGCCATTGACGAAACGGTTCCAGCCCATGAATTTCGATTTGCCGTATTGGCGTTTCTGATGGTGTACCACCTTCTCGCCAATCTTGTTGAAACCGGCATTCTTAGCCAGATAGGGAATGAAACGGTGCATCTCGCCAAAGACCTCGATGTTCTTGACCACGTCGCGGCGATAAGCCTTCAGTCCGCAGTTGAAGTCGTGCAGGTTCTTGATGCCGCTCACCTTACGGGCGGTGGCATTGAAGAGTTTAGTAGGGATGGTCTTCGACAGCGGATCGTGACGCTTCTGCTTGTAGCCGCTCACCAAGTCGTACTTCTCGTCCATAATCATCTTGTACAACTCGGGAATCTCGTCCGGCGAATCCTGAAGGTCGGCGTCCATCGTGATGACGACATCGCCCTGGGCTTCTTTGAAACCGCAATACAATGCAGGGCTCTTGCCATAGTTGCGGCGGAACTTGATGCCCTTTACATGCTCTGAACGAGCTGCCAGCTCGGTAATGACGTCCCACGAATGGTCGGTAGAACCGTCGTTAACGAAGATGACTTCAAACGAGAAATTGTTCGCTGCCATCACGCGCTCTATCCAATCATAGAGTTCGGGCAGCGATTCGTCCTCATTATATAAAGGTATTACTACTGATATGTCCATCATATATATATGTTTTTTACTTTTTTACCTTTTTACTTTTTTACCCTTTGTATGACTGCCGCAATGGGCAGGCCCAGGAAGAACCCAGTCATGATGTTAAACGTCAGCATGTTCAGGGCATAGTCTATCGGACGCATGTTTTGCAGTTCCTTCAGTCCCTCGTCCATCTGTTCTTTCATTCCTGCAGTCTGAATGGCCAGACGGCCTTGTTCCGTACTCATCATCTCGGTCAGCTTCATATAGAGATAGCCCTTGTCGATGAACGCGAAATAGACGTACATTGCTGCTGCCAGCAACAGTCCTGCATAGAAGAATTCGAGCACCAGATAGGCATAGCCGCGTTTGAAACTGATGACTCCTTCACGGGCATAGTCGCGGAAATGGCGCAGTCGACTGGCTGCAAAGAACGGCGAGGCTACGATGAGTATCAATGACAGTAATCCCAACATGGGATTGGTCATGCCTTGTACGTAGCAAATCAAAGCACCAATCCACAGCAAGGAGAGCAGTGCTCCGTCCTGTCGTGCAAAAGCCTTCAGTTGTTTATATTCCTCTGGTGTCATAATAGAAGTCTGCTGACAAGGTCGCGATTTAGCGAGTGCAGAGCCAAGCTTGCTTGAGTTATGCCGAGCGTGAGCGAACTCGCAAACGACGAAGTCGGCTGCAAAGGTACGAAGAAAAGAGCGAAAAGCAAAATTTTTTGCTGAAACATTTGCGAGTTCTCAAAAAAAGTATTACCTTTGCAGCCGATTTTGACGAATCCTCTGCGAAATCAGGCTTCGCCTCAGCATAGAACGAGTTCTCTGCATTCGGCTTGCACTGATTTTGTCAGCCGATTTTTACGAAAACACGGGCAGTCCTGTACGGCCAGCTCCCTCGGAATCCCCCAGGATGGGAACATAGCAAGGGTACTTGGTTGTAGCGGCGCGATACAGATAGCTGCCCACCCGCCTCTTTAGCTCAGTTGGCCAGAGCACGTGATTTGTAATCTCGGGGTCGTTGGTTCGAATCCGACAA
>SUYI01000073.1 GCA_015060485.1 Prevotella sp. | reverse complement strand
CGGGGTCGAAATCGCCGGCCATACAAATGGCCACGTTGTTGGGTACATACCACTTGTTGAAGTAGTTCTTGATGTTGGTGATCGAGGGGTTCTTCAGGTGCTCCTGCGTACCGATGGTGGTCTGCGTGCCGTAGGGGTGCGTGGGGGTCAGTTTCTTGCCCAGCGCACTCCAAATCTTGTCGCCGTCGTCTGTCAGGTAGAGGTTGTACTCCTCGTAGACGGCCTCCAGTTCGGTGTGGAAGCCACGAATCACCATGTATTGGAAACGGTCGGCTTGAATCTTTGCCCAGTTCTCGATCTCGTTCGACGGGATGTCCTCCACGTAGCACGTCACATCGTTCGACGTGAAGGCATTCGTGCCCTGGGCACCAATGGCTGCCATCAGCTTGTCGTACTCGTTGGGGATGAAGTACTGGGCGGCCACCTGGCTCACCGAGTCAATCTCGTGGTAGGCCTTCTTTCTGGCCTCAGGGTCCGTCAGCTTGCGATAGACTTCGTAGCGCTGTTCAATGTCGTCCAGCAGCGGAGCCTCAGCCGTCGGATTGGTGGTACCGAACTGCTTCGTGCCCTTGAACATCAGGTGCTCCAGATAATGTGCCAGACCCGTCGTCTCGGCAGGGTCGTTCTTCGAACCCGTCCGCACGGCGATGTAGGTCTGAATGCGGGGTTTCTCCTTGTTCACACTCAGATACACCTTCAGACCGTTCTCCAACGTGTAGATGCGTGTCTTCGTCTGATCCGCCTCCAACGTCTGATACTTGTAATCCTTCGCCTGCGCGCTCATTCCGAGCACCATCAACAAGCCAGTCAGAAATCGTTTCATTGTCATTGGTTTAATTCGTGTAATTCGTGTTCGTTACTTACTCTTCGTAATCTATCTCGTGGTCGAGCTTCGAGATGAAGTCATCGTAGACCTCCTGCTCGACGTCACCCATGTCGAACTCCTTCTGGGCGTCCTTGCGGATTTCTGCAATCCACGCACGGCGAGCCTTCACGTAGTCCTCGCGGATGCGCTGCATGGCCTGCTCCGTCAGCTCGTCGATACCGTAGTAGTCGAGAATCAGCTTGTACGTCCATGCCCACTGGTATACGCGGTAGTTGGCGTCAATATCGTAGAAGCGCTGCAACACATCCTTGATGCTCTCCAGCGAACCGTTCTTGATGTCGTCGATGAGTCGCTGTTCCTCGCTCTGAGGTAGCAGCAGACCGCTCAGGTCAATCCACTCGCCCTCACCAGCTGTCGATGTGGGCTTACCCAGCCAGCCGCCCTTCTGGGCACGCTTCAGCACGGCACCCATATAGATACGCAGGGCGATGTCGTAATACTTGATGCCCTTGCGCAACGACGAGGCATTGATGATGTATTCGTGGTAGTTATACGACGACACGTTGTCGCCACCGGCCTGACGCAGCGCCTCCAGGATCTTCTTGCCCTGCACAATCTCGCCAACGGTGAACGGCGACAGCCAGTCGAAGTTGATGACGCTCTTGCGGCACGACGGGGCACGCTTGTCGCGCTTCGGCCATTTCTTGATGTCACGATACAGTCCCACCGTCGTGATATTTCTTCCCGGCACGATATACATCGTCTCGCCGTAGGCCATCAGATAGGCAAAGGGCAGACAGCGCATGTCGGGATGGTTCATCAGTTTGCCGAAACATACCGAGAAGGCACCGATCTTGGCCGGCATCAGGACGTAGGCTCCCGAGGCCGTCTTCGTGCCACGCTCCAACGTGCCGTAATGCAGCGGACCCATCTTATAGGCGTGGTTCGAGAAGTTGGTGTTCGAACCGGCATTGTAGAACGAGAATTCACCGCCAATCAACAGCGAGCTCTTATGGTGTGATGCCGAGAACGGTCCGCAGAAGGCGGCACACGCCTCACCGTTGGCCATATACGAGTTGGCAAAGAACACCGAGGCCTCTGCCGTGAATCCGTTCGTTATCTGGCACGCCTCGCCCACGAAGCAGTCCTGCATCTTCACCGAATTGGTGATCGAGCAGCCGTTCGAGATAATCGAGTTCTCGCAGATGACTCCCGTGCCGATGTATACGCTGGCGTCCTTCGACGACAGGATGGTACAGTCGCTCAGCCGTGCGGCACCGTTGATCTCGCAATCGTCCTTCACCACCGTATTGGTGATTTCCTTCGAGTTGATGATCTTCACACCATTGCCCAGCGTGCTTTGCTCCGGACGCGAGAAACGAATCTCCTCGTTGATGAGTCTGATGATCGAGTCCTTCAGCTGCCTGTCGTTGAAGTGCTTCACCATGAATGCCGCCAGCTGCGAGTTCAGGTCGTGGAACAGCATCACGTTGCCGTCGCCCATCTCGTTCAGCACACTCACCAGGTGGCCCTCGCCGTACGTGGCACCCTCGGTAGTCTCCATCGTCGACACGTTCGATATATAGCAGTCGTCACCAATGACGTAGTTATTGATGAAGTTCCCGATTTTCTCAATCAGACAGTCGTTGCCCACTGTCACGTTGCGCAGCGTGGCGTCGTTGATGCCCGAGTGCTTGGTGAAGCCCTTGGCCACCTCGACCATCTTTTCAAACTTACCCAGGCGGATGTCGCCGTAGAACACCACGCGGTGGAAATTATACGGACGGAAGTCCTCAGCCACCTTGACCCTGTTCCAGTCCTCGGCCCAACAGCTATTGCCCTCAAGCACCTGAATTTCCTCTTGTGTCAGTTGTCTGTAATCTCTCATAAAAATTTATCGTTTATTGGTTCAATTTATACTCTTTTACTCTTTACTCTTCCTCTATCGTATACAGGAAATCATTATACGGATACTTCTGCACGTGCAGCTCGCGCACCTTCTTATACAAGACCTCACGCAGCTCGTCGATGTTCTCCTTCTTCTTCGCGCTTATAAACAACGGGGCGGGCACCCATTTCCCATTTCTTTCATTTCCTTCATCTCTTTCATTTCCCTTCGCCATCCACGTCTGCTTCAACTCGTCCAGCGAGATGTTCTCCCGCGTGGGTTCCGTCAGGTCGTCCTCGTCCTGCGGCGTCCACGTGTAGGCGTCAATCTTGTTGAATACCAGCATCGACGGTTTGTCGGCACAGCCCAAGTCGGCCAGCGTCTTCTCCACCACCTGGATTTGCTCCTCAAAGTCGGGGTGCGATATGTCCACCACATGCACCAGCAGGTCGGCCTCGCGCACCTCGTCGAGCGTCGACTTGAAGCTCTCTACCAGGTCCGACGGCAACTTACGGATGAATCCCACCGTGTCGGCCAGCAGGAACGGCAGGTTGTCGATGGTCATCTTGCGCACCGTCGTGTCCAACGTGGCAAACAGCTTGTTCTCGGCAAACACCTCGCTCTTGGCCAGCAGGTTCATCATCGTCGACTTACCCACGTTCGTATATCCTACCAACGCCACGCGGATCAGTCGTCCGCGGTTCTTGCGCTGCGTGGTCTTCTGCTTGTCAATATCCACCAGACGTTCCTTCAGCAGCGAGATACGCTGACGGATGATGCGCTGGTCCATCTCCAGCTGCGTCTCACCAGGGCCGCGCAGTCCCACACTTCCTTTTCCGCCACCACTGCCTGAGCCGCCGCCCTGACGTTCCAGGTGGGTCCACAGACGCTGCAGTCGTGGCAGCATGTAGCGGTATTGCGCCAGCTCCACCTGCGTCTTAGCCTCCGCCGTCTGCGCACGCATGGCGAAGATGTCAAGAATCAGCGACGTCCGGTCCAGTATCTTTACCTTCAGCTCCTGCTCGATGTTGCGGATCTGCTTGGCGCTCAGCTCATCGTCGAAGATCACCATTCCCACGGGCTGCGGACAGTCCTCGCCGCCCGTCACCACCACTGAGCCGTCGAACCCCCGATGGGCGTCCATCCACTCATCGTAGGCGTCCTCCTGCTGCTTGATGTATTGCTTGATTTCCTCGAGCTTACCCTTGCCCACATACGTTACCTGACTCGGGCCCTGAACCTTCTGCGTAAAGCGCTTCACGGTCACGGCACCGGCGGTATCGGCCAGGAATTCCAGCTCGTCCAGGTATTCTTTTGTCTTGGCTTCGTCCTGCTGCTGGGTAATCAGTCCCACCAGCACGGCAGTCTCCGCCTTGACCTCAGAAATGATAAATTCCTTCATACATTATTCTAATATGGCGGCGAAGGTACGAAAAAGTACGCAAAACACAAAACAAATTGCAAGATATTTTATTTTAACATTTACCTTTTCATGATTTGATCCACCACGATATGGTCGTCCAACGCACGAATCGTCAGCCGATGGATGCCTTTCGCCAGGTGTACTTTCGTCTCCCGACGTGTCTGTCCGCTGAGCACATTCTGTTTCCAGCGTTCCGACCGGAAAGGCTCCTTCAGCGTGTACACCGTCTCTTCACCGTCGTCCACGCTAATGCTGAACCGCAGGTCGCCGTTATCGTTGGGCTGCGTGGGAATCAGCGCCGCGATGAGGATATAGTCACCCTCGTTCGCTGCGTCCAACCGATAGGTCAGCGTACCGCCTTTAGGCAGTGCTACAGCCTTCATCGAGTGGCCCAGCATCTGGACAATCCGCGCGCCCTCCGAAGCCTCCTCATAGTCGCTGGCGTTCCAGCAGACAACAGGCGCCGTCTCCTTGGTACCGTTCAGCCTGGCACGGACATCGTCAAACACGGGCAGCTTGCGTGGGGCGGCATCCATCAGTCCGCGCCACTTGCCACCCTGCATCGCGTTATACCGGCTGGTCAGCGTCTGTATCTCCTCGTAGGCACGATGGCTCTCGGCAGAATCGCCCAGCATCTTGCGGTTCATGGCGGCGGCAGCACACACGGGGTATTCGATAGCAGCAAAATAGGCGTCACCCAATTCCCGACGGATGTATTGCCGGCACTCGCCCACCGTGGTCTTGACACGTTCGAAGTCAGCCAGACGGGCCGTAGCCTCCTCAGCCGTCAGCGGCACCTCCGTCACCGTCGACAATCCGCGGGGGTATTTCTTCTTATCCAGTTCCACCTGTGTCCAACCCATAAATTCTGGACGGCGGATGCCACAGAGCCGGTAGAACTCATGCATGGCAGGAAAGAGCCGTTCGCCAGCCTCCTTGCCAAACTGCCTGCACAGCCACCGTTCCAAATGCTGTTCGAGCGTCATTTTACTCCTCCCGCCATTCGGAGAGGGGCTGGGGGTGAGGCTCTCCATGTCCCAAGCCATGTCCATAAACAGCTCCAGGTCGTATCCCGCCACCTTCGGGTCGTGCACGTTCACTATCCACAGCTTACGCACCCGATGGTCGTAGGCCTGTCGCATCTCATTCCAGATGAGTCCCGGCTGCGTCGTCGTCAGCCACAGGTAATCGTGCGGACGCCCCCAATAGCTCAGGTGGTAATACACACCCGCCCCACCCGCTCGCTGTTGCTCGCTGGCGTCCGACAGCCGCGTCATGTAGCCGTAGTTGTCGTCACACCACATCAGCGTCACGTAGTCGGGCACCCGCAGACCCTTCTCATACAGTTGCAACACCTCCTTATACGGTACGAACACCTGCATCTGCTCCTCCGGACGGCCCACATATTTTCTCAGCATCTCCTGCTGGTCGTCAATCACCTGTTGCAGACCCTCCAGCTTCTCCTGTTCAGTCGTGTAGCCCTCCATCGAACTGTCGTGGATGCCGCGCATGCCGATGGTAAACATCGCATGGTTACCCTTCACCTCCTCGAGCCGCTCTGCCCAATAGCGCTGCACGGCCTCACGATTCGTCCGATAGTTAAAGCGTCCCCGCTGCTCCACGTTCCATTCGCCGACATTGTTTCGCAGCATCGGCTCGCAGTGCGACGTACCGATGACGATGCCACACGAGTCGGCCATAGCCTTTGCCCCGGGGGTCTTGAAAAATGCCGTCGTACCCTCGTGCATGGCGGGCCACAGCGCATTGGCCCTCAGTCGCAGCAGCAATTCGAATACGCGTTTATAGGTCTTGGCTCCGATGGTCCCCTTGCCTTGGGCGTCGTGCGTCTTCGTGCTCCATGGGCGCAGGCTCCAGTCCTCGTCGTTCAGAAAAATACCGCGATACGTCACGCTGGGCTGCTGTTCAGTCCTGAAGTCGCAGTCCATCACCAGCCGTGACTTCCGCTCGGGCACTACGTCGCCCCACCATATCCAGGGTGACACGCCAGCCATTCGCGACAGCTCCAGCAGCCCGTAGGCCATGCCGCGTCCGTTGTTGCCCTCCACCACAATCTGCCCGCCGCTCACGCTGATGCGGAAGCCGTCGGCGACGCCCGTGCCCTGCACCACCCGTATCATGGCCTTCTTCGCTGCCACAGGCTCCATTCCCGTCACTTGCCGCATGTCGTCCTTCCACATGGCCAACGCCGTCGTCACCACCGGTTCCACATCCGCTGGCACGCTATACGTGATGGGATGCCGTCCGTCGAACCACACCACCTGCCTCGGCTCGCGTGCTGCTACACCCCCCGCCAGCAACAACGCAAACAATATCGTCAATAGCTTCTTCATTCGCTTCATCTGTAGTTTGTTTTTGCAAAGGTAATGAAAATCGAGAGAACAACAAAGAAAAACCCCGAGGAATTTTCCTCGGAGCCTTCTTATCGCGGAGAGAACAGGATTCGCTTTTGCCTCAAAAGCTTTGAACCTGTTCTTTTTCTTGCGGAGAGAACAGGATTCGAACCTGCGAAACCCTTTAGGGGTTTACACGCTTTCCAGGCGTGCCTCTTCAACCACTCGAGCACCTCTCCTAAGACTGATTTCTCAGACGTTTCTTCAAAATCGCCTGCAAAGGTACAAAAAAAATAGCGAACCGCACATACAATTCGCTATTATTTTCAGATTTTTTTATTTTTTCCTCTTTTAGTATGACAGGAACCAGGTACCTGTCATACTTTGCTGTCCTCAAATTTTAATCATACTTGATTCTGAAATAGTCGAGTACTGCTTTATAGTTGTCCTGTGCAGTGAGACAGGTGTCGGTCAGGTAGCCGTCAACATGGCCCCACTCTCGCAGACCACGGTAATAGAACATCTTCAACTCGTCTGTAATGATGAAAGGAACGACACCGCTATGCAGACATTCCTTAAACATGACAAGACGCCCCACGCGCCCATTTCCATCCTGGAACGGATGTATCTTTTCGAAATGCACATGAAAATCAAGAATGTCCTCAAACATACGTTGATCCTTTGCATTGTAACCTTTTATCAACTGCAACATGCTATCATGAACCTTTTCTGGTTCGCATGTATCCTGGCCACCCACTTCATTTGGCAGTCGTTTATAGTCACCAACAGCGAACCAGTCTTTGCGACTGTCGGATGTGCCTGATTTCAGGATGCCATGCAGTGTCTTTACCAGTTCTTCCGAAAGCGGTTCTTCTGCCTTGTCGATAATCAGGTCGATACAGCGGAAATGGTTCATCGTCTCTACGATATCATCCACTTTGACGGTCTCGTCTGCAGTCACGCCAATGGTATTCGTCTCGAAGATGTAACGTGTCTGGTCGTGAGTCAGACAGCTACCTTCGATATGGTTCGAGTTATAGGTCAGGTCTATCTGGGTTTTGTGATAGATACCACCTTTCATCTTCATCTCTTTCTGCTCTCGTAGTGCAGCAAGCAGTGGCGTTATTTTACTTTCCATATCCAACTATCTGTTTTTTACTTAGTCTTATGAATGCAAAATTAAGAAATAATTTGCAAAGCGCAAAGCAATTCACACAATTATTTTCAAAAGAATAACGGATTGCACGGATGAAACGGATGATTTTAACGACCACGAATTAAACGAATTTATTTAAAACGACCACGGATTGCACGGATGAAACGATATGACAGGGACCTGTCATATCCGCAGGTACCTGTCATATCCGCTTTAGCCTTGATTTATATATTTAGAGCCCCTTGATAAGGGGCGGCTATAATGCAGGGATTATAAAAAAGATAAATAATTGGGGGGATGTGCGCGGTAATTGCAAAAAAGTTGTACCTTTGCACCCGTTATAACACTTTAATGCGCATAATTATGGCAACAATGACTTTACCCAGACAGTTGCTCGTCACCGTTGACGGCAGCACGAACATAGCCAACGTGACACGGGCTATCCGTATGCTACGCGGAGTGACTGCCATCCGTCCCGCAAAGACGAAGAAGCCCCGCCTCTACGACCCCGAGACCGGCGAGTTCCTCAACGACAAGACGATGAAGATCATCGAGGACGTGCGTAGCGGCAAGGACAAGGGAACGACCTACGAATCATTCGAGGAGTTCAAGAAAGCGATGGAGTCACTATGAAGCAGTACTACGAGAAAGACACCGAAATCCGCATCATATCCCTTTACCGCACGGGCACTCATTCCGACATCTTCGGCAATGGGAAGAAAAGATAGACATCAAACAAGCGGATCACGGGGGACTCTAATTTTGCGCTCTGATAGAATATATCAGTGAAGAATTTGCTTAATCACGGCCAAATCCTTACCTTTG
>SUYI01000007.1 GCA_015060485.1 Prevotella sp. | reverse complement strand
TCTTCTGCCTTCATGCGGCAAAGATACAACTTTATTTAGATTCTACAAAGCATGCACCGGAAAAATCGGCTGACCCCGAATATGCCAAAACGGTAAAGATTCTGACGGACACTTACGCTGAATGTCCTTATGTGAAGCATATCCAAGATGCTCTCGATAAACCTGATTTCATTTGGGACAGTCTGTTTATAGAGAACATTGGCCCTGATGCTGTTAATAAGTGGTATCGTAATCCGTTAAAAGCAGACATTCAGGCATTCAAGAAAGACAATACCATCTATGATGCCGAGAATCCCTATTTCTCTTATATATATAAGGTGGTACTCTATGAGAAGTACATTAAGTTCTTGTTGGAAGACAAGAAGAAACACCGTTATCTCATAGAAATAGCAGAGGAAGAGCGGAGGTGGAAAGAAAAGCAGCGGGAAGATGCCGAGACCGATGCCTTCATAGCCGACATGGAACAGAAACTGGCAGAACGGAAAGCCCATGCCAAGAAAAGTCCTACGCCCCCAAGTGCCACTAAGACTACTCCATCGGTGACACCTCCAGAGACACCTCCTACTTTACCTTCTTTTGAGCATTCTCTTACCGACAGTCAGATGGACTATCTGGCTGGCATTATCAACGAACTCCATATATTCCGCGAAACGGACATAACCACAGAACAGGTAAAGTCCATCTTCAACTGTTCCCCTTCTGTTGTCCTTACCTCGAAGAACAATCGGCTATTAGCCCATTTGTTTGACCAATTATCCAGACGAGGATATATCACGGAGAACTGGCAGGCAGTCATTGCCAAGAACAGGCTATTCAAGTCATCACAGAAAGATGACTTCCTCAACCAAAACGACCTTTCCACTGCCACGAATAAAGTACAGGATATGGAGAAGGACGGGAAATATAACAAACTTGAAGTGTATATCAAGAATCTGAAAGAACACTAAACATCGCCAACAAAGTAAAGAATAGGCAAAAAGGTTGAGAATAGGTTAAGACCTTAAACTATTTACTTGACACGTAATCTTCCAGGCAGTACTTTTGCCCTCGAATTCAAAATTTCGGAGGGTGCACACTCCTATTGTCTAATTTAACAAATGTGATAGCATATGTGTGAAAACAAAAGTATTGAACAGAGAATCGAGGAACTGGAAAACCTCGTGTATCTCAACAAGAACGTGTTGAGCTTTGAAGAGGCTTGCAAGTTCACCAACCTGTCGAAGAGTTATCTCTATAAGTTGACTTCGACGCAGCAGATTCCCCACTACAAACCTCAGGGGAAGATGATCTATTTCGAGAAGGACGCCCTTGAAGCATGGCTTCGTCAGAATCCCGTCAAGACCCAGGCTCAAATCAGTCAGGAGGCTACCCACTATATTCTAACTCACAAGTAAGGCTATGGAAACGAATAATACTAACATGGCTCCGGCAGCCAAAGAGGAAATCCGTGAGCACGGACTAACCAAGAGTGAGTTTGGGGTAATCTGGCAATCCATCCGACTGAAAGCCACCGATGAGTACACCGTTCCACCTGAGATTCTTCAGGTGAATGGCTGCACCATCGGCACTCTGGGAAACTTCAGCGCATCAACGGGTAAAGCAAAGAGCAAAAAGACTTTCAACGTCTCGGCTATCGTAGCGGCAGCACTCTCCAATAGTGAGGTGCTACGCTATACAGCAGCCTTCCCTGATGACAAGCGAAAGGTGCTCTATATCGACACCGAACAAAGCAAGTATCACTGTCAGAAGGTGATGAAGCGTATTCTCCGACTTGCGGGATTGCCTACAGACCAAGATTGTCCTAATCTCATCTTCGTGGCTCTTCGTGAACAGTCGCCAGAGCAGCGTCGTACTATCATAGACTATATGCTCTACAAGATGAAAGGCATTGGTCTGGTAGTGATTGATGGTATCCGTGACCTGATGTATGACATCAACAATCCTACGGAATCCACAGAGATTATCAATCTGCTGATGCAATGGTCAAGCCAGTACAATTTACATATCCATACTGTACTACACTTGAACAAAGGTGATGATAACACTCGCGGACACATAGGCACAGAACTGAACAATAAGGCAGAGGCCGTACTACAGGTGACCAAGAGCCAGATGGATGCTAACATCAGCGAGGTGAAGGCTATGCATATCCGCGATAAGGAGTTTGAGCCTTTTGCTTTCCGCATCAATGCCGACTCCCTGCCCGAATTGGTAGCCAACTACGACTTTGACAAGAAGGATTCAAAGAGGCTGTCTCTTACAGAACTGTCAGAAGCTGAGCATAAGAAGGCCCTGTTGAAAGCCTTTGCCGATTGTGAGTCACAAGGATATAACCAACTGCTATCATCCTTAATCGATGCCTACGCATCTATAGGCTATTCCCGTGGCCGCAATACCATCGTTGCGCTCAACAAATGGCTGATGACTAATGGCTATATCGTCAAGACGGACAAGAAGTATAGTTTAGCACAGGGCGTATATATGGAGGAACAGAGTAAACCAGATGAGGAAGAATAAGGCTGCGCAGCCCCAACGGTATTTCCCTAATGAAAATACCGTAGCTTATTAGGGAATTTTTCGAGCCGCATTACACGGTAACGCTAAAAATTCCCAATAAGCCAAGGGGATGCACCCCTCTGGACTCCCTGCTTCCCAAGGCAAAGCCGACGCAAGCGAATAATCATAGAAACAATAACCCCGTAAAACGAACAAGAAAAATGGCCTACGCAGTATTACACTTAGATAAAGCCAAAGGTGCTGACAGTGGAATGTCGGCACACATTGAGAGAATCATCCATCCCAAGAATGCCGATCCAACGAGGACACACCTTAACCGTGAACTGATACAGTTCCCTGAAGGTGTCACCTCTCGAACCCAGGCCATCCAGCACCGCCTTGATACGGCTGGGCTGAAACGCAAGATAGGCAAGAACCAAGTACAAGCCATCCGCATCCTTCTGACTGGTACCCATGAGGACATGGTGCAGATAGAGAAGGAAGGCAGGCTTGATGAATGGTGCCAGGATAACATCGACTGGCTCCAAAAGACTTATGGAACAGACAATGTCGTATCAGTAGTGCTCCACATGGACGAGAGCACACCCCATCTGCATGCGACTGTCATTCCAATAGTAGAGACAGAACGTAAGCGCAAGAAGAAAGAAGAGGAAGTGAAACGCACCTATCGCAAAAAGACCCCAGCCCCAAGACTCTGTGCTGATGATGTGATGAGTCGTACAAAGTTGAAGAACTATCAGAACACTTACGCTGCCGCCATGCAGAAGTATGGACTTCAACGAGGTATTGACGGTTCAGAGGCCCAGCATATCTCTACACATGAGTACTACCGTTCATTGATGTTACAAGGTAAGAGCCTTCAGGAAGATGTGGACGAACTCTTGAAACGGAAAGAACAGGAGGAAAAGGAATTGGCCAAGGTCAAGGCTGAGAAAAAGACGGAAGAGCTAAAGAACACTGCGGCCAAGACAGCCAATGTCGCCCTTAAAGGACTTAATTCTCTTCTTGGCAGTAACAAGATCAGCAAACTGGAAAAGGAGAACGAGCGACTTCAAGGAGAGGTGGCAAATCGTGATAGCCAGATAAAGAATCTACAAAAAGACGCTGAGCAACAAAAAGAGTGGCATGCTGAAGATATTCGTTATACCAAGTTACAGTTGGAGAAAATCATCAACGAGAAACAGCGTACCATAGACAAAATCCTCCGTTGGTTCCCTCTTGTTGGTGAATATCTTAGAGTTGAAAGCGAATGTCTCATGCATGGGTTTAGTGAAGAACAAACTGATAAACTGGTTCATGGTCAGGCCCTGAAATTCAGAGGCTATTTGCAAGTCGACAAGCGAAGTCCCAGAGTCTGGGCAGAAAGCGTTACGACACAAATTATCAAGATCGCAAAAGACAAATTGCAACTCACCGTTGAACAGTCCCCCATCGTCCAGTGGATTCAGCAACGCCTTCAATTCGAAAAACAAGAGCACCAAGAACAAAAAGCAACACGCAATCGAGGCTTCCATCTATAAAAAATGCTACTGCCATAGTTGTCTTTGGCAGTAGCATTTTTGTTATCTATTATTGTCTGTTAGTCGAAGTACATATCTTTCACTTCCACATTGTTTTCCTCGCAGTACTTCTTCACATCAAACTCTATGTCCCCATCGCCCTCAGCACTTTCCGCGAGATTGAGCAGGCAGGACTGGAGGTTCAGCGCATAAAGCGGATTCTTCATCTTAACTGCATTGATGGGCCATAACACCTTAAAGTAAAAAGGGTCTTGGCCACAATTGTTGTGTGTCTTACAGATGGGGAGAAGGTAGAAAAATGGCAAGTCTTTATAAAATGGGCTAAGTTCATCTCTCCAGATCATATGCCCACCTACAATGCCTGTGTGATTATGTTTTTCTAAATACGTTGGTATTTCTTTCCCTGACTTATTATCATAATGATAAGCGTCGAGACAGCAATTTTTGAAATCATACTTGTAGCCCCAAACATCATAAACAAGTTTAATAACCCCTAACCAATTATCTCCGTAAGGGTTTGGATCATCTGTAGATTCCCGTACATTCCTAATTGGGTGTGCGGAGTCAACTGATTGAAGACCTGCAAAAGTCGATGACAGCGGCCCAATCACGCAGTAGTTGTCATACTTCCCCTCCGCACTCCAAGGCTCTATATTCACAAGTTCCTTTTTATTGGCATCGAAACGGAAAACAATCTTGTATTGTTCCTCCTGCTCTTTTGTGAGGTTCAGTTTCCGACCCTCCTCGGTCTTCGGCGCATTTTTTAAGATTATAGCCATAATTCTTTTGGTTTTAATTGTTATACATATTGTTGATTCAATTTGTTTTCTTCACCAGTTCGACCGTACCGAGGTCGAGCACTGCGCCGCCAGCAAGCGTGACATCCGAGACGGTACCGACATAGGTGTATTGGCCGTTGTGCGGGTCGTAGGTGATGGTGAGCGTCTTGCCGCTGACGGGATAGATGCCGACGTAGAACTGGAAGCTGGTGTCGAAGCCGAGCGTGCCGCCGTAGCCGTTGTCCCTTGTGTCGGTGACGGTGTAGGTGTTGCCGTCGCCATCGTTGATGGTGATGGTGCTAATCGGTGCTAACGATATTCCTACGCCGGGCGAGGTGCTAAGCGTGTACTTGAACTTCAGCAGGCCGAAGTTCGTCTGCAGGCTCCACGTCGATTCATTGACTCCGAAGGTATTCAAAACACAATCCAGAGAGCCAGCCTGATTGTATATTTGTCTCTCTGGAACAATAAGCTTTTCAACTGTCGTTGCCGCAGCTCTCGTCACATTATAGACCTTCGAGTCGAGGTCTTTCGTCCCGAGCGAGTAGGTGAACTCAGTTGCTCCACCTGTGAGCTTGACCGTCCAATCCTTGCTGCCTCCCTCGTTGCTAACAGCGAACGAAACCTTGCCGTCGGCATCGGCAATGTACTTCGTGGAATACGTGGTTTCATATTCCTCAAAAGAAAGACTGACTTTATAATTGACACCGGGAGTCAGCCCGCCGAAGTTGCAGTTGAGTATGGGGTCCACCTTACCAAGCGTAAAGCTCTGCGTTGTGGTATTGAGGTCGCCCTCGACTTTCAGGGCGGTCTTCATCAGCGTGTTCACATCGGCGGCGATGCTCTTGTCATAATTGTGATCATAACCAATGTAGCTTAAAACGTCGTAGAGGCCGGAGGGAGCGTCTTTCGGGATGAGGAATGCCGTGCCACTACTGCACTCGGCAATCGGGTTGGAGGCATCGGTGAATGCCCACGACGAGGCTGTCACCGTGGAGCCGTTGTAATAGACGGGGAGGTCGCCCGTGAACTTGGCGCTCTTGCCGTCGGCGCTGATGCTCGATTTGTCGATGCTGACCGTGCCCGCGAGGACGTATGCCGTGTTGGCTGCAATCTCCGCATAGACGAAGAGCTTGTCGCCCGTGGTGAACTTCAGCGTGCGCGTCGTCCCGTCCTGCACTACGTCGGCTCGCGTCGTGGCGTCATCGCCGTCGAAGCCCGCGCCCACAGTGACGTGTACGGTCGAGACGGCTTGCGGCACGGTAGTGGTCGTCGGCTCGTCGGTGATATTGTCATCGTTCGAACAAGCAGTCATTCCTATTGTGAGGGCTGCGGCCATGACCAGCCAGCCCAGTTTCATTGTCCGCTTATTCATTGCCCCAGTCCTCCTCTGTATATGTTACATTCAAATTGGCGCTTGCCTGTAGCAGCATCGTCCTGTGCTGCAGTTCGATGACCCGCATCGTGGGCCGCTCGTACTTGCGTTTCTCTGTCATGTAGGGTTTCATATCCGTCATGTTGTTTATGGATTAATGTTTATGTGAATATACGTCGTAAAAAACAATGCGGCTTCCCTTGCCTATTGCAAGAAAAACCGTATTTTTACGCGGGTGCCCGCGAGTCTTAATAATGTATAAGCTATTGTAGGTGAGTACCTGAGAGAGAGAGAGAGAGAGAGAGTAATCAAATCTTTGGAATGACCAAGGAAATCAGCCATTCTTTTCTCTCCATTAACACAGTTTATCATCTCTCGCTTGCGCATTGTCGTTATTCTGATTGCTATTTGTTTGCAAAAATACACAATAATACTCAAACAAAGAAAGAGGAGACCAAATATTTAGCACTTTTTGATAAAATGGCCCAAGAATTGAAGAATAACCTTATTCTTGGCATCTTTTACAAGCAAAACAGGACTTGCATCAAATCTGCAAGTCCTGTTTGTATTGGGACGGGGTTTTTATAGAGGTTTCATACTTTCTGTCCTTGCGGACAATTAACGGGTGATCAGGCCGCCATATTTCTCCCCGTATACCTCTGTTCATTCATCATACTCTTCGTCTTTGGAGTATAGCGTCATATACATCCGAAGCGTGTCTTTATAGGGTTTCTTGACCTCATTGGGGGCAAAACCACATCGTTCGTAAAATCCTACTGCGCTATACTCTTTTGTTGCGAGTGCTTCAACGGTAAGGAACTGACAACCTGCCAACGTCTGCCTTCTTGCCAAATCTGCAATCTGCTTGATCAGGAAATCGCCGATATGCTTGCCTCTCCATTTCTCTTGTATAGCAAGGTAGGCAATATCCATTGCTGGGTATCGAGGCTTTGCGTAAAATGTTTCCTGATAATCATAATCAACATCTGGTGATACTGTTGATGAAAAGCCCGACTGAAGTTCTTCCTTATCGTCAGAGTCCAAATCGAGAGAGTCGAAACTTAGTGCAAAGATAGCCACAATCTCTTCCTCGAATTTTACAGCATACGCCTGACAATAGTGATTCTCAACAC
The DNA here is from genome assembly GCA_015060485.1 of Prevotella sp. Lineage (GTDB taxonomy): Bacteria > Bacteroidota > Bacteroidia > Bacteroidales > Bacteroidaceae > Prevotella. The sequence goes on along the minus strand of SUYI01000007.1, from coordinate 102,675 downwards.
TCAACCGAAAATCACCCCTGATGAATTTGTCCATAGACTCAACACCAGAGGAGAATGTTTTAAGGCACTGAAAATCAGTCAGTGGATAAGAAACGAGTTTTCCTAAAAATGCAGACCCTTCCATTCCATTGACCAATATTTCTCGCTATCCTTTAGCCTTTTCCGTGCAGCCTTCTCTTTCTCGTTCAACTGACCTGTCATAGCGCGACGGAGAGAGGCCCGAATCTCTTTTGAAAACTCAGGTGTTATCGGCTCTCTTGGTGAATTAACTCCTAACATAACTCTACCTCCTAATCGTTATTATACATCTTTTCGCTGCAAAGATACGTTTTTTTTCTGAATCAACAATGCTTTTGCCAAGAATTAGATAAAAAATTTGTGTTTAGTACATTTCGTTGCTTATATATCCGCAATGCAAACTAAACTTCTTTCCCCTTAAGGTTGATATTGACTTTAAGGGAAAAAGAATAGTTCAGATGATGTCAATACTTGGCAGACTGTCGATTGCCTTCTTCTTTTCTTCATCGACTGCACGGACATAAATCTCTGTAAATCTCAGGCTGCTGTGCCCCAAAAGGCTACTGACAACTTTGATATTCGCTCCGTTGGTCAGCAACTGGGTTCCGAAACTATGTCTGCCGCAATGCCAGGTGATGTGCTTATCGATACCAGCCTTCTTAGTCCAATGGCGTAAGGCTTTCAGGCACATGGTGTCTGATGGGATATGGAAGATATTATCATCCTTGGCATCAGGAGCCTTTACACCTATTATATTTAATAAGGTATCGTTGAGAGGTATGGTTACACCGCTACTGCTACTATGCTTCTTTGTCTTGTTCTGACGGAACTTCAGAATCTTATTGCTATAGTCAACTTCGCTATAGGTAAGGGTCACAATATCACAATGCCGGATGCCTGATAAGCAGGTCATGGCAAATGCCCTTCTTATTTCGGGATTCTCTCCTGCATAGTGAGTAGCAAACAACTTCTGCAACTCCTGCTCACTCAGAATATCCTTCGCCAGAATGTCATCCGTCTTTGGAGTCGTTATACCTTTGCAGGGACTCTTGGCTATCACCTCATTTTCTACGGCATAGTTTATCATGCGCTTAAACCGCTTATAATACGTCTCAGCACCTTGTCCTTTATGATTCTCAACCAAGTAGTCGACAAATTTCTGCATCATGTCACTACTCAAATTCTTGGCTTCAATCCAGTTGGCATATTGAGGATATTTCTTTCCCAAAAAGTCCTTGAAGTTGTTCAAAGCACCAACAAGCACTAACCTATCTGCCACATTTGCCGTTTTGGCAAATTGTTCGAAGTAGTCCAATAGATTGATGGCATCCTTCTTTTTCAGACGATAGCCCTCTTTGTTGTCAAGTAGTTCTTGGGAACGCTCGAATTGGATCTTCTTTGCCAATGCAAGTGTTTCCTTGTTCTGCTGACGTTCTGCAGGAGTACGTGGATTCGCCTTTAGGTATAGGGAAAGCGTCTCCTTCTTACGGATGGAAGTACCACTGTCACGATTATACCCTAACTGATACTCCAGATAGAGGCTGTACTCCGTACCGCCCTTTACCTCCTTCTTCAGCAAGCGCGGATTGCCTGCTTCTATAAGATTTTTGTTTTTCCCTCTGGTTTCTGCCATGATTAATTTTCTTTTGTTTTCCTTTTCGTCTGCAAAGGTACAACAATTATTTGATTTGGGGTGTTAATAAGGTGTTAATTTTAACACCCCAACGGCAAAAATAGGCATTTTAGTAAAACAAAGGAAAAATAATAATATTTGTATCTAATTGATATTCAATAATATACCTTTCCAATGTTTTCTTTTGTTTTCATGGGTTCGATTCCCCTATCGACTACAGGGAAGAAAGATTACCGTAAATAAAAGAGGATTCTAAAGAGTTCTCTTTTATTTTTTTTATATATATGGTAAGATAGTCAATATCACATGTCTCCCGACCAGCAAGAAGCAAGACGGGAGACATGTATTTGGGAGTTGCGCTCGCTTAATAGAACTTAAAGTAGTTCTTAGCGTTGTTGTAGGAGATATCCTCGACCATGCGGCCCAGCAGTTCGCGGTCGTCGGGCAGCAAGCCCTTCTCCACATCGTTGCCCAGCAAGTTGCAGAGGATGCGACGGAAGTACTCGTGACGGGGATATGAGAGGAACGAACGGCTGTCGGTAAGCATGCCCACGAAACGTGAAAGCAGGCCGAGCACTGAGAGGGCGTTCATCTGACGAATCATGCCGTCCATCTGGTCGTTGAACCACCAACCTGAACCGAACTGGATCTTACCTGGCTCACCACCCTGGAAGTTGCCAAGCATGGTGGCAATCACCTCGTTGGCACAGGGGTTCAGCGTATAAAGAATGGTACGCGTGAGCTTGCCTTCCATGTTAAGCTTATTAAGGAACTTCGACATAGCCTTGGCGGTGTTGAACTCGCCGATAGAGTCGAAACCGGTGTCGGGACCAAGCTGGTTGTACATAGCGGTATTGTTGTCGCGGATAGCGCCGTAGTGGAACTGCTGCGTCCAACCGGCTTCAGCATCCATCTCGGCCATCATGGTCAGGAAGCAATTCTTATACTGGCGTATTTCCATATTAGACAACTGCTGGCCACGCATAGCCTTCTCAAAGATGGTCTCAATCTGCGAATCGGTGTACTCCTCGTCGTAGAACTCCTCGATACCATGATCAGAGAGCTTCGAACCTTGAGCCTCGAAGAACTCGTGGCGCTTCTTCAGGGCGTCAAGCATGTCGGCAAACTTGGTAATGGTAACACCACTGACATTCTCCAACTGGTTGACATAGGCGCTGAACTCGGGTTTCTCAATGTTCATAGCCTTGTCGGGACGCCAGGCAGGAATCATGATGGGATCGTCGGCAGCCTTGTGACGGGCGTACTCGATGTGGTTGTGCAGGTCGTCGACAGGGTCGTCGGTAGTGCAGACGCACTCAACGTTGTAGTGTTTCATCAGACCACGGGCACTGTATTCGGGCTTCTGCAGCTTCTCGTTACACTCGTCAAAAATCTCACGGGCAGTCTTAGGCGAAAGGAGTTTCTCGATACCGAAGGCAGTCTTCAGCTCCAAATGGGTCCAGTGGTACAGCGGATTGCGCAGGGTGTAGGGCACGGTTTCTGCCCACTTCTCGAACTTTTCCCAGTCGGAAGTATCCTTACCAGTGCAGTAGCGCTCGTCGACACCATTGGTACGCATGGCACGCCACTTATAGTGGTCACCACCCAACCATAACTCGGTGATGCTTTTGAACTTATGATCATTGGCCACCATCTCGGGAATGAGGTGACAGTGATAGTCGATGATGGGCATCTTAGCCGCATGATTGTGATACAAGTCCTGGGCGACCTCAGTCTCCAACACGAAGTTTTTGTCGTTAAAAGCTTTCATTTTCTATATGTATTTGTTTTAAGTGTTTGTCGAATTGTTTGCAAAGTTATCGAAAAGAATCCATTTCTACGAATAATTCTTCGTTTTTTGAAGAAAAATTAACGTAAACGTTGTCGTAGTTTCTTTGCTGTTTCAAGTTTTTTGTTTACCTTTGCCGCCAAATTGTCGAACTATGGACATGAAGAGAACAAGTCGCATGTGGCTGCTGGCAGGATGGATTCTGCTGGCAGGAAGTGTCAGCGCCCAGGAACTGCAGGTAAAGATCAACATCAACAGCCAGCAGATTGAGGGTACAGACAAGAGCGTATTCGAGAACTTGCAGCAGACATTGGAGCAGTGGATGAACGACCGCCAGTGGACGGAGCTGCAGTTCCAAAAGAACGAGCGCATCGTCTGCAACTTCAACCTGACAGTGACGAAGTACGACAAGTCGGAAAACCGTTTCTCGTGCACGGCGATGATTCAGGCCAACCGTCCAGTGTACAATTCGGCATACACCACAACCCTTTATAATAATAAGGATGCCGACTTCAACTTCGACTTCATACAGTTCGACCAACTGAACTACAACGATGAGGTCATTGACAACCAGCTGACGGCACTGATGGCGTACTACGCGTATTTGATTATCGGACTGAACCTGGACTCTTTCTCGCCGCTTGGAGGAACAGAAGTGCTGCAACGCTGCATGCAGCTGACCAACAATGCACAGGATCTGGGATTCACGGGTTGGAAGGCATTCGAGACGAGCCGTAATCGATTTGCCATTATAAACGACTATTTGGACGAGGCCATGAAGCCATTCCGCCAGTTGCAATATGACTACTACCGCACCGGGCTCGATGAAATGGCACAGAATGCGGAACGTGGCAGGGCCAACATCACCACAGCATTGGAGCAGCTGAAGAAGGCCCACGAGGAGAAACCGCTGTCGCTACTGCCCCAGATATGGACGGACTATAAGCGCGACGAACTGGCCAACATCTACAAGGGGAAAGGTACACAAAAAGAGAAAGAGGCCGTCTACGACCTGTTATTCAACATTAACGCCTCGCAGAATGACGCATGGGAAAAAATTAAGCAATAGGCTTTGAACATTGTAATCGACCTTAGTCGCTTTGACCTTTAGGTATAAAAACTTTGAACATTAGGATATGCTGAAGCACTTATATATTAAGAATTTTACACTGATTGACGAGTTGGATATTGAACTGCATCAGGGGTTCTCGGTGATAACGGGAGAGACTGGTGCGGGTAAGAGCATCATCCTTGGAGCAATCGGCCTGTTATTAGGGCAGCGTGCCGACTCAAAATCTATCAAGAGTGGTGCCGACAAGTGTGTGATAGAAGCTCACTTCAATCTGTCAAACTATTCGATGGAAGCGTTTTTCGAAGAGAACGAAATCGAGTTCGACGCTGAGGACACTATCGTCCGAAGAGAGTTGACAGCAGCAGGAAAAAGCCGTGCATTTATAAACGATACTCCTGTGAGTCTCAGTATGTTAAAAGAATTGGGAGAACAATTAGTTGACATACATTCACAGCACCAGAACCTACTGTTGCAGAAGAAGGACTTCCAGCTGAACGTAGTGGACATCATTGCTCAGGACGCCCCACAACTGACCGCCTATCAGCAGACCTACAGCCAATTACAAACGGCCAAAAGCCAATTGCAAGCATTGAAGGACGACATAGAACGCAACCGCCAGAATCAGGACTTTCTGCAGTTTCAATTTGAAGAGCTGGAGAGTGCTAAACTTATGGCGGGCGAGCAGGAGGAATTGGAACAGCAAAGCGAGACGATGGAACATGCTGAGGACATCAAGACGGCACTCTACGAGGCCGACAATACCCTTGCTGCCGATGAAACGGGCGCTGTCAGTTTGGTGCGAACGGCCTATCACGCCCTGAAAGGCATCAGTCAGGTGATGCCCAACTCGACAGAACTGGCTGAGCGTCTGGACAGCTGCTACATCGAACTGAAGGACATTGCCGACGAGGTAAACAACATGCTGGAGCAGACGGATTTCGACCCCAGCGAACTGGACCGCATCAATGCCCGACTGGACCGCATCTATGAGTTGGAGAAGAAGTATCACGTAGATACGATTGACGAACTTATCAGCCGACGCGACGAACTGAAACAGCAATTGGAAGGCATTGAGAACAGTGACGAACACCTGGCAGAACTGGAAGCGAAATGCCAACAGCTGACAGGCAAATGCCAACAACAGGCCAACGAATTGACGAAACTGCGCCGACAGGCGGCAACCCAGATAGAGAACCAGCTTCAACAGCGTCTGGTTCCTTTAGGAATGCCTAACGTGCGATTCGAGGCGCATGTCCATCAAGGTGAATTGAACAAAAACGGACAGGACTCGGTAGCGTTTCTCTTCTCTGCCAACACCTCCACCCCACTCCAACCCGTGTCGCTCGTGGCATCAGGCGGTGAGATTGCCCGTGTAATGCTGTCGCTGAAGGCCATGATCAGCGGAGCCGTCAAGCTGCCCACCATCATCTTCGACGAGATTGACACAGGTGTCAGCGGTAAGATAGCTGAGAAGATGGCCGAGATGATGCAGGAGATGGGACGCCAGGAACGTCAGGTCATCTCCATCACTCACCTACCCCAGATAGCCGCGTTAGGCAGTCATCACTATCGTGTGTCGAAAGAAGAGACGCCACAAGGTACCACCAGTCACATGCAGGAGCTGACAGATCAACAGCGCATCGGAGAAATTGCTCAGATGCTGAGTGGAAGCGACGTGACGGAAGCTGCTATTGCTAATGCAAAGCAACTGTTAAAAGTAAAAGAATAAAAAAGCAAAAAAGTAAAGAAAACTAAGAATATGAAAAGAACAATATTAACCCAGGGGCTAAGGCAGGCTATCTTTATTTTACCCTTTTACCTTTTAACCTTTTTACCTTTGTCGGCACAAAGCCCCGCGTGGGTCAAGAAAGCTGCTGGTGCGGTGTTTACCTTGAAAACATTTGATGCTGACGGGCAACTGCTGGCCAGTGGCAACGGGTTCTTCATCAGCGAAAACGGCGAGGCTGTCAGTTCTTTTGCTCCGTTTAAGAATGCCCACCGCGCAGTAGTCATCGACAATCAAGGCAAGGAATGGGCTGTGGAAAACATCATCGGTGCCAACGACATGTACGACGTGGCAAAATTTCAGGTTAGCGTTAAAAAGCCCATGATACTAACGGTGGCTCAGACAGCAGCCAGCATAGGAACGTCGCTGTGGCTGTTGCCCTATAGCGTCAAGAAAACACCAACCTGTCTGCAGGGCAGCGTGACACAGGCAGAACAGTTTCAGAACACATATACCTATTATACGCTCAACATGACAGCCGACGACCAACATACAGGCTGCCCCATCCTGAACGAAGCTGGCGAGGTAATCGGAATGCTACAGTCTGCTGTTGGAGGACAAGGAGAAACCACCTATGCCGTCGGAGCCAACTTTGCAGTCGACATCAAGGCTACCGGACTGAGTTTCAATGATATAGCGCTCCGTTCCACACAGATTGCGAAAGCATTGCCAAACAACTATGACGATGCTGTGCTGTCGCTTTATATCGCTGCATCAGTAATGAATGTCAGCGAGTATAATGACTACATCAACCGCTTCATCGCGAAGTTCCCCTATGCAACGGACGGCTATGTTTACCGGGCCCGCCTGTCGGCCAGCGAAGGTCAATTTGATAGTGCCGATTCCGACATGCGCCAGGCTATCAAGGTTGCTGAGAAGAAAGACGATGCACACTATCAGTTCGCACAGATGATTTTCCAGAAAGCCATCGCGGAAGACAACCAGCCCTATGAAGCATGGAGTCTGGAGCGTGCCTTGGAGGAGTCGAAAGAGGCTTATGCTGTCAACCCACAGCCCGTCTATCGCCAGCAACAGGCTCAGATTTTGTATGCTCAGCAGAAATTCGATGAGGCCTGCAACATCTATCTGGAGCTGACCAAGAGCGACCTGCAGGCTTCAGAAATGTACTATGCCGCCTCACAATGTAAACTACAGGCCAACGACAAGAAGGCTGCTATAGTACTGATGGACAGTGCCGTGAATCAATTTACCAAACCATATACCAAGACTGTAGCACCCTACCTAAGGATTCGTGCGCAGCTGTCGATGGAGACCCGACGTTTCCAGCAGGCTATCAACGATATGAATGACCTGGTTACGCTAATACCCGGCAATCCTGAATTATGGGCCGAGAAGGCAAGTTATGAGTTACGAGTAAACCTCATCGACCAGGCTCTGGAGAGTGCCACAGAATGTATGCGCCTTGACCCGGAGGGTAGCGACGGCTATCTGATGGCAGGCATTGCCCAGTGTCAGAAAGGGCAGAAAGAGGAGGGTATGAAGAACCTGCAGAAAGCGAAAGAGCTTGGTAATGACCAAGCCCAGACGTTTATCGATAAATATTCGAAGTAAAGACGAGGAAATCCTAAGAGTTTCTAGGATGTCCTAGAACGGCGCTTCCTCATCTTGCGACCCATATCCGAATGGCGACTCACTGCTTCCTGGCTGTTGGTCGCCATTGACTTTACTGCCCAAGATTTCTCCATTGGGACCACCCCCATTGCCACCCTTTCGAGTCAGGCGGCCATCCTCTGGATTTTCAAAACGCGTATACTCACCGCGGAAGGTAAGTAACACGTCGCCTGTTGCACCCTTACGATGCTTGGCGATGATGATCTGCGCCATACCATGCAGGTCGCGACCGCTATCGTCTTGATAGATGTGATAGTATTCCGGACGGTGCACGAACAGCACCATATCGGCATCCTGCTCGATAGCTCCTGATTCACGCAGGTCAGAAAGCTGAGGGCGCTTGCCCTCAAGACCCTCTCGAGATTCTACGCCACGATTCAACTGCGACAAAGCCAGTATAGGGATATCCAACTCCTTAGCGAGCCCCTTCAAGGACCGGGAGATGGTCGACACCTCTTCTTGACGGGAGGAAAAACGCATGCCATTGGCATTCATCAGCTGCAGGTAGTCGATCATGATAATTTTCACACCATGCTCACGAACCAAACGACGTGCCTTGGTACGCAACTCAAAAACAGAAAGTCCCGGGGTGTCATCAATATAAAGCGGAGCACCAATCAGGTTATTGATACGTTTATCCAGGCGGTCCCACTCATCGGGATGCAACTGTCCGTTCAGGATTTTCGAACCCTGAATCTCGCAGACATTGGAAACCAGACGGTTCACCAGCTGGACGTTCGACATTTCAAGCGAGAAGAAAGCCATCGGCACATTATAGTCAGCAGCAATATTCTTGGCCATCGACAAAGCAAACGACGTCTTACCCATTGCAGGACGACCGGCGATAATCACCAAATCGGAAGCCTGCCAGCCCGACGTGATATCGTCAAGCTTATGATAGCCGGTAGGCACACCCGTCAAGCCGTCCTTATTGGCAGCAGCCTTCTGGATAACTTCCAGAGCATTCTTGATAACCGGGTCAATCTGCGTGTAGTCTTTCTTCATGTTACGCTGCCCCAGCTCAAAGAGCGAGCCCTCAGCCTCCTGCATCAAATCGTCCACATCGACCGTTTCGTCGAAGGCTTTCGTCTGAATATTGCTCGAGAAGGAAATCAACTGGCGCGCCAGCGACTTTTGGGCAATGATACGGGCATGATATTCGATATTGGCCGACGAAGCGACACGTGACGACAATTCTGTCACATAGCCAGGACCACCGACATCTTCCAAATCGCCCTGCTTGGCCAACTGTTCGGTGACGGTCCATACGTCGACAGGCAATTCGTGCATCGACAAATCACGAATGGCTGTATAGATTTTCTGATTGCGGGGTTCATAGAAACTCTCCGGATAGAGCATTTCGCACACAACGGCATAGGCATCCTTGTCAATCATCAGTGCTCCCAGCACTGCACGCTCTATCTCGGTAGCTTGCGGCTGTACGTGGGCATAGGTATTGTCCACCGGCTGCTGTCTGCGCCTGCGTGAACTGCTGGTATTATTATTCTGTTCAGGCATAGTCTTTCAGTTTGGACTGCAAAGATACAAATAAGCCGGAACATAACAAAACAAAAAGGCAGATTTTATTTAAGATTATTTGAAGAAAGAAGCTGATCGAAGGTCATGTCTTGATGCGTAGTCATCAGGCGTTCTGTTGCATCAACATGTTCATTCTTAAAGATTTTACGCTTCATAACGTAGTTCACCACCCATTGAATCTTTCCCATGTAATGGTCACGTCCCTCCTGGGTCAAGGCTAAGTCACGTGGCATGGGATAGAGACTCAAAATATAGAATCCCAGGCAGTCAGGAACTATCATCTGCCTAACCATCATACTACGCTGCTGCTCAGTATAGTTCTTCTGATAGAAGGGATAGTCAGCACCCAAATATTTGTCGAGACTGATGCCCAGCAAATGATTATCAACCACCAGGCTCTGGTCAAAGGATCCCACCTGTGTATAGACATGAGGTATCTCCATGCCGGGAAGTTCTTCCTTCAGACGATTGAATGCTTCAGTCAGTTCTTCGCTAATATCGTCTAGATCAGCATACCGCTCTTGCACATCATTCAACAGGGCCTGAAGTGTAGAGTCCTGGAAGAAATGCAGGAACTTGACATTGATGTCGGGATCATCCACCTTGCCGATACGTAACATATCCTCTATCAACATTCTCGTTTGTCTGGGATAGATAGTATTCATTTGCTGCAAGGCAGCAAAGTCGCCCGTAGAAAGATATTGGCTCTCTATTCTATCGTATCGGTCAATGATGATTGTTTCGTCTTCGACATCAACAGTATTAGGCTTCAGTTGCCACTCGCAACCGACGCAAAAAAACATAATACCGAACAATATGCCGTAGACTTTTTTCACTACAAACAGCGTATAAATGTTAAAATACGATGCAAAAATACTAAAAAATATTTTAAAAACCAAATTTTAACCTAAAAAAGATAAAAAAAAGTGCATAAACACCCCTGATTTCGTTTATTTGTGTGAAATTTGCAGTAAACAAACTAATAAAAACGAACATGAATAAGAAAATCTTCTTTCTGTTGCTGGCCTGCTGTCCGTTCACAGCTTCTGCCAACCGAACGGTGACCGTCAGTGTCACCAATCCGTCGAACATCGCACGCGCGGACATACCTATTATTATTAATCTTGCACCCTATGGCACAGTATGCTCAGCACTGGTCACCCAAAACGGACAGGAAACGCCCTGTCAGTTGGACGACCTGGATAAGAACGAGACCTTCGACGAGTTGTGCTTCTTGGCCAACCTGGAGAAAAAAGAGAAAAAGGAATACGTCGTGACGCTCTTCGACGAAGGCGAGCCGCGTCCCTACCCTGCCCGCGTTTATGCAGAGATGCTCATGGGCAACAACAAAGACAAAAGTCTAAAGAAAAACCAACAGAACAACTACATCGAGTCCATCACGGCCCGTGGCGATGCTGCTTATACCTATAATCTGCAGCACCATCATGGCGTAGACTTTGAAAGCGAGCTGAACGGCATCCGTATCTATTTCGACGAACGCCAGACGCTGGACCTCTATGGCAAATTCAAGAAACAGCTGGAGCTGAAAGAAACCCAGTTCTATACTGATGCCGATCAGAAAGCCCGTGGCTATGGCGACGACGTGCTGTGGGTGGGTCAGACCTTCGGACTGGGTGCCTTCCGCGGATGGGACGGCCAGAAGCCCACCCACGTGTTGCCTGTGGCTGCACGCACCCAACGCATCATATCCTATGGTCCGCTACGCACCATTGTCGAGGTCATTGACCGCGGCTGGAAGCCTGATGCCCAGAAAGCTCCTATCAACATGACCCTGCGCTATACCCAGTATGCCGGACATCGCGACACGGATGTCGACGTATTCTTCAACAAGGACGTCAGCGAGTATCGTTTCTCGACGGGCATCATCAATGTCAAGGGTTCCGAGGAGTTCAGCGACAAGAAGGGTCTCCGCGCCTGCTGGGGCACCGACTACCCCTCTACCGACACCTTGAACTGGAAACGCGAGACGGTGGGTCTGGCCGTCCTCGTTCCCCAGCAAAATGTGGTCAGCGAGGAACCAGCCAATAAAGACAACTACACCTTCGTGCTGAAGGTCAACGGCCGTCAGATGAGTTATAAAGTGACCTACTGCTCAGCCAACGAATCGTTTGGCTATCACTCGTCCAAGGAATGGTTCGACTACCTGAAAGTCTGGCGCAAGGAGGTCGAAAAGCCCGTCTTAATAGAGGTAAGAGATGAGCAATAAGAGGTAAGAATCACGGCAGGTCGCTGAAGCGTTTGCGACCTTTTGCATAGTACTGCCAGAGCAATGAGAAGCGCCGTTGCTCTGGTATTTCTTTTTCCTTCCGCGAAGCCTGTATCTGCTGGCGGTCCTGAAGGAAGTCCTTTCGCCAACGTTTAAAGGCTCGACGAGCCTTATAGATGGCTTTGAAATCTCCCCAGTTCCTGTTGACCAGCAGCGTTTCCCATGCTGCCAGATAGTCCAGTGCCCAACGCCAGTGCATCACATGCTGCAACTCCTCGTCAGGCAGACATTTATAAAGCATCGTCAGGTTATTGCGGAAATTCAGGAATGTCTTCATCGGATTCGACTTCGGCAGCGTGCCGCCACCCACATGGTAGACATACGACTCGGGCAGACAGTATATCTTGCGGCCACGAATACGTAGTCGCCAACACAGGTCAATCTCCTCGTTGTGCGCAAAGAATCGCCCGTCCAGTCCGCCGCAGTCCCAATAGTCCGCCTTGCGGATCATCAGTGCAGCACCAGTTGCCCACAGAATCTCCGTCGCATAATCATACTGCCCGTTGTCCTCTTCCACCGTGTCGAAGATGCGTCCGCGACAGAACGGATAGCCGAAACGGTCCAGATAGCCGCCACTCGCCCCCGCATACTCAAACATATCCTTATTATATATGGAGAGCAGCTTGGGCTGACAGGCCGCCACCTCCGGATGCACGTCCATAAACTCTATCAGCGGCGTCAGCCAGTGGTGCGTCACCTCGATATCCGAATTCAGCAGCAGGTAATACTCCGCATCAACCTCTCGCAAGGCCTTGTTATAGCCCTCCGCAAAACCCCAGTTCTTATCCAGTACTATCAGCTTGCATTCAGAAAATTCTCTACGCAGCAGCTCCAGCGAGTCGTCCGTCGAGGCATTGTCGGCCACGTAGACCGTCGCCTCACTACGCGAGTAGTTCAGCACCGTGGGCAGATACTGCCTGAGCATCTTCGCCCCGTTCCAGTTCAATATGACGATTGCAACCTTATCCATGATATCTAATCGTTTCTTCAGTACGCTTTGACCCTTAGGTCAAAGAATTATCAATTAGCTTCGCCTTCAGCGCCGTTCGGTCGTGATTGAAAACACCCAGACGGACTGTCATCAGCTGATTGTCGAATTCTGTTTTCGCATCGTCAGGCGACAGCTCCACACGCACATAGTTCTTCGTGAATCCGTGCATGGCCCGTCCACGCGTGGCCTTTTCGAACAGCACCTCAGCCTTCTGACCGATGTGGCGCTCGTAGAAAGCGTGCGTTTTCTGGTCCGACAATTCCAGCAGCCGGTGACTACGCTCCCGTTTGTCCTTGTCGGCCACCACATAGGGAATGCCCAGCGCCGATGTGCCTGGGCGCTCGGAATACGGAAACACATGCAGCTGCGTCACGTCAAGACCATTCAGGAAATCGTACGTCTCTTCGAAACATTCAGGTGTCTCGCCCCTGCAGCCCACCATCACGTCGACGCCGATAAAGGCATCGGGAACAAGGTCTTTGATACGCAGTATCTTGTCGGCAAACAACTGTCGGTCATAATGCCTGTGCATCAACTTCAGCACCGTGTCACTGCCACTCTGCAAGGGAATGTGGTAGTGAGGCATGAAAGCCCGGCTCCGTGCACAGTAGTCTATCAGTTCGTCACTCAGCAGGTCGGGCTCCAGCGAACTGATCCGGTAGCGCTGTATACCCTCCACCTCGTCCAGCGCCTTCACCAGATCGATGAACCGCTCGCCGGTCGTCTTGCCGAAGTCACCGATGTTCACCCCCGTCAGCACGATTTCCTTGCCTCCTTCCCGGGCAGCTTCCTCAGCTTGCTCTACCAGCGAGGCAATGGTCGGATTACGGCTGAACCCACGGGCGTAAGGGATGGTACAGTAAGTACAGAAATAGTCACACCCGTCCTGCACCTTCAGAAAGTAGCGCGTCCTGTTACCCCTCGAGCACGACGGTGCAAACGTCTTGATGTCCTTTGTCTTCTGGTAAAAAACATTTCTCTCACCTCTCACCTCTAACTTCTCACCTCTCGACATCCAGGCTTCTGAAAGAAACTGGATCAGGTTCGCCTTCTCGTTCGAGCCCAGCACCAAATCAACACCGTCAATCTCGCTGACACGGACAGGCTCCAACTGGGCATAACATCCCGTCACTACGACAAACGCCCCGGGATTCTCGCGCACCAGCCTGTGGATGGCCTGACGGCACTTATGGTCAGCCACCTCGGTTACAGAACAGGTGTTAATCAGACAAATGTCAGCCTGTTCCCCCTTCTTCGCCGTCTGGACACCCAGCTCGCTCAGCATCTTGCCGAAAGTAGAGGTTTCTGAGAAGTTCAACTTACATCCCAGCGTGAAATATTTCGCTCTTTTGCCCTGAAAGGCAGAAAAATCTATCATCCTTTTCCTATATATATAATAAGGTGTTCTGTTAACGGGCACAAAGGTACATAAAAAATGTCATTTTACACCACTTTTTTAGCATTTATTCAGTAAAGGGTAATTATTACACGAATTTTAACATTTCGTAAATCGCTGATTTACAGTCGTTTGCAAAAAAGTTACAAAAACACCCTAAAAAAAAACAAAAAAAAAGATACAATGTATCAAAAAAATGCCTAACTTTGCAGCGTTTTAATAAACAAATGATTGTTTTACAGATTTAAAAGCATTAGAAAAATGAAGAAATTAGTATTTATGTTCGTAGCTGTTGCAGCTATCTCTTTCGCTTCTTGTGGTAACAAGACCGCTCAGGCTGAGGCTGTTGATTCAGATTCAATCGCAGTTGTTGACAGCGCTGACACTGTTGCTGCTGATACCGTAGCTGCTGACACCGTCGCTGCTGACAGCGTTAAGTAATTAGCTCGAACTAAAACGAGAAAAGGCAACCGCCGGATGTGAATCCAGCGGTTTTTTTTTGTTATTCGCATAGCGATAGCCGCACTGACAGCGGCGCTGACCGCATTAGGGACAGTTTCATGTATGGGATATAACCCTGCACTATAGCCGCCCCTTACCAAGGGGCTCTAAACGTGCATGGGCTATGGACCTTTTTGAAAAGGTCTGAAACAAATTGGTATAAATCATAAATCCCGATTGTCTTTCGACACTCGGGATTCTGCGTATAATAACTATGATTTGCTTTACAGCTGTTATTATTCTTCAGTAGCGGGGGTTTCCTCCTCGGCGGGAGCCTCGGCAGGAGCCTCAGCCTCAGCAGGAGTCTCTTCCTCGGCAGCGGCAGCAGCGGCAGCAGCGGCCTTAGCCTCGGCAGCAGCGCGGATGGCGGCTTCCTCTTCGGCGGCAGCCTTCAACTCAGCAGCGTTCTCGGCAACAACCTTCACAGGAATCTCAACAGTGACCTCCTTGTGGAAGTGAACCAGAGCTACGAAGTCGCCAATGGTCTTGGCATCCTTCATAGTAATAATCTTGCGATCGACGTCCTTGCCCAGCTTCTTCAGTTCCTCAGCAACCTGATTGGCACCAACAGAACCGTAGAGCTGACCGGTAGTGCTGACCTTGGCGGCAATCTCGAGAGCTATGCCGTTCAGTGCCTCGGCCTTCTTCTCGGCATCGGCCTTGATGGCAGCGAGCTTGTGAGCCTGCTGCTTCAGGTTCTCGGCGAGAATCTTCTTAGCCATAGGTGAAGCGATAACGCCCTTACCCTGAGGGATGAGGTAGTTACGGCCATAGCCTGACTTCACGTTTACGATATCGTTCTTGTATCCCAGTCCGATAATATCTTCTTTCAGTATAATTTCCATATCTTGCGTCCTCCTTATTTTACTTCATCATGTCAGTTACGTAAGGCAGCAGAGCAATCTGGCGGGCACGCTTAACGGCCTGGGCCACACGGCGCTGATACTTCAGAGAGGTACCGGTGATACGACGGGGCAGAATCTTACCCTGCTCGTTCAGGAACTTCTTCAGGAACTCTGGGTCCTTGTAGTCGATGTACTTGATACCGCTCTTCTTGAAACGGCAGTACTTCTTCCTCTTCGTGTCGATAGAGGGTGCGTTCAGATAACGGATTTCAGTGTCTTGCTGTGCCATAGTTTAAGCCTCCTCTTTTTTACCAAGCTTTGCACGACGCTTCTCGGCGTACTCTGCGGCATACTTGTCAAGTTTAACAGTCTGGAAACGGATGACCTTCTCGTCACGACGGAAGGCGGTCTCCAAAGTCTTAATCACTGATGGCTCAGCCTTGAACTCTACCAGGAAATAGAAACCTGTAGATTTCTTCTCGATAGCGTAAGCCATCTTCTTCAGTCCCCAGGCCTCTTCGTTCAAAATCTCTGCACCCTTATCGGTGAGAACCTTCTTGAACTTAGCGACCGTTTCCTTTGTCTGTTCGTCAGACAAAACGGGAGTCAAAATGAAAACGGTTTCGTATTGATTCATACTACTTTAATTAATAAAATAAATATAATTTGAGCAATGCTCGAAAATAGGCTGCATCTCAGCAAAAAGCGAGCTTTCTGCATTCAATTTGCACTATTTTTTTGCAAATGCGGGTGCAAAGGTACAAAAAAATTCCCAATTTACAATTGATAATTGACAATTATTTCTTAATTTTGCAGCAAATTTAACGATTTTATGAAGAAAACGCCTCGATTTCCTGGTTTGTTCCTTATTATAATAGGTACGTTGGTGCTGCTACTGACACGATTTCACAGTCTTAGCAGCCACAACTGGCTGCTGCTGACTGGTCTGTTTTGCATCACGGCAGGAATCGTCATCCACATCCGTTCCATCAAAGGCGAGAGCCGCTACTGATTCAGGACTTCTTCTTTTTCAGTTGCAGTTTAGGAATCTTGATGACCTGTCCTTCCTTGACTTTAGGATTCTTGGGCAAGTCGTTAAAGACTTCCACATAGCACTCCATATCGGGTCCAAGATGGGCTTTACAGATGCTTTTGAAGGTCTGCCCGGCCAGCACCTTTACCTCATGGCTGGTTCCAACAATGCGATAGGCACCGAGCCGTACGCGTTCGTCTTTTTGGGCATACATGTCGGCGGACTCCTCGGCAAGTTTCTTCGTATCGGCCTGTGGCTGAGGCGCAGGCTGCTCTGCAGGCTTAGTAGCAGGCTGTTCTGCCAGTTGTTCTGCAGGCTGCTGCTGGACTTCGGTCAGCGTATCGACAGGTGCTGCCATAATGGTGTCGTGAACGACAATAGTATCTACTTGCGCTACGGCAGTCTGTAACTGGTGCGTACCGTAATAATATCCTCCGTAGGCAGAAAGGGCCATGAGTGCGAGCACACCCAAAGCGCCCAGCAGCCAGCGTCCCCATGAATGGGATTCTTCCTCGTCGAACGCGAATTCCTCAACCGGTTTAGGCTCTTCTTCAACAATTTGTTCAGTTTCCTGCTCAACAGGCTGCTCGACAGGCTGATTGGCTGCGGCGACAACGGGTTCTTCCTCCTGCTCGTCGTGCAGGTCATCGTCAACACCGCCGACCTGTTCTTTGAGGTCGGAAAACTCGACGCCATCGTTGAGTACGACCGTTTCGAACTGCGAGAAGGGACGGTTGACAAGCTCCTTCATGGTGGCATCAGGGGTAAAAGCCACCTTGGCATGTCCATCGATGACCACACGCTCACCGGTGCGAACACTGATACTCTCGCGCGCCTCGACATCAATCATCTTAAACGTGCCGAGCCCCTTTATCTTGACTATGCCGTCGGTATCCAGACGCTCCTGAATAATTTGGAACATCGTGCTCACGAACGAGTTAGCCTCGCGCTTGTCGAAACCGTTTCTTTGCTGTAATACGGCAGCAATCTCTTGTATCGTCAACTTTCCCATCGTTATTTACTGCCTCCTTTCAGTCTGTCTTTCCACGTCTGGTTCGGTTTGAAGTTTAGCACCAATTTGGGAGGTACGAGCATGCGCTGCTGGGTAGCAGGATTGACGATGATGCGTTCCATCTTCTTCTTGGCCTCGAAGGTTCCAAAGTTAGGCACCAGCACCGCATTGTCTTCCTGGAAGGCATCACCCATCGCATTGACAATTTCATTGACCAACCGTTGGGTTTCCTTAGCAGGATATCCCATGCGATCTGCCAGTTCAGCAATAAATTCCTTGTTATTCATATCTTGTTGTCGCGTATAAGTCAAATTCTTCTGCATCAGTGATGCGAGCATCGTAGAAACGGCCTATGACGAGCCGTTCGTCGGCAGGGATAAGCACCTCCGGGTCGACCTCCGGAGAACAGAATTCCGTACGTCCTACATACCAGTCGCCCTCCTTGCGGTCGATGATGACGCGAAGGGTCTGCCCCACCTTTTCGGCCTCCAGTTCGGCACTGATCTGCTGCTGGATACGCATCAGGCGGTCCAAGCGTTTCTGTTTCACAGCGGCAGGCACGTCGTCCTCGTAGTGGTTGGCGCTATAGGTGCCGTCCTCTTCTGAGTAGGCAAAAGCCCCCATGCGTTCAAAGCGGGCCCACTTGGTGAACTCGATGAGTTCCTGGAAGTCGTCATCCGTCTCGCCAGGAAAACCGACCATCAGTGTCGTACGAATGTGTATACCGGGAACTTCCTCGCGCATCCGGCGAATCAGCTCGTAGGTCTGTTCTTTGGTAACGTGGCGCTGCATGCGGTCGAGCATACGGTCGGAGATGTGCTGCAAGGCAATGTCCAGATAGTTGCAGACGTTCTTCCGCTCGCGCATCACCCGTAACAAGTCCCACGGGAAGTGAGCCGGATAGGCGTAGTGCAGGCGGATCCACTCGACACCCTCGATATCGGCCATCTGCTCCACGAGTTCGGCGATGTGCTGTTTGCCATCAATGTCGACCCCATAGTACGTCAGTTCCTGGGCAATGACCTGGAATTCGCATGTCCCCTGACTGACCAGCCAACGCACCTCGTCGAGAATGTCCTGCATCGGACGACTCTGGTGACGGCCCGTGATGAGCGGGATGGCACAGTAGGCACAATGGCGGTCGCAGCCCTCTGCAATCTTCAGATAGGCATAGTGACGCGGAGTGGTGATGTGCCTGGCCCACCCAGGGCTTGAGTAGGCTTCCAAATCTTTCAGCAACTGCTTATAGTTGAACTTCCCATACCACCCGTCGACTTCAGGAATTTCTGCTTCCAGGTCAGCGAGATAGCGTTCCGAAAGACAGCCCATCACGTAGAGTCGCTTCAGCCGTCCTTCTTCCTTTTCCTGAGCCAGTTCGAGAATGGTGTCGATGCTCTCCTGCTTGGCATCCTCGATGAAGCCGCACGTGTTGACAACAGCAATCTCGCCCTGAGGTACCTCGGCATCATGGGTCACATGATAGCCCTGGGCCTCGAAGAGTCCCATCAGGTTTTCAGAATCGACCAGATTCTTCGAACACCCCAAGGTAATGAAATCGACAGTAGGTTTTTCCTTCATGCGGCAGTATTTTTTCACTATTCAGTTTTAAACAGCGAGTCGACAAACTGACGCTTATTGAAGAGCTGCAAGTCCTGCATGCCCTCGCCCAGTCCGATATACTTCACTGGAACCTTCAGCTGGTCGCTGATGCCGATGACCACCCCACCCTTGGCCGTACCGTCGAGCTTGGTGATGGCCAGCGACGTGATCTGAGTGACAGCCGAGAACTGCTTAGCCTGTTCGAAGGCGTTCTGTCCGGTAGAGCCGTCGAGCACGAGCAGCACCTCGTCAGGAGCATCGGGCAGTACCTTCTTCATGACATCCTTGATTTTCTTCAGCTCATTCATGAGACCCACCTTGTTGTGCAGGCGACCTGCCGTATCGATGAGTACCACATCAGCACCATTGGCCTTAGCACTTTGCAGGGTGTCGAACGCCACAGAGGCAGGGTCGGAACCCATCTGTTGCTTCACAACGGGCACACCTACGCGCTCGCCCCAGATGCAGAGCTGTTCTACGGCAGCTGCACGGAACGTGTCGGCGGCACCCAGATAAACCTGTTTTCCGGCCTGTTTGAACTGCCAGGCCAGCTTACCGATAGTAGTTGTCTTGCCTACCCCGTTGACACCCACGACAAGGATGACATAGGGGCGATGGTCACTGGGCAGATCCCAATTATCATTATCATCGCTGTTATTCTCGGCCAACAGCGAGGCTATCTCGTCGCGAAGAATGGCATTCAGCTCCGAGGTCGAGACATATTTGTCGCGAGCCACACGCTCTTCAATGCGCTCAATGATTTTCAGCGTCGTCTCCACACCCACATCAGAGGTGATAAGCACCTCCTCCAGGTTGTCGAGCACGTCGTCGTCCACTTTCGACTTACCAGCCACAGCACGGGTCAGTTTGTCGAACACGCTGCTCTTGGTCTTCTCCAAACCCTTATCCAGCGTTTCCTTCTTTTCCTTATTAAAAAAACCGAATATACCCATATTGAGTGCAAAGGTACGAATAAGCGAGGAAAAAGCAAAAGGAAAACTCGTTTTTCTTTTCTTTTTCGAGCGAAAGTACTTTCTTGAGAAGCAAAAAGGTACAAAAAAATAAGGCTACAACCAACATTGCAGCCTTAAAATTATCATTTCTTGAAATCTTAGTTCTTGAAGAAGTCCTTAACGGCCTCGTTAGGAACCATCTGCTCGTCAAAGATGTAAGCACCCGTCTTAGGGCTCTTTACCATCTTGATAACCTTTGTGTAAGCGCGACCATCCTTCGAGCCTTCATGGAGGGTAGCGACGGTTTTCTTTGCCATGCTTTAAATCGGATTATTTAATTTCCTTGTGCACAGTCATGCGCTTCAGGATGGGGTTATACTTCTTGAGTTCCATTCTCTCGGGGGTGTTCTTGCGGTTCTTCACCGTCACGTAACGGCTTGTTCCGGGCAGTCCACTCTCTTTCATCTCAGTGCACTCCAGAATCACCTGAACGCGATTACCCTTAGCTTTCTTGCTTGCCATATTGTTTAGTCTCCTATCACTTTAATGTCCTTCCAATCAACATAACCCTTGGCAACAGCCTGCTTCAGGGCAGCGTCCAGACCTACCTTGTTAATCATACGCAGACCAGCAGCGCTGATCTTCAACTGAATCCAGCAATCCTCCTCTACATAGTAGAACTTCTTGCTGAACAGGTTCACATCAAAGACGCGCTTTGTGCGGTGCTTTGAGTGCGACACGTTATTTCCACGCTGTGCCGTCTTTCCTGTAATCTGACAAATCTTCGACATTTCTATCTACTTTTTCTTGTTGCTAAATACTAATTTACTCCAAACAGGGTGCAAAGGTACACATTTTTAATGAGAAACAAAAACTGAGAAATGAGAAATGGGCAACTCTTAATATTTTTTAACTATCCCTATCCTCCTTACTCATGATTTTCTTCTGTTCCATTCTCATTTTTCAGGAAATCGAGGAACAATTGCATGGCTTTATTGGTGGCAATGGCGAGATTAATGTCTCGTCCGTGGTCCTCTTGCACCTTCAGCGTTACTTGCTTGTCGGGAGTACCGCAAGCCAACCAGATGGTACCCACGGGAATTTCCTTCGTTCCTCCCGTCGGACCAGCGAATCCTGTAGCTGAAATAGCGAAATCGGTGTTCAGCGTCTTACAGGCTCCGCAGACCATCGCCATAGCGACTTCCTCACAGACAGCCGTTTTCTCCTGCAACACCTCGCGGCTCACGCCCAACAGCGATTCCTTCACCTCGTCGACATACGAGATGATGCCACCCTTGAAATACTTCGACGCACCAGGTACGGCAATAATGGCTTCGGCAATACGTCCGCCAGTGCAACTCTCAGCCGTAGAAACGGTTTTCTCCATTTCCCACAGCAGTTGACTAATCTCCCTGCTGATAATCTTACTTTCAAAATCCATAGTATTCTATTTAAATGTTACTTTTGAAAATGCGGGTGCATCAATCGGACAGAACACCTTGTCCAAATACTTGTAATATCCCACGATACCTATCATAGCGGCATTGTCCGTCGTGTAGCTGAACTTGGGGATATAGATGGTCCATCCGTAACGCTTCGCGTGGTCGTGGAAGGCATTGCGCAGGCCGTTGTTGGCGCTGACGCCTCCAGCTACTGCAACGTGCTTGATGCCCGTCTGCTTCACGGCCAGCTTCAACTTCTTCATCAGAATGTCAACAATCGTCCATTCCAACGAGGCAGCAATGTCCTCCTTGTGGTGCTCGATGAAGTCAGGATCGTCCTTCACCCACTTTTGCAACGAGTAGAGGAACGACGTCTTCAGGCCTGAAAAGCTGTAGTCCAATCCAGGGATGTGCGGCTCGGCAAACTGGTATGCCTTTGGATTGCCCTGACGAGCCAAACGGTCGATAATCGGACCGCCGGGATAGCCCAGCCCCATCACCTTCGAGCACTTGTCGATGGCTTCGCCTGCCGCATCGTCGATAGTCTGTCCCAGCACTTCCATATCATTGTAGGCGTTCACCTTGACAATCTGCGAGTTACCGCCGCTGACCAGCAGGCAGAGGAAGGGCAAAGGCGGAATATTGGAGTATTCTCTCACCTCTCCATTCTCATCTCTCACCTCTTCTTTTATAAAGTGCGCCATCACATGTCCCTGCAAGTGGTTGACGTCAATCAGAGGAATACCCAACGAACGGGCAAAACCCTTAGCGAAGTTGACACCTACCAACAGCGACCCCATCAGGCCTGGGCCACGTGTGAAAGCGATAGCCGACAGCTGTTCCTTCTGGATGCCAGCCCGTTTGATGGCCTCGTGCACCACAGGCACCACATTCTGCTGATGGGCACGCGACGCCAGCTCGGGCACCACGCCGCCATACGCCTCGTGTACGGCCTGTGACGCCGTCACGTTCGACAGCAGCACGCCGTCCTTCAGCACGGCAGCACTCGTGTCGTCACACGAACTCTCTATACCTAATATATATATATCCTTCTGTGACTCCATGTCATTTCTTCATTTCTACATTTTCATTTCTCATTCCTCACTTCTCATTTAGTGAGACAGCACTTCCACACCGTGCTCGGTCATCAGCAGCGTGTGCTCCCATTGTGCCGAGGGTTTCTCGTCCTCCGAGATGACCTCCCAGCCATACGGGTCGTCAGCGTCGATAAACACCTTCCACGTGCCCATATTGATCATCGGCTCGATGGTAAAGACCATTCCCGGCACCAGCAACATACCGTTGCCGCGTTGCTGGAAGTGGGCCACCTCGGGGTCTTCGTGGAAGGCATTCCCTACCCCGTGTCCACACAGGTCGCGCACCACGCCGTAGTGGTATTTCTTGGCGTGCTTCTCGATGGCCTTGCCGATGTCGTTCACCCAGCCCCACGGCCTGGCAGCCTCCATACCGATTTCCAGGCACTCCTTGGTGACACGCACCAGCTGCTCCTTCTCGGGCGACGTCTTACCTATTATAAACATACGCGAGGCGTCGGCATAATAGCCGTCAAGAATCGTGGTGAAGTCGACGTTGATGATGTCGCCTTCCTTCAAGACATCGTCCGCCTTGGGAATACCGTGACACACCACTTCGTTGATGCTCGTGCACACACTCATGGGGAACGGCGGTGTCTCCTCGTCGCCACCATAGTTCAGACAGGCGGGCGTAGCGTTATGCAGGGCACAGTAGTCACGGCAAATCTGGTCAATCTCCAGCGTCGACATACCTGCACATATCTCCTTCTCCACAGCGTCCAACACGCCCGTATTGACGACACCCGCACGGCGGATGCCCTCTATCTGCTCAGGGGTTTTAATCAGGTCTGGCGTAGGAACCAGCGCCCCTTTATTCTCCAAATACATGATGCGCTTGTCCAGTTCCGTAGGCTGACAGCCCGGCTTGCAGCGCCATCTTCTTTTTACCATAGCTTCTATTTTGGGTGCAAAGTTACTGCAATTTGAATTAAAAACCAAATTTAATACAAATAAAACTCATTTTTCTTGCATTTCCGTTATTTTTTTGTACCTTTTAAACCTTCTCACGAAAAGAGAGGGCGGTAAACCACAAATCCATGTATTCCCTGCAAAAGGTCGTAAAGAAAGCTTCAAGGAACAAAACTCGGTTTTTGCCGACCGCTCCAACATATCAGGGCGGACGCTACAAGATATAACGGCGCCCGCCAAAAAATATTTGGGCGCCCGCCAAAATCTGACAACATGCCTTATCTCTCCCTGTTACATGCCGTCTCAATCCCTGTTCCCTCGGGGTATTCCCCCTCTATCTCTTAGTATTAAATAACGGAGGCTGATTAATCGCTTTAGTTCAGCACTTATTTACTATCTTTTTCACTTAAATATTAAAATATTCCGAAAAATATTTGTTTAAACCGAACTTAATTATTATCTTTGCCACCAAAACAACAAGTATGCGAGTAATATCATTTTCCATGATACGGGAGTTCATCGCCAAACATACTGATGCAGACGTGGCTCTCCGTGATTGGTACAAAAAAACGACTAATGCCAACTGGACGAACTTTGCCGACATCAAGCAGACGTTCAACACAGTGGACTATGTAGGTAACGACCGCTATGTGTTCGATATTAAAGGGAATAACTATCGAATTGTGGCAATCGTTTTGTTTATCAACAAAAAAGTGTATATGCGCTTCGTTGGCACACATGAAGAATATGAAAGAATTAAGGACATTAAAAACATTTAGGTTATGGCACAAATAAAGACAGAGAAGCAGTACAAAGCTGCTTGCGAACGAATCAATGAGCTTCTGAAAATTGTCAGCAACGACACGCCTGCTGACGATAAGAACATGCTTGAACTGGATTTAATCTCTGACCTGGTTGCAGATTATGAAGAAGAGCATTATCCCATAGCTGCTCCAACGTTGGTAGAGACTATCAAGCTCCGTATGTACGAAATGGGACTGACTCAGACCAAACTTGCAGAAATGCTTGGCCTCAGCACAGCCCGTATAAGTGAGATTATCACAGGAAAGGGTGAACCATCTCTAAAAACAGGCAGGGAAATTAGCAGGAAGCTGAACATTGACCCTGCTATCGTGCTTGGGGTGTAAGTAGAAATAGTGCACAAGGAAACTTAAATCAGAACCTTGTGCACATGTAAGAGAAAGTGGATCAGCAGAACCGTCCCGCCTTTTCCGAGTTTCTTGACAAAAACAAAGCAATGATTAGATGTGGCATCAAAATATTACTCATCATTGCCGTTATGCTACTGACAAGCTGTAACGGCAAGAAAATTGTTAACCTCGACAACAAGGCGCTGACGGACAGTCTGTCCACTGTGTTTTACGAACTGATGGACGACCAGCCTGAAGCGGCATTGGCTATGGTGGACAGTCTGGAACAAGAAGGCATATATGGCGAGGGACTGGCCAACTGCCGTCGCGCCCAGATATACTCCGAGCAGTACCAGCCCAGAGTATCCGGCATCTATGCCCAGCGTGCGCTGAAGGACAAGACGATGAAACGGAATCATTTCTATTTTGCCTACAACCTGCTCATCAACTCTGCCCAGAACGTGGGCAATACTGAACATGCGCTGAAATATGCCACTGAGGCTTTAGCTGCCACCAGCAAGGACACGTCAAGAACGGCTCGCGAATATGCCCCAGACTTCATGGCAAACATTGCCAGTTGTCAGATGAAGCTGAACCATCGGAAAGAGGGAAACGAGAACTACGAGCGGGCCTACCAGCTGTACGAAGAGATTCTGGCTGGTGCCAAGAGTTTCTCGTGGTTCTATCCGGAGTTAATACTCTGTGTCGATGTGATTTCCGACAATTCCCTAACCGGAGACTTCGAGAATGTACGCCGTTGGCTGCCCCGACTCAAGAAGAGCTACGAACAGACCATCGGCACCAGCGACATTCCCAGCCACGTGAAAGACGACTGCACGGCAGAGGTGGAGATGGTGCTGGCCAAATACCATCTGCGTGAAGGGAACCGCAAGGAGGCAGAACAGCATTTCCAGGCGTTCAGCCAAACAAAATTCTCGGGTACGCCATTTGGAAAGAAGACAGCAGCATCCTACTTGGAGATGGCCTCCCGATGGAAAGAACTGGAGCAGTCCATCGCCGATGCCGACTCATTCTATTTCGACAACGACTCTTACCGCTCGATGACATATCTCACGCAGGTGCTGGCCCGCAGGTTTCATGCACAGCAACAGCTGGGGCGTCAGACTGAGGCATTAGGCACGGCGTCGCGACTGATTTCACTACTTGACAGCGTCGAAGAGAAAACAAACAAGGACAATGCTGAGGAGTTGGCTGTCATTTACGAAACGCAGGAGAAGGAGCAGCTGATTGCCAACCAACGCGCTACCCTCTCCCGACAACGCTGGATGGCCACAGCCGTTGCCTTGCTGCTACTATCCGTCTTCTTCCTTTCCTACAGCCTCTATCGCCGCAAGGTGCACAAGAAACTACAGAAGGCCTACGACCAGTTAGAGGAGACGACCACCGCGAAGGAACGCATAGAGAGCGAGCTGCGCATTGCCCGCGACATACAGATGTCGATGGTGCCTCACGTATTTCCCCAGCATCAAGGCCTTGACCTGTATGCCCAGATGACGCCGGCCCGTGAAGTAGGCGGCGACTTGTACAGCTACGTGCTGCAAGGCGACGAGTTCTATTTCTGCGTAGGCGACGTGTCGGGCAAGGGTGTTCCCGCCTCACTCTTCATGGCACAGACAGCAAAGCTCTTCCACACATTGGCCACGCAGCATCTGATGCCGGCAGACATCGCCTCCAAAATGAACGATGAACTGAGCATAGGCAACGAGCAGGGTATGTTTGTCACCATGTTTATCGCCATGCTGCATCTGTCGACAGGGCATCTGGACTTTTGCAACTGTGGGCATAACCCTCCCGTTCTGGGCGGAGACGGACGGCAGGACGCATTCCTCCATATGGAAACGAACATTCCCATTGGACTATTTCCTGACACACAATTCGCAGAGCAACACATTGATAACATCAAGGGGCGTACGCTATTTATCTATACCGACGGGCTTAACGAAGCAGAGAATCCTGAGCAACAGCAATTTGGTGACAATCGACTGCTTGAGATTCTCAGGAAAGACCACAATCTGTCGAGCCGACAGTTAATTGAACAAATAGCGAAGGAAATAGAGCTATTCCGTAAGAATTCCCAACCTAACGACGACCTGACCATGATGTGCCTGCGCGTGGAATAGCTTTGTCGCCATAATAATCTTTTGGCACGATATTTGCAGATACCTCGGCAAACGAATATAAATAAATATAATAAGGTATATGCAAAAAGGTAACATCGGGGTTACAACTGAGAACATCTTCCCCGTCATCAAAAAGTTTCTCTATTCAGATCATGAGATTTTCCTGCGCGAGATGGTGTCGAACGCTGTCGACGCCACGCAGAAACTGAAGACGCTGGCCCAGCAGGGCGAGTTCAAGGGTGAGTTGGGCGACCTGACTGTTCATGTCTCGTTGGACAAGGACAAGGGTACCATCACTATCTCAGACCGAGGTATCGGTATGACCGAGGAGGAAATTGACAAGTACATCAACCAGATTGCCTTCTCGGGCGTCAACGACTTCCTGGAGAAGTATAAGGACAACGCCAACAACATCATCGGCCATTTCGGACTCGGCTTCTACTCCAGCTTCATGGTATCGAAGAAGGTCGAGATTATTACGAAGTCGTACAAGGACGATGCCAAGGCCGTGAAATGGTCGTGCGACGGCAGTCCCGCTTACGAGATTGACGATGCCGAGAAGGAGGATCGTGGTTCTGACATCATCCTCTATCTGGACGACGACTGCAAGGAGTTCCTCGAGAAGGAGAAGATTCAGCAGCTCTTGACAAAGTACTGCAAATTCATGGCGGTGCCCATTGCTTTCGGCAAGAAGCAGGAGTGGTCGAGCGAGAAGAAGGAGATGGTGGACACCGCTGAGGACAACCTGATAAACGATGTTGCTCCACTGTGGACGTCGACTCCGTCGACGTTAAAGGACGAGGACTACCAGAAGTTCTATCGCACGCTGTACCCCATGAGCGACGAGCCGATGTTCTGGATTCACCTGAACGTCGACTATCCGTTCAACCTGACGGGTATTCTGTATTTCCCCCGCATTAAGTCGAACATCGACCTGCAGCGCAACAAGATTCAGCTCTACTGTAATCAGGTGTTCGTGACCGACCAGGTGGAGGGCATCGTGCCTGAGTTCCTGACTCTGTTGCATGGTGTCATCGACTCGCCGGACATCCCTCTGAACGTAAGCCGTTCTTACTTGCAGAGCGACCGCGAGGTAAAGAAGATTTCGACGTATATCACCAAGAAGGTAGCCGACCGTCTGCAGGCTATCTTCAAGGAAGACCGTAAGCAGTACGAGGAGAAGTGGGACGACCTGAAGCTCTTCATCAACTACGGCATCCTCTCTGAGGAGTCGTTCTACGACCGCGCCAAAGAGTTCGCACTCTTCAAGGACACGGAGGGCAAGTACTTCACCTTCGACGAATACAAGACACTCATCGAGGGCAATCAGAAGGACAAGGACGGCAACCTCATCTACCTCTACGCTACCGACAAGGACGAGCAGTACTCGTACATTCAGGCTGCCAAGGACAAGGGCTATAGCGTGCTGCTGCTCGACGGCCAGCTCGACGTGCCCACCATCCAAACGCTCGAGCAGAAGTTCGAGAAGAGTCGCTTCACCCGCGTAGACAGCGACATCATCGACCGCCTCATCGTCAAGGAAGACGCCAAGAAGAGCGACCTCTCTCAAGAGCAGTCTGACAATTTGTCAGCCATCTTCAAGTCGCAGATGCCAAAGATGGACAAGACCGAATTCATGGTACAGGTTGACGCCCTCGGCGCCGAGGCCCGTCCCGTCATCATCACCCAGAACGAGTGGATGCGTCGTATGAAGGAGATGAGCCGCTTCCAGCAAGGTATGAACTTCTACGGCCAGATGCCCGACTCATTCAATATCGTGCTGAACAGCGACCACCCCTTGGTGAAGCGCGTGCTCACCGACTCAGAGTCGGCTACCGCTGAAGCCCTGAAGCCTATCGACGCCGAGCTGAAAGGCCAGGAGGCTCGTCTCGCAGCCATCCAGCAACAGCAGAACAAGAAGAAGTACGACGAACTGACCCAGGACGACAAGGACATGAAGGCCGAGTGCGAGAAGGCCGTCCAGGAACAGAAGGACAAGAAGCAAAGTGTGCTCAGCAGTTTTGCTGCCGAGAACGACATTGTCCACCAGCTCATCGACCTGGCTCTGCTGCAGAACGGTATGCTGAAGGGCGAAGCGCTCGATAAGTTCCTGAAGCGCAGCGTGGACTTGATAAAATAGCCCCCCGTTAACAACAAAAAGATGATAGCCGCTCATTGTGGGCGGCTATCTCTTTTTATTCTTTCATATTACTAAATCAGCGAGAAGGCGACGTCCATCATCTTCGTAAAGGTGTTCTGACGCTCCTCGGCAGTAGTTACCTCACCCGTCAACAGGTGGTCGCTAATGGTCAGGATACCCAGCGCACGTTTGCCGGCATGGGCCGCATTCATGTAGAGGGCGGCAATCTCCATCTCGACAGCCAGCACACCCATGCTCATCCACTTGTCGTTGTGGGGATTCTCGTGGTAGAACACATCGGAGGTAACGACGTTACCCACCTTGAAGCGATAGCCCAGTCGCTCGCAGGTTTCGACAGCACCACGCACCAGTTCGAACGTGGCGATAGGAGCAAACATACCAGGCAGTTCATACTGCTTGTAATAGTTGGAATTGGTACAGCAACCCATCGCAATGACCAGGTCGCCCACATGCAGGTCGTTGTTGATAGAACCGGCAGAACCCACACGGATGATGGTATTCACACCATAGAAATTATACAACTCGTAGGTATAAATGCCAACAGAGGCCATTCCCATACCGTGCCCCATCACGCTGAGAGGTTTACCCTTATACGTTCCCGTATAGCCCAGCATACCGCGGACATTGTTAAACAACACAGGGTTCTCGAGGAAGTTCTCGGCCATGAATTTCGCACGCAGCGGATCGCCCGCCATGATTACAGTCTCGGCAATGTCACCGAACTTTGCGGCATTGTGTGGAGTCGGAGTGTTACTCATATTTATT
Source organism: Prevotella sp. (assembly GCA_015060485.1). Lineage (GTDB taxonomy): Bacteria > Bacteroidota > Bacteroidia > Bacteroidales > Bacteroidaceae > Prevotella. The sequence goes on along the minus strand of SUYI01000007.1, from coordinate 72,926 downwards.
TAAGTTTAAAGTTATTACGGGGCAAATATACGAAATAGTAAGTAAAATACCAAATTATTCCGCCATTTCTTTCGCAAAAGTTCGCAAAATACCCTTTGCACATTTTTGCAAACCATTTTTCTTGCAGGAAACGCAATTTATTACTATCTTTGCATCAACAAAACCAAAAATGATTAATTGTAAATCGTAAATTGTCAAATAGTAAATGATTATGGTACTGACCGACCGCGAGCTGTTTTTGCTCATCATCTGCACCGTGTTCTACATCACCTTATTTATATTAGTGTTGCAGAACCACCGTAGCAAAATACAATTGCTGCAAAGCCGCCTGGACAACATCCACGCCATGCAGAAGATGGCCGTCATTGAACCCCGTCGACAGGATGTCACCTCACTGTTCAGCACACCCATCTACCTACGCATCAAGGAATACCTGAACGACGGACGGAGCATGAACCAAGGCGACTGGCAGGAACTGACGGAAGCCGTCGACGGGCTTTACTCCGGTTTCAGCGAAAAACTGTTCAGCCTCTACCGCATGAGCGAACAAGACTATCACGTCAGCCTGCTCATCAAGGTGCGCATCCAACCCAAGGACATTGCCACCCTGACAGCACACTCAAAGGAGAGCATCGCTTCCACACGAAGCCGACTCTACCAGAAGGTCTTCGGCAAGAAGGGCAGCACCAAGGACTGGGACGACTTCATCCTCTCGATTTAATCGGAATTCCGAAATAACGAAATAACGTAATAACGTAATAACGAAAAAAGTTACAACTATGATTGAGTATTTCCTTTCAAACATGTGGCAGATCTGGGCCGTCATCGCCATCATCTGCCTGATTCTGGAGCTATCGTCGGGTGACTTCTTTATCATCTGCTTCTCCATTGGCGCCGTATTTGCCATCATTTCGGCAGTACTCGGACTGAGCATCTACTGGCAAATCTTCATCTTTGCCATCTTCTCGCTACTGAGCGTCCTGTTTGTCAGACCTGTGGCCTTGCGCTATCTGCACAAGAACGAGCCCAACAAACCCAGCAATGCCGATGCCCTGCTGGGACGCACAGGCCGCGTCACCGAAGTCATCACCGTAGGCGGCAATGGCTACGTCCAGATTGACGGCGACCTATGGAAAGCCGTCAGCCCGTCAACGACCGACATACCCGTCGGCACAACGGTACGCGTGATAGGCCGCGAAAGTACCATCATCACAGTGGAAACGCTTTGAACAATAAACAATAAACATTAAACAATAAACATTAAACAATAAACAATTAACACTATGGAATTTATGACTTATGTACTGATTGCCATCGTTGTACTGGTGGTTATCTTCGCCAAGATGGCACTTGTAATCATTCCCCAGTCGGAAACCCGCATCATTGAGCGCTTAGGACGCTACTATGCCACGCTGAATCCTGGTATCAACATCATTATCCCGTTCATCGACCGCGCCAAGGAGATTGTGGTGCTCACTCGCGGACGCTACGCCTACTCCAACTCTATCGACTTGCGCGAACAGGTCTACGACTTCCCCTCGCAGAACGTGATTACCAAGGATAACATCCAGATGGAAATCAATGCCCTACTCTACTTCCAGATTGTCGATCCCTTCAAGGCTGTCTACGAAATCCAGAACCTGCCCAACGCTATCGAGAAGCTGACGCAGACCACGCTGCGTAACATCATCGGTGAACTCGAGCTGGACGAGACGCTGACCTCGCGCGACACCATCAATACCAAGCTGCGCGCCGTGCTCGACGATGCCACCGACAAGTGGGGCGTCAAGGTGAACCGCGTCGAACTGCAGGACATCATCCCGCCATCAACCGTGCTGAATGCGATGGAGAAGCAGATGCAGGCTGAGCGTAACAAGCGTGCACAGATTCTGACCTCTGAGGGTGAGAAGGCTGCCGAGATTCTGGCTTCCGAAGGTGAGAAGACCGCTATCATCAACCGTGCTGACGCACAGAAGCAACAGGCCATTCTGCACGCCGAAGGTGAGGCTCAGGCCCGCATCCGCAAGGCAGAGGCTGAAGCCAAGGCCATCGAGCTCATCTCCGAGGCAGTGGGTAAGTCAACCAATCCTGCCAACTACTTGCTGGCACAGAAATACATCCAGATGCTGCAGGAGCTGGCCACCGGCGACAAGACCAAGACCGTCTACCTGCCCTACGAAGCTACCAACCTCATGGGAAGCATCGGAGGCATCAAGGATTTATTCAAGTCTGAATAAAACCAAATGAGAAATGAGGAATGAGAATTTCTCATTCCTCATTTCTCATTTTTCATTTAGGCCTCGGCCTTTTTAAGCGGAATGGTAAAGCTGAATACCGACCCTTCGCCTTCTTTCGATTCCACATAGGCGTCGCCACCATTCTTGCGGGCGAAGTCCTGACAGAGCTGAAGTCCCAGTCCGGAACCTTCCTCACCGCCAGTACCATAGGTCGTCTCACCCTTATGGAAAATGCTGTCCACGCGGTCGGCAGCAATACCGACACCATGGTCCTGCACGCAAATACGGGCGAAGTCACCCTCACGTTTGTAGTACACCTCGATGCCCTTATCCTCAGGCGTAAACTTGACGGCATTCGATATGAAGTTACGGATAATGGTCTTAATCATGTCGTTGTCGGCATGAACCGTCAGTTTCTCTTCAGGAGCCAGATACTGCAAGTTGATTCTCTTCATTTCGGCAATCATCTTGAAGATATCAACCACGCCGGGCACAACATCGTCGAGATCAACGTCCTGATATACTACATTCAGACGGCCCGTCTGGCTCTTCGTCCACTTCAGCAGGTTGTCCAGCAGATCGTGCGTCTCTTCCGACTCACGGTTGGCCTTGTCCAACAGAGCGAATATCTCCTCTCCTACTGAATCAGGAGACACGACGTTGACTGCCAGGTTCAGCACCATACGGATGCTGGCCATTGGTGAACGCAGGTCGTGGGCAATCACAGAATACATTTTGTCGCGATTCGAGATGGTACGCTTCAGTTCCTCGTTCTGGCGGACAATGATGCGCTTGGCGGCCACCAGCTGTATCTGGTGCATCACACGCATCACCAGCTCTTCCTTGTTGAACGGCTTCGTCAGGAAGTCGTTAGCTCCCACCTGGAAACCTTTCACCAAATCGCTGGGATTGTTCAATGCTGTCAGGAAGATGATGGGGATATCCATCGTCTCCGGATCTTTCTTCAAAATGACTGCTGTATCGAAACCGGTGATATCGGGCATCATCACGTCCAGCAGAATCAAGTCAGGCTTCTCGTTCTTAGCCTGCTCGATGCATGCGTTGCCACAGTTCGCGGTACAAACCTGAAACTTCTCGTTGGTTAGTAATATCTTCAATAGCAGCACGTTACTGACCACATCGTCAACAATCAGAATCTTATAGTCGCTACGGTTTATCTGTGATTCAAAACTTTCGTTCAGTTCCATTTGCTAAGGCATTTCGTTATTTCTGCTTGCAAAAATAGCAAATATTTAGCATTTCGCCAAATAATTGCTACATTTTTTTAGTTTTTGTGCCCTTTTAGGCAGAAAGGGCTTAGAAGTCCTTGGTCATTTCCTTCACCTCGGCATTGATATGGTCGATGAATTCCTGGATAGTCATCACAGTCTGTTCGCCACCGCCCTGCGGACGTACGGCAACAGTACCGTCCTGCTGTTCCTTCTCACCGACAATCACCATATAAGGAATGCGCTTCAGCTCGTTGTCGCGAATCTTGCGGCCCAGCTTCTCGTTACGCAGGTCGATAGTCGGACGCACGCCACCCAGGTCGAACTTCTTAGCCACTTCCTTAGCGTAGTCGTTATATTTCTCCGACAATGGGAGGATAGCCACCTGATCAGGAGTGAGCCACAAGGGGAAGTGTCCGCTGGTGTGCTCGATGAGCACAGCACAGAAACGCTCCATCGAGCCGAATGGTGCACGGTGAATCATGACAGGCGTCTTCTTCTGGTTGTCCTCGTCGGTATATTCCAACTGGAAGCGTTTGGGCAGGTTGTAGTCTACCTGAATGGTACCCAACTGCCAACGACGACCAATGGCGTCCTTGATCATGAAGTCGAGCTTCGGACCGTAGAATGCGGCCTCGCCATATTCCACCTTGGCGGGCAGACCCTTCTCCTGACAAGCCTCGACAATAGCCTTCTCGGCCAGTGCCCAGTCTTCGTCAGTACCGACATATTTATCGTGGTCGTTAGGATCGCGCAGCGAAATCTGTGCCTCGAAGTTGAATCCGAAGGCCGTCAGCACGATGCCGATGATATCCATCACGTTCAGGAACTCCTGCTTCACCTGGTCTGGACGACAGAACAGGTGGGCATCGTCCTGCGTGAACGAGCGGACACGGGTCAGTCCGTGCAGCTCGCCCGACTGCTCGTAGCGGTACACCGTGCCGAACTCAGCGATACGCAGCGGCAGGTCGCGGTATGAACGGGGCTTCCAAGCGAATATCTCGCAGTGGTGTGGGCAGTTCATGGGCTTCAGCATGTACTCCTCATCCTCCTCAGGGGTATGGATGGGCTGGAACGAATCCTTGCCGTAGTGGGCATAGTGACCAGACGTGACATAGAGATTTTTGGATCCAATATGTGGAGTAATAACTTCCTGATAACCAAAACGTTTCTGAACCTTACGCAAGTGGTCCTGCAGGCGCAGACGGAGCTCCGTACCCTTCGGCAACCAGATGGGCAGACCCTTGCCTACCTTGTCCGAGAACATGAAGAGTTCCATCTCCTTGCCAATCTTACGATGGTCGCGCTTCTTGGCCTCTTCCAACATCTCGAGATACTCGTCCAACATCTTCTTCTTGGGAAACGAGATACCATACAAACGCTGCATCTGCTCACGGTTGGCATCGCCACGCCAGAAAGCACCGGCCACTGAGGTCAGCTTCACAGCCTTAATCTCACCCGTGTCCACGAGGTGCGGACCACGACAGAGGTCGGTAAAGTTACCCTGTGTATAGGTGGTGATAGAACCGTCCTCCAAGTCCTGGTCGATGTGCTCGCACTTGTAGGTCTGACCGTCGGCAGCAAACTGCTTCAGCGCGTCGGCCTTGGCCACCTCCTTGCGAACCACTGGCTCCTTCTTGCCGGCCAGCTCCTTCATCTTAGCCTCAATCTTGGGGAAGTCGCTCTCCTTGATCATCTCGCCGTCCTTCAACAGCACGTCATAGAAGAAGCCATTCTCGACAGCAGGTCCGAAACCGAACTGGATGCCGGGATACAACTCCTGCAAAGCCTCTGCCAACAGGTGGGCCGAGGTGTGCCAGAAGGTGTGCTTACCCTGCTCGTCGTCGAACTTGTAGAGTGCAATCGTTGCGTCCTCGTTGATGGGACGGTTCAGCTCTACGGTCTCACCGTTTACTCCGCAACTTACAACGCTGCGTGCGAGAGCCGGCGAGATGCTCTCTGCAATCTGATAGCCAGTCACGCCCTGCTCATACGAGCGAACAGATCCGTCTGGAAAAGTAATGTTAATCATATCTACAATATATGTTTGAATTTAAAACGGCGACAAAATTACAAAAAAGCAAGCAAAGAGCCAAATAAAAACCAAAAAACTTACCGACTTTTGTCAGTTTCCCCAGTTCGGCGTTTAGTATGATACTAAAGGGTGTCTGGTATCATACTAAAGGGGCTCTACCCTTATACTAAAGGGTGTTTTGTGCCGTATCGCATGGCGGATAGTATAAAAAGGGGGGAAGGCGGGGAAGGAGATTTCTATGTATTTGATAAAACAAATCGTAAATCACTTTGCAAATTTACACGGTGATTTATGATTTATTTTCTAATCCCCTAAGGAAACACCTTCCCCACCTTCCCCCCCGTGATCCGTTCACGTTGGCCTGATGCTTACCATTGGTCCGGCGTGTCGTCGGGATAGATGGGCACAGACGAACACCAGCACCACGACGGCGTAGGCCAGGGTGAGGACGGTGGCAAGCACGGGGGCTTCGTTGTAAAAGTCGGTGATGTTCATCGGTTACATTCATGTTGATTCGGTTGCAAAAATAGGAAAAGGAAAGGAAATAAGGTGTATCGATTCGCGCAAAGGTGTATCTATTCGACGAATCAGGTGTATCTATTCGACGAAAAGATACACTTTTTGGCGTTTTATTTGGTAATTCGACCGATTTTTATTAACTTCGCCACCGAAATGAAAGAACTGCAGTTTTCCATCGTGGTGCTGATGGTGCTGATGTGCTCGACACTCATCCTGCTGATGCCCGAGCACGTAAAGCGCGACGAGGTGTACAACCGTTCGCGCTGGCTGTGGTGGTAGGAACCGACGGGCACCCACTGGAGCAACTGTCTGAGCGGGTGCGCTGGACGGAGGTCGTCCTGGGCGTGGTCTATGCAGCCATGCAGATATACTACAGCCTGATGCAGTTCCGCGAGTTGCAGCGCATGAAGGCCGCCGTCGAGAACTACTACGACCGCGAGCGGCGCGGGCTGACGCAATGGATCAAGCACGCCATCGGTGTCACCGGGCTCATGGCCATATTCGTACCCGTCTTTATCTTCGGGCCCAACATCCTGCTCATCATCTACGGTCTGTCGTTCTTCTGGGGCATCTTCATGATGTGGTTCTGCTTTGTGCGCTTCTTCACCAGCAACGACGCCAAGCGCGTGCGTGAAGCCGAGGAGAACGCCCGTGAAGAGACAACGAAAACCGGGAATGCCTCATCGTTTTCCGATGAGGACAAAGACCGCGTCAGCCATGCCGTGGAGCGATGGGTTGCCGCCGGCGGTCACCTGCAGGCTGGCATCACCAATCCCATTGCGGCAGGGGCTATGAACATCCCACGCTACCAGCTGACGGCATGGGTCAAGGCCACGGGACACGCCTCGTTCACCCGATGGATAACCACCCTGCGCATCGAAGAGGCCGAGCGCATACTCCACGAACATCCCGAATGGACCAACGAGGCTGTAGCCGACCACTGCGGCTTCAGCCGTACCCATTTTCAGAAAATCTTCAAGCAGGAAACGGGTGTTGCTCCATCGGAATATCAAACGGAGGGATAGCCTCGCTATATTATTGCATGATACTTCTGTAGACCGTCTGCCTTGTTGTGTTGTTTTGGACAACAATCTCACCTGTGCCGCCAATTCTGAGTGATCCCTCTGCCCTTTTGCAGGCTTCCAGCACTTCCTTGTCGCATTCTTCTTGCGTGCCCTGCTTGGTAAATTCCTCAGAACCGACGCCAAGTGCTGTCTCATAGACATCCAGAACAGCATTACGCCAATTCTGGGCATCAAGACCGGTCAATGGCCTTTTCGGTTCTACTATTAACTGGTAATCGTACCCATCATGATCTTTTTCACATGCGGTCAGTACCGTCATTGACATTACGCAGCAAAGGGCGGCTGCGAGCGTCATAATAAACTTTTTCATTGTCATTGTATTTTTTATTGTTACTTGTTTTTCTTTGTCTTCTTCATATAGTTACGGTATGCCTCGACCATCTGCTGGCGGTGCTCAGGCGTGACGGTAACCAGCCGTGCATTTGCTCCCTCCTTTGGCTTGACACCATCCTTGTAATACTGGAAACTGTATTCCATCGGACCGTGTTTGTCGTCATAGACCTTGCCGTCCTCGCCATATAGCAGTGTGGGATTTCCCTCCACTTTCTGCGCCCATCCCACGAGCGGCTTTTCTATGTTCCAGTCGTTCATGGAAATCAAATAATACTTCTGGTCATCGAAGGTCAGTTCCATAACCTTGTCGCCGAACAGATTCCTGTATTTCTCTATCAACCCTTCAAATATCATCGCTGTAAACACATCCGTGTATTCAATTCCCGGGGTATTGTTGTTGGTCAGCCGCTCACGCATGTCCATCATGTACGATAATGACTTTACAGGATCCTTTTTTGTCATGCTGTAAAACATACCCCAACCGGCAATCGAAATCAGATATTCGTCAGGTATATCCACACCGACATTTTGGGCATGCATGATCTCGTCGATGTAGAACAAAGCCTTGTCTATGTTTTTCTTGTCAGAAGCCACCGTCATCAACATCACGCCTGCCTCGCGAATCACCGAATCGGGTATCTCCTTGTTATAGTCGGTAGCCAGATGATACAGGCGTTCATAGTATTTCCCAGCCTGCGACTGGTTATACATGCCATTCTCCTTGTCGAGCAGGAAATGGCCGGCCTCCAACTGGGCTTTCCAGTCCGTAGGGTTGTCGTCGGCCGTCTTCGTCAGGCGAAGCATCTTCTCAATCTTGCTTTCCTGTTCTTCCGTTTGCGCATTAACGCCCGTTACAGCAAAACATACCATAGCTGCCAGTAAAAAAATCTTTCTCATACTTTCGTTGTTTTTGTTGTTATACCTTATTTTATTAATAAATACCATTCTCGTTCAGTTTCTCGCGCAACCGGAAGTTCTCGCGGATGAAGCGCACCAGCGTGTGCTGGCTGTCGGAGAGCCGCCAGCGGTAGTAGAGCAGCCCCACGATGAGCAGCACGACCAACAGGAGGAAGGCCGTGGCCATTGCGCCGATGATGATAAATGTCATGTCCGTCATTTTCTTCAATCATTGAATTCGGGGGCAAAGCTGCAATTAAGCGAGAGCCATGATGCTTGCATCAATGGCCGAGCGTAAGCAGGCTCGCCAATTCGTCGGCAAAGTTAGTGGGAAAGACCGAAAGGCCTTCCCCACTGCTTGAAATGTTTGTTACAATCCTTGAAAAACTACTATTTGCGCACTATTTTGCGGCATTCACTCTCTTCGTCCCCCAGAGCCGTATTGAACGATGAGTTATAAACGTGTCATGGATTGTGTTACGGGTGTGTTAATCCTTCAAACATCCCAGCGGGATAATCTTCACCCCGTCGGGCCGCGTATAGGCCATCTTGCCGCCAGTCAGCACAATCATCAAGTCTGGCTCACGTATAGGCATCTGCTTCTCGTCTTTGTTATGCTCATGAATCAGCCGCTTCAGCTCCAGCAGATGACCCGCACCGTCCTCAATCTCGTTGCTTCCCAACTTACACTCCAGCAGCGCATACCGCCCGTCACCCAAATGCAACACCCAGTCCGACTCCAGACCATACCTGTCGTGGTAATACGACACATGCCGTTCTATGTCAATCGTATAGGCCTTCAGGTCACGTATGCACATCTGTTCGAAGATGAAACCGAACGTATTCAGCTGAACCATCAATGCCTCAGGAGTCAGCCCCAGTGCGGCCACGGCTATCGACGGATCCACAAATGCTCGTTTCAGTCCGCTTCTGATGGCCGTCTTACTTCGGATAGCTGGACACCAAGCCTCAACGTCACATATTACGAATAGTTTCTTCAGCGCACCCACATAATCATCAAATGTAGGCTCCGAACATGACACCTCACCCGAAGATACAACATCTGCAATCAACGATGTCTTTTTGGTCAGCGTGGATATATTCCTCGCATACGAACGCATGATCATCCGAGCCAGCAATTCGTCACGCTGCACACCGTCCACACGGCTGATATCCTCAGAGCACACCGTCTTCAAATAGTTTTTGGCCACTAGCAACTTGGCGTTCTCCTTCTTAATGTTCATCGTTGCCGGCCAGCCGCCGCGACATGCACTGAAAATCAAGTCCTCCACAGTTATATCCGACTGTATGCCGTCAATGTCCAAGTCTGGATTGTCAAACAGTTCCCTCAACGATATCCTGCCGTTCGACTCCTTTGATTCCCACAGGCTCATCGGTAGCATTTCCATCTTGGCGATACGTCCAGTGCCCGAATGACGGATTTTCTTTTTGTCAACAGCATTAGAGCCGGTCAGGATAAACAAGCCCTGATTCTGGCTGCTGTCCACCCTTGTCCTCACGGTATCCCAAAGCACAGGCGCATCCTGCCACTCATCTATCAAGCGAGGATTTTCTCCTATCAACAGCAGCGAGGGTTTAGTAGCTGCCGTTGCCAGATACTCATCACGCATGTCCGGATCCTGCAGCTTTATCACGCTTTTAGCCACCTGTTCTGCCGTTGTGGTTTTTCCACACCACTTGGGTCCCTCAATCAATATTGCTCCAAAGGCTTCAAGCCACTCAGCCAACAAAGCATCTGCTGTACGTGTTAAATAACTCATATTAAATCAATTTTCTGGGCACAAAATTACGAATTTTCTTAGGACCGACCAAATAATTTTGGTTTTTTGTGGCGTTTTACTTTGTTTTTTTGCGCTGATTGACTTTTTGTTTTTGCGGTATCGCGTTCCGCGATTTAGGTCTCGACTCGGCAGAAGCGAAGTAAACTTTGCTTCTGCTCATTCCATACGATGTCCCTTGATATTTATTGAAGATAGATAGCCATCTATAGTAATTTTTTTATTTTCAAAAATTCTCCGCTAAGTGGTGCAAACGCCCTGTTCTAAAGGAAAACTTGGCGGAGGAATTTTAGTCGTAGCTATCCAACAATTCCGTCCGACGGAATTTTTATTTCGTCCGATGAAATTTTCATTTCGTCCGATGGAATTTTCATTCCGTCCGGAGTAATTTCCAATACTCTCGGAGTATTGCAGAATACTCCAAGGTTATTGCAGGATACTCCAAGGTTATTGCATAGAACGCTTGGGTTATTTCTCATTTCACCAAAAGCAAAACGAACCAAAGCACAAAAATCCTCCGCCATGTTCTCTCTGATAATCAATTAGTTATACAGGATAGCGGAGGAATTTTCAAATTTCCCTAAAACGTCCTCTGCCCTTAATTACTTGTTCTTCTTTGAATGCTGCCATTACAAAAATCTTTCTCATAATAAATCATGTTTTAAGGGTTTATAAACTATAATCTTCCATACTCTCGCAATTATTCGCGCAAAATTACAAACCGCCAGCAAGACCGATGTCTCACTGGCGGAAAAATATGTCTCAAATTTGGAAAAAGTGCATTTCTTCCCGTTTCATCGGGATAAATAATGCTATATTTTGCGGTATTCGGTGGGCGACATACCGTAGGCGTTGCGGAAAAGGCGGGCGAGAGTGGCGCGGTGCATAATAATATAAGGAACATTCTCATTGCGGGTATGTTTTCAAATCAGGGCGGTGATACTACTGTTTCTGCGCTATCTTGCGATACTCCGACGGGGTCATGGAATAGTAGGCGGCAAAGAGACGGGCAAAGGTGGTGCGGTTGGTAAAGCCGCTCTGCTCAATGATGAGTCCTATCGGGTCGTTGGACTTCTCCAGCAACTGGGCTGCATACTGAATGCGCAGGCGGTTGAGGTAGTCGGCAGGTGTGGTGTCAGCACACTCGCGTAAGGCAGCATAGACATACTGATAGTTGGTGCCGAGCAGGCGGGCCAGCGTCTCGTGGTTGGTGTCGGGGTCGGTAAAGACGTCGGGATTCTTCATCAGTTCGCACAGACGGCGGTAAAGCAGTTGGTTTTGCGTCAGCTTTTCTTCGGGCTGTGCCTGCAACTGCTGCTGTTCCTCGGCTTCAGCCTGTCGGCGCTGCTGAATCTGCTCGTAGAGGCTGCGGTTCTTCTCAGCCAACCGGCGGTTGTAGCGGCGGACGCGCCAGATGATGTAGACGGCCATCAACAGCAGCAAGGCGATGGCAACGAGGACGATGCGATGAACGGTCAGCGACTGGTGCTTACGGATGATTTCCTCTTCCTGTTGCTTGATTTCCTGCAACTGCTCCACGTCGGCCTGCCGCTCCTGCTGACGGATGGAGTCGGTCAACTGCCGAATGCGGTCACTCATGGCCAGCGCCTCTGCCGTTCGCCCTGCCTTCTGCAAGGCATCGTATTTGTAATTGAACAAGGTCTTGACGTAGAGGTCGATGACGGGCTCGCCATTGGAGCGCATGATGGAGTCGGACTCGTCGAACAGGCGGACGGCCTCGCCATAACGCCCCACCATCGTCAGATAGAGACCTTCTGCTGCCTTGTCGAGGGCACCCAAGCCTTGGAACTGGTGGTGTTCGTGAAAAAGGGATTCGGCCTGCTCTTTCTGATGATTAACGGCATAGACCATTGCCTTGCTGATGGTCACGTTGTTACGGCGCATCTGTATCACCCCGTCGGGAGTGCCTGGACAGCGCGTCAGACGATTCAAGGCCGTGTCCATCTTCGCCATCAGGGGCAGCGCCTTTTCAGGCATCTTGTTGTCGATATACAGGTCGTTGAGCGAAAGCAACGTGAAAATGAGCGGATCGATTTCACTAAAACCAGTGGCGTGCTGCGTACCCTCCATTAAGATGTCCATGCATTGCAGGAACAGCCGCTCGGATTCTGCTATATGACCCAGCGCGTTTTCACAATTTGCCATCTGCGTCAATGCCCTGCACTTCAACTCCATATCCTTTGGCGTTGTGCCGTCACCCACGAAAGCAAGGACTTCCTTGGCCAGCGCGAGCGATTTCCCGTACTCGCCATCGGCGTATGCACAGTCGCCCAGAATACAGCGAGCCTTGCAAAAGAGACTGCTGTCAGCAGATGTGGCAATCGTATGCCCCGCTTCTGCGGCAATAGCTTTCTCTGCAAAATAGGCTGCCATTCGTCGCCGGTCGGCATTAAAAGAGATAATGGCTTTTACGGTATTGGCACGTACCGCAGTAAACAAACCGGCCTGCTCCGCACTGTCCACACGCTCCAAAGCATGTTCGACGTTGTTTCTTTCCCCCTGGCGAGAGGCCGCCCCCCCGATTGGCAGGGGACCTCCTGCGTTGACAATCTCTTCGCTCAGTTTCTGTGCCACGTCGCTGCGGTCAGGCTTTGTGCAGGAGACGAATACAAGCACGGCACAAAAGAAAATAAGGAACGTCCTTATCGCGAATATGTAGCGGAGCGTATGCATCATCTTTTCTAACTCAAAATTATCGCTGCTATGGTTTCCTTTGTCGCTTGAGGATGCTGTAGGCGGCATAGAGGCCGAGTTCGCCGGCTTTGGAGAGGTCGGCGATGCCCTGGTCCTGGTGCTTGAGGGCCAGATGGGCCAAACCTCGGTTGTAGTAGGCCTCGGCCAGGTTGGCGTCGAGCTGGATGGCTCGCGTGTAGTCGTCGATGGCCTGCTGATAGTCGAGACACTGCACATAGGCATTGGCGCGGTCGTAGAAGAGATAGGCATTGTGAGGAGCCAGGGTGATGGCCTTCGAGAGGTTGTCGAGCAGATGGGCGGTCATGAGCGGTAAGTCTGACTTTTCCTGTTCTGCCTGAGCAATGGCATGCAGCCAGTGAGACACGGTCGACGTGGAGTCGCGCTCGAGATAGAGGGCGGGGTTCATGATGTTGGTCTGCCCGCAAACGATGTGGAGCTGCATGGCGGCAGGCAGCACGCGGTTCAGGGAGTCGACCTGTCGGTCGTAGGCGACGTAGTGCTTGACGGCACTCTGATGGTGCTCGGTGGAAAGGACGTACATGGGCAGATAGTCCATGGTTACGCGGCGGTTCTGGACGCGTCCGCGATAGTCGCTCTGGTATTCGGGCTGTATCTCCTGTTCGTCGGCGACGGCCAGCTGGTTGTATTTCTCGATGTCTTCGTCGCTGCGCTTACGCATCTGCTTGGGCGACAGGCGGGGCTGCTTGCCCATGCGCTTGTCGAGCTGTGCCTTTAGGATGCGGAACTCATCCTGCTCGGCCTGTTTGGACATGCCGAGCTTGCGGTAGCACTGGGCGCGTTGGTGGAGTCCGGTCCAGAAGTTGGGATACTGGTCGATGACCTTCGTATAGTCGCGGATGGCGGCTCGGGGGTTACCGGTCTGTTCGAGCAGCAGGGCGCGGTTGTAGAGTGCCATGAGGTTGTCGGGCTCGAGTTTCAGCACGAAGTCGAAGTCGGTGATGGCGCGGTTGTCGTCGCCCACCTGTGCACGGAGCAGTCCACGGTTGTAGTGTCCGAGGAAATTGTTGGGTTCGTAGTCGAGGGCCAAGTCATAGTCGGCCATGGCGCCTCGCAGGTTGGTCTGGTTGAAGCGAGCCAACGCTCGGTTGATGTAGAGGTTGGCATCCTTGGGCAGCAGGTGGATGGCCTTGTCGAGGAACTCCTCGCCCTCCTTCCACTCGCTGCGGGCCAGGCTGATGACGGCGCGCTGTGCCCAGACGTTGCCGTTGTAGGCATCGAGCTCGATGCTTTTCTCGAGCGCCTCGATGGCCTTCGTGGTGTCTTTCTGCATGATGTAGGCCTCGGCCTTCATGGCGGGAATGCGGGCATTGCGGCTCCAGCGCTGGCTCATGGTGTCGAGCTCGGCCAAGGCCAGCTCATAGTTTTTCTGCTGGATGCGGCAGAGGGCGCGGTTGTGCCACAGGTTGATGCCCTCGGGATCGTGGCGCAGGGCGGAATTATAGTCGCTAACGGCTCCGTCGAAATTCTTCTGCTGGATGCGGCATAGTCCACGCAGCTCGTAGATGCCTACCACGTAGGGATTGCGCTGGATGGCCTCGGTGCAGTCGCTCTCGGCTCCGATATAGTCGTCGAGGTAGTATTTCGCCACGGCGCGGAAATACCAAGGCTCATACAAGTATGGCTTGGCGGAGATGGCCTGATTGAAATACTGAATGGACAGCACGTAGTCCTCGAAATAAAGTGCCGAGCGGCCTATGGTAATTAGCCTGTCGGTGTTGAACTGGGCGAAACAAGTTGACAATTGACAGTTGACAGTTGACAGTTGCAACAAAACAACCATCAAAAAGATACGAATGATTCTGCAATTCTTCATAGCTGTCAACTATCAACTGTCAACTATCTCCTTACCGGTTTCGTCTTGTATCCGCAGTGGTAGCGGCCCAGGGTGAGTGCCTTGAGCTTGCTCTTGATGAGCTGCTTGCGGAGCGGTGAGATGTGGTCGACAAACATCTTGCCATCCAGATGGTCGAACTCGTGCTGCATGACGCGGGCCAGATAGCCCTCAATCCACTCGTCGTGATGCTGGAACTGCTCGTCGTCCCACTCGACATGGATGCGTGTGGGGCGCACCACCTTCTCGTGAATGGCGGGCAACGACAGGCAGCCTTCCTCGGAGCTACTGGTCTTCGCGTCGTCGGCTTCGATGATGTGGGGATTGATATACACCCGACGGAAGCCCTTATACTCGGGCAGGTCGTCGCTGATGACGTCGAGGTCGATGACCGACAGGCGGATGGCACGCCCTATCTGGGGGGCAGCCAGTCCGATGCCATCGCTTTCGGCCAGCGTCTCCCACATGTCGTCGATGAGCTGCCTAAGTTCGGGATAGTCGGGGGTGATGTCTTCGGCCACCTTGCGCAATACCGGCTGGCCATAAATATAAATAGGTAATATCATTTTGAACTTTGAACTTTGAACTTTGAAATATGAAATTTATGATTACCTGTTGCGACTGCGGAGGTAGTCCTCGAGGATAATGGTGGCGGAGATTTCGTCGACCAGCGCCTTGTCCTGACGGGCTTTTTTCTTCAGTCCGGCATCGAGCATAGCCTGATGCGCCAACACGGAAGTGAAGCGCTCGTCGTAGTACTCGATGGGGATGTCGGGACGCTGCTTGCGCCAGCGGTTGACAAACTGCTGGACACGGGCCAAATTCTCGCTGGGCTGGCCGTTGGGCTGACGGGGCTCGCCAATGACGATGCGCTCGACAGACTCGCACGACACATATTGCGTCAGATAATCAAACAGCTCAGATGTGGAGACAGTCGCCAATCCGCCAGCAATAATCTGCAGCGGATCGGTGACTGCCAATCCCGTTCGTTTCTTTCCGTAGTCTATAGACAATATCCGCGCCACAGCTTACTTCGCATACAGCAGCCATGCACCGGGATACTTTGCCTGCAGGTCGTTGCGGCTTGCTGCAGCCTCGGCCTTGGTATCGAAAGTGGCAGCAACCACACGATACATGGCAGGCTGGACGGCAGAGTTGAGCACCACCTGGGCGTCATAGCCTACAGAGCGCAGCGTCTGCTGCAGACCCTCAGCATTGGCACGGAGGGAGAAGGAACCAACAACGACGCTGAAATTCTTCAGGCCAGCACCATTGACGACCGTCACATTCTCCTGACGAACCGATACGTTGTCGGCATTGTCAAGCACGCGGGTGTTGTTGGCAGCACGCTCCTGCAACGGGGCAACAACGTTCTGATCGACAGTCTCCTGCTGGGCGGGAGTCTGAACCTCTTCCTGAGCCTTTGCCTTCAGATAAGCCTGCTTGTAGGCACTCTCACTCGACTTACAACTTGTAAAAGCCATTGCTGCGCAAAGACCTGCGCACAGTACGATGTACTTCTTCATAATTTACTCGAATTGTATTGAAATTAAACTTGTTTATTCGTTTTATTGCCGCAAAATTACAAAATAATGAGCAATAATCGCGAAAAATACTGCGTAAAGTTTGTTAATTTCGAAAACTTTCCGTATATTTGCCCTCGAAACAGACGTTTAACACTATAAAAATATTACAACTATGAGAAGTTTAGGTTATTTAGGCGCATTCTTCGGCGGAGCAATTGCCGGAGCAGTTATTGGACTCCTGTTGGCCCCCGAGAAGGGCGAGGACACCCGTGGTAAGATTACCGATGCTGTGGACGACTTCATGAAGAAGCACAACATCAAGCTGAGCCGCAAGGAAGTCAGCGACCTTGTTGACGACATTGCCGAGGCTGCACCGGAAGTGGAAGCTTGATGATGTCTGAAAAAGAGAAGTAAGAGGCGAGAGGTAAGAAGTAAGAGAAAAAATGCTGTCGAGCGACAAGAACGTTGAGTCCATCGCCCAACTGGTGGAATCGGTGAAGAATTACGTTGGACTTCAGGGCGAGTACCTGAAGTTCAACGCAGTCGAAAAAATTGTGCGTCTGACCACTGCGCTGACGCTGACCATCGTGTTCATCATCCTGGGCGTGGCCATCCTCTTCTATCTGTCATTCGCACTCATCTACGCGATGGAGCCGCTGACGGGTACGGCATTGGCTTTTTTCATCATGGCGCTGCTGTTCCTGATTCTGCTCATCGTCGTGTTCATCAAACGAAAGTCGTGGATAGAGCGTCCCTTGGTACGCTTCCTGTCCGAAATTCTGTTAAGTTAGCCGTTGTATGTCCGAACCCACCTACCATACCTTAGAAGAGATTCAGCTCCGCAAAGAAAAGCTGCAGTCTGACATTCAGCAGGAGAACGACCAGATAGGCATTCTCTGGCGCACCTTGTTTGCTCCACAGAAAGCCAGTAGCAAGGGAGAACTGGCGGCAAACCTTTTAGCCAACAGCATTACAGCCATAGACGGCTTCCTATTGGTGCGCAAGCTCATCAAAACCTACGGATTCCTCTTCAACCGCAAAAAGAAGAAAAAGTAATTCTTACCTCTCACCTCTTTCCTCTCACCTCTTTCCTCTCACCTCTTTCCTCTCACCTCTCAAAATGCTGGTAGTCTTTGACAGACCGCCACGCCCCACCCCACTGGAAGCCGTGCTCGATAAAGAGCCGGTAACAGAGATCCCGTCGTGTGATCTTATATTTAAATGCCTTGCTGCGGTCGGCATAGGGTTTGCCCGTTGACGGCTGGATGAGTAGTGTGCCGTCCTTCTTGCGGCGCACACAGGGGTTGTAGAGCGGATTCACGTCGATGGCCAGGCCCAGGGCATGCTTCGACAGACGCGTCGTGCCGGCAATGGGTCGATAGCAGTAGCACGAGGTGTTGTTGGCTTGCATGGAGCGTTCGTCATCGTCGGCATAGTCGGAAATGGGACGGATGCGCTCGATAGGATAGCGCTGGCGATAGAGTTCGGCAAAGATGTCGCGCAGGTCGCCGGCAATGGTGTGGTTGCAGATGATGACGCCCTGCTGGGTACGACCTTCGAAGTCGACGTGCTGCACGCGGAGGGTGTCGAGACGGACTCCGGCAGGCTGGGCGTATCCAACTGAGAGTTGAGAGTTGAGAACTGAGAACAATAAAAGAACAGCTGAACGGAACATCATTTTATCTGATAAAAAAATACATTCATTAGAGAGAATCCTATTTGCGGACTTTCTTTTTCAGTTTTTCAATAGCATGTTCGAGACTCTCGGTGGGGGCGATGATATTATAGTCGGCCCAGAAGTCGGGATCGTCGAAATACTCCACCTTGTCGTAGAAACGGTCGCGACTGCCAAACGACGAACGTCCACGGGGACGCTTAGCCTGACGCCCCAGGGCCAGGCGGTCGGTGACCACCATTTCGCACACCGTAGTATAGGGCGAGGCGAAAAGCCGGCGGCGCCAGTCGCAATTGAATCGCATCACGTTGCGAACATAACTCATGTGGGTAATGCCCTGCACATCGGTTTCGTAGACTACCATGACTGTAAGCTCGCGAGGACGGAAGCGCAACCCGAAAGGCTTCTGCACGAGCATGTATTCGGAGGCCCTGCGCCAGTCGCTGACGTCGAGTTGCAATTCGGCACGCGATATGGCCAGCGTCTCATGATTGATGTAGAGCTTTCCGCCCATCAGCGGGAACGGGGTTTTTACCACTGGAGTCATGCTGATGACGTAATGCGAGCAATCGCCGATCATCGTTGGAGGCTCCATGCGATATTGATAATACGGCAGCATCTCAGGATTCAAAAGATACTCCGAATTCTTGGCCACGTCGACCATCAGGGGCATGACGGGACCGCCCTGCACCTTGACGCCAAGGGTATCGCTGGCCTTCATACTCATCAGACGGCGCCCTTTCAGGATGGATACGGCATCAAATTCCGGACCACGCAAATAGCTCGACTTATACATATCGGTAACAGCCTCGGCAATGCTGATGAAGCGCGAACCGCGACGGGCTGTCTCACGATAGAAACAGCGGACGAGTTCCGGTTCGTTGGAATAGTTGGAACTGATGCGACTCATGGCAGTCCTGACGATGGTTAACGGGTCGTCGGCAGAGATAATGACCTCGTTAAGCTGGACGGTAGTACTAAGCATGAGGATGGTGAGATGGTCGGTAGGTCCGGTGTCGAGCTGCATCTGGCGGGTCTTATAGCCAATATGACTGAGAATGATGTAGCGCGGACGCTGGGCAACCTTCAGCGTAAAGAAACCATCGTCGTTGCTGACAGTATGTACATCGGAGCCCTCGGCCGAGATACTGACATGGCTGAGCGGTCTGCCGGTCAGCCGGTCTTTCACTATTCCGCTGACCACCTGTTGTGCCTGAACGGTGAACATGGTCAGCAGCAGCAGCATTGTTATCCATAATCGAGTCATAGTGTTAAAAGTGTTGGTTAGAATGAGTATATTATATATTCAGGATGTCCAAAGGATGACTGACAAAGGTAGTGGCACCTTCATGGAGCAGGAAATCGCGGTCGCGGAAACCCCAGAGCACGCTGATGCAGGGCAAGCCGGCATTACGGGCGGTAGCAAGATCGACATCACTGTCGCCGACGTAGACGGCCAGCCTATCCTCCTTTAACGGATTTTTCACACTATGCGGATGATCCGGAAAGGGGTATCCTAATTGCTTCAAAGCAGCAAAGACGGTGTCGGGAGCGGGCTTCTTGCGAATACCTTCAGCTTCGTGCTCACCGATGGCCACAGGAATCTCCGGGAAGAAATGGTGCACGAGTTCCTGGGTGGCAGCCATCATCTTGTTGCTGACAACAGCCATCTGACACCCACGGGCATGCAACTCGCGAATGAGTTCGGGGATGCCGTCGTAGGGCCGCGTGGTGTCAAGCGAGTGGTGCATATAGTACTGCCGGAAGGTACCGAAAGCTGCATCGAACTGCGGGTTATCGGCACCATCGGGGACAGCACGCTCCATAAGCAGGCGGACACCATTGCCCACGAACCGGCGGATATCGTCCACCGGGTGTTCGGGCATGTGGTGTTGTCGCAAGGCATAGTTGACGCTGGTCGCCAAGTCGTGAAGCGTGTCGAGCAACGTGCCGTCGAGATCGAAGATGTAGGTGTCGTAACTCATGGGGGGAGCTAAATCATCTGTCGTTCTTCTAGTCGGCGCCGGGCCATCTGCTCGTACTTCGTGCCAGGCTGACCATAGTTGGCATAAGGATAGATCGAGATGCCGCCACGGGGTGTGAAGATACCGACGACCTCGATGTACTTGGGCTGCATGAGGGCGACGAGGTCCTTCATGATGATATTGACGCAGTCCTCGTGGAAGTCGCCGTGATTGCGGAACGAGAAGAGGTAGAGCTTCAGACTCTTCGACTCGACCATACGCTCTGCAGGGATATAGGCAATCTTGATCTCAGCGAAATCGGGCTGTCCGGTAATAGGACAGAGCGAGGTGAACTCAGGGCAGTTAAACTGTACCCAATAGTCGTTGTCGGGGTGTTTGTTCTCGAAAGTCTCCAACACTTCCGGCGCATAGTCTTGCCGATATTCGGTCTTGCGGCCCAACTGCTGCAGGCCTTCATTTTCTCTTGCCATAGTCTCTATCGTTATTACGTTATAACGTTGTTACGATATAACGGATTATATTTTCAGAATATTAAAGATGTTGTAGTTGATATCGCGGTCGAACACATCCTCATGGTCGTGCTTCTTGGTAAACTCGACAACACGGATGGTGATAGGCAGCACGATGATTTCATATAGCGTCTTCAGTGTGACCTGTGAAATCATGAGCGAGGGCATCTCCTCCCAGGGGATGACACCACCAAGGGCCAAGGGAAAGAAGATGACAGAGTCCGCCGCCTCGCCAAACACGGTACTGAGAATGGCACGAGCCGAGAAATTTGAGCCGCCGGAACTGAGTTTCATACGCGACATCACATAGGCATTGATGAACGAGCCGGCAATGAAGGCGATGAACGATGCCAGGGCAATTCGCGGTGCCAAACCGAAGATGACGTGGAAGCCCTCTTCACCATGCCAATAGGGTGCACCGGGAATCCAGTCGGCAATGGCACCCATGATGACGAAGAAGAAGTTCATGGCGAAACCCATCCAGATGAGCATGCGGGTGCGCTGATAACCCCACACCTCGCAGACGACGTCGTTGATGATGTACGACACGGGGAAGACAATGATACCAGCCGTCAGATTAATCGGTCCGAAAGAGAGTTGCTTTGTTTCCAACACGTTTGCCGTGATGAGGCAGACGCAGAACAGGGTGCCAAAAAGCATAAACAGCACGCTGACTTTTCTTTTTTCTTGTTCCATAATCCTTGTTTTGTTAAAGGGGGTTGGCAAAGTACCCCTGTTGTTATCTTAATCTTGACTTAAATCGTGAACCATCTTGCGGTACATATCGTACATGCGCTTACGAGAGATGTAGCCTTTCAGATGGTTGTTGGCATCAAGCACGGGGAGCCAGTCGGCCTGAGTACGCTCGAAGATTCGCATGACCTGCGTCATGGGCGTAGAGTCGCTGAGTGTGGCGTCAGGCGTTGACATAAGCTGTGAGGCACGGAAATGGTGATAAAGCTCGGTTCGGAACACCACGTGGCGGATTTTGACGATATTAATCTCGCCCTGCAACACGCCGGCAGCATCGGTAACGGGCAATACACGGTGGCGCGAACGAGAGATATAGTGAACCATCTGCCCCAAATCCATATCGGGATCGACAGCCTGGAAGTCGCGGTCGATGACGGAGTCGAGACTCATCAGCGTCAGCGCAGCGTGATCGGTGTGGTGCGTCTTTAGCTTACCCTGCTTGGCCAGTCGCATGCCATAAATGCTATGCTTCTCGAAAATATTGATTGTGAGATAGCTCGACACGGCAACAATCATTAACGGCATGAAGAGATTGTAGCCACTGGTAATCTCGGCAATGAGGAAAATGCCCGTCAGCGGGGCATGCATGACACCCGACATAACACCCGCCATTCCCAGCAGGGAGAAATTCTTCTCGGGAACATAGACACCAATCTGATGCATATTCCACAGACGCGAGAAGAGGAATCCCGTGAAGCAGCCAATAAACAGCGAGGGGGCGAACGTTCCGCCACAACCACCTCCGCCATTCGTTGCCGAGGTGGCAAAGACTTTCGTCAGCAACACAAGACCTATATATAATATAAGGTATTCGGAGTGACCATAGAACAGCGAGCCATCGAGTATCTGATTCCAATCAGCTTCTGTACGGCCGTTAAGCAACAAGTTGATGCTATGGTAGCCCTCACCATAAAGCGACGGAAAGAGGAAGATGAGCGTGCTCAAGATAGCACCTCCGATGAGGAGCCTGACATAGGGTTTGTCCTTGAAGCGGGCGAACATATCCTCGCAGGCATTCATGGCACGGATGAAGTAAAGCGAAACGAGTCCGCAGGTGATTCCCAAAAGGATTGACGCAGGAACACGCTCTACAGTCCAGTCACTGTCGAGCGTAAACGAGAACATGACAGCATTGCCGCTGAAGATATAGGTGAAGCACGTCGCCGTCACACAACTGACGAGAATGGGCAGCAGCGAAGCCATCGTCAGGTCGATCATCAACACTTCAAGGGTAAACACCAGTCCGGCAATCGGGGCCTTGAAGATGCCGGCAATGGCTCCAGCAGCACCACAGCCCACGAGAGTCATCAGCGTTTTGTTGTCGAGTCGGAAGATTTTTCCGAGATTCGAGCCAATGGCCGAGCCCGTCAGCACGATAGGTGCCTCGGCACCGACCGATCCACCAAAGCCGATGGTAATGGCTGAGGCAATGACGCTGGACCATGTATTGTGAGCCTTCAACCGACTGCGGTTCGACGAAATGGCATAAAGGATACGGGTGATGCCGTGCGAGATGTTGTCCTTGACGATATAGCGGACAAAGAGCGAAGTCAGCCAGATGCCAATAACGGGATAGACCAGATAGAGCCAGTTGTATGAGTCGGCCTGGAACTTGCCTGTCAGCAGAGCAACGATGGTGTTGATGAGTCCGTGCAGGATATAGGCCGCCACAGCTGACAGCAGTCCGACAAGAAACGCCAAGATGAGCAAGAACATCTTGTCGCTGACATTGGCCACACGCCAATCGTGCAGCCTCACCAGCCAAGCCGGGCGCTTCAATCTGTCGGTATGAGTTTCCATAAATCCTTCTTTAACTACTCTGACTTAGCTTCTTATAATGGTTACCTCACCGTTCTCACGCAGACGAATGATGCTAGACGGCGTGTGGGGCTTGTGTTCCTGACGGCGCGACCAGCAAACATAGTCGACGGCCTCGATGATGCGTGGGGCGATGTCGCAGTAGTTCTGGGCAGCAGGCTCGCCACTGATATTCGCAGAAGTGGAAACCAGCGCCTTCTGGAAACGATAGCACAACTCCTTCGAGAACGGCTCCCGGGTGATGCGCAGGGCTATCGAACCATCGTCAGCGATGAGGTTCTCAGCCAGGTTGATAGCACCGTCAAGAATAATCGTCGTCGGCTTTACGTCTCCCTCTTTAAGGCTATCGATGAGTTGCCAAGCGACATCGGGCACATTACGCACATAGCGTTGCAAACGGGCATCGCTGTCGACGAGACAAATCATCGCCTTCGAATCGTCGCGCTGCTTGATATCGTACACGCGCTTCACAGCCTCAGCATTCGTTGCATCACAACCGATGCCCCACACAGTATCTGTCGGATAGAGGATCACCCCACCCTTGCGTAATACTTCTACGGCATTTTTTATATCTTCTTCTCTTGTCATTAGAACTCACTAGTAAAATGGAACTTAATGTGTTCAAAGTCCTGTTGCGCCATTGAGAGCACATAGCCGGAGTCAGCCAGGAACACGTCCCTACCCTCCTTGTCCTTGGCCATATACTGGTACTTGCGCTTCTTGAAGTTCTCCAACTCCTTATCGTCGTCGCTCTCAATCCAACAAGCCTTGTAAAGATGGACGGGTTCCCAACGGCACTTGGCATTGTACTCGTTCTCCAGGCGATACTGGATGACTTCGAACTGCAACTGTCCCACGGTGCCGATAATCTTGCGGTTGTTGAACTGATTGACGAACAACTGGGCAACACCCTCGTCCATCAACTGATCTATACCCTTCTGCAGCTGCTTGGACTTCATTGGATCGTCGTTTTCGATATACTTGAAGAGCTCGGGCGAGAAGGATGGCAGTCCGCGGAAGTGAAGCTGTTCGCCCTCGGTGATGGTATCGCCAATTTTGAACATGCCACCGGTATCGGGCAAACCTACAATATCACCAGGCCATGCCTCGTCGATGGTAGACTTTCGCTGGGCCATAAACTGCGTGGGCGAAGAGAAGCGCAGCGTCTTGCCCTGTCGCACATGCAGATAGGGCTGGTTGCGCTGAAACTTGCCAGAGCAGACCTTGCAAAAGGCAATACATGAACGATGGTTGGGATCGATATTGGCGGTGATCTTGAAAATGAAGCCAGTGAACTTGGGTTCTTCAGGTTGCACATCGCGCTCCTCGGCCTTGGTAGGCTTGGGAGAGGGAGCAATCTCGACGAAACAGTCCAATAGTTCCTGTACGCCGAAGTTGTTGAGCGCTGAACCGAAGAAGACGGGAGCCACCTCGGCACTACGGTAGGTATCGACCTCGAAATCGGGATAGACGCCGCTGACCAGTTCCAGGTCTTCACGCAGTTTCTCGGCATCCTGCTCGCCCACTCTTTCATCGAGTTCGGCACTATCGATATCGACAGCAACCTTTTCGGTAACGCGCTGTTTGTCAGGAGTAAACAAGTTCAACTGCTGTTCGTAGATGTTATAGACACCCTTGAATTTCGCGCCCTGATTGATAGGCCACGAAAGGGGACGCACATGGATTTCGAGTTCCTTCTCCAGCTCATCAAGCAGATCAAAGGGGTCGCGGCCCTCGCGGTCCATCTTGTTGATGAAAATGATGACGGGAGTGTTGCGCATGCGGCAGACGTTCATCAATTTACGTGTCTGCGTCTCTACACCTTTCGCACCATCGACCACGATGATAGCACTATCGACAGCTGTCAGCGTGCGATAGGTGTCCTCGGCAAAGTCCTGGTGTCCCGGGGTATCAAGGATGTTCACCTTGTATTCGATATCCTTTCCGTCGGGGGTGTAGTCGAACTCCATCACAGAGGTCGACACTGAGATACCACGCTGCTTCTCGATATCCATCCAGTCGGAAGTAGCGGTTTTCTTAATCTTATTGTTCTTTACAGCACCTGCCACTTGAATCTGTCCACCAAAGAGCAGAAACTTCTCGGTCAGCGTGGTTTTACCCGCATCGGGGTGTGAGATAATGGCGAAAGTTCGCCTGCGTTCTATTTCTTGATTCACCTTAATTAATTATTATATTATAGCTGTAACGGTGTGTAGGGAAGATTCCATACTTTAGCGACAGCCTCGTAAGTACACTTTCCGTCTACCATATTGACACCACGAGCCAAGGAACGGTCGTCACGGCAAGCCTGCTGCCACCCCTTATCGGCAAGAGCAACAGCATAGCGCAACGTAGCATTGGTGAGGGCTATGGTAGAAGTATTCGGAACGGCTCCTGGAATATTGGCCACAGCATAATGTACGATACCATCGACCATATAGACCGGCTCACTATGCGTAGTGGGATGCGAGGTCTCGAAGCAGCCGCCTTGGTCGATGGCGACATCGACAAGTACCGTGCCCTTTTCCATCAGCGAGAGCATATCCTTCGTGATAAGCTTAGGCGCAGCATCACCTGGAATCAGCACAGAGCCAATAACTATATCGACTGTTGGCAACTCCTGGCGGATGTTATGTTCCGACGAATAGAGGGTATGTACATTGGCGGGCAACTCGGCAGCGAGCTGTTTCAAACGTGGTAGCGAAACATCAGTAATGGTAACATCGGCACCCATACCAGCTGCAATACGGGCAGAGGCCTCGCCCACCGTTCCTCCACCAAGCACCAATACCTTAGCAGGCTTCACACCTGGCACACCAGCCATCAGTTTACCCTTGCCGCCCTTGGTTTTCTGCAGGTAATAGGCACCGTTCTGAGTAGCCATACGTCCAGCCACCTCACTCATCGGAATGAGTAGCGGCAACGAACGGTCGTCACGCTCCACTGTCTCATAGGCAATACAGACAGCACCGCTTTTCAGCATGGCATGCGTCAGCTCCTCTTCACAAGCAAAATGGAAATAGGTGAACACCACCTGTCCTTTGCGTACCAACGGGTATTCAGGTTCGATGGGTTCCTTCACTTTTACAATCATGTCGGCCTCAGCATAAACATCCTCAATGGTAGGCAGGATCTGAGCACCCACCTTCTGATACTGTTCGTCACTAAAACCACTGCCCTCTCCCGCAGTATGCTGTACATAGACCTGATGTCCATGTCTGACTAACTCGGCAACACCTGACGGGGTCATGCCCACACGATTCTCGTTGTTCTTAATTTCCTTAGGAATCCCTACCTTACACATAATTCTTTGATTTTCAGTTGTTAATATATGCTTTTTAAACTATTTCAGCAACTCAGCAATACACTCCTTAAGACTCTCCTCCCAATAAGGAATCTCTATCCCATAGGTCTGCTTAATCTTCGTTTTATCGAGCACACTATAGTGCGGACGGGCAGCGGGTGTGGGATACTCTGAAGTATGAAGCGGACTGACGCGACAAGTGTCAATTCCAGCCAAACGATGAATAGCTTTGGTGAAGTCGTACCACGAGATAACACCCTCGTTGGAGAAATGATAGATGCCAGGATGGGTACCCTTGTTGACAGCCACCATGATGACACGAGCCAAATCACGGGCATAAGTGGGAGTACCAATCTGGTCGAAAATAACGCCAAGTTGGGGTTTCTCTTTTCCCAACCGAATCATCGTCTTCACGAAGTTATTGCCAAAGGCAGAGTACAGCCATGCCGTACGGATAATCATCGAACGGCGGCAGAGTTTCTGCACATTCAACTCACCCACTAGTTTGGTCTTGCCATAAACACTATTAGGACAGGTGTCTTCGTCCTCGGTATAGGGAGTATGATTGGTGCCATCAAACACATAGTCAGTAGAAATCTGTATCATCCATCCACCACGATGGTCGACAGCATGAGCCAAATAAGCAGGAGCCTCGGCATTGAGTTTTTGGCAGAGTTCTTCGTTATCTTCAGCCTTATCAACGGCGGTATAGGCTGCACAATTGACGATGCCGTCAATCTGGTGTTCATTGACAAACTGCTCTATAGCTTGCTGGTCGGTGATATCGAGCTCTGCGACATCGGTATTAAAGTAGATATGCTGGGGATTTTCCTTCTCCAGCAACTGCATCTCGTTTCCTAACTGCCCATTACAGCCCGTAATCAATATATTCATCGCATTAATCGAATTCTAAAGGTTTCTGCTTATCTTTTAAATAATAGTCGTTGAGCATACCGACAAAGGTAGAAATCTCCGTAATAGCATGTTGAGTATTGGGGGAAATCTCTTTCTTCTGTAAACGAAGCATCATCACACCATAAAGCGAGTTAAAGCACGTCTCTATCTCGTTCTCATCCTTACTGGCTCCTCGATTGCGCAATTCGACAATAAAAGGCAACACCTTGTAATATTCTGAATTATAAAACGGAAACTTGGACGACGACAACAATTGGGCATGTAATTCCTGCAACTGCTGCATGACGACCTTGTTAATCTGAAGGTGCCCCTGCTCGCGACATCCCTCCTGATTCATCATCCGGATCAGGTTGCCAAACCAGTCGGACTCTTCCTCCTTCTGCTCGTCCGTATAGTCAAAACGGTCAATATACTCCCTGCGAATACGGCTCAACGAACAACCGAAGGCACGGATAGTGTCCTCAATCTGCCACATATAAAGCAGGTATTCAGCAATATTTTTCTTTCGTAATTCCTGTGCTACAAACATTTTACCTTTTTTATTTTTTTCCATTTACCCTTCAGAAGAATCTGAAGAGGTTGGTCACTGTACCAAACAGCGAGATGACGGAGAAGAGCGTTACCACAGCACCTATAACCTGATTGATGATTCGTATACCCTGAGTATCGAAGATGGTGCGTACCTTATCGACCAACCACGAGAGTCCATACCACCAAAGCAGAGCACCGCCTACAATACTGGCAAAACCTATCAACATCTCGAACGGACGATCGGGAATGACGAAGGCAAACTGTGCAAACAGCGCCATAAAGAGGAATACGATGAGCGGATTGGAAAAGGTGACGAGGAAGGCCGTCCACATATTGTACCACAGCGAACCTCTCTGCTGGCCAGACTGGTGCATATTCTTCGTAGGGTCCATGCGCCAGGTATAGAGACCAAAGGCCAACAGCAACACACTACCGGCAATCTGCAGGTAGAACTTGTTTTGTTCGTTGTTGATGAAATCCATCACAAAGGCCATGCCGAAGCCAGTGATTCCAGCATAGATGATATCGCTAACAGCAGCCCCTACACCTGTAGCAAGACCGAATAAGCGCCCTTTGTTCAGCGTGCGCTGTACACAAAGGATGCCCACAGGTCCCATAGGAGCCGAAGCTATCATGCCTATCAGCATGCCCTTGAACACCAAGTCGACTATGTTTATATGTATCGGAAATGGCATATTCGGTGCAAAGGTACGAATAAGTGAGCGAAAAACCAAATTTATTTGGATTTTTCCGAACGAGAATGCCTTCGACAAGGTCAAAGGTACAAAAAAATGTGAAAGAATGAGTACTTTCTAAATTATTTTTGTACCTTTGTGGGCAAAATCGTTCATAAATACAAACTTAAAACATAACGACAATGGAACAACAAGGAATCAAACCGTATGTTATCGGTCTAGACTTAGGAGGCACTAACTCTGTATTCGGCATTGTTGACGCCCGAGGCGACATCAAAGCAACAACTGCTATTAAGACTGGTGGTTACACCAATGTCGAGGATTATGTAAAGGCTTCCGTCGAGGCTTTGCAACCTATTATCGAACAGGTGGGCGGCATAGAGAAAATCAAGGCCATGGGTATTGGTGCTCCCAACGGCAACTACTACAACGGCACTATTGAATTTGCCCCCAATCTGGCATGGGCCAAAAACGGCGTGGTACCCTTGGCCAAGCTATTTAGCGACCAGCTGAATGGCATTCCCGTGGCCTTAACCAACGATGCCAATGCGGCAGCTATCGGCGAAATGGTCTATGGCGTAGCTCGTGGAATGAAGAACTTCATCGTCATCACACTGGGAACAGGCGTGGGATCTGGTATTGTCGTTAACGGACAGCTGCTTTATGGTCACGACGGTTTTGCCGGTGAGTTAGGACATGTCACCATGGTTCGCGGCGAGGAAGGACGCAGCTGTGGTTGCGGACGTACTGGTTGTCTGGAGGCATACTGCTCGGCAACAGGTGTAGCCCGTACTGCTCGTGAATTATTGGCCAAGACAGACCGTCCGTCACTACTCCGCGAGATGAATCCTGAAGATATCACTTCGCTCGACGTGTCGATTGCCGCCGGCAAGGGCGATGAATTGGCCAAGGAAATCTATGAATTTACAGGTAAGATGCTGGGCGAGGCTTGCGCCGACTTCGCAGCATTCTCAAGCCCAGAAGCCTTTATTTTCTTCGGAGGTATGGTCAAGGCCGGTGACTTGATTATGGAACCCATCAAGCGTAGCTATAACGAACACGTCATGAACATTTTCAAGAACAAGGCCCAGTTCCTCATCAGCGGTCTTGACGGAGCATCTGCCGCTGTGCTTGGAGCATCAGCCATCGGATGGGAAATCTGATGACATTTCTTAACGATTTAAATCATCAAAAAAATAGGGAGATTGGTGCAGGACGCTACCAATCTCCTCTTTTTAAATAAGATAAGCAACGAGACAAACGGTCTTCGTGAAGCTTATCGGCGGCAAATTTAGGGAATAATTCCGTAAAATGCAAATTTTTTACAACTTTTCTTGCATTACACACTCATTTCATTGCGTTGTCATACTATTTTACTAAAACGATTGCGCTTGAAAAACACCAAAATATTTGGATTTTCCCGCACTTATTCGTAACTTTGCACACAGAACTACTAAAACAAATAGAAAAATGAAGAGAATTCTACAGACCGTAGCACTCCTTGCCTTCGTAGTTATAGGCATGCAAGCCAAAGGTTGGAACGAGCAGGAGTACAAGCAGATTGAGCAGAGCATCCGTATGCCTCAGTTTGCAGACAAAGTGTATGACATCACCAAATTTGGCGCAAAGTCCGATAATACAGCCGCCAAGAACCAGAAGGCCATCCAGAAGGCCATCGACAAATGTTCGAAGAAGGGCGGCGGTCGCGTTATCGTTCCTGCAGGACAGAAGTTCCTGACGGCTGCCATTCAGCTGAAGTCGGGTGTTAACCTCGTCATCGAGGAAGGTGCCATTCTGGAGTTTGCTTTCGAACCGGAGCTCTACCCCATCGTCCCTACCCGTTGGGAAGGTCTTGACTGTTGGAACCTATCCCCCCTGATCTATGCCTACCAGGCCAAGGATATTGCCATTACTGGTAAGGGGACTATCGACGGTGGCGGTAGTAACGAGACTTGGTGGCCTTGGTGCGGCAACAAGCGTTTCGGCATGAAAGAAGGCGGTATCGCACAGAATCAAGGAGCACGAGCCCGTCTATTGAAATATGCTGAGGACGGTGTATCGATGGACGCACGCATGTTTGGACCGAAGGATGGTCTGCGTCCCCAGATGATTAACCTGAACCAATGCGAGGGAATCCTCATCGAGGATGTCACCTTGCTACGTTCACCTTTCTGGGTCATTCATCCCCTATTGTCGAAGGACATTACCGTTCGTGGCGTACACATCAATAATAACGGTCCCAACGGCGACGGGTGTGACCCCGAGTCGTGCGACCGTGTACTCATCGAGAACTGTTTTTTTAACACAGGCGACGACTGCATTGCCATCAAGAGCGGCCGCAACAACGACGGTCGTGAAAGTGGACAGGGCAAGTTTGCCGGCACGCCATCAAAGAATATCATCATCCGCAACTGTAAATTCAATAACGGACACGGTGGCGTGGTCATCGGTTCCGAGATTTCCGGTGGTTGCCAAAACGTCTATGCCGAGAACTGCGAGATGGACTCCCCCAGTCTGGACCGTGTACTGCGTATCAAGACCAACTCTTGTCGCGGAGGCATTATCGAGAATATCAACATGCGCAACATCAAGGTTGGCCAGTGCGGCGAGGCCGTACTGAAAATCAATACCGACTACGAACCGCGCGAGGTGTGCTGTCGTGGATTCTATCCCACAGTGCGCAACGTCACCATGGAGAATGTTACCTGTCAAAAGTCGAAATACGGCGTGATGATTGTGGGTTATGATGACCCAAAGCTGGCCTATACCGTCAATAACATCACCGTCAAGAACTGTGAGTTCAACGGAGTCTACAACAAGCCCATCCATCAGATTGGCCTTGCTCAGGACGTGACCTATGACAATCTGATGATCAACGGTTCGCTGGTACTGCAGGAAAAGCCCTATAAACACTATTCCGAATGGCTCACCTACTCTGAGATGAAACGCGTACCCAAGAGCTATATGCTCGATTTCGCCACCAAGCCCAAATGGAGCTACGTGATGGGCATCGAGCTGGAAGGCATGCTCGACACCTATTTAAAATATGGCGGAGAAGACATCTTGAAATATTGCAAGATGTACACCGACAAGATGATTGACGAGGAGGGCAACATCACAGGCTACGACATCCTTGACTATAACCTCGACAACATCCGCACCGGCCATTTTGTTACCCGCATGTACCAGAAGTGGCCCGAGGCCAAGAACCTGAAGGCCATGCAGACCATGATGAAGCAACTGCAGGACCAGCCGCGTACCATTGCCGACAAGGTGTATTGGCACAAAGCCATCTACGCTTATCAGGTTTGGCTCGACGGCATCTTCATGGGCCTGCCTTTCCGAACACTGACCGCACCCATTACGGAAAAAGTAAAAGGCAAAAAGGCAAAAAAAGATCCTGTCACCGCCATCTACGACGATGCCGTCAACCAGCTGAAGATTACCTATCAGCGTACCCTCGACCCCAAGACCGGTCTGAACCGTCACGCTTACGACGAGACGCGCATGACTTTCTGGGCCGACAAGGAAACAGGTTTAAGCCAGCATTGCTGGGGACGTGCCCAGGGCTGGTACACGATGGCGCTCATTGAGGTACTCGACGCCCTGCCCGAGGACTATACCCGTCGCTCGGAAGTCATCGACCTGCTCGTCAAGGACTTCGACGCTATCCTGAAATGGCAGGACAAGAAATCAGGTGTTTGGTATCAGGTCATGGACTCTCCAGACCGTGAGGGTAACTATTTGGAATCCACCTGTTCAGCCATGTTTACATACGCATTGCTGAAAGCTTACCGCAAGGGCTATGTGGGTGAGAAATATCGCGATGCAGGCATCAAAGCCTACAACGGCATGATTGAGAAATTCATCAAGGTGAATGCCGACAAGACCATCTCGCTCACCAACTGCTGCTCTGTAGCCGGTCTGGGTCCTGCCGCTACCCCTGAGGTGGAGGCCGCCATGAAGAAGGTAAACCCCAAGGGCAGCGTCAAGGAAAACAAGAAACGCGACGGCAGTTATGAATACTATCTATCAGAATCCATCCGCGACAACGACGCCAAGGGTGTCGGTCCGTTCATCTGGGCATCCCTCGAAATGGAAATGATGGGATATACGACGGAAAACAAAAAATAGTAAGACCATAATAAATAAAGAAATATGAAAAAGTTATTGTTATTCTTTTCAGCCTTTTTGTTCAACCTTGCCACAATGGCTGACGACACACCGGCATTCCCCGGAGCCGAAGGTCACGGACGATATGTTACTGGCGGTCGCGGAGGGACAGTTATTCACGTTACTAATTTAGACGATTCCGGAGCTGGTTCTCTTCGTAATGCTGTCAATGGCAATAGCAAGAAAATCATTGTTTTCGACGTAGGTGGTGTGATAGCCCTCAAAAGCAATCTCAACATCGGTGCCAACACCACCATTCTTGGACAGACGGCGCCTGCTCCCGGTATTACCCTGCGCTATTACACGGTGAACCCCAATGGAAACAACATCATTATTCGTTACATGCGCTTCCGTCGTGGGCAGGAGAAGGATGTCAATGACGGTGCTGATGCTTCCACCGCACGACACTTCACGGGTATCATGCTCGACCACTGCTCCTTCTCATGGAGTATTGACGAGGTGGCATCATTCTACGACAACAACAACTTCACCATGCAGTGGTGTACTGTCGGTGAGAGTCTGAACAATGCAGGACACGGCAAAGGAGCTCATGGTTATGGCGGTATTTGGGGTGGCAAACTGGCTTCCTTCCATCACAACCTCATCTGTCACGTCAACAACCGCTCACCTCGCTTCAATGGTGCCCGATACAACTGGTCAGGGTACACCAGCAATAAACTTTACAGCGAATACAAATGGGCCAACACGCTTCAGGCAGAAAACGTCGATTTCCGTAATTGTGTCATCTACAACTGCGGCAACGGCTGTTACGGAGGCCCCGGTGGCGGTCAGGTCAATATTGTCAACAACTACTACAAAACGGGACCAGCTGCAACCACCAACCGTGTTACTCAGGTGACGGTAGCAGCAGATGGCAATGCCGGTGACGACCAAACTTTCTGGACCATGACCAGCCGCTACTACATTAACGGCAACCAGATGAACAATACAGCCAACTTCGATGGCTGGTCGAATATCAGTTACGACGATGGCACCTATTTGATTGACGGAGAGCGCTGGAGCCCAGACCCCCATCACTATAATGGTGAAAACGTAACCTATAAGAAGAACAATGCCGGCACCGACTGCGTTCGCATCCGTCTCGACGAGCCTGCTCCCGCTGGCGAAGTGACCACCCATAGTGCCGCTCAGGCCTACGAAAAGGTGCTGACCTTCTCGGGTGCTTCACTTCATCAAGATGATGTGGATGCCCGGTATTTTACCGAGGCTCGTAATGGTACAGCAACCTATACGGGTTCTGTCACCAAGAAATCAGGCCGTATCGATGTGGTTTCCGACGTCAACGGCTATACCGAGGAAAACTTTGGCACAGGCAGCCGTGAGGAAGGCTTCGACACCGATAAGGACGGTATTCCTGATACATGGGAAATGGCCAACGGTCTCAATCCCAACGACGCTACCGATGCAGTAACTTACACCATCGATCCTGCCAAGTATTACATGAATATCGAGGTTTATGCCAACTCCCTCGTTCAGGACATCATGCTCAATGGAAATGCTGATACCGACGACGCTGCCAAGGAATATTATCCCGCCTACAAAAAGGAAGACGGCACACCCGTCGAGGCTATCAACACGCTGGGTGTCGACCTCAGTGGACAAGGCGGTGGCGAGACAGGTGAAACCAAGACTTATACAGTGATGTTCAACGGCTCTGATGCCCAATCTGAGAATGGCTACTTTACCTTTGGCGACGATTCCAACAAACACAACTTCAACGCCAAATTCACTGGCACCTATAACGGTGTCACTTATACGCAAGGTCTGAAGATGGAAGGTTCTACGCTCATCCAGTTCACCACGACAGCCAGCAGTTCCACCGTCCTCATCGCTCAGTCTACCTGGAGCGACAAGACACTCAAATTCGATGATACTGAGTTGGATGTCAGCACCGCCAGCACACCGGCCGACAGCGAGGGTGTCCGTTTGTATACCATTTCAGGAGTTGGTACCGGCTCTCACAAAATCACCCGTGGCAATGGCGAGAGTGGTGTATTCTATGTAGAAGTCCGCGAGTTAGGAACGACAGGCATACAGTCGACCTATACAACAATTGAAGTCAAAGCCGTAGAGTACTACTCTCTCGACGGTCGCCGCCTGGCAGAACCGCAACGGGGTGTGAACATCCGCGTAGAGTGTCTGGCAAATGGCAAGTCCGTTACTACGAAGGTTATCAAATAAGAACACAAACATACCAGACAAGACAACTACTAATGACGAAGAATGGGAGGCTCAGTCCTCCCATTTTTCTTTGCATAATCAGCTATTATCTCGAATCCGTTTTCCTTTTCTTTCCTTATGTCAGTTTCTTCATCCAACCACCATGGAACAGGCGGGCGAGGAAGATGAGTCCGCGGAACGAAAGTTCAATGGCCATAGCGGTCCACACACCGGGCAGTCCGTAGGTGCCAGCGAGGACGGCGGCCAGCGTCAGGCGCACACCCCACATCGACAACAGACTCATGATGGCCGGCTTGAGTGTGTCGCCTGCACCAACAAAGACGCCGTTGCAGACGATGGCTGCGGCGAACATCGGTTCGGCAAAGGCCTCTATACGCAGACACTTCGCACCCACCGCGATAATCTCGTCGACAGGCGTCATCAGCGACATCAGTTCCGGTGCAAAGACATACATCAGCAGTCCCATCAACGTCATGACCAGCATGCCTAGTCCGACCGACATGCGGGCAAACTGGCGTGTCAGCACGCGCTTGCCGGCCCCGAAGCTCTGTCCCACCAGCGTCGTTGCAGCCTCAGCAATACCAAAGCCCGGCATGTAGCACAAACTCTCGACGGTAATAGCCAGCGAGTGTGCCGCAATGGCGACGGTTCCCAATGGCGCCACGATGAGTGTGCTGACCACCTGTGCAGAACCCATCAGCATGTGCTGTAATCCCATGGGTGCGCCAATCTTGAAGGCATTACCCACAATGTCTGCCTGTGGCTTGAACTTGTCCCACGTCAGGGGCACACTATCATGTCCCGGAATTTTCCTGCCACGCAGGATGCCCAGCATCTCCGAGTGGTAAAGCAGGAAATACAGCATCAGTGCGGCCGTAATCATCATGGCCAGTCCGGTACCAATAGCAGCTCCCGCCACACCCATATCGAATATATATATAAATAGGTAGTTGAACACCACGTCCATCACGCACATATTGATGTTCAGCATCGAGGGAATCTTCATGTTGCCCGAACACTTCAGCATCGAGCCTGCCAGACCTTCCATCTGAAAGAAGATGCCGGCCAGACTAAAGATGGCGAAATAGAGCGTGGCGTCGTGGGCGATTTCCTCCGTACCACCCAGCCAATAGGGTAACGGCACGCTGATGGCAAGCGCTATCACCGTCATCAGCAGACTCCACAGCATGCAGCACACCAACGACTGCCGCAGCACACGCTGGGCACGCTTGAAGTCGTTGGCACCAACAGCATGAGCCACCTGAACCGAAAAGCCCATATTTGCCGCCGAGGCAAGTCCGCCCATCAGCCATCCCGTAGTCTCCACAATACCGATAGCCGCCGAGGCTTTGGCACCGAGATGTCCCACCATCGAGGCATCGATGAAGAACATGACGGTGGCCGAAATCTGCGCCAGAATCGAGGGGATACTCAGGCTGACAATCAGCCTGAGTTTCTCGCCCCGTGTCATCTCGCGACCCTCGCGGATGTAGGCCAGGAGGTCTTTCTTTTCTTTTTTCGTGATTTCGATATTTCGTTATTACGTTATAACGCTTTTACGTTATTACGGGATTACGTTATTCCGCCTCCAGCAACAAGACTCGGCTCGACCAGTCCGTCTTCTTGTTCCACTCCGTATCGTTGCGGTACGGCATTTCCAGTCCGCGACTCATCAGATAGGCTCCGCTGTACGCCTTGCCCTCGCAATCCAACGGCTTCACGTCGATGCGGTTCAGCTCGCGGACCTTATACATCTTGTTGGGATTCAGACCGGCCATACGGACACGCGGCAGGTGCTCGTCCTGGAATGACTCCGTCTTCCACCAATAGAACACAGCCTTGTCCTGTTCGTCGGAAACATACATCAGCGATGCCAGTCCCTTGCGGTCGTAGGGTGACATGAGGCGGTAGATGTTGCCAAACTGCACGATGGGACGAATCTGCTTATACTCCTTGATGGCCTTGCGGCACAGCTCCTTCTCGTCGTCGGTCATATTCTTGGGCTGAATCTCCATACCCAGTCTGCCGCTCATGGCCACGTCGATGCGGAACTTCAGCGACGTCGTGCGGAACACCGTATGGTTGGGCGTTGCCGAGATGTGAGAGGCCATCGCGATGGCGGGGAAGAAATAGCTGGTTCCCCACTGCATGTAGATGCGCTGCAGGGCGTCAGTATTGTCGCTCACCCAGAACTCGTCGAAGTAAGGCAGCACACCCCAGTTGGCGCGTCCCCCACCCGATGCACAGGCCTGAATGGTCAGTTCGGGATATTTTTCACGGATGCGTTGGCACACCTTCTCAAAACCGCGGTGGTACTCGATGTACAGATGACTCTGCTCGTTCATCGTCAGATACTGCGAACCGTGATTCAGTATGGGCATGTTGGCATCCCACTTGATATAGTCAATCTCGGGATACTTCGTCATCAGGTTGTCGACGACAGAGAACACGAAGTCCTGCACCTTGGGATTCGAGAGGTCGAGCACGACCTGCGTACCGCCTCGTCCCAGTACGGGTTCGCGCTTCGGGGCCTTCACTATCCAGTCGGGGTGCTGCTCGTACAACTCCGAGACGCTGTTCGACATCTCGGGCTCTATCCAGATACCGAACTTCACACCATTCTTACGGGCATCACGCAACAAGCCTTCGATGCCTTCAGGAAGTTTGTTCTTATCGACCACCCAGTCGCCCAGCGAGGAGTTGTCGGTCTTGCGGGGATACTTGTCGCCAAACCATCCGTCGTCCATCACAAACAGCTCGCCACCCATCGAGGCAATGTCAGCCATCATCTGGTCCATGCCTTTCTGGTTGATATCGAAGTAGACGCCCTCCCACGAGTTCAACAGAATCTTGCGTTCCTTGTTGCCGTGAGCCAGCATATACTTACGGCCCCACTTATGGAAATTACGCGACACGCCGGACAGTCCGTCATTCGAGAAGCTCAGCGCCACCTTCGGTGTAACGAACGTCTCGCCCTTCTTCAGGTGGTATTCCGAATTGTCTTCGTTGATGCCGGCAAAGAAGTAGTGGTAGTCCGTGTCATCGGTCACCACCTTCAATCGGTAGTTGCCGCTGTAGCACAGGGCGGCACCGATGACCTGCCCCTGATTCTCCTGAGCCTTACCATTCAGCGAGAACATCACTTCGCCATGACTAGTATGAGCATTACGTGTACCGTCCTTATTCACTATTTGTTTCTGTCCAGGAGTCAGCGGCTCTTCTACCAAACGGCCTTCGTTGGCCCACGAACCATAGAAACTCGACATCCACACGTCGCCTCTGCGAATGGGTAGCACAGCCGAGGCAAACGTCGTCAGCGTCACCGCCTGCTTTTCGCTGTTCGTCACCTCCGTCCACGTGGTAATCATGTCGACGTCCTGATAGGCCAGATAGCACAACTTAACGGTAATGGGGTAAACAGGATCTTTCATCGTGATTTCCGTCAGCTGACCCTCGTCGGCAGTCAGCCGCTCTACGCCGGTCACCACCAGCTGTGTCGACATATTGCCGTCCGCATGGCGCATGGCCAGTGCAGCATCCGCCGGACAGTTCATGCCGTAGGCGGGATAAGCGTCCATTCGTCCATTGCGGGGAGCCTGCAGGTGTTGTAACTCCTGGGCGTTCAAACGCTGTCCGAAATACACATACTGGGGCTGTCGGCCCTGTTCCACGTCGAGCACCAGCGTCATCTGCTTCGTCTCGACCGTCACCTGCTCTGCCCTGCTGGTCACCGCCGTCAGGCACAGCATCATTGCAATTATCAGTTTCTTATTCATCATCAGTTAATAACTTATTTCTTTGCAAAGGTACAAAAAAAAATAAAGCTAAGCAAATAATTATGTCTATTTCCTTTGTACTTACCAAAAAGATTTCATGCCTTTGCAAAAACTTGAAATCAGGAAAAGTCAATAAGGCAGGGTTATTGGAAAATAAGGCAGGGTTGTTGATTCTTAGACCCGAGGGCGTCTGTAAGCGGATTTACGTGATTCGTTGATTTTAATAATAAAATATATATTAAAATCAACGAATCAACAAAAATCACAACGCATTTCAGATGGGCAAAACGATAAATCACGTTTTTATGCCTTGCACATTTATTTTGATTATATTAACATATAAAATGGTGTATTTTGCCCACTTTTTCGTACCTTTGCAGGCAGAAATATTTCAACAACTTTAAAAAAAATTAACCGCCCTCGACGAATTATTAGGTATGCCCTGATTTGAACCCATGTTGTAGCACAAAAAGCCACGAGAGAATAAATTACACATCTTGATATATATGGAAGAGAAGATTATGACAGAAGGCGAAGGAAAGAAAAGCCTTAGTTTTGTAGAACAGTTTGTGAAAGAAGACCTGGAAGCAGGTAAGAACGGTGGACGTATTCAGACGCGTTTCCCGCCGGAACCCAACGGATATATCCACATCGGCCACGCCAAGGCCATTTGCATGGACTTCGGTGCTGCCGAGGAGTTCGGGGGAATCTGTAACCTGCGTTTCGACGATACCAACCCCACGAAGGAGAACACGGAATACGTGGAGAACATCATGAGCGACATCAAGTGGCTCGGTTTCCATTGGGAGAACGTGTACTACGCCTCGGACTATTTCGAGAAGCTGTGGGACTTTGCCGTATGGCTCATCAAGAAGGGCTTGGCATACGTCGACGAGCAGACCTCGGAGCAGATTGCCGAGCAGAAGGGTACGCCCACACAGCCCGGAAGACCCAGTCCGTTCCGCGACCGCCCCATCGAGGAGAACCTGCGCCTGTTTGAGCAGATGAACACCCCTGAGGCCGTAGAGGGCTCGATGGTGCTGCGTGCCAAGCTGGACATGGCGAACCCCAACATGCACTTCCGCGACCCCATCATCTACCGCATCATCCAAATTCCCCACCACCGCACCGGTACGAAGTGGCATTGCTACCCGATGTACGACTTCGCCCACGGCCAGTCGGACTATTTCGAGGGTGTCACCCACTCTATCTGTACGCTGGAGTTCGTGCCTCACCGTCCGCTGTACGACAAGTTTGTGGACCTGTTGCGCGAATACATCAAGGAACAGATTGCCGAGGGCAAGGCAGGGCAATACAACCCCGACATCGTCGACCAGAAATACGACGGCACTCGCCAGATTGAGTTCAACCGTCTGAACCTGACCTACACGGTGATGTCGAAGCGCAAGCTGAAGGCGCTGGTGGATGAAAAGCTGGTGAACGGCTGGGACGATCCCCGTATGCCGACCGTCTGTGGTATGCGCCGTCGCGGCTACTCGTCGCAGAGTGTGCGTAACTTCATCAACGCCATCGGATATACCAAGTTCGACGCGCTGAACGACTACGCACTGCTGGAGTCGAACGTACGCGACGACCTGAACAAGCGCGCCACCCGCGTCAGTGCCGTGCTGGACCCCGTGAAACTCGTCCTGACCAACTACCCCGAGGGTAAGACTGAGGAGATGGAGGCAGTGAACAATCCCGAGAACGAAGCCGATGGCACGCACAAGGTGACCTTCAGCCGCGAGCTGTGGATTGAACGCGACGACTTCATGGAGGTGGCTGAGAAGAAGTTCCAGCGTCTGGCTCCCGGCAAGGAGGTGCGACTGAAGAACGCCTACATCATCAAGTGCGACGAGGAGCACCCCTGCGACAAGGATGCCGAGGGCCGTGTGACTACCATCTACGCCACCTACGACCCCGAGACACGTAGCGGACAGCCCGGCGCCGACCGCAAGATCAAGGGTAAGACGCTGCATTGGGTCAACTGTCAGGATGCCGTCAAGGCCGAGGTTCGCCTGTACGACCGCCTGTTCTCCATCGAGAATCCCGGTGCCGACGAGCGCGACTTCCGCGAACTGCTGAATCCACAGTCCCTCACTGTGCTCCACGATTCCGTCGTGGAGCCCTTCCTCAAGGAAAAGCAGCCCGGTGACTTCCTTCAGTTCCAGCGCATCGGATACTTCACACCTGATCTGGACTCAACACCCGAGCATCTGGTGTTCAATAAAACTGTCGGACTGAAGGACACTTGGAAAAGGTAAGAAGTAATCATAAACTTCAAATTTCAAACTTCAAACTTCAAATTTGAATATAGACGAGGATTATTTCAAGAGCGAGGAGTTCCGAGACTTGCTGGAACGATACGAGGCATCCATAAATGCGGGCAGCACCCCGTTTATGGATGCCGACGACTTGGTGGACATCGCCGACTACTATGGCTGGAAGGACGACGACGACCATGCCGAGGAGGCCATCCGCTGTGCCCTGGAACTGTACCCCACGGCGACCCTGCCCAACGTGTTCATGGCCCGGCGGGCATTGGCGCAGGACGACATTGTCGAAGCAGAGATGTATGCCGACGCCATTGAGAATCACGACGATCCAGACTACCACTATCTGGTGGCCGAAATCAAGATAGCCAGTGGCGACATCGACGAAGCCGACGAATACCTGCGTGAATACGGCAAGAGTGTCGACGCCGACGAATACGAAGACTTCGTGCGCGACTGCGCCAACCTGTACATAGACTACAGCCAGAGCGAGAAGGCCTACGAATGGATGATGCGCTCGCGGGGCGACGAGAGTGAAGACTTCAAGGAACTGATGGCCCGCACGCTGTTCGGACTGGGCAAGTACGAGGATTCCGAGCGCATCTTCAACGAGCTCATTGACCAGCACCCCTACTCCAAGCAATATTGGAACGCGCTGGCCTCGGCGCAGTTCATGAACGAAGACTACTCGAACGCCATTACCAGTTCGGAGTTTGCCATCGCCATCGACCCCAAAGACCCCGATGCCGTCAGCAGCAAGGCCAGTGGACTGTTCCGCCTGGGCAACTACGAAGAGGCGCTGAAATACTTTAAGATGTATAGTGAGCTGGAACCCGAGGACGAGTTCGGACTGTTGCACCAAGGCGTCTGTCTGGTCAACATGAACCGCAACGAAGAAGCGCTGCCCTTGCTCAGAATGGCGCTGGCCGTGGCCCCTAAAGACTCACCGCTGCTGGCCAGCATCTACCAGGAGCTGGCATTCTGCTACGGAGCCATGCATCAGGTGAATCAGGCCTTGAAGATGCTGGACAAGACCGAGACGCTGCCCTGCGACCATACCGACATGCTGGTGGTCAGGGGACACATCCTGCTGCAGAACGACCAGGTGAACAAGGCCGAGGAAGCCTTTAAGATGGCTATCATGAAGAGTGAAGACAACCAGCCGGCCATCATGTTGCGCATCATCGTGTCGCTTTACGACAACCGCTATACGCAGGCCTGCTACCAAATGCTGCTGAAGTTCTTCTCGATGGTTCGTGAATACTACCCCGACTACAAGAGCGGCAATGCCTACATGGCGTTGTGTTGCTATGACCTGGGGCGCAGCGACGAGTTTATGAAATATCTGCGTCTGGCTGTCGAGCAAGACCCGAAAGAGGCCCAGAGCGTGCTGTCGTGCCTGTTTCCAGTAGCCACACCGGTCAGAGAATACGTTTCATACATGGAACAACGGCTCCACATCAATCCGGAATGACAGAATAACGAGATAACGAAAAAAAAATGAACTTCATAACAACCCTCTTAGGCAATCTGAACTATGGCACCATTCTGTTTCTGATGCTGTTGGAAAGTACCGTGGTGCCCGTGCCCTCCGAATTCGTAGTAACCCCGGCAGCATATCATGCCGCCAGCGGACAGCTGGACGTGTGGCTGGTCATCCTGTTTGCCACCATCGGCGCCGACCTTGGAGCCTCGATCAACTATGTCGTGGCACTCTACGTGGGGCGACCCGTCATCTATAAGTTCGCCAAC
This sequence comes from Prevotella sp., assembly GCA_015060485.1. Classification (GTDB taxonomy): domain Bacteria; phylum Bacteroidota; class Bacteroidia; order Bacteroidales; family Bacteroidaceae; genus Prevotella. The sequence goes on along the minus strand of SUYI01000007.1, from coordinate 30,338 downwards.
AGCAAGTGGGGCAAGATGTGTCTGCTTAACCAAGAGAAGGTCGAGAAAAGCGAACGCTACTTCGACGAGCACGGCATTGTGGCCACACTGACCGGACGACTGATTCCCGGCATCCGCCACCTGATATCGATTCCTGCCGGACTGGCACGAATGAACTACTGGAAGTTCCTGCTATACACCACCATCGGTGCCGGGTGCTGGCACGCTATCTTGGCCGGACTGGGATGGTATCTGCACACCATCGTTCCCGAAGACCAGCTGAACGACAAAATCAGCGAGTATGCCGAATACATCAAACTCATCATCCTGGCCTTAGTCATCGCAGGAATCGTCTGGTTCGTCGTCAAAACTTACCTGAAGAAGAAAAAAACGGCATAAAGGGCACAAAATAGCATTAAAACACCGTTAAAACAGGAAATTTCATCGAGTATTTCCTGTTTTTTTTCTACTAACGGCAATAAATCATCCAAAAGATTTGGTCAATTCATCGATAATATCTATCTTTGCATCGACAAAAACAACAAATAGGGTTCATTTGAGGCCCATTATTATATTATAAGGTATATGAGAAAGAAGATTATTATTGCCTTGGCAGCTATGATGACGCTCGGCGTACACGCTCAGAAGAAGTGGACGCTGGACGACTGCATCAGCTATGCCTTGGAGAACAACATCACCCTGCTTCAGGCTAAGCTGAGAAAGCAAGGAGCCACAGAAGACAGAAAGCAGTCGCAGGCAGCACTCCTGCCTACCCTCTCGGCATCGACCAATCAGAGCGTGGGCTATCGGCCCTGGACGTCGGCCGGCACAATGACCGTTACCAACGGCACCGTGACTACGGACGTGAAGAAGACCTACTATAATGGTTCATATGGCGTCAACGGCTCGTGGACCGTATGGAATGGTAACCAGAACATCAACAACCTGAAAATGAGCAAGGTTAGCGAGCAACAGGCCGAACTGACCATCCTGGAAACATCGAACTCCATACAGGAGGCCATCGCCAAGCTCTACGTCCAGATTCTGTATCAGACGGAAGCCATTGAGGTGAACCGCCAGAGCTTGGAAACCAGCAAGAAGAATGAGGAGCGCGGACAGCAGATGGTAGCAGTCGGCAAGATGTCGAAAGCTGACCTAGCCCAGCTCTCCGCCCAGCGTGCTACGAGCGAGTACAACCTCGTGGAGTCGGAAAGCACGCTATCGCACTACAAGCTGCAGCTGAAGCAATTGTTGGAGATTACCGACACATCCGACTTCGATGTGGCCATCCCCGTCACAACCGACGAGCAGGCGCTGGCAGAGGTTCCCGCCATGTTGACCGTCTATGAGGCCGCACTCACGAAGCGTCCTGAGATTCAAAATGCCCAGCTGAGTGTGGAGTCGAGCAACCTGCAGTTGAAGGTTGCCAAGGCCGGCCATCTGCCCACCGTAAACATGACTGGCGGTGTGGGAACCTCGACTAACAGCATGTCGAGCAACGGCTGGGGCGAGCAGATGAAGACCAACTTCGACGCGTCGGCAGGCGTGAGCGTGTCGATTCCCATTGTCGACGGTCGCAAGGCAAAGACGGCCATCAACAAGGCCCGTATTGCCCAGGAACAGGCCCGTGCTGACCTGCTGGCCGAGGAGAAAGACCTCTATTCGACCGTTGAAGGCTTTTGGCTCGATGCTGTCAACAACCAGCAGAAGTTCCGTTCGGCCAAGGCCAGCGTAGACAGCGAACAGGCCTCGTACGACCTGTTGCAGGAGCAATTCAACCTGGGTCTGAAGAACATCGTCGAGTTGCTGACTGGCAAGGACAAGCTACTCACGGCCCAACAGAGTATGTTGCAGTCGAAATATCTCACTATTTATTCGCTACAACTACTGAAGTTCTATCAGGGAGAGACGCTGAAGATTTAGGGTTAATGGTTTAAGGTTAAAGATTAAAGAAAAACGAGATATGAAGAACAAGAAACTATGGATGGGCATTGGAGCCGTTGTGCTCGTGGCCCTCGTCATCTGGCTACTGCCGGGTGGTAAAAAAGAATCAAAGGTAGAATTTGAGACTGCCAAAGTCGAGAAACAAGACATCCACACCTCGATTACAGCAACGGGAACTATTGAACCCGTGACCTCGGTGACCGTGGGTACGCAGGTGTCGGGTATCGTTGCCAAGCTCTATGTAGACTATAACTCTGTAGTGAAGAAAGGGCAGGTCATTGCCGAACTCGACAAGATCAATCTGATTAGCGAGCTGAACCGTGCCAAGGCAGACCTGTCGAGCGCACAGAGCACGCTGAACTACGAAACGGCCAATTTCAACAGGTATCAGACACTATACGAAAAGGGACTCGTTTCGGCCAACGACTATGAGAACGCCCGGCTGACCTACGACAAAGCCCGCCAGACGGTGGCCTCAAGTAAGGAGAACGTGCAGAAGGCACAGACCAATCTGGGCTATGCCACCATTACCTCGCCCATCGACGGCGTGGTATTGTCGAAGTCTGTAGAGGAAGGTCAGACGGTGGCCGCCTCGTTCAACACCCCTGAGCTGTTCACCATTGCCCAGGACCTGACAGACATGCGCGTGATTGCCGACATCGACGAGGCTGACATCGGTGGCGTCAAGGAAGGCCAGCGCGTAAGCTTCACCGTCGACGCCTTCCCTGACGACAAGTTTGACGGAGAAGTCACCCAAGTGCGCCAGCAGGCCACCACAGAGAGCAATGTGGTAACCTATGAAGTCGTGATCAGCGCTCCCAATAAGGACCTGAAACTGAAGCCCGGTCTGACAGCCAACGTCACCATCTTCACGCTGGAGAAGAACAACGTGCTGGCTGCTCCCGCCAAGGCATTCCGCTTCGTACCAAACGAGGCGCTGCTCTCGAAGGAACAGAAGATTGAAGATATAGAGGCACCTGTCAAAGTATGGACGCTGGAGGGTAACACCTTCAAAGCTCACGCTGTGGAAACAGGAACTACAAACGGTATCATGACGGAAATCCTAAGCGGCATCAACGAAGGTACGGAAGTGCTCGTCGACTTCAAACTGAGCGGTGGAGAGACGGAAGAGGCGGGTCAGCAAGCCCAGAACCCATTCATGCCGCGTCCGAGGAACAACAAACAGAACAGCAACGGACAGGCCTCCAAAAAGTAAGATGTCCGAGGTAAGACGAAAGAACTAAGAACTATGGACGATAATAGAAAAGTAGTCATAGAACTTCAAAATGTGAAGCGATACTTCCAGGTGGGTTCTGAGACCGTAAAAGCCCTGCGAGGCGTCTCGTTCAAGATTTACGAGGGTGAGTTCGTTACCATCCAAGGTACTTCGGGATCGGGAAAGTCGACATTACTCAACCAATTGGGCTGCCTCGACACTCCTACCAGCGGAGAGTACTTCCTGGACGGCATCAGCGTGCGCTCGATGTCGAAGACCAAGCGTGCGCGTCTGCGCAACAGGAAAATCGGCTTTGTGTTCCAAAGCTATAACCTGTTGCCAAAGACCACGGCCCTGGAGAACGTAGAGCTGCCGCTGATGTACAACTCTGAAGTTTCAGCCTCTGAGCGTCGCGAGAAAGCCACCAAGGCCCTGGAAGCCGTAGGACTTGCCGACCGAATGTATCACAAGTCGAACCAGATGTCGGGTGGTCAGATGCAACGTGTCGCCATTGCCCGCGCCCTGGTAAACGATCCCGCCGTGCTATTGGCCGACGAGGCAACAGGTAACTTGGATACGCGTACTTCATTCGAGATGCTGGTACTCTTTCAGGAGTTGTACAAACAGGGCCATACCATCATCTTCGTGACCCACAACCCCGAGATAGCGGAATATGCCTCGCGCAACATCAACCTGCGCGACGGAAAAATCCGCGAAGACACCATCAACACAAACATCAAGTCGGCGGCAGAGGCACTGGCCAAGCTACCAGCCCCACAGGACGATTGATAGTTAAGAATTAAGAGTTAAGAATTAAGAATTAAGAGATGAATATTCTCAATTTATTTAAGGTTAGTCTGAAGGCCGTCGCCAACAACAAGATGCGATCGTTCCTCTCGATGCTGGGTATCATCATCGGTGTGGCAGCGGTCATCATCATGATGGCTATCGGACAAGGCTCGAAAGAAAGCATCCGCAAGGAACTGTCGACAATGGGCACCAACCTGTTGACCATCCGTCCGGGAGCCGACATGCGTGGTGGTGTACGCCAAGACCCGTCGGCGATGCAGACGCTGAAAATGGCCGACTACGAGCGCATCATGCGTGAGAAGAAATTCGTGACGAAGGTATCGCCTGAAGTCACAGCATCAGGACAGGCCATCTACGGCAACAACAATACGAATACTTCGATGTATGGTGAGTCAGTAGAATATCTGGATATCAAACAATGGAATGTGGAGGAGGGCGAGTGTTTCACCGAGGAGGACATCAAGAAGGCCGCCAAGGTGTGTGTCGTAGGTGCCACCATCGTCAAGGAACTATTTGGTGAGCATACCGATCCTATTGGTAAGACCATCCGCTTCAAAAGCATCCCCATGCGCATTGTGGGTGTGCTGAAATCAAAAGGATACAACTCATGGGGTATGGACCAGGATAATGTCGTCATCGCTCCCTACACCACCGTCATGAAACGTATTGCCGCACAGACCTGGTTCTCGAGCATCGTCTGTTCGGCGCTTACGGAAGAGCTGTCGGACGCCGCCATTGAGGAACTGACACAAATGTTGCGCGACAACCACAAGCTGAAAGACGGCGTCGACGATGACTTCACCATCCGTTCACAGGCTGAGATGATGGAAACCATGTCGTCGACCATGGACACAGTGACGCTCATCCTCGTCGTAGCAGCGGCATTCTCGCTGTTGGTGGCAGGTATCGGCATCATGAATATCATGCTCGTATCAGTAACAGAACGTACCAAGGAAATCGGTCTGCGAATGGCCGTAGGAGCCACAGGACCAGTCATCTCGCTACAGTTCCTGATAGAATCGGTACTCATCAGCGTCACGGGAGGACTGATAGGCATTCTCGTGGGCTGTTCGGCCAGTGCATTCCTAGGCTCCTTCGGAATGCCGTCGAGCGTTCCCGCATGGAGCATCTACGTCTCATTCTTCGTGTGTGTGTGCATTGGTGTGCTATTTGGCTACATCCCAGCCCAGAAAGCAGCCAACATGGATCCCATTGAGGCTATCCGCCACGAGTAAGCATGAGAGGGTAATAGGAGTTAAAGAAGTTATAGGCAGATAATGCTATGATAAAAAAACGACTGAAGGTTTTCTTGCATGTGGCATTCTGGGCTTTCATGTTCCTGTCGCCCATGCAGTACATGAGAGGAACAGGCGCCTCCATGCTACATTATCTGATGAACTGCATGCCGTCTCTGTTGATGATGGTGGTATTCTACGCCAACTATAAGTGGCTGACACCTCGCTACTTCGTTGCTGGCAAACACCGCTACTTTCTGATGATCAATTTGGCGATGATCATCACCTTTACCGTTATACTGCACTTTTGGATGGACTTCACCAATGAGGTTTTTCCACCCAATCCCGCTTTCTATCGAATACCAGACGGACTCGATGCATTTCTATACGTAGTACGTGACATCATCAACTTCATGATTTTTGCCACAGCTGCGACCTGTCTGAAACTGGCACAACAATGGATGTGGGCAGATGAAGCCATCAAGAACGCAGAGAATGCCAAGGCTCATGCGGAACTAAGCAATCTGCGTAACCAGATTAACCCACACTTCCTATTGAACACGCTAAACAACATCTATGCGCTCACCGCTTTTGATGCCCCCAAGGCTCAAGAAGCTATTCAGGAACTGTCGAAGATGCTACGCCACATTCTGTACGACTATCAACAACCCACCGTCCCCCTGAAGGACGAGATGGAGTTCCTTCAGAACTACATCAACTTGATGCGCATCCGACTACCCCAATCTGTAGAGGTAACCTCCCGATTCGATGTTGCTAATTCGAATTTAGAAATAGCACCGATGCTGTTCATCTCACTTATCGAGAATGCCTTCAAGCATGGTGTCAGCCCCATCGAGCCTTCGTTCATTCACATTACATTAGAGGCCGACGAACACCAAATCGTGTGTGACATTCGAAATTCGAACCACCCCAAGACGGCTGGCGACCATAGCGGACACGGAATCGGCCTGCAACAGGTACAGCGCCGTTTGGAACTCTCATACTACGATAACTATTCGTGGCAACGAGGTGTTAGTGATGACGGAAAGACATATTATTCAAAAATAGTATTAACAAAAACAAAAAACGACAATAACCATGATTATTAATTGTGCAATTATTGACGATGAACCCTTGGCAGCTGGACTGCTCAAGAGCTACGTCGAGAAAACACCTTTCTTACACCTTATTGGCTCCTACGGCTCTGCTCTGGAGGCTATGAAGGAATTACGCGACAATCCTGCACAGCTATTGTTTCTTGACATACAAATGCCAGAGCTGTCGGGTATTGAATTTGCCAAGATTCTACCAAAGGATACCAAGATTATCTTCACGACAGCCTTCCAACAATATGCAATAGAAGGCTATAAAGTAGCAGCGCTCGACTATCTGATGAAGCCCATATCGTACGACGATTTCCTAAAAGCCTCGAACAAGGCGCTCGACTGGTTCAGCATAACTCAACGGCAACAGGCAACAGCCCAGGACCGTTTTATGTTTGTCAAGAGCGACTATAAGCTTATCCGCATTGCACTCGATGACATTCTCTACATAGAAGGTCTGAAGGACTATGTGCGCATCTATCTAGAAGACGGAACCAAGATTATGAGTCTGATGAACATGAAGAAACTGGAGGACTATCTGCCCCGTCCTGAATTCCTGCGCACCCATCGCAGCTATATTGTCCACATGACAAAAGCCGAGCAGATAGACCGTTTCCGTATTGTTTTCGGAGAGGAATACATTCCCATCTCCGACTCGTACAAAGAGGACGTACAGCAATTCTTTGATAACCACACATTGTCATAAAATGGAGAAAAAAAGTAACGACATATTACTCAAGAATGTCAACCTGTTGTCGAAACTGACAGAACAAGAAGTGGGCATGATGCCTGCCACAGAGGCTCCTCTGCCCTCTGTAGAACAGGTCAAGCAGATTGTCAGTTTGGTGAAAAACATCATCTTCCCCGACTATTTCAATCAGCGTCAACCTGACGAAACGCTGCGTTCATACAACATCGGCGTACACATGAAAGAGCTGCAACGGCTGTTGACGAAACAGATAGCGCACGGCCTGCAATTCTGTGAGGACTGCGAAACGATCAAAACCAAGCAGCAAGTGTATCAGGAAGCCGAACGTCTGACCATGGAGTTTATTGATGCGCTTCCCGAAATCAAACGCCTGTTATATACCGATGTGCAGGCCATGTTCGACAATGACCCCGCTGCACGGAACTATGGCGAAGTCATCTTCTGTTATCCCGTAGTAAACGCGATGACACACTACCGCATCGCTCACAAACTGCATGAATTGAATGTACCCGTCATTCCACGTATCATCACCGAGCAGGCACACTCCAAAACGGGTATTGACATTCATCCCGGTGCACAGATTGGCGAATATTTCGCCATCGATCACGGAACGGGCGTGGTGATTGGAGAAACGACCATCATAGGCAACCATGTAACGCTCTATCAGGGTGTCACTTTAGGCGCTAAGAGCTTTAAATACGATGAGGACGGCAACATGTTAAATGTTCCGCGCCACCCAGTACTCGAGGACTACGTAACGGTATACTCTAACGCCTCGATTCTCGGACGTATCATCATCGGACATCACTCTACCATTGGCGGTAATATCTGGCTGACTCACAGCGTGCCTCCCTATTCACGTATCCTACAGTCAAAGGCTGTCGATGCATCCTACGAAGGAGGCTTGGGTATTTAAAGGAAAACGACCAATAATGGACTAAAAAAAGAGACTTCCTTAATTGGAAGCCTCTTTCTTATTATTGAGGGCCTTGGCAAACTCGCCGTTAGCCTTAACACCATCATGGTCGGATGCGCTACGTGTGAAGGAACGTGTCCAATAGCCCCAGTCAAAACTACCATCATAGCGGAGGTTGAAACGAATTTCGCTTGACGTACCATCGTCCATGTAGCCAGAGAAGTTGTAGGCGCTAAGTGAATAGTCGTAGATGTAGACATCGTTCCAACTGTCTGCATAATGGATGATGATTTCGCCATTAACCACTTCCCAGTTGAAGGGGCAATAATAATAATCGTCGTAGATGCTGTAGAGATTGTAATCGACCTCGTAACCCCAGCCTCCGTACCTATTATCGCGTTCAAAATAGATGGTAGTGCGATAGCTGTCGCCAGAGATCCCGAAACGATCGTACATATAGGTGTCGATATATCCCGTCCAAGTACCCTCCAAAGTGCGGGCTTCTTCACGATCCTCGATATCGTCATAATAGCTAACCTCGCAGCTCATGAACATCGTGGTAGCAACCAGTGCCATTGTCGTCACGGTCAGATAGGTAAATAACTTCTTCATAGTCTTTATCTTTTTATAGGGTTCAACTTATGTTTTATTTCTCGATGCAAAGATAGACATATTGTAACGTTTTCACAATTAGTTTTTCCTATTTTACCATAGGGTTTTTCCTATTTTTAAAGAAAATATCCCTCAGAAATGAAAAATTATAAAGAAAATCATTGTCAGTTCGGAAAAAATTCTTAACTTTACAACGTCAAATCTAACTAACAATCAAGAAAGAACGATTTCTTTTCCATTATTAATACTATCATTAGAAAGCACGAAGCGACACGATTGTGAAATCCTGTCGCTTCATTATTTTTACGCTTCGCTGCTCTCCTCCTTGACTTTCTTTCCAAATTCCGGATCAATCTTCAGGAACCACGTAACGACATAAGTCAGAGAACATGCTGCTACCACGATAAGGAAGAAGGTCTGATAGCCAACCGACTCTTGCAAGGCACCAGCAAACAATCCCGGTATCATCATCGACAATGCCATAAAGGCAGTACACAGCGCATAGTGCGATGTCTTATGTTCCCCTTGACTATAATAAATAAGGTATAGCATATAGGCAGAAAAGCCAAATCCATATCCAAACTGCTCAATGAAAACACATATATTTACAATCAGCAGACTACTTGGTAAAACATAGGAGAGGTAGACATAGACTAAATCAGGCAACGTAATAGCCATCACCATAGGCCACAACCAACGTTTCAGTCCGTCGCGACTGGCGGCAATACCTCCAAGAATTCCTCCCAACGTCAATCCTATCACACCTACAGTCCCTTGCACCAATCCATATTCGCCATCACTCAAACCGAGACCGCCATTATGCCCGGCGTCTACCAGGAACAGCGCACTGACCTTGGCCAACAGGCCTTCTGGCATACGATAGAACAGCATGAAACAAATGCCTGCCCATACTTGAGGTTTCTGGAAAAACGTTATGAGCGTCAGCTTAAACTCATTCAGTATACCACTGACCGTTTTCTGCATTTTCTCACCATCCTCAGAGGGCTTGGGCAATGCCCAGCTATGATAGAGCCAAAGGGCTATAAAGAGACCTGCCATCAAGTAAAACACCAGACTCCACGAATAGCGGATGTTTCGGGTAAGTACTTGTAAGGCTCCCGCTAAACCTACCAGCAAGCCTGAAGAGAAAATGGTAGCAATGCGATAAAAGGTAGAACGGATTCCCACGAAATAAGCCTGTTCATGCTGGTCGAGTCCCAACATATAAAAACCATCCGCAGCAATATCATGAGTAGCACTGGAAAAGGCCATCAACCAGAAGAAGCATAGTGACCCCTGCAACCACCATGGACCAGGAATCGTAAATGCCACACCAGCCAATGCTGCACCTATCAGAAGTTGCATGGTGACAATCCACCAACGCTTGGTTCGTAACATATCGACAAAAGGACTCCACAAGGGTTTGATAACCCAAGGCAGATAGAGCCATGATGTATAAAGAGTGATATCGGTGTTAGACAGACCAAGCCGTTTGTACATGATGAGCGAAATAGTCATTACCGCAACATAGGGAACACCCTCAGCAAAATAGAGTGTGGGGACCCATGCCCACGCATTCCTTTTCATTGAACTTTGAGATTTAAACATATCAATATTTAGTATATTCGTTTAATTTCCGCATGGCGATAATAATGCAACAATATTTGTTCATAAGTGTAGCCTTGATGCCCCATAACAGCAGCACCAATCTGACAAAGACCGACACCATGCCCCCAGCCTTTACCCAACAAGCGGAAACCTGTTGCGGTCTTCTCTACTTCGAAGGCGGAACTATACAGATGGCTTTCGCTCAACGTACGACGAATTTCGAGTTCCTTACCAATCGTAAAGGTTTTCTTCGTTCCCACGATTTTCAGTTTCCAAATGCGGCCACTCTTACCACGCTCCATAGGAACCAGGTCGGTAATTTGGCCAAGGTCATCCTTCAGCTTTTCATTAACAAGATTCGAGAGTTCTTCAGTGGTATACTCCACCGTCCAGCGATAGAAATCGCTTGTTTCTTGATCATAATCGTTAAGCACTTGTGCCAACACCTCCTTGTCTTCAGTGTTACAGAATGGGTCCTCGACGCTAACCAGATAGGGCTTGGGCGTATCTTCCCAGCAATACTGAAACTCTTCCGTCACGCCGCCACAGCATTTTGAGAAACGGGCATCACAGATATCATCCCCATAGCAGAGGATTTGACCACGAGTAGCCTTTAATGCCTGCTCAACATTCTTGCTCGTCTGTCTGGTAATTCCCTGATAACGCTGACAATGATCATCGGCACAAACATCAAAGATGGTATGGTCTTCACGGTCATACCAACGAATCAACTCGTCATCTTTCTTGATAAACGAGAAGAAACCGTTCTTCTGCGCTTGACTATCTTCTCGGCGATGCATCTGAGCCATGAGCCAAGAACGGCTGATGACAGCATGAGCCTTCAACAGTTCCAAACCAGCCGTAGCCTTCATCTCGCTGGAAATAACCGAAGCCAGATATTTTTCTACAGGCAACTCATTGATAGCCGTTATCTGGTCCGATTCTACCACAAGTCGCAACGTGCCCAGGAAGGTCTGCGTCTCTTTGCGTTCCCAATGGAAATTCACACCTATCGTCACATCATATAATGAGAACGAGGCATCGGAACTGGAAGGAGCAAACGCCAACTCACGATACTGGTTTCCATTCCACAGGATACCTCCTTCCGAAAATTCTACCGTCTGTTTTCCCTCAATGGTCTCGCCCTTAGCAGTATAGGGGGCATTCAGTGAAAACTCAATTTTCTGACCACTGACAATACCCACTGCAACATTAGGCTGTTCCTTCATCTTAGGACTTTCAACCTTGTATTTCAGGCTCTTCACACGTTCAACAACCTGTTGCACCTGCTCCTGCGTCAGCGACAACTCACGATAGATGTCAAGAATAAGTTCAGGCGTTACGCGACGGAAATCTTGTTCACGAGGCGTAATGATAAGGCCACTCATATCCACAGCACCTGGACTGATGACATACTGGTCGTCGCCCGTAGCCGTATAGCACTCGGGACGATGCTTCCTGCGAGGCAGTACCACGCTGAGCACAACATCACCCGACTGCCACATAATGATGTTCATCATCGCCTCGGTCTGATCTTCAGCTGGTGGCAGACAGTCGTAGAGTCTACGGAACAAACGTTCGCCTATACTTTGACTATGGCTACGAATGACAAAAGCCGCAGCGGGGTACTCTGCCACCACCCAGATTCCATTATCTTCATCATCTTTGACGACTTCCACCAAATTACGGCTCAACCGTTGCCAGGACTGTTGCAAAGGCAGACAACCACTGCTGACGGCTTGCAGATGAGCATGGTCGGGGGCAGAAGCGCCACAATGCGGACCATTATATAATAAGGTCAAGTCCGTATTTCGTTCCGATAGTTTCAGCATCTCGCTATACATAGGCAGAATACGTTGCGGCTGATGTTTTAACGTAGGCAACGTAAAGTGAACCGGCAAAATGGGGAATGGATTGACCAACAGTTCGTATTTTCCATCAATCACACGATGCATCTGTTCCTTCGGACGATTCTTAGCACACAGGAAACACGGACGCTCAGCAATGGACTTGGCATCAATCTTAGCACCCGTGGAACCTATCCGGGCAGGATTCCATTGAACTTGTAACGTGATGGTATCTGTCACCAGTTCGCGTGTTTCAACATGTTGCAGGTCACGATAGCGCTGACGCACATCTGGCCATGTCTGCAACTGACGATGGAAGAATCGGAAAACAGATGATTCCGGAGACACTTCACTACTACCCTGTAGCAACTGCTGACGAGCTCTCAACTCAATGGTACGCAGACGGTCTTTATACAGATTATTGGCATTTATCTTCTCGATGGAAAGGGCAGCATCAGAATTGCCTCCCCAACGACGACAGAGATATAATTCCGTAAAGATGCGTCCTATGCGATGATGGCGCGAGAATTGAAGTCCCAAAGCATAATCTTCGCCATACGAAGTATTGGGAAAACCTATGCTACGGAGTAACGGAGTAAAGAATGCACGAGGAGCACCTAAGCCATTGATTCTTAATGCATTATTAGGACCGTTCTCATCAGTCCACTCCTGATGGGCAATAAGTCCGGGAGGCAGCGTGTTCAAATCAAAATCACACATCCGATAAGAACCTATGACCATAGCTGCCTTTTGTTTGTAGAAGGCATCGACAATAGTCTGCAGCGTCTTCGGAGAGGAATAGAGGTCATCACTATCCAACTGAACAGCAAAACGTCCGCAATACTCACTATAAACAGCTTCATTCCAACAACCGCCAATACCGAGATCAGTACGTTCAGGTACCATAACGTGCAGTTTGTTGCTATGGGATTGTAACAAACCAGACAATATTTCCGTCGTTCCGTCTGTCGAGTGGTTATCCACTACGATGACATTATATTTGAACGAGGCCTTTTGCGATAAAGCACTCTCCACTGCATCCTTGATGGTTTTTACACGATTGAATACTGGAATAATGACAGAGGCCTCCACATCGAAGGTCTGTTCTTCGAAATCCACCTCCTGATATTGGGTGGTATCCACCAAAGCACCGATTTCTTTCAGATGAGCCGTACAGACCTGTTCCATCTCTATCTGTACTTCACGGTTGGCAGAATTCACGTAGTCGAACTGTTTTTCTCCAGAAACCCGGAGGTCACGTTCTTCTTCAGTATACAAAAACTCGTTCAGATGGAACAAACGCCCTTCACGACTTAAAAAAAGACGGAAATCATAGATTCCTGCATAGCGATAGTCGGCCTCATGGTCAGTAGTAGCATACTTATGAAGCAGTGAGGTACGGATTAACAGTAATGATCCAAAATCGAAATCATCGCGCAACGAACCATCTTGATAGTCTATCACGGCATGGCGTTCCACAACACCGTTTTTTACTTCGTACCGATCAGCATACACCATTGCCGCTCCAGTATCACTGGCCACAGCCATCATACGTTCCAAAGCTCCTGCACCAAGTGTCACTGCCACAGGCTTGAGTTGCATAAGAATATAGTCGGCAGTGGCTTTCTCGGCCACATGCATTAAGGAGCGGCTACTTTGAAGGGGGATGTCCTGAAGATAGTATATGCCTCTCACTGACGTACTTTTTTCTAACTCAGCAGCTAAAGCACCGGTAATCCGCTCGTCACGACAGGCCAAAAAGCAATCTGTTTGATGTGTCATTGTTTTGTTTTCGTTATTTTTAGCTGCAAAGATAGCATTTTTCTTATGAAAAACAAAATTCTTAACTCTTAATTCTTAATTCTTAATTAAAATGTGTACCTTTGCACCCATGAATCCGCAAAAGAAACGCCTTTTGGGATTGACTCCGATAGAGCTAACAGCTGTTGTCGGTAGTTTGGGTATGCCTGCCTTCACAGCCAGGCAGATTTCTCAGTGGCTCTACGATAAACACGTAAGGAGCATTGACGAAATGACCAATATCTCGAAGCAGAACCGCGAACGACTCAGTGCAGAATACGAGGTTGGTGCCTTGGCACCCATCGATTGCCAACGTTCCAAAGACGGTACCATTAAATACCTTTTTCCAGTCTGCTGTGACTCACCCGCAACAAACGGTACAGGACGCTTCGTGGAGACTGTTTTCATTCCTGATCACGATCGGGCCACACTGTGCGTTTCATGCCAGGTGGGCTGTAAGATGAATTGTTTGTTCTGTCAGACAGGAAAACAGGGATGGCAAGGCAATCTGACTGCGGCCGACATCTTGAACCAAATCTATGCATTGCCCGAAGTGAATCGTCTAACCAACATTGTCTTTATGGGACAAGGGGAGCCGATGGATAATCTGGATGCAGTACTGAGGGCTTGCGAAGTCATGACCGCCGACTGGGGATGGCAATGGAGCCCCAAACGTATTACTGTTAGTTCGGTAGGCGTTAAGAACAAACTAAAGCGATTCCTCGACGAGAGCGAATGCCACATCGCCATTTCCATGCATTCCCCCCTACCCGAACAACGCCTGCAACTCATGCCTGCGGAAAAGGCAATGCCACTCCAAGAAACCATCGCCCTGCTGAAACAGTACGACTTCACACATCAACGCCGCTGTTCGTTTGAGTACATTTGTTTTGGCGGACTGAACGACTCACCGATGTATGGCAGAGAAATCGTTAAGCTTTTGGACGGTCTGGAATGCCGTGTGAACCTTATTCGTTTCCACGAAATCCCCCATGTCGACCTGCCAGGGTCTGACGAAACCCGCATGGAAGCCCTGCGCGACTATCTGACCCATCACGGCATTACCACCACCATACGTGCCAGCCGAGGGCAGGACATCTTTGCCGCTTGCGGTCTGTTGTCAACAGCCAAACAGGCATCCCTAACAAAACCTACGTCCCCTAACAACCCTACATAAATACAATATGGAACAAGAAAGAAAAATTCGCGTAGCCATTACGCAAGGAGATACCAACGGTGTCGGTTACGAAGTGATATTCAAGGCCTTTGCAGACCCAACTATCCTCGAACTTTGCACACCCATCATCTATGGTTCGCCCAAAATTGCCGCCTACCACCGCAAGGCGCTCAACATCGAGATCAATTTCAGCATTATCAACAATGCTGACGAGGCTCGCGATGGACGTATCAACATGCTTAACTGTTTCGACGACGAGGTAAAAGTGGAATTGGGCCAGCCCTCCACAGAAGCCGGCGAGGCTGCCCTCAAGGCACTCGACCGTGCCATGACCGACTTCCGTTCCGGACTTTATGACGTGTTGGTCACAGCACCCATCAACAAAGCCACCATCCAAAGCCCTGGTTTCCACTTCCCCGGACACACGGAATATATTGAGACCAGCGTAGGCGATGGGCAGAAAGCGCTGATGATACTGATGAACGAAACACTCCGCGTGGCGCTGGTAACGACTCACCTGCCTATCAAAGACGTAGCAAAAGCCATCACTAAAGAGGGAATCATCGAGAAAGCCACCATATTCCATACGGCATTGAAACGCGACTTCCGCATCTCGAATCCACGCATTGCCATATTGGCACTTAACCCCCATGCTGGCGACGACGGATTACTCGGACAGGAAGAAAAGGAAATCATCTCTCCCGCCATCGACGAACTGGCAGGAAAGGGCATTCAGGCATTTGGACCCTACCCTGCTGATGGCTTCTTCGGCTCTGGGGCTTACGACCATTTCGACGGTGTGCTGGCTATGTATCACGATCAGGGGCTGGCTCCCTTCAAGACCATCGCTCTGGAGAGTGGCGTCAACTATACTGCCGGACTTCCTATCGTGCGCACTTCCCCCGATCACGGAACAGCTTACGATATTGCCGGACAGGGCAAGGCCGACGAAAATTCTATGCGTCAAGCCATATACACAGCCATTGACGTCTTCCGCAACCGCCAGAACTATGACGAACCGCTGAAGAACCCTCTGCCCAAACTCTTCCACGAAAAGCGCGAAGATGGCGACAAAGCTCGCTTTGCAGTCCGTCCGAAAGACCAGTTCCGCAAGGATAAAGACGAGGAAAAAGGCGAAACAAAGGGTGAAATGGCACCAAACAGTTAAATTTCTGCCAAAGTGTGCCATTATGTCAGATTTTCTTTGTACCTTTGCGGCCAAAATGGCCGCGAGCCTGCTCACACTCGGCAAAATGAGGACACGTCCTCTTTTGCTCTCGTTTAGTCGCAGCCTTGCATAAAAATGAAGACTACCGAACTTCAGAACATCAAACAGCGTTACAACATCGTAGGTAACTGCGAGGCTTTGAATAACGCATTGGACGTCGCCCTCAAGGTGTCGCCCATTGACCTTAGCGTCTTGATTATTGGTGAGAGCGGCGTTGGCAAGGACATTCTGCCACGTATCATTCACGACAACTCTCCACGCCGGCGAGAGAAATATTTCGCCATCAATTGTGGAGCCATTCCTGAAGGCACCATCGACTCCGAACTATTCGGACACGTAAAGGGTTCGTTTACGGGAGCCATCAACGACTCACAAGGTTACTTCGGAGTTGCCAACAAGGGAACACTGTTCCTCGATGAGGTGGGCGAACTGCCCATGGCCACACAAGCACGCCTGCTACGAGTACTCGAGAATGGCGAATACATTCCTGTCGGCGGTACGGAAATCCGTAAGACTGACGTTCGTATCGTTGCTGCAACAAATGTCAACATACAGAAAGCCATCAGCGAAGGACGCTTCCGCGAGGACCTCTACTACCGTCTCAACCAGGTACAGATTCAGATGCCTGCCCTCCGCGACCGCGGGGAGGACATCATATTGTTGTTCCGTCTCTTTGCCTTGCAAATGGCAGAGAAATACCGGATGGACAAAGTGGTTCTGACCGACGAGGCCAAACAGATGCTGATGCGTTACAAATGGCCGGGAAACATCCGCCAGTTGAAGAGCATCACGGAACAGCTCTCCATCCTCAGTACGGAGCGCACCATCACACCAGCCATCCTCTCGCAGTTCATTCCGCAGGATCAGGAGACTACTCAACTCGCCACTATCCATAAAGATGGCGACCATTCCTTTGAGAACGAACGGGAGATTCTCTATAAGATTCTCTTCGAACTGCGTTCCAATGTGAACGACATGCGACGCGAAATGACCTCGCTGAAGAAGCAGATGGAGGACGTACAGGTAGCTGCACCCGTATCAACCGCAGCACCGTTGCCTACTACCCAGCTTGCACCCATCCAACCCATTCAGCCCATCAGCCATCCGTCACTCGAGGATGCCGAAGCGGAAGAGTATGTAGAGCCTGCACCCGAACTGGAGAATCTGAACGTCAACGAGTGGAGTCGCCAAGCACTCGAGAAAGCCCTCGACCGCAATGGCGGCAATCGCAAGAAAGCGGCTCAGGAACTGGGCATTAGCGACCGGACACTTTATAGAAGACTGAAACAATATGGACTGGACAAATAATCTTCGCCTGACTCTCTGTGTGGCAGCCGTTGCGCTACTGTCTGCATGTTCCGTAAGCTATAAGTTTAACGGAGCCAGCATCGACTACACCAAGACAAAGACCATTCAGATTGCCGAGTTCCCCATTCGTTCCAGTTACGTCTGGGGACCTATGGGCCCTATGTTCAACAACGAGTTGAAGGACCAATTTGCCAACCACACTCGTCTGTCGCAGGTTAAACGTAACGGCGACCTGAAAATCGAAGGCGAGATTACCCAGTACCAGCAACGCAACAAGTCGGTAAGTGCAGAAGGCTATTCTGCCCAAACAGAACTCTCCATCACAGTCAATGTGCGCTTTACCAACAATGTGAACCACAACGAAGATTTCGAACGGACCTTTACGGCTGCACAAAGTTACGAGACCACGCGCTCACTGAATTCCGTTCAGGAGGAGCTTGTCTCCCAGATGTGCAAGGACATCTGCGAACAAATCTTCAATGCCACCGTGGCAAACTGGTAATATAGCGGACGATAACAGAATAAGAAATAAAAAAAATAGATAATGGAATTAACGGAACTGATAGAACACCCTGAGCAGATGAATCGCGATACGCTCTACGAATTGCGCTCCATCCTGGCGTTGCATCCGTATTTCCAGACGGCACGTCTCCTCATGTTGCAGAACCTCTATCTGCTTCACGACCCATCCTTCGACGAGGAACTGCGCCGGGCAGCCATCTACATCACTGACCGCAAGACGATTTTCCAGATGATTGAGGCTGCACACTACCAGTTGAGCCAGCAACTTTCCAGTTCAACTAGTACCACTAGCCAGACTGGTTCCACTAGCCGAACTATCGACCTCATCGACAACTTTCTCGACTCTGTTCCTCAGGAAGAGACTGAAGAGCAGGGCAAGCGCAAACCAACTCCTGCCGATGCAACAGTCGACTACGTATCCTACCTTCTGACGACTGCGGGCAATGAGCCGCCAACCACAAAGGCTCCCCAAATGAAGGGTGAAGAGCTCATCGACACCTTCCTCCAACAAGAGCAAGGACGCATTATGCTCAACGAACTGCCACAGGAATCTTCTGAGAATCCAACAGAAACAGCTGGCAACGAAGGGGCTGAAGAAGAGGCAGTTGAAGAGGAATACTTTACTGAGACACTGGCCCGCATTTATATCAAACAGGGGCACTATCAGAAAGCGCTTGGTATCATCAGCCGACTCGCGGAACGCTATCCGAAGAAGAACGCCTATTTTGCCGACCAAATGCGATTCCTGGAGAAATTAATAATAAACAGCAAGAATAATTCAAAAATTAAATAATTAAACAATTCAAAGATTATGTACACATTATTTGTAATTCTTATTGTGATTGCAGCCGTACTGATGATTGGTATCGTGCTGATTCAAGAATCTAAAGGTGGTGGTCTGTCGTCAAGTTTCGCAGGCTACAACCAAGTTGCCGGTGTTCGCAAGACCACCGATTTCATCGAGAAGGCCACATGGGCACTCGCTGCCGCTATGGTCGTTATCAGCGTCATCTGCGCATGGGTAGCTCCCACAGCCACTGCTGACAGCTCTGTGATGGAGAACATCGAGAATCCTGTCACCAATCCCAACAACCTGCCCGGATTCGGTGCCAGCCAGCAGAACAACGCTGCTGCTCCTGCTCAGGATGCTGCCGCTGCACCTGCCGCTGCAACAGACTCTACCAAGAAGTAATCCATTCTTCTTGCAACAAGAAAAACGGGGCGTTCCTCATCAGGGATACGTCCCGCTTTCTTTTGTTTGTAAAAAAAGGATAAAAAGCAGGCTGAAAGTTTGCACGAATGAAACCTTTTTCGTACCTTTGCACCCGCAATTGGAAACAGAGGGGCGTAGCCCAGTTGGTTTAGAGCGCTTCAGTCACATTGAAGAGGTCCCCGGTTCGAGCCCGGGCGTCCCTACCAAAGCAAAAAGAAAGAGACTCCGTTTGAGAGTCTCTTTTTCTATTTATCGCCAATTCGTTAAAACGTTATACCGTCATAACAAAATAACATCATTTACTTGGCATACGCCACGCTTCGGGTTTCGCGGATGACGGTGATTTTCACCTGACCGGGATAGGTCATCTCGTTCTGGATCTTCGATGCAATCTGTCCGCTCAGAGCCTCGGTCTCCGCATCGTCCATCTTGTCGGCACCGACAATGACGCGCAGTTCACGACCAGCCTGAATGGCATAGGTCTTGGTGACGCCGGGATAGCTCATGGCAATAGCCTCGAGGTCGTTCAGACGCTTGATATAAGCCTCGACGATTTCACGGCGGGCACCGGGACGAGCTCCCGAGATAGCATCACAAATCTGCACGATAGGAGCCAGCAGCGTCTGCATCTCCATCTCGTCGTGGTGGGCACCAATGGCATTGCAGATGTCGGGCTTCTCCTTATACTTCTCGGCAATCTTGGCACCATAGATGGCGTGTGGATCGTCCGTATCCTCGTCGGGCACCTTACCAATATCGTGCAACAGTCCGGCACGCTTGGCCTTCTTGGGATTCAAGCCCAGCTCTGCTGCCATCACAGCACAGAGGTTAGCCGTTTCGCGGGCATGCTGCAAGAGGTTCTGGCCATAGCTGGAACGATACTTCATCTTACCGATGATACGAATCAGTTCAGGATGCAAACCGTGAATACCCAAGTCAATCGTCGTGCGCTTACCCGTCTCGATTATCTCATTCTCCAGCTGTTTCTTTACCTTAGCAACGACTTCCTCGATGCGTGCGGGATGGATACGTCCGTCGGCGACCAGCTGGTGGAGTGCCAGGCGACAGGTCTCACGACGAATGGGGTCGAAGGCCGAGATAACGATGGCCTCAGGCGTATCGTCAACCACAATTTCAACGCCACATGCCGATTCCAAAGCACGGATGTTACGGCCCTCACGACCGATGACGCGTCCCTTGACGTCGTCGTTGTCGATATGGAACACCGAGACACTGTTCTCTACAGCGGTCTCAGTGGCCACACGCTGAATGGTCTGGATGATAATCTTCTTGGCCTGGGCATTGGCATTGAGCTTGGCCTCGTCCATGATTTCGTTGATGTAAGCAGCAGCATCAGTCTTGGCCTCGTCCTTCAACGACTCTACCAGACGACTCTTGGCCTCTTCGGCTGACAATCCGGAGAGTTCTTCCAACTTGGCACGCTCCTGCATCTGCATCTTCTCCAGTTCCTCTTGCTTCAGCGTCATCAGCTTCTTCTCGTTGTCAATACGGTTCTGCTGGTTGTCGAGTTCATTCTTGCGACGTCCCAACTCTTCCTGACGCTGATTCAACGATATCTCGCGCTGCTTCAGTTTGTTCTCACTCTGCTGGAAATGCTGGTTGCGCTGTTGCACCTCCTTCTCCAGCTCAGCTTTCTTGTTCAGGAATTTCTCCTTCACCTCCAAGAGTTTCTTCTCCTTGATTACTTCTGCCTCCTTCTTGGCGGCACCAATCATTTCATTATATTTTCCCTTCACAACGAAGCGGAAAATCATAAAGCCGCAGAACCCACCTACAATGAGGGCTGCAGCAATTAGAATAATACCAACGATAATGTTCATAAATGTTCTTAGTCTGTATATATATATGTTAATGTTCTCTTTACTTCTGCTCACCGAGGGCTTCCTCGATTTCGCGGGTCAACTTGGCAAGAACATTATCATAGGGCGAGGTATCATTGTGCGAACGCTCCTTCTGATACATCAGCGCAATGTCAATCAATGTCATCAGCGCCACTGTATGATCACTCTTGCGCCCCTTATATGCCTGTGCATAGGCATTATAGCGCTCGGTGATGAGCTTGGCTGCGGAACGATAGAATTCTTCGTCGTCACGATTGATGACAACCTCGATTTCCTCGTCATAAACGTGCAGCTTAATATGTAATCTGTCCTGTTTCTGTTCTGGCATAGCAATTCTCCTTATTGATTTTCATCGCTGAGGATGGCAATGCATTTGTTGACGTCACGAATCAGCTTCGACAACCGTTCCTTGGCACCTGCCAGGTCACCATCGGTAATCTCGATCATCTTAGCCATTTTCAGTGAGTCGTAGTCTGACTGCCGCTGGTCCAGCTTCTCACGCAACTGCTTCATGTCCTGTTCGTTCTTCTCCAACTGCTCATACAAGTCTTTATTCTCCTTCTTCAGCTCTTGAAAACGGAGAATCATCTGCCGGATACGGGTCTCGAACGCTGCTAAAGCTTTTTCGTTAGCTGTCATACCTGCTCACTTTATTCCACAAAGGTAGGAATAATCTTTTGAACTTTGAACTTTGAACTTTGAACTTTATGTTTTGTTAACATAAACAGCTCATTCCTTGGGTCTTGGCTCTTTTTTTGCAAGCATTACTACTTTGTAGACAAAGTCGGTGGTCCACTGTTGCGAGAAGCCGAGTTTCTGGGCATACTGTCTGATGGCCACTACCGTCTTCATCACACCAGCATCACTGAAATCGTTCTTGGTGAAGATGTCGTTCACCGTCTTTTCCGTCATGGTACGGATGGCACTCTTGAAGAAGCTGGGCAAACGAAGCTTAAACTTCATCAGATTGCCCGTCAGCATCATCAGGTCCTGGGTGAAACCCGAGAACTGATACATATAGGTCTGAATGTCCTGCGGCTTCTTGCAGCGCTTCTTGATGCTATGGTCAATCTCCTTCGTAAAGTCGTCATCCATGCCGTAAATGTCCTTCAGCATCTTCTTGCACTTCGACTTCTCAGCCAGTCCTAACTTGTTATTTTGCGTAGGTACCTTAAGCGTAGTCTTGAACACACGCAAATCGGGCAATGCTGCCATATTGCTGATTCCCAGATCAGCAGCCATCACCGCTTGGAAATATACACGGATCAGCGTCATGAAGTCTTCCATGCCGCCAGCCTTCTGCTGACTGTCCTTTTTCCCGAATAATTTTGAAAATAATCCCATATAGTTGTTGAACGTTTAGTGTTTAATATTGCGGGACACGATAGTCCCAATCCTAAAAATTTGGTGCAAAATTAATTATTTTCGGCAAACTTACCAAATGTTTGATGATTATTTTGTACCTTTGCCTGCAAATAGTAACAATTAGAACAGATCAAGTATGAAAGGAATTGTATTAGCAGGCGGTAGCGGCACACGTCTCTACCCGATTACAAAAGGAGTATCGAAGCAGCTGATTCCCATCTTCGACAAGCCTATGATTTACTATCCCATCTCCACACTGATGCTGGCTGGCATCCGCGAGATTCTCATCATCTCCACCCCCTACGACCTGCCAGGCTTCAAGCGTCTTTTGGGCGACGGTTCCGAGTTGGGCGTACGGTTCGAATATGCCGAACAGCCCTCACCCGACGGACTGGCTCAGGCCTTCATCATTGGCGAGCAGTTCATTGGCAACGACTGCGCCTGCCTCGTCTTGGGCGACAACATCTTCTACGGCAGCGGTTTCACGGGCATGCTGAAGCAAGCCGTCGAGAGTGCCGAGAAGAACGGACAGGCTACCGTGTTCGGCTACTACGTCAACGACCCCGAACGCTATGGTGTGGCAGAGTTCGACGCCAACGGCAACTGCCTGAGCATCGAGGAGAAACCCGCCAAGCCCAAGTCCAACTACGCCGTCGTGGGACTCTATTTCTATCCGAACAGCGTCGTCGAGATTGCCAAGAACATCAAGCCCTCGGCACGTGGCGAACTGGAAATCACCACCGTCAATCAGCGTTATCTCGAGGACAAGAACCTGCTGGTACAGACCTTGCAGCGCGGTTTTGCGTGGCTCGACACCGGCACCCACGACTCGCTCTCCGAGGCTTCCACATTCATCGAAGTCATCGAGAAGCGCCAGGGCTTGAAGGTGGCTTGTCTTGAGGAGATTGCCTACAAGCGCGGCTGGATCAGCAAAGAACAGTTGAAAAAACTGGCCGAGCCAATGATAAAGAATGACTACGGCCAGTATCTCATGCGTCGCGCTGAGGAATACGTCCGATAAGTTTATTTCGAGAAGTGGCGCACACAGTTGCGCAGGGCCGTCGGATTACCCATGTCATACATGGTACCCTTCAACCTGATACCCATCATGCCGCTCTTCTGGCGAACAGCCTCAAGGGCGGCAGTCAGTTCTATCTCACGCGTTCTGTCGCCCTCCTCGTCAGCCTTCTGGATATCCTCCTCAAGCTGCGCAAAAACCTCCGGCGTCAGAATGTATTGTCCGAACACTGAATAGTATTCCTTCTCGCCATCCTTGTTGCGAACACCCAGAAAATCCTCGGCATACGACGCCTTGGGCTTCTCGTTCATCACCGACACATTCAGGTGCATGTTCTCCTTGTCTTCCCACACACCGGTCAGAATACCATAGTGGCTCACTTCCGCCAGCGGTATGGGATGGATGCTCACCATCAGCTGATTGTAGCGCTCATACTGTTCTATCAGCTGCAGGGCACAGGGCTTGTTTGTCTGACTGCGATACAGCGTGTCGCCCAACAACAGCAACACCGGCTCGTTGTTGGCAAACTCCGCCGCCTGGAATACGGCATGTCCGAAACCGCGCTTCTCGTGCTGATACACATAGCGAAGGCGCTTGCCAATGTCCAGAATGCGATTCTCGTATTCCTGGGCTTCTTTGTTCAGTTTTCTCAAGTGTTCCTCACTCAATTGACGTTCGAAAAAGTCCGTATACTGAATGCGTTCCTCCTCGGAACCCAGGACCAGACAAATCTCCTCCACACCACTCTTCACCAGCTCCTCCAGGAGGATGAGGATGACGGGGCGCACCATGCCGTCGGAACAGGGTATCGGGAAGAAGTCCTTCTTCAGCGAACGGGTGGCAGGATAAAGCCTCGTGCCGAAACCCGCCACAGGGATGATGGCCTTACGCACCGTATGCACCGGATGCAACGTCAGCGAATAGGCTTTCAGACCCTTCGCATTCAGGTAGTCCATCAGCCGCTGCTGGTCCTCGGCGGAACGGGCCAGGAACTGCACCGAACCGTCACCGTGCGAACCGACGCCCTTGCCGCCCCATACCATCGGCTGGATGTTGGGGTCGTGCAGCACCTCGTGCAACTTCGGAGCCCACAGGGCCGGCGACATCGGGGCAATATACTGGTCGAACATCTCCTCGGCATGTGTCATCAGCTGTCCCAAGCCCTCGGCATCACCCGTCGCCATACATTTGATGGCTTTGTTCACTATGTCGTGGTTCCACTCACCCAACGCCTTGTGCAGGTTCTGTTCACCTTCCGTCGATGCAAAGGGGTATGCCTTGTTCAGGTCCGACAGAATCTTAATCGTATCCTTCTCGGCACACAGATCTGCAAACACCCAGTACAGCGTCTTCTTCACGTTCAGGGGCTTCACCTCAATCTCGTCGCCGTCGAAGGTCATCAAGTTTGGCTTCACACCAAAGGCACAGGCCTGATCCAGACGTCCACAACGGCTCGACGTGCGTAACTCGCCCAGATAGGCAATATTCATTTCGCCCAGCGTGTTCAGGTTTAGATGATATAATATATTGAACGCGCGCGCTACGAGCACACAGATGGCAGCACTCGACGACAGGCCACTCTTCATCGGCAGCGTCATATCGGTAATACGGATACGCACTCCGCCAACCTTGTACCATTCCAACATATAGCTGGCCACACCGGCACAATAGCAGAAGAACGAGCCCGACTTGGCCACGCGCTTCAGCTCCTGCTCGTTCATCCGGCACGAGAAGTCGTTCCACACGTCATTCAACACGGGGGCATTGCTTTGCAACTCGAAGATGGTCGATTTCTCCACCTCGGCATAGATGCCCTGTTCAATACCCGTCACTATCGAGGAACCCGGCAGAATGTCAGCATTCATCGTACGATAGTGACCTGCCCAGTCGGTATGTTCACCAAAAAGGCACAAACGGCCCGGAACAAATAGTTTTAGCATTTTTTGTCTTTTTATATACTTGATTTATGCACAAAGGTACAAATAAACGCCCAAAATGCAAAAAAAAAGTCGATTTATTTGGTCGTTTTGATAAAAATATATACTTTTGCAAGCGAAATAATAACAAAAGTTAATAATTAAACATCAAAAATCTGCTGCCTATCGACGGAACTCTACTTCATAAAAACTGAAGGAATATGAAGAATTACAAAAGCATGACCGACGAAACGTTGGCCTTGCAGTATGTAGGAGGAGACAATGGGGCATTTGATGAGTTATTAACACGCAATCAAAAAAAGCTCTACGATTACATCTTGTTCGTGGTCCACGACCCCGAGCTGGCTAATGACGTGTTCCAGGAGACCTTTGTCAAGGTCATTACCAATCTCCAGGAAGGCAAGTACAACGTTATCGGCAAGTTCTCGTTCTGGCTCTACCGCATTGCTCACAACGTCATCATGGACGCCTTCCGTCTGCAGAAGAGCGAGCATATCATCGAGGCCACGCCCGGCAACGACTTAAGCAAGCTGAAGAGCGAAGCCGTCATGGACATCAACCGCGAGAACGAGTTTGTGAATGCTCAGGTGCTTCACGACGTGCGTCACATGATGGACCAGCTCCCTACCCCACAGCGCGAGGTAGTCTACATGCGCTTCTATCAGGAATTGTCGTTCAAGGAAATTGCCGAGGTCACAGGCGTCAGCATCAACACCTCACTGGGCCGCATGCGCTACGCACTCATCAACCTGCGCCGCATGGCCAAGCAACACGAAATCCAGCTGTGTTTGGAGCTATAGAATGGCCTGCGATATCCCGGAAAAACTAGTCAAAGGCTACGCAGTTCGTGAATAGTCTCTTCGGGGTTCTTGCTTCCGAAGACATAGCTGCCTGCCACCAGCACATCGGCACCGGCCTTCACCAGTCGCGGAGCCGTCTCGTTCTGCACGCCGCCGTCAATCTCTATCAGGGCATTCGAGCCGCTGTCGTCAATCATCTTCCGTAGCCGTAGCACCTTCTGGATGGTATTCTCGATGAACTTCTGTCCGCCGAAGCCCGGATTCACACTCATCAGCAGCACCATGTCCACGTCGCCGATGATATCCTCCAGCAGCGACACGGGCGACGCGGGATTCAGCGTCACACCGGCCTTCATGCCGGCCTGGTGAATCTCCTGCACGGTGCGGTGCAGATGCCTACAGGCCTCCACGTGCACATTCATCATCATTGCCCCCAGCTTGCGCGTCCGCTCGATGTACTGCTCGGGGTGAACTATCATGTAGTGAACATCCAGAGGTTTCGTGCACTTCCGCGCCACAGCCTCCAGCACGGGGAATCCGAAAGAAATGTTGGGTACGAAGACACCATCCATCACATCCAGATGAAGCCAGTCGGCCTCACTGCGGTTAATCATTTCCAGTTCGCTGTCCAGATGCAGAAAATCAGCTGCAAGCAACGACGGAGAAACCATTGTAGCCATTATTCTCTTGTTTTTTAGAATTACACATACGCGCAAACTGCTTCAGAAACAGTATGGTGGCGGGGTGTGGCTGTAAGTCTTCTTGAGTAAAATGCTGCATAGGCAAATCATTTTTAAGTTATTATTCATTAATATAACGCAGCAGTCGCTCATTTATTATTTGAAACCACAAAATTTTTTGCAATTATTTTACCCGGTACGTCTCCAGAGCCTTCATGCCGTTCAGGAAGTCGCGTGCCGACATGCGTTTCTTGCCGGCCAGCTGCAGCTCCACCAGTTCCAGACACGCGTCGCCACAAGCCACCAACAGCCGCTTGTCCTTCACCGTCAGCCGCCCCGTACCATTCACCGCAAGCCCTTCACCATTCACCTTCCTCGTCTTGTAGATCTTCAGCACCGTCTCCTTGCCGTCCGGAGCCACCAGCGTAGTCCACGCGCCCGGCACAGGACTCAGCCCGCGCACGAAGTCGTACACACGCTTCGCCGGCTTGGTCCAGTCTATCTCACACGTCTCCTTGAAAATCTTCGGCGCAGGCTTCAGCTGGGTGGCATCAGGGCCACTGTGTGTGGCGGTTCTGCCGCCACAATCATCCTCTTGCGCCACCGTTTCCGGGTGACCGTCCGCTGCGACAATCGCCTCCAGCGTCTCCAGACACAACTCCGCGCCCAGCCGCATCAGCCCCTCATACACATATTCCACGTCGGCGTCGTCGGGAATCGGGAACGTCTTCTTCGCGATGATACGCCCCGTGTCGATGTCGTGGTCCAGGAAGAACGTCGTCACACCTGTCTCCGTCTCGCCGTTGATGACGGCCCAGTTGATGGGGGCCGCACCGCGATACTGGGGCAACAGCGCCGCATGCACGTTGAAGGTGCCGTATGCCGGCATGGCCCACACCACCTCGGGCAACATCCTGAACGCCACCACCACCTGCAGGTTGGCGTCGTACGACCGCAGCTGTTCCACGAACGCCGGATCCTTCATCTTTTCGGGTTGCAACACGGGCAGTCCCTTCTCCAGCGCATACTGCTTCACCTGCGAGGGTTGCAGCACACTGCCGTGCCGCCCCACGGGTTTGTCGGGCTGTGTCACCACGGCCACCACGTCATACCCGTTCTCCACCAGTGCCCGCAGCGTCTCCACGGCAAACTCCGGCGTACCCATAAACACGATTCTCAAGTCACTTTTCTTCATGCCTTTCTTGCTTTTCGTTTTCTGATGCAAAATTACAAATAAAAAACGGCTTGACCAAACTCCGCCCCGTGTTTATTTGCTCGTTCCAAAAAAAATGCTTAATTTTGCAGGCAGATAAACCCAAAAACAGACAATGGAACACATCAAGATATTCACCCAGCTCATCTCTTCCGAGCTCCACCTGCCCGAACACGGCGTCGAAAACACCCTCAAGCTCCTGGACGAGGGGTGCACCATCCCGTTCATCTCGCGCTATCGTAAGGAACGCACCGGCGGACTCGACGAGCTGCAGATCACAGCCATCAGCGACCGCGCCGGGCGACTCCAGGAAATTGCCCGTCGCAAGGACACCATCGTCAAGACCATCACCGAACAGCAGAAGATGACACCCGAACTGCAGAAACGCATCGACGACTGCTGGGAACAAACCACCCTCGAGGACATCTACCTACCCTATAAACCCAAGCGCCGCACACGAGCCCAGGTGGCCCGCGAACAGGGCCTCGAGCCCCTCGCCCAGCTCCTGCTGCTCCAGCGCGAGCCCGCCCCCGAGCGTGCCGCCGCCCGGTTCGTAGCCCCCACTGTGCGGGGCGGTTCTGCCGCCCCGGGCCCTGCCACCGTCGCCGACGCCATCCGCGGCGCCCAGGACATCATCGCCGAACAGGTCAGCGAGGACGAGCGCTCGCGCAACATGGTCCGTGCCGCCTTCCGTCGCGAGGCCTTCATCGCCTCACGCGTCGTCAAGGCCAAGAAAGACACCGACGAAGCCCAGAAATACAGCGACTACTTCGACTGGGAGGAACCCCTCCGGCGCTGCTCCTCCCACCGCCTGCTGGCCATGCGCCGTGGCGAGAGCGAGGACATCCTGCGCTTGCGCCTCACCATCGACGACGACGAGACCCTCCGCCGCCTCCAGCGCAGCTGGCTCACCCCAGGCGCCCCCGCTTCTGCCCCCACTGTGCGTGGCTCCTCTGCCCCCACTGTGCGGGGCGGTTCTGCCGCCCCGAGCGCCGCCTGCCGGCGCTTGGTCGCCGAGGCCGTCGAGGACGGCTACAAGCGGCTGCTGCTGCCCTCCATCGAGACCGAGTTCATGAACCTCAGCAAGCAACGTGCCGACGAGGAGGCCATCAACGTCTTCGCCCAGAACCTGCGCCAGCTGCTGCTCTCGGCACCGCTCGGTCAGAAGCGCGTCATGGGTGTCGATCCCGGTTTCCGCACGGGCTGTAAGGTCGTCTGCCTCGACGCACAGGGCAACCTGCTCCACCACGAGGCCATCTTCCCCCATCCGCCCGTCAACCACCGCATGCAGGCCACCATGCACGTCCTGCAGATGATCAGCGACTACCACATCGAGGCCATCGCCATCGGCAACGGCACCGCCAGCCGCGAAACCAAGGATTTCATCACCGACTGCCTGTCCACCTTCACCGGTGGAGCCGCCGCTCCTTCCGCCGCCACTGTGCGGGGCGGTTCTGCCGCCCCGTGGTCCCCCGCCACTGACACCCCTATCTCCCTACCCTCCGTCTTCGTCGTCAGCGAGGACGGCGCCTCCGTCTACAGCGCCTCCAAGGTGGCGCGCGACGAATTTCCCGACGAGGATGTTACCGTCCGCGGAGCCGTCAGCATCGGGCGCCGGCTCATGGACCCCCTGGCAGAACTCGTCAAGATCGACCCCAAGAGCATCGGCGTCGGACAGTATCAGCACGACGTCGACCAGACACTGCTCAAGCACTCCCTCGACCAGACCGTCGAGAGCTGCGTCAACCTCGTCGGCGTCAACCTCAACACCGCCTCCCAGCACCTGCTCACCTATGTCAGCGGACTGGGTCCCGTGCTGGCTCAGAACATCGTCGACTACCGGCGCCAGAATGGGGCCTTCACCAGCCGCGCCCAGCTGAAGAAAGTGCCGCGGCTCGGACCTGCCGCCTACCAGCAGTGCGCCGGTTTCCTGCGCATCCCCGATGCCGAGAACCCCCTCGACAACAGCGCCGTCCATCCCGAGAGCTACCATGTCGTCGAACAGATGGCCAAAGACCAGAACTGCTCCGTTGCCGACCTCATCCATCATAAGGAAACGCGCGACCGTATCGACATCCGCCGCTACGTCACCGCCGACGTCGGACTGCCCACCCTCACCGACATCCTTCGTGAGCTGGAGAAGCCCGGACGCGACCCCCGCGAACAGATCGAAGCCTTCGAGTTCGACCCCAACGTGCAGACTATCGAAGACTTGCACGAAGGAATGCAACTACCT
>SUYI01000072.1 GCA_015060485.1 Prevotella sp. | reverse complement strand
TGCCGAACCTGTTTTGGCGTATACGTCTGACCTTTTATCTTTAGCAGATGGCGCAACCGCGGATTGACCTTTAGCCAAACCTTAAACTTCTTTAGTGCTACGTCGCCCGACATATACGGGAAATACAACATGGCCAGTTCTGACTTGCCGTAAGCGCGGATAGTAAACTTCTCGTCCTTCATGCCTTATCCCCTTTCTCTCGTTGCTTCTTTATGGCTTCCCATTCCTCGCGGCTGACGGCACCCACCTTGTCGGCTTCGCGCTGCCGTTCTGCCTCGGCATTGGCACGTTCGCGTTCTGCTGCAATGGCGCGCTGCTGGGCGGTGTCGGCCTGCGGTGCGCCCTGTGCTTTCTTCAGTCGGACGGCAGCGGCTTTGTCATCCAGCGTGAACTTATTGATTAGCCATCGTTTCATACGGGTCTTGGTGTTCCAGCCCTTCCGTCTGCGCTCGGTCTCAAACAGCATGACGCCATCGTCATCCTTTTGCGTGTACCATTCATAGAACTTGGTTACCTCGTCCTTGCTATACTTCCCTAAAAGCTCCATACACTCCAGTCTGAAAACTTCCTTCGCGTCGCGTATAGTGTGTGTGTTGCCTTTCTCTTCTTTTTCTTTATTTTCTTTTTCTATAGGCAGGGAGTGTGGGGGAAGGGATTTCTTTTGCTTTTTTCTTTTTCTTTCTTTGTTTTTTTCCTTAATCACAAGTTTAGCGTTTAGGTAAAAGTTCATTCTCAGCTCCACGAAATCCATCATAAACGCGCGGTCTTCCTCGTTCATCAGGTCGAGGTGCTTCATGGCCACAAGGAGGTGACACAGGCAGTCGTACACCTGCCTGCTCACGTCCTGTCGCTCTACTCCGCAGAAGGTCAGCACCTGCTTGGCATATTGCTCAATCTTCTGTCGTTCCATCGTTCAAAAATTTATTCAAATAACCTCTGACTTCCTGATATGTCAGCGGGTCGAAACCACCCACGCGACGTCCCAGCAGCTTGTTCTTACGCAGGATGCCGTACACCTTGTAGGCTAACTTGTAATACAACAGCCGCCATTCTAACGGCATCCTCTGCAATCTTTCCAAAGAGCACATAAAAAAGAATACCTCTTGGCAAATCTGGGATCGGTCTTCTTTGCTTAATTTGTTCGTTTTATTCATACATTCGTCCTAATAAAATGGTTGTTATAAATGCTTCGTATTTGTCGCGGAAATGTAGGTTTTTTCCTACACTTACGCGATACCTGCCTTCAGTAGTGCGATAATACACCCCGGGCAGTCCCGTCCGTGCGTTAGGCTTCCACTTCCAAACGCGGTTCTTTTTGTTCTCACAACTGCTCACCTCGCGGAGGTTGCAGAGGCGGTTGTCGGTCTTGATTCCGTTCATATGGTCGATTTCTGTCGGCCACCGACCATAATACAATGCCCACGCGGCGCGGTGCATCAATACAAATATTCGGTCTTTTTCTGTCCCGATTTTTATGCGATGATAACCCTGATTGTTAGCTAATCCCTTTACCACTCGGTCGCGGCCTTTATGGCGGATGGCGCCCGTCTCGGGGTCGTACGTATACCGCTCGCGCAGGTATTTTAATGCTTCATCTTTTGTCATAATTATTCGAAAACGTAAGCCAACATTATCAATACCCAAATCGAATCTATTATCAGCGCAAGACATATCAATTCCAACATGCGATGCACAAAACATTCTACATATCTTTTCATGACATTTTATTTTTTTGTTCCTTTACATCAAACGATTCCTCTGTCCATCCCTTGCAGTCGTTTGCAAGGCTGCGGAGGTCACACACGCGTCGCGGTCGCCCGGGAGCCACTACGTAACGCACAAAGTATCGCCCCTCCTTCACCAGCTGCCGGCAAATCCGTTCGCACATCTCGATAATCTCCGCTGGCGAGCGGTAGTCCTTGCGAAACAGCTCCTCTGCCGTTGCGTTGCGCTCCACATCATCCTCAAGGTCGCACCACGCATACGCCTCTTTCTTCAAAGTGGCCTCGGCCTTTACCTTAATATCTATTTCCATCGTTTCAGTTATTTAAAGTTGTATTCCCATTCTTCAGTCTCTTTGTTCCATTTCCATGCAGAAGAAATGCACCTAACGTGCAAGGCCGAGAACTTACGGAACCTCTTCCTCTCCAAGTCCCAATAATTGAAATTCAGCGTTTCCGTCTTGCGGTTGTTTTCATCAGTCTTGCGCACGTAGTTGTCGAACGCGGGGTCGGCGCCTTTACACAGCGTACCGCGAGCCACGCGCAACTCTCCGTCGTTCTTCTCGTACACGAACACCACATAGCCTTCTCCCAGCTTCTCCAGCAGCCGACGCACCAAGTGAGCCTGCTCGAAAGCCTCGCTCTGCGTCATCGGCACACCGCTCTCGTTCATCAGCCTGTTTGCCATGTCACACACCCACGCACCCAAAAGGCTGCGCTCTTCCTGTTGTTTTCTCTTTTTCATAACGTCAAAAAATTTAATTAAACAAAAAAATTTCCTGACGCGAAGGTAGGTATAAAAATAAAGCACATTCTGGCTTTTCCGTTACTCAGCGCACTTTCTTGCGAACAACGGAAAAAAGAAGAGACCTCCACCCGAAGATGAAAGTCTCTTGCTTATTTTACCCACTAATTTTCCGTCAATGGAACAGGGTTTCACCCTTGATGACGGATTTCAGTATCGAGAGGCGTTCCATGATGCTTTGCCCCTCGCTATTCTTGTAATCTGTGATGCTGGGTGTGTTTTCATGTTCTATATAAAGGTAGGTTGCAAAATGTAATTCTTGTAAGTCCAGTTGCACTACCTTATTAATAATACTCAAGCACAGCCAGTAGTAGTCCTTCATCTTCTCGAAGTCATCTGGAGAGTAATTGCCTAGCAGATGACGTTCATCCATTGCTCCGAACATACTACCCAACAGTTTGCCAGTCCATTCCGTCAGCGTCTTTTGGTCTTTAATGAGTTTATCGTTTTTTAGGTAGGTTTTATTAATGTAGTCTCTCATCTGAATGCCATTCCTTCCGTCATTATATACAAGTCCCAAATCCTGCATGGCCATTTGCAGGGCAGCATACTGATAATTGTGACGGAAATCCACATAGTTGCCGATGGTAGTTGCCAACAGGAAAGCCAGCTCCTGAGAGGCACGATTCACAAACAGATTCTTGTATGCTTCATCAGCAGGCAACAACAGGTCAAAACTTTCCACATGTTGAAACAATAGGCGGCGGCAGCGCACAAAACGGAAATGCAGGGCTATATCCTCAAACGTCAGTTTGTCTCTGTTTTCTACTATAAAGGCTGCTGGCTTCATATTGCCAAGGTACCACTCATTTAGTTCGCCCAGCACTTTACGCTCAAGCGTATCTGTAGCATTTCTCTCCAAGCGATATAGGTAGCGCTGATAGGTCTTCTTTGTTTTATCACCACTTTGCTCTGTATATTCTTCCACATCGTTGATAAATCTTTCCAGTTCGTCCTCCCACATCAGTTCCTCGTATTGCTTCTCCAACTCCTTCAGGCGCTTATCCTGCTTGTCGCTGTCATCCTTTAGGTTTTGGTAGTCGTCCTCTATCCCCCGCAATGTCTTACCTATCTGTTCCAAGCCTTTGTCAATGGCTTCGCACATCAGCGACGCATTTTCCATCAGCCCCACACGAGTATCCTGGAAGTCGAAGTTATCCTCATCCGACGTTCGAATAGTCAGGTCATAGTCGGTATCTTCTTTCAGTGCTATGTCGTGGGGATTGGTGATGGGCATCGATTGTGTATCAAGGTTATGAAAGATGGGAGCCCCTTTCAGTTCCTCATCCCATATTTTGTGCAGATTTTCCACTTTGCGGGCAAAGTCGGTATAGTCTATGCGAAAAGGGTCCAGCAGGTTCTTTCTCAGCAGGGCTGCCACGGTGCGCATATTAGCCGCTGTCTGTCTTACAGCTGCTGTCATTGCCAACAGCAGTGCCGCACGCTCAGTACAGGTGATGTGCGGATAGAGGTCTATAATCTTCTTTCCCATGTCAAGCACATGGTTCAGTTTGCGTTCAATGTTCTCTTGATCGTTAGTAGTCATACTTTCGGGGGGATTTAGAGAAAGCGTAGAGGCGGTAGTTACCTGAAACCAGCACAAAAGGCTCTGGTATCGCCCACTAAGATAGCAACAAGTCTTACCGCCCTACGCTGTATCAGCATAGGCGTCATTACTCGTCACCGTTTCTTAGTTGTGTTATTTTGAATTTACCAGATTCTTTGTGACAACGAAACGTTCATGACGCTATAAATCTATCTCTTTTCTGTTATTAATACGTAATTTTTCTCGTTTTATTGTTTTATACCTTCAATTTATCTATCTCATTCATTAGTTGTTCTATCTTCTCAACAATACGCTTCTGCTCTGCGAGAGGAGGAATGGGAACTAGTCCGTTGTATAATTTCTTGTCATTGATTGCTGGATATGCCATTCCTTTTGCATTATCACCGTCGTTCGCGTATGCATCGAAAATAGGTGAAAGCAAATAATAGAATAAAAACTTGTTGTAAACACCATTAATACAGTTTAGAACTGCAAAACCAGTACTAGCAATTGGTTCTTTATCGAAGTCTCTATCAATAATACACAGATTATGCAAATATGGCCTTACTGTCGCATAAAGTACATCTCCCCTTTTTACAATCTTTCTAGCTCGAGAAGGTGCATCTTTTGCTTTGATAATGTTGTCAGTCATATTTAGCTTCTGATGTTCATTATCAATAGAACCAATATCTATGTAGGAAAAGTCTTCTGTCGGAGTTTTTTGCCCGTGATTATATGTAACTTCCCCAAGCCTAACTAGCCCCCAATGTTTAGGAATATCAAATGACTTTTCATCCTCAGAGATTGGAGTTTCTTCGAGGTCTTTCTTTTTCAGTTTGCCTTCCTTCACCAGTCTTGCTTTCTCCTTGCGGATTTTGTCAAGCAAGACGGATGCAGGCTCGTCATTAGGGTCTTGGGGGACTAAGCGCCCTTCAATGGCTTCTTGCAGAATGCTCTTCTTCAGACGTTCGGGCAATTCTGCATTTAACTTATCAAGTTCATCTTGCGCTTTACCGTATTCCTCTACCTTTGGCATCAGCTCTTCTATCTTCGCCACAATGCGCTTCTGCTCGGCGAGAGGAGGGAGAGGAATTAATAGGGTCTGAATCCTAAGTATTGCTAACTTGGGTTGTCCCACTTTTGTGGTGACATCTGTTATCTGTGTTTGAACAATATTTGATTCTAAACACTTAATTAACCAGTCTTGATTGATAAGAGAGAATATTAACCTATCAGCGTTTTCTGTGAGATTAGCTCCATCCAATTCTGGAGGAATTTTACCAACTCTTCCGATAGTTCCTGCAACCGTTATATAAACATCTTCTTTTTTAATAATATACCTGGAAATGGAAGGAAAAATATCTTCTGGAACATATTGCAGATTATCTGTAGAGACTGTGTTATCTTTCATATCAGAAACTCTAATATAAATATGACCTGTGTTCTCAACTGATAATTTACGTCCTGCAGGAATTCTCTTCCCCCCAAGCACGGCCGCAATTGTCCCAAGCTTACACCACTCCCAATTACTAGGAATATCAAACGGTTTTTCATCCTCGGTAACAGGAACCTCTTCGAGGTCTTTCTTCTTCAGTTTTCCTTCCTTCACCAGCCTTGCTTTCTCCTTACGGATTTTGTCAAGCAACACGGATGCAGGCTCGTCGTTGGGGTCTTGTGGAACTAAGCGGCCTTCGATAGCTTCTTGCAGGATAGAATTCTTTAACTGTTGTGCATTCATGCCTCTTCGATTTTAATTCCTAAGATAGATTCAATCTCGCTAAGTTGTGAGTCAATCTTGGCATCGAGGGCTGTGCGCTCCTCATGGTATTTCTTCAGCAGCTCTTCGGGGCGAAGCACCTCTTCCTCTTCCTTGGGGAACTTACATTGGTCGAAGTTGCAACCCATATCCATCAACTCCTGTGGCGTGAAACTGCGGCTCTTCTCACCCTCTTCCAACACTTGACGATTCTGCCACCATTCATTAACTACATCGAAGTGGCTGTTCAGTATCGGGCGTGTCTTCGAGAAATGCTTATATCCCTCGGGCATATCCATACGGTAGAACCAAGTTTCCTTAGTGGTAAAGCCCTCCGGCGCACCCTCTGCCCGCTCGTTGTTGAAAAACAGGATGTTGGTCGCTATCGGGGTATAAGGCGAGAACACACTACCTGGAAGTCGGATAACGGTATGCAGATTAAACTCGGTAAGCAGCTTCTTCTTGATGGCCAACTTGGCACCATCCGTTCCGAAAAGGAAACCGTCTGGAACCACAACACCAGCACGTCCACCTCTGTTCAGACGCTGCATGATGAGCACCATAAAGAGGTCGGCTGTTTCCGATGAACGATATTCCGCCTTGAAGTTCATCTTCGTGGCAGAGTCAGTAGCACCTCCGTATGGGGGATTCATAGCGATGGTGTCCAGTTTGCCCTCCTCCTGATACTCGCTCATGTTCTTACCCAAGGAATCCATGTGGAAGAACATCGGGTCTTTGATGCCGTGTAGCATGATATTCGTGACTCCAAGCAGATAAGGGAAAGGTTTCCATTCCTGACCCATGACAGACTGCTGGAAAAGCTCTTCATCTTTAGCAGTCTTCTTTTGTCTTTCCAAATATTTCAATGTAGAGATAATAAAACCGCCTGTACCGGCTGCTAAGTCACCCATCAATTCTCCTAACTTGGGATCAAGATGCTCTACGGTGAAATCCGTTAAGGGGCGTGGCGTGTAAAACTCTCCTGCATTTCCTGCTGCCTGAAGGTCTTTCAGCAGCGTCTCGTACATATCGCCAAACTGATGACTCTCTTCTGAGTCAAGCAGGTCGACGGCATCAATCTCGTCAATCATCTGGCGAAGCAGAACGCCGTTCTTCATATACTGGTTCACTTCTTGGAACACGTCGCGCACCACTGCCTGATGTCGGGCTGTCTCGCGCGTCACCTGAATACCTTTAATTTCACCGTCAAGCGAGTCTTCGCCCTTCAGCACACGGAACAGCTTTTCGTTGATGAAGTCCAACAGCTTCTGACCTGTCAGCGTGTCGTTTTTCTCCTTGCCGTCCTCATCTTTCGATGGAGCCCAATTGCGCCAACGAAGTTCCTCGGGAATAATGCTCTTGAAGGTCTCACCTTTATCTTCAGCATCCAGTTCCCAGTCTTCTTCTGCTGCATCATATACTTTCAGAAAGAACATCCATACCATTTGCTCTATACGCTGTGCATCGCCATTGATGCCAGCATCCTTGCGCATGATGTCCTGTAGTCGTTTTACTAAGTTTCCTACTGCCATTTTCTATTTATGCTTCTTTATACAATTCATTTTCTAATTCTCTCACGGCCTCGTTGTATTCTTCGGGACTCTTGAAGATTCCCTTCATGATACGAGGACGCTTGGCTATCTGGGCAAAAGGATTGAGGCTCAGAATCTGTGAGTTCTCAATATTCGTCACGCCCACCTCGCCGTATTTCTCCATCAGCCCCTCAACTACTTTACGGGCTTGACCCTCATATTTGGCCAGATAGTTACGCTTCTTCACCCCTTCAATACGTTCCTTTCGGGTAAGGGGCTTCTGGTCGAATGCCACATGACAGATGATGTCGAAGTAGTCGCAGTCTTCTAAGGCAGGATTCTCCTCACGAACGGCATCGAGCAGCACATTGTTCTCTGCCAGCTCGTCGATGATAGCCTGTTTCTTATCGGCATGCGCCCAAGCACCCCGGAAAGCATCCAACGTGGGGTAATGCTTCTTGATAGCCTTGCGGGTGAAGTCTGTGAGGCGTTCTGTGAAAAGCGTCTTGCCATCTTCGCCAAGGAACTGCACTACCTCATGAACGATTTTTATATCATGCCCATCTACGTGGTATTTCTTGTGATGGTCCTTAGGAGTGGGCTTCGGTCTATCGTTCCCGCCTCCGTCTGTTTCAACGCCATCGTTTGCGCCGTCTTTCGTGCGCCCAGGGTAATCGATGGTCGGTGTGTTGTTCTGGTCAAATTTGTCAAACCAACGAGTGGCCTGACGGAAGTCCAGAATCTCGAAGTTCATCTTCTCTTTCTTTTCAAAGATGCGCGTGCCTCGGCCTATCATCTGCTTGAAGGTGGTGGGGTTGCTTACCTCTTTGTCGATGACAATCAGTCCGCAGGTCTTACAGTCCACACCCGTTGTCAGCAACTCACTGGTCGTAGCAATAACAGGACAAGATTCATACGGGTCGATAAAGTTGTCGAGAAGCGATTTTCCTACTCTGTCATCGCTGGTGATGCGGACTATGTAATCGGGATACTTCCTCACCATATCCTGATTCATGGCTATCAGCAGTTCTCGCATAATAGCAGCTTCCTCTTGATCCGGACAGAACACGATGGTTTTCGTCATGCGTCCTATCACCTTCATCATCTGTGTGATGCGGTAGGCCACTACCTTCTGACGTTCCGTAATATGTATCTCCCTGCCAAAGCTGTTACGGGTGAAGATGCTTTCTTCTATTTCGTTACCGAATAGGTCCTGCTCTCCCTCTTCCGTCACATAGCCTTCCATATCGACACTGATAAACGACTTGGTGACACGATAGGGAGCCAAATATCCGTCTTCAATGCCTTGATTCAAAGAATAGGTATAGACGGGCAGTCCAAAATACTCATAGTTGTCGGCACCATCCACACTCTTGGGTGTTGCAGTAAGACCTATCTGAGTTGCCTTGTCGAAGTAGGTCAGAATCTTGTGCCACTCCTTATCCTCGCTGATACTGCTGCGGTGACACTCATCCACCACTATCAGGTCGAAGAAGTCCTTGGCATAGCTTTCGTAGGGCTGTCTCTCGCCAGGCTGCATTTCCTTCTCGTTCTTCACCCACTGGCCATAAAGACTCATATAAATCTCAAAGCCACTCTCGGCACTCTTGCCTTGAACTTTCGACATCACCTTACTGAAGGGCTTGAAGTCCTGGCGCATGGTTTGGTCTATCAGGATATTGCGGTCTGCCAAGTAGAGGATGCGTTTCATACGGCCTGAGGCATGCAGGCGGTGAATAATCTGGAAGGCAGTGTAGGTCTTTCCCGTTCCCGTAGCCATGACCAGCAGGATGCGGCTTCTGCCACAGGCCACTGCCTCAATCACCTTATTAATGGCTATACGCTGATAATAGCGGGGCGGATAACTGTCGCTATCACTATAGTAAGGTATATCAAGAAGGTGAGCGCCCTCGTTGGTAAGATTCATATTGTCGTACAACCATTGGCGATGACGCTCACGAAGTGACAATGGTGTGGGGAATGCATCCATATCAAAGGTGCGTTCCTCACCTGTATTCATGTCGTGCTCCACAAATTTCTCACCGTTAGATGCGTAGGCATAAGGCAGATCCAAATCGTGAGCATAGTCAATGGCCTGTT
This sequence comes from Prevotella sp., assembly GCA_015060485.1. Classification (GTDB taxonomy): domain Bacteria; phylum Bacteroidota; class Bacteroidia; order Bacteroidales; family Bacteroidaceae; genus Prevotella. The sequence continues at coordinate 746 of SUYI01000072.1, read as the reverse complement.
GGATGCCGTCGGCAGGGGCATGCTTTCTGTCCTTTGCTTCTACTACTGCTATGGGATAGTTATCTTCGGTATATAGCAGATAATCGACTCGTTTTCCACGTTTGCGGTGCTTAATCGAGCCTTGCACAACTATCTGACCTGCGGTATAGGGGAATTCCAACCGCATGTGGTACTTGTCCCATCCCTTATCTTCCAGTGCCGGCTGGATAAAACGGGACTTGATGTCCTCTTCACTTAAGTGAATGTCGGCATACGTTGCACTTTCTATTGCCATATTGTTTTACTTTTTGTTTCTTTCAAAACCCATCTATTCCTCCCGAACTGATGGGGTAAATTTGCTACATATTAAAATGACGTTACCGTGGTAACACCACGAACGCGTTATATCTCGTTTTTACTCTTCTCTTTTTAAAACCTCGCGATTCTCACGAAGGGCGAGGCAATTACAAAAAAAACTAATGAAAAATAATTTTTCAGGCAGCGGTGTCCTACACGTAGGACTTTGCCGTCTTGTGTTAAACCCTTATTTCTACGTTCTTCCCCACAGGCAGCCCGCCACAAAGGCATAGACACAAGAAAACCCTGCCGCAAGAGGCTAAAGCCTGATGCAGCAGGGCGGTCATAGCATTTTCCCGAGGTGTTGTGGTTATACCTGTGAGTCTACAAAGTGGGGGAGGCTGTCCGAAAACATAATGTGAGCTAAATTGAGCATATGAGCATCTCTTTTTGCAACCTTCTGATTATCA
>SUYI01000071.1 GCA_015060485.1 Prevotella sp. | reverse complement strand
TTACCCCGCGCCCCCACGAGAAAGTAAAGGAGTTGTTGGCCAAGGATGGTTTCGGGGACAACGACTACATCGAGACCGAGAAGCACACCTTCACCGCGCCATTTGTAAACGCTGAGGAGGTGCAATATCTGGTCATCGAGGACAACTACACCAACGGCCGTCCCCCACTCGATTTGGGCGGTGCGCTCTACACCACCCGCGAGATAGTCGACAAGGTGGAGACGATGAAGGTCACAACCTGTCTGAATCCGCTGCACACGGCGATGTCAATCTACGGCTGCATGCTAGGCTACACGCTCATCAGTGCCGAGATGGCCGACGAAGACCTAAGGGCATTCATCCAGAAGATTGGTTACATAGAGGCCATGCCTGTTGTAGTAGATCCGGGCGTGCTGAACCCCTATGAGTTCATCGGTGCCGTCATCAACCGCCGTCTGCCGAACCCCTTCATGCCCGATGCTCCCCAGCGCATTGCGATGGACACGTCACAGAAGCTGCCCATCCGTTTCGGTGAGACGCTGAAGAAGTATGTGGCCCGTGGACTGGACAAGTCGAACCTCATATTGATTCCCCTCACGCTGGCTGGTTATGCCCGTTATCTGAAGGGTATCAAGGACGACGGTACATCCTTCGACTGCTCACCCGACCCGATGCTCGAAGAGCTGCAAGCCATTGTGGCACCGTTGGAGATTGGCAAGCCCGATCAGGACTGGAGTCCGCTGAAGAAGCTCTACAGCCGCAAGGATGTCTTCGGACTCGACCTCTACGAGGCCGGTTTGGGAGAGCAGATTGAAGGCATGGTGAAGGAGCTTTACGCTGGCAAGGGTGCCGTACGTCAGACACTCCACAAGTATGTATCAGCAAGGTAGTAAACAAATAATTACAATACAGTAATTAAGGACTGGCAGAATAGTTAATTTTGTCAGTCTTTTCACATTTCAAGCGTTAAATTCTAACAGCCGTTAACCACTGAGGGTAAAGTGTTAAATTGCAACAAAAATTCGTGACAGATTGTCACTATTTCAAATTTTGACCCTATATTTGCATCGCGAAACGACAAACGCAATATTTTAACACATATTTTTATAAAAGAAAAGTAACATGAAAAAGATTGTAAAGAGTTTGATGCCGGCCATGTATCTCTTGGTCATCGCATTTTCAACGGCATCGTGCAACAAGACTCAGGCCGCTCCCGCAGCAGCCACGTCAGCACCAGCAGGACAACCCGTAGATTTGACTTATGCAGCCGAGAAATCGCTGCCCGCAGTGGTGTACATCAAATCGGTCATTAATTCCAAGGTACAGACCGTGGAGTACAGCGACCCCTTCGAGGACTTCTTTTCTGACCCCTTCGGCGGTTTCTTCGGACGCGGACAAGGCAACGGACAAGGCAATAGCCGCAAGCGTCAGGTTCAGACTCCGAAGCGTGCCGCAGCAGGCTCGGGCGTCATTATCTCCGCTGACGGTTATATCGTTACCAACAACCACGTGGTAGACGGTGCCGACGAACTTACCGTAACCCTGAACGAGAACTCCAAGGAATATTCTGCACGTGTTATCGGTGCCGACAAGACCACCGATCTGGCACTTATCAAGATTGACGCCAAGAACCTGCCAGCCATCGTCATTGCCAACAGCGACGACGTGAAGGTCGGCGAATGGGTGCTGGCTGTTGGTAATCCCCTCGGACTGAATAACACCGTGACAGCAGGTATCGTCTCGGCCAAGGCTCGTCCGATGAATACTGGCGGTATTACCTCGATGATTCAAACCGACGCAGCCATCAATCAGGGAAACTCGGGCGGTGCACTCGTGAACACCCGCGGCGAACTCATTGGTATCAACGCTATGCTGGCTTCTCCCACCGGTTCGAATATCGGCTACGGTTTTGCCATTCCTACCAGCATCGTGAAGAAAGCCGTAGACGACTTTAAGAAGTATGGTACCTACCAGCGTGCCATGATTGGTATTCAGGGTGGTAGCGTGAAGGACTACGTTGACGCCATGAAGGATCAGGACAAGGACGTTCAGGACTACGGCACGATGGAAGGTGTGCGTATCGAGAAGGTCGTTGAAGACGGTGCTGCCGACGACGCCGGACTGGAGAAGGAAGATGTCATCATTGCCGTCGACGGACAGAAAGTGAAAACCATGGGTGACCTGCAGGGCATTCTGGCTCAGAAGAGCCCTGGCGAGAAAGTTACCGTGAAGTATATGCGTAACAAGAAGGAGAAGACCACCACACTGACGCTGAAGAACGAGCAGGGCAACACCAAGGTGGTGAAAAATGCCGACCTCGACGTGCTGGGAGCACAGTTCCGTGCTGTTACCGATGCACAGAAGGAGCATCTGAACATCAACTACGGTCTGGAGGTGACCAAAGTAAGCGGCGGCAAGCTGAAGGAGGCCGGTGTACCTCAGGGCTTTATTATCCAGCGTGTGAACGACGAGGCCATGAAGACCATCGACGACCTGCAGGAAGCTGTGAAGACGGCTTCGACCTCGAAGGAACCCGTGCTCTACATCCAGGGTATCACGCCGACCGGTAAGAAGGCCTACTTCGCCGTAGCCCTGCAAGACTAATCAATAAGATGAAACTGAAGTTTACCATACATTACAACACCGCATGGGGCGAAAGCCTGCATGTCGCCATCGACTACCACTGTCAGGATGGTACCGTTCGTCACCAGAACCTGCTGATGCAGACCGACGACGGTGAGCTGTGGACGCTGGAAACGGCCGCTCTCATGAGCCGCCATCATCCTCTGTCGCATATCAGCTATGCCTATCAAGTGGAGAACGGCGATGGCGACGTGCTGCGCCGCGAATGGGGCATGGTGCCGCGCATCTACCATTTCGATGCCTCGAAAGACTACATCTTCCCCGACCAGTGGCGCGACCGTCCTTTGCCCCTGCACCTCTACTCCGCAGCCTATCTCACCACAATGGGTCGTCAGCCCAACGAACGTGCGGAAGCCAAACCCCTACCCCTTTTCCGGCGCACCATCCTATTCCGCGTCTCGGCACCCCAGCTGAAGAAAGGCCAATGCGTGGCCGTCTGTGGCAGTCATCCTGCCATTGGTTCGTGGAGTCCCAGCCGCTATCAAAAGATGGAGTATGCCGGCGAGGGCGAGTGGCTGCTCACCATCAATGCCCAGGGATGGCTGTTGCCGATAGAGTATAAATATGTGGTGGTAGACTCCAAGTCCCACGAATTGCTGATGTGGGAGGAAGGCGACAACCGCACGGTACCCGTCTGTTCACCAGACGGCCTGTCGCAAGAGATTCCCGAAGGACAAGTGCTGGTGCTGCACGGCGGTCATCTGCGACTGGCCGAGGAGACTTGGCGAGCGGCGGGCGTAGCCATTCCCGTCTTCTCACTACGCAGCAAGCAATCGTATGGCGTAGGCGACTTCGGCGATTTGCGACGAATGGTCGATTGGGCAGTAGAGACGGGCATGAAGGTCATACAACTGCTGCCCGTCAACGACACTACAACCGACGGCCACTGGCACGATTCCTACCCATATAACATTATCAGCACCTGCGCTCTTCATCCACACTATGTGGACTTGGAGGCCGCAGGTGCCTTGCGTTCGAAGACGGCGATGACACAATTCATGCGTCGTCGTCAGGAACTGAACGCCCTGCCCTATAGCGACTACGAAGCCGTTGACCGCGTGAAGAACGAATACCTGACGGCACTCTTCGAGGAACAGGGAAAGAAAACATTGGAATCGGCTGATTATAAATCATTTGTCGCAGACAATGAAGATTGGCTGAAGCCCTATGCCGAATGGCGGAAGGCGCAAATTATTCAGAGTAATCTGATTACTCAGAATATCCAGATTACTCCGAACTATATCTACTTCGTGCAATATCTGCTGCACTCGCAGTTGAAGGCTGCTGCCGACTACGCCCGTTCGAAGGGTGTCGTGCTGAAGGGTGACCTGCCCATCGGCGTCAATCGCGACAGCGTGGAGACGAGCCTGCATCCTGAGCTGTTCAACATGGAATCGTCAGCCGGTGCCCCACCCGACGCTTTCTCGCAACAAGGACAGAACTGGGGATTCCCCACCTACCATTGGGGTCCGGAACTCGTCAGGTGGTTCCGTCGCCGACTGCATAACATGGAGCAGTATTTCGACGCCCTGCGCATTGACCATGTGCTGGGTTTCTTCCGCATCTGGGAGATTCCCACCGATGCTGTCGACGGCGTGCTGGGGCATTTCTCACCTTCGCTGCCTCTGACCGTTGCAGAGATAGAATACTTCGGTCTGCCCTTCCGCAAAGAGCTCTACACGCGGCCGTTCATCAACGACCGCCTCATCGACAAGCTTTTCGGCATCCATGCCCAATACGTCCGTGAAAACTTCCTTGTCCGCAAGGCCTACAACCTTTACGACCTTCGCGACGAGTTCAGCACGCAGCGTAAAATCAGCGACTACTTTGCCGAGCGCCGCGATGAGAACAGCCTGTGGATTCGCGACGGACTGATGCGACTCATTTGCGACGTGCTCTTCGTGGAAGACCCCTACGAGGCCGACATGTACCATCCGCGCATCGGCATCATCAATGAACCCGTGTTCGACGTGCTGACCAGCGAAGAGAAGGATGCCTTCCTGCGGCTCTACAACAACTATTTCTACCAGCGCCACTCGTTCTTCTGGGGTCAGCAGGCCTTGAAGCGCCTGCCTGCCATTCTGGAGGATACGCGGATGCTGGTCTGCGGCGAGGACTTGGGCATGTTGACCGACTGCTTGGAACCCGTGCTCGACCAGTTGCGCATCCTCACGTTGGAAATCCAGCAGATGCCCAAGCAACAAGGTTTCGAGTTCGCCCATCTCGATGCCAACCCCATCCGTTCGGTATGTACCATCTCGACGCACGACATGGCTCCATTGCGCCTCTGGTGGCAGGAGAGTCCTGAACGTCGTCAGCGGTTCTACGTTACCATGTTGCAGAAGGAAGGCCGTGCTCCGGAACAGCTACCCGCCCATCTGGCCGAGGAGATCATTGCCCGCCACCTGTATTGTCCCTCGATGCTCTGTATGCTGTCGCTGCAAGACTGGCTGTCGATGGACAGCGTGCTGCGCCGAAAAAATCCGCAGGACGAGCGCATCAACGTGCCCAGCGACCCTTACAACCGCTGGCAATATCGCATGCATCTGACCATCGAAGAACTCATGGCCGCCACGAAATATAACAGTAAGATTCGTACGATGATTCAGCGCAGTCGCCGTTGACGGCTATTCGCTGTTGGCAGTGAACGCCAACACACACGATCAATCCAAATCGACTACGGTAATGCCCGCACCACCGAACTGCACATGTTCGTCGCGGGCATTTCTTACGTTCGGAACGGTATGCAGATACTGGCGGATCAACTGGCGTAGAATGCCTGAACCCGTGCCGTGCAAGATGCGTACGCGACTCAACCCGATCAGTATGGCATCGTCAATGAAGTGCATCACGGTGTCAATGGCATCGTCGCCACGCATACCCCTGACGTCCAGGTCCTGATGGAAATTCTGACGGCGGTCTTCCATTGTGGCACGCGTCACGTGCGACGTCTGAATGGCCAGATGGGCATGTTTGTCAACGGCATTTTTCTCACCTCTTACCTCTGACCTCTCACTTCTTTCCAACTGTTCGAGTTTCACCTTCGACCGCAGACCGCCGAAGATGACCGTCGCCTGTTTGCCCTGAACACTTTCTATCTCGCCGACGCTGCTGGTGCCTTTGATGCGCACGGTGTCGCCCTTCTCCAACGGACGATTGACATCGTTCTGGCTGGCTTTGGCACGCTCTGCCAATTTCTCGCTGACGGCCTTCTGCTCGCTGCCTTTCTTCTCTTTGCGCTGGGCTTTGCGGGCCTTGCGTTCTTCCATCTGACGCAGCTTACGGGCAAAGTCCTCTTCACTCATCAGTCCACGCGTATCGTCGTTTTGCACCTGCTCGCGGAACTCCTGCAGCTCCTCACGAATCAATCGTGTCTGTTCCTTTTCGGCCTGTGCCTCCTTGATTTCACGGATGGCATTTTCTATCTTACGGTTTGCCTCGGCCAACAATTGCTCAGCTTGTTCCTTTGCACGGTTTAGAATGGCCTTGCGCTCGCGCTCAATTTCCTCAAGACTGGCATCCAATCGCTCGCCAGTGGCCTCTAACCTCTTTTCATGCTGGTGGATGGTCTGACGCTTGCCTTCCCAGTAGCGCTTGTCGCGGACAATGTCCTGCAAGTACTTGTCGCTCTGAATATAGTCCGAGCCGACAATCTCCGAGGCATCGTTGATAACTTCCTCAGGGATACCCGTCTTACGGGCTATCTCGATGGCGAAGCTTGAACCCGGCTGACCAATCGACAACTGGAACAGCGCCTGCATCTGATGACGGTCGTAGAGCATCGCTCCGTTTACCACGCCAGGGTGGTCTTCGGCAAAATGCTTCAGGTTCTGATAGTGGGTGGTGATGACGCCAAAGGCCTGCTTCTTCCAGAACTGTTTCAACACCGCCTCGGCAATGGCTCCACCGATGGCCGGCTCCGTACCACCGCCAAACTCATCTATTAATAATAAGGTATGCCCATCGGCCTGCTTCATCATGTTCTTCATGTTCAGCAGATGACTCGAATAAGTCGACAGGTCGTCGGCTATCGACTGCTCGTCACCGATGTCTATCATGATGTTGCGGAACACGCCTACCGTCGATCGGTCGCCAATGGGTATCGGCAGTCCGCATTGCAACATATACTGCAGCAGTCCCACCGTCTTCAGACACACCGACTTGCCGCCCGCATTCGGACCGCTTATTATCAGTAACCTGCCGCTCGGCACATTTCTCTCACCTCTCACCTCTAACCTCTCACTTCTTAACATGATGTCGAGTGGCACCACGTGCTCACCCTTCTTCTCTAACGAACGATGCAGCAACGGATGTATCGCGCGAATCCAGTCCATTGTGGGCTCGGCTTTCACCTCGGGTTCAAAAGCCTGCATCAGCTCTGCTATTTCGGCCTTCGCACGCACCAGGTCAATTTCAGCCAGGAAACGGTACGAGTCCAGCACTTCCTGTACGTGTGGGCGCAACTCGTCTGAGAATACCGTCAGAATACGGATAATCTCCCTCCGTTCGGCGGCCTCCAATTCGCGCACCTTGTTGTTCGCCTCCACCACCTCGGCAGGTTCTATGAACACCGTCTTTCCTGTTGCCGACTCGTCGTGCACGATACCGTTGATCTTGCGTTTCATGCCTGGCGCCACAGGAATCATCAGTCGGCCGTCACGCAACGTCGGAGCCGTGTCCTGAGCCACCAGACCCTCTCGCTGCGCCGCGTGCAATATCGTATATAAGGTTCGCGATATCGAGCCTGCCACCTGCTCCATGTCGTGTCGGATGCCCGCCAGCGTCATCGTAGCCGAATCCTTGATACGTCCGAACTTGTCCAAAATGGAGTCAATACGGCGAATGATGGCTGGGAACGTCTGCACGCCGTCAGCCAAACGGTGCAGCGCAGGGTAAAGATAAGTGGTGAGAGGTGAGTGGTCAGAGGTAAGAGACTTCTCACCTCTATTGAGAAAATCCACGATTTTCCCGATGGTCTCCAACGAACGGCGCAGGTCCCACAGCTCATTTTCTTCCAGATGCGTGTTCTCCAGCCGGATACGGGCCACCGATTCACGAACATCGAAAAAATAGTTCATCTCGGGCTTCTCCTGAGCCTGCATCAGCCGACGCATCTCACGCACCTGAGCCATCTGTTCGTTCACCACGTCGGCATCGGCCGAGAAGGCTATCTCGTCCACCCTCTCCTGCCCCAGCGAACTCTGGCAATGCTCTTTCAACATGCGCCGTATTTCGTCGAATCCTATCTTCTGTTCGTAGTTCTGCGGATAAATCATGCTGCAAAAGTAATCATTTTACAGCGATTCTGCAAAAAAGTCGGCTTAAAATTTGCAGAATTAAAAAAAAAGCACTAATTTTGCAGCCGATTTCAAGAAAATCACCTGCGAAATCAGGCTTCGCCTCAGCAAAAAACAAGTTTTCTGCATTCGGCTTGCACTGATTTTGTCACCCTCTGGAGAGATGGTAGAGTGGTCGATTACAGTAGTCTTGAAAACTACCGTACCGAGAGGTACCGGGGGTTCGAATCCCTCTCTCTCCGCCAAGAATTTGAGAAACCTGCTGATTTTCAGTGGGTTTCTTTCTTTTTACAAAAACTGCTCCCCCTTACTGCTCCCCCTGTTACTTTTAAGATTATTTAAGTGTAGATTGTGCTTAAATGGTCAAAAATCCCTTTGTTATAGCGTTTTTTGGATGGTATTCGACATCTTATATTCCAGAGGCCAGGAAAACCTTAATAGTAGATAGAACAATAGATTTAGCCACTAATCAGCTCTCATAGAGATAGAGCAAAATGTATGAAGATTAGAGATGGCTAAATATACATTAGCGGTTAATAGGCGTAAAGGCGAGGAGTCTTTATAAACCGTTGACCCTGCCAATGACCCAACACTTGACGAGAAAGCTAAAGTCTTTCAAAATTGACTGCTGGCGAGGCTAAACCATTAAAAAGACTGGAAATTATCTGAAAAAGGTAGTTTCTAGTCTTTTCTTTTTGTGCCGTAATTTACATAACCTCAACGCCTTATATAGAGAAAGAGAATATTTAACAATTTTATTAACAATCAAAATCAATAAACAACAATGAAGAAAGAAATTTTAGTAAATGCCCTTAGAGGTATTCGTTATGCCGGAGAATTGGTAATTCTTGCTGAGATGATGGTACATATCTGTACCTTTACACGTCAGCACGTCATTCCTCGGCTCTGTAGAAACAAGAAAGTAGTAGCCGATGCGCCAGTAGTTGATGAAAGCGGACGATCTGAATGAAGCAATAATAATCGCCGCTGAGACAATCCTGGCATTATGTCGAGCAATTAAAAAGGGGGTGGCCTTGGCAGAAAAAATCAAGAAAGCCAGACCACCCTAAGTAATTAACATTTTAATTTATCTATAAAACAATTATGACAAAGAAAACAAAAAATCAAAACGAAACGATGACTATAGAACCCATTGAGGGTACTGTGTCATCACCCCTTGTCATCCCTGCTGATGACGTAGAGGAAGCTGTGATACTGGAAGAAACGACAGAAGCACCAGAATCACATTTCATCGAGAGCAACACACAGCCGATAACGCTGGAAGAACTCTCTGAGAAGAACATTGTTCCAACCTTCGGTGATGGCACTGTCTCGACATCGCATCAATCATTTATCGAGAGTGTCTTGGAGGCTGGTAGAACTGTTTTCGGCGATTTATCGCCTGTAGATATTAGGGTGTCTCATCCCATTAACGGACGTGTACCCTCTGCCCTACATAAGAAAGCAAATGAACTTTTGGAGGAAGATAAGACTTTGTACTGGCAAAGAATTGGTTTCGTAAGCCATGTAGTAGGTCTTACTCGCTCCATCAATGGCCAAACGGTGCATCTTTGCATCGGAGGAGTTCGGGGATATAACGAGGATAAGCTTTATGGCCGTCCTTGTCCCTTGAAGTACCGTATTTTCGTTAGTTGGACTTGCAAGATTTGTACGAATCTTATGGTTCAAGCTGGATATATCGGTAATCTAGAGTGCATGACAACTTCTGACATCAAAGAGAAGGCGCTCGAACTTTTCAACGGTTTCGATCCTGTGAAGGAAGATAACCTGCGAGCTTTGGAGAATCTGGGTAAAACCAGTATAACCGAAGAACAATTCTGTAAGGTGATTGGCCGTCTGAGACTGTATCAGGCATTACCCAATACAACCAAAGCAGAACTCGGCCTGCCTAATGTCATATTGGGCGACCAAGCCGTAAATGCTGCCGTAAGAGGCTATGTCGAAAATCCAAATTTCAAGAAAGAAGATGGCATCGACTTGACCCTTTGGCAGATGCTTCAACTATTCAACGAGGCCGTAAAACAGGCATATTTGACGAACTGGTTGGAGAAAAACCAAAACTGTACTGACCTAATTATCGGGTTGGAAAAGGCATTGAATGGCGAGAGCCAGGAATATGCGTGGTTCCTGTCATAAAGGAACATAGAACAGCGAGGCACAACAACCTCAAATGTTCGCTGAGGAGGCGAATTGCTACTGTAAAAAGGTGGCAGTTCGCTTTCCTTCTTTTTTGCAAACAACCAATTTAATAACAATTTTAATTTTCAGAATTATGTGTAAAATTCAAATTCCAGAGGGTGCTACCCTCGACGAGAAAAGAAACCTGTGCTTCGATGCTCTTTACAACATGAAGCTTGGTGAAATGGTAGAGAAGAAAGACAACTTATCCTATCTATCGTGGTCTAACGCATGGAAAGCCTTTAAGGAGGTTTATCCATCTGCAACGTTCCGTGTCATCTGCAACCCCGACACGAAGCTCCCTTATTTCGTTGATCCAAATGTAGGCATCATCGTATTTACAGAAGTGACAGCCGACGATTTGACACAATCCATGTTTTTGCCTGTTATGAACAGCAGCAATCGGGCAATGAGACTTGAACCCTATACCTATCAGGTGTACGACAAGCAGAATCGCCGCTATATTGATAAGACTTGTGAGGCCGCAACAATGTTTGACATCAAC
>SUYI01000070.1 GCA_015060485.1 Prevotella sp. | reverse complement strand
TTCCACAACAGGTGGTCTATGTGTACGTTCACCGCCTCTGCCGAACGAGCCTCGCGGTCGTACGGGCTGCCGTCGTAGCTCTGGCGCAGCATCACCGAGAAGTCGTTGATGGACGATTTCCACTTCTGCGCCACCGTGTCGGCCTCGGGGGTGAACGAGAAGGCATGCTTGCCGTCGGTGTTCGCCAGTCGCTCGGCCAGGTTGGCCACCGTGTTATTCAGCGTCAACAGGCGCACGGGCAACTTGATCTCCTTGGGCTGATCCTTCTTGTTCTTCGCCTCAATTTTCTTGGCGCGCCACTCGTCCTCCTGATGCTGATACACCTTCTCGATGGCTTTCAGCTCACTGGTCCACGCTGCTATCAACGGGTCTACCGAACCCTTTCCGCTGGCATAGTCACCCGCCACGTAGGCTATCAGGTTCAGCGTGTTCTTCACGCCGTGAACGTCCAGCCGGACACCTGTTGCCAGCATACCGATGACCGGTGTGACAGCCACCAGTGCAGGCATCGCCAACTGTGGCCCGACGGCGTCTAACGAGTCCTTGACACCCTGCGGCATCTTCGGCAGCCGGCTGTAGTAAAGCCGCTCGTCCTCCTGCACCGCCTCGTCCAAGCTGGCAAGGTCACTCCCCTCGCCATTTGCAGAGTTGGGTGTGAGGCTCCGTCTGCTCTTTGCAAACAGTTCCTCCTGCCATCTCAGCAGTCGCTGGGTCGGGTCGGTGTATTTCTGGTAGAAGTCGCTCACCAGCTGCTGGATGTTCTGGTCCTGCCAGTGGTCGGGCATCAGCTCGCTCAGCACACCGTTCATCTCCTCCTTCGTCAGCAGCTGTGTGGCACCAGTCAAAAAGACCTTTACCGTCGTATGCCGGCCACCCTCGTCCAGGAAATCGCTCGCCTCCAGCCCTTTCTCCCTCATCACCCCCTGTGCAATAAACCGCACGCGCTCATCCGTAGCCACCGAACAAGGATTCTTTTCTGTCGTTTTATCATCCTTGTTCTCACTCCCCTCGCCCGTTCTCCCTCCTGAAGGTAGGAGTGTGGCACGCAATGGAGAGGGGTCGGGTGTGAGGCCTTTTGCCATTTTTCGCCCGTCGATGTCGAGGCCGCGTTCGAGATACGCCTCGCGACGTTCCTCCAGCTCTGTCTCGGCCATCGGCTCCAGCCAGTGCTCCGAACGGTACACCTCTTCTTCGCGACCTGTTACGTAGATAAACCGCTCAGGCGTGATGCACGACTCATCGTAAGGGATGTCGGTCTCCTCGCAGAACGCCCGTTGTGCCTCCTCGATGGTCATCCCCTTCGGTATGCGGATATAGATGTGCACCTTCCGTCGTGCCGAATACTCGATGCGCAGCACCTGGTCCTGCCAGTCGGAGTATTCGTCCTTGTTCACCTCCATCGCCCGCTTGATGGCCTTGCCCACCAGCTCCTTGTCGTCCACATCGACGCACGTCATAAACGTAAACGCCTCGGGGATGATGTCCTTCTGCGCCCGATGGTTGTTCTGGAAGGCCGCATAGTGCGGACAGATGAACGGCAGCTGGTCCTTCAGCTTCTCCTGCCCCCCGCGGATGTCGGCTACCATCTGCCGGAGCCAGTCCTCGGAGAGCAGCCCGTCCAGCTGCTCCCGAGTCCAACTTTCAGCATACCCACGGTTTCGCCTGCCGTGTTGGGTATTTCCTGCTATTACTCCACTATTTACCATAAAAATAATCCGTTTAATCCGTCAAATCCGTTGTCGAAAAAAAACAACATCATCGTTGTTTACTTCCTCTTATGGTAAAAGTGTTCGCTCATGTAGGCCAAGACCATTGCCGACTCCTTCTGGAAGATCTTCGCCAGCTCCTCGCGCTGTTCGTTGGGCAACACAAACACCACTCTGTCGTAGCCGTCCTGACCGTACGACAGGCTGATGTGAGGCCCTTTGAATTCCGGCTTGCTCCTGTGGCGTTTCGTCTGCACGAAGTCGAAGGTGCCGTTCGACAGCATCTGTCCCCGACCCCGGGCACAAAACGGCTCTACCAATCCTACACGTGGGTTCTCAGGCAACACCTGCACATAACGCAACCCGTTCTCCATCTTTGTGACTGCCACCTCTGCCGACAGCGTCACCGTCTTTTGCTTCTTACTACTCATTTTTCTTTCTCATACTCGAAAACTTTTTTTTATTTTTGATGCTTCAAAAACATTTCTTCATTTACATTTCTCATTTCTTTCATTTCTTTCATTTCTCATTTGGTTTTTTGTTCATTCAAAGAACCTCCTTGCTTCCCATTCGCGACGCAGTTCCAGTCCCTTCAGGCGCTTACCGTCGGCATACACCCACCGCTTGAACTCCTTCTTGATCTGCTGCATCGACCCACCGTTGCGGATCACCTGTAGCAGCGTCGACTCCCTCAGCCGTCCTATGCCCACGTTAAAGGCAAACGACACCAGCGCGTCCAGCTGCCCCTCAGTACGGGCTACGTCCAGCTCGCGAACCTCCCGTTCGGTTTCGTCGATATCCATCTGCAGCAGTTCCTTTGCCCAGAACGGCGAAATCTTGTCACCCATACGCACACCCTTCGTGTGTCCGTACCCGATGGTCGGCACCCCAGCAGCGTCCTCGTACGCCTCCAGCCGACAGCCTTCCATCTCCTTCAGTTTCTCTAATAAAATCTCAGTTGTCTTCATAAATCTCAAAACTTAAATCTCCATAAACCTACTTCCGTGTTCTTCCTCGTACTCGGCGCGTATCTGCTCTATCGTCTTCGGCGTGATGCGAAGCCCCCGCAGGATAGCCATTCGTTCCTCACTCCTCACCTGCAACAGATAGAGCTGATACGACCGCTTGACGACTCTTCCGAAACTCATACCATCAAGTACAGCTGGTGAATGGTGATGCTCACAAACGTGTTCTTCTTGCCGTCCTTCTCGTACGTCGCCGTCCGGATGTTGAATCGCACGTTGTAGAGATGTCCCTCCTGTATCGGAATCTTCACAGTCGGATTGTCCGAGTCAATCTGCGCCGTCAGACTCTCCGACGTCTCACCGTGAATGGTATCCACACCATCCGTCATTGTCACCTCGCGATAGAGCAGCATCTTCACGCTACCGTCCTGACGCTTAATCTCACGCTGTTTTTTCTCGCTGACAGCCAACAGCACCATTGTTTTCTCCATAATAATTATCTCTTTTCGTTATATGAATAAAAATGTACGCATACGTGTACGTTAACTAACTCTCTTTCCGAAAACCCAGCGATCTTCACAGAGGGCTGGGGCTTGGCAGTCCGCTGACCGCCTACGTGAGTAAAAATAGGACGATACAATTAAAACAAATATGAAAAAATAAACTACAGAATATTTCGATTGTAACAACAATGTCAAAGAGCGACTTTTTGTCTTTCGACGATGCAAAGGTACGGCGAAAAAAAAACAAAAACCCCCTACGCAGTGGGTACGCGTAGGGGGTACGGTTTATTATAAACGGCTGAAAATCAGCTAAATAGTTTCTTGATTTTTTCTTGGAAAGCAATCGACTTCCTTTGATTAAGCGCCGTATTGTAATCGCTCCGCATGTTATTCCGGTGCCAAAGCATCTCGAACAGCTTCCACTTATAAGCAATGCCAAGCCGCTCGGCAATCATATCGGCCATCAGGGCAGCCTCGGGGCGCGACACAGTAGGCTGACCATTGGCATCCACCAAACCCGCATCGACCAACTTTTTCCATAGTTCGCTATTGGCCAGCACCTCGGGAATCTCGACAGCCCCGGCCGTCTCCACCGCCTCTGCCATTGCCTCGTGTGCTGCCGCCAGCTGCGTCACCGACGACCCGGGCATGGCGAACGTACAGCCCGTGATGTTGCCGTTAAACACCTGACAGTTCGAACCTGCCGCGAAGTGGTTTACAACATTTTTCTGACTATTTTCTTCCATCGCTTCTTATCCTTCTTTTCTTTCTTATTCTTGTCATTCTTCTTTAGTTTCTCAAACCGGCCGTTCACCTTGTCGTTAAACACCTGCGAGTTGCTGCCCGCACCGAAATGGTTGTGAATCTCCAGCGGCTTCGCGTTGACCTCGGACTCCAGGTGCTGCCGCTCCGACGCCAAGTGCTCGTTCTGTGCCTCCAGCAACTGCCGCCGCAAATCGGCAATCTCGACATCCTTCTCACGGCACATCGCGTCCATCTCCGTCTGCTTCGCCTCCAGCTGCTCCTGCAGGTCGTCCACCTCCGTCTGCATGCGGTCCAGCTCGTCGGCGAGCCTGTCCGCCTTCAGGTACGCATCGCGCGCAGCTTCCAACACACGCCTGTGGCCCTCCTTCCGCCTGTACTTGTCCTGCAGACAGTTTATGTCGTCGTCCACGTCGCGGATTGCCTCGTCATAGTAAACGTCAAATTCTTCTTTCTTCATAAAATTACACTTGATTGATAGTTAATGAAACATATTATTTACTTATATAAATCAGACATCTCGGCTATCATTTCCTTCATTCTCTGTCGGACGTCGGCAGGTTCCAACACTTCGATGCCCTTGCGGTACGAGAACAATTTGTTCAGGAAATCGTCGGTGGGACGGATGTCGAACGCGAAGTCGGTATAGCCATCGCCCGACTGCAGTTCGCGCTGCGAGTGGTGCAGCGGCAGCGTGCGCAGATAGTGCGGCGTACGGTCGTAGGCACGCACCACGACATGAGCCATCGGAATGTCGATGGTCAGCACACCGAAATAATCCGCAAAATAGTCCTCCGGCGAGAAGTCTTCTGTCATCTCAAACGTCTCGCCAGTAGGCTCCATCATGTTCATGCGGTCGTCGAGCGCATAGCAGCGCAGCTGATCCTTGTCGTTCCGCGCCAGCAGATACCAACGCTGCTGCGAACGTTTCAGAGCGTAGGGGCAGACAGTCTTCACGTAACCTTCGTCCTCAAACTTCTGATAGCCCATGCGCAACCGATGGCCAGTCTTCATGGCGCGGATGATAGGCTCCAGAAACTCCTCGCCCGCAGGTGCATACTCCATCAGGATGCGGTCGCGAATCGAGGCACTGTCAGCCAGCATGCCATGAACGGCAAGCGTAGAGAACAGATGCCGCTCGATGCTGTCGTTGCTCAGCACCTCGGGGTTGCTGATGTAGTATTTGTACGTATTGGGCTCGCACTCGATGTCGACACCGAACATGTCGCGAATGGCGTCGCGATGCCGGTTGAACGACGATCGCGCCAACGGATTGCCTTCAGCCTTCTTGGCATCCCGCCATTTCTGGTCGAGTTGCGCCAGAGTGAGTTTACCACAAGTCTTTAGCGTGTTGATAATCCAGATGTACTGGTTGAAAATCTGTGCAGGTTTCATATGCGTTTCGGGTTAAATTTTTTGCAAAGATACAACCAAGGGTGTACCATAACTCGATACACCCCCGGACTTTAACACAAATTTAACACAACAGAACCCTAAACGTGGTTGTCACTGACCTGTCCTTTGCCACCTAATGCAAGTTTTTATTGTTTTATTTGTTTATTTCAGAGAATTATATTAAATTTGCAGCCAAATAGTGTACAATAGGAAATTCATTATGGAAGCAGCAACTTTACAAGCAAAGCCGTTCACTCCATTCCAGATTGAGATGCTAGAATTGGTGTCCAGAGTATCCTCAGAAGTGGAGATGCAAGACATTCGACGCATGCTTGGCCAGTATTTCGCCAAGCGTGCAGAGGATGCTCTTGACCGTCTTTGGGACGAGGGCGTGCTCAACGACAACGTGATGGAAGAGTGGAAGTCTGAACACATGCGCACGCCATACAAGCAGTAATACCATTCCCCTACATCGACGTGGTAGGCATCGACGAGTTTATCAAAGTCTTGCAAGGATAATAATCCGTACATCACCATTATTCTTTCCTTTCAACGATTTTGATTTTGTCTTCCGTCAGGCCGTAGAGCGGATATACAAGGCGGTCGATTTCGGATTCAAAGCAGATTACAGGAACCGTCCGTTTTTTAGGAGTGAAACGCTGACCTGTCCCTAGTGTTCCCTTTTTCGGAATAGCGATAAAAAATCATAAACTTAGGGCAATTATTGCGAAATGTTTCGGATTTTGTGTAATTTTGCCATCAGTTTTAAATATAGTGGTATGTATGAAAAGATTTCTTGTTTGTTTTTATGCATTGTTTGCCACCATCGGAATGTTTGCTACAGGTCAGGATGGCGACCGCATCTTCATTGATGGGGAGATGTGGGTTTTATTGGGCAAGCCTCTGCATGCAGATTCTTTGCTTCATTCCAGTTTGATAAACATCCTGCCTAAAGACCGGTCCTACACTACCGCAAATTGGGAGGGCTATACTGGCTATTGGAGCATTAACAACGATAGGCTGACTCTTGACAGCATTAGGGTTTCTTTTTGGAATGTCGATACATATCAGTACCGGCATGAGAGTATTCCACCAAGAGATATGCAACATGTCTTTAATCGTTATTATGACAAGGACAAGATTATTGCCACATGGCTGACAGACACCATTAGAATAGGTAAGGGAGAGCAGATCTTCTACATGCATGATGCATATATTAGAAATCATGAATATGAGCAATTTATTTCCATTAATAGAGGGAACGTGACAGAGCGGAAATCATTTCACAACAAAGTTGTTGTTGACGGTTTCTCATTTTCCATGTTAAAGAGTCGAGAAGAAATAAGAGCAAAGTTTCCCTTGGATCTCAAATCATATCCAGAATTAGATGGAGTGAAAAGAATTTTGTTTAGTATACGTGATGTACAACTTGACTCTTTAGGAAATCTCGTTGATTGTTATGTTCGTGCATTTGTACCAAAACAAGATAGGGATAAAATGCCATCTTTAGAAGGATTAGAGAATAGCTTTAAACGGATGTTGAAAAGCATTTCTCCTTGGAAAACGCTGTATATTAATGGTGAGTATGTATCGGAAAATAGGTTTGGATATACTATTCCTTATATTGTAAGCAAATAGCTTTGGGGTAGATCTATCACATGGTGCCTGACACGGTGTGAGTCGCGGCGGGCATGATGACAAGAAGGGCTGTCAAACGTCTTAATGACAGGAATCACAGGGACAAACCTGTCCCTGTGATTCTTGATTCTATTCTCACTCACAGACTATAATATAGGATTATATATGGATATATAGAAATCACGTTCGAAGTTCATTTTTCTCGCATAATTATTTGGCGGAATGAGAGATTACTTATACCTTTGCAGGAAAAATAATAAATCTACCATATGTAGTATGGAATCACGAATATCGAATAATATTAATTGAACATCTATGGAAGATAACAACAACAATGTTGTTCCGCAGTATTACTATACGGAAAAGGAAACGGATAAGATTTCCGCATATATTGAGGAGCAATATGGAAAAATTGAAATAGTGGGGCACGAATGGGTTTCGCCCGACATACATTGTGATATCGTTATTGTTCCGCCTACTGAGGAGCAGCCATATTATAAACTTGTTACGATGGGTGCAGGGGCATACAAGATGAATGTCCCCAAAGGACTTTCAGGCGTATGTGACAGGGCTGAATACGTCATCTTCCTGCCTAAGGACTGGAATCTAAAATCAGACAAGGAAGAAGACTGGTGGCCGATAAGAATGCTGAAAACCGTTGCACGCCTTCCCATAAGAACAGACGATTGGCTATACATCAGTCATACGATAAATCTAACAGAAGATGGTAGCCCGGTAGCTGAAAATACCAAATTCAATTCTTGTATGCTTCTTGTCTCTGTAGGCAAGGACGATCAGCTTGTAGAGCCCTTAAAATTGGGGTGGTTTGGCAAGAAGGTTGCCTTCTACCAATTATACCCTTTGTATCAAGAGGAACTGGAGTACAAATTGGAACACTCCTTTGATGAACTGATAGAGCGAATTGACGACGAGGATTTAAGCAACCATGTTATTAACATCCATCGTAAGAATTATTGCAAATAATACTAAGAAAAATCGAATAAAGGGTGACACGCTGACACAACCCTTTGTGACCAGGGGACGTGACCAGGGGAATGCGGTTCTGTGATCATTTTTTCTTTCTTCATAACTTCTGTATAACTCCATAAGAGACACCGGTCAATCGAGAGAACTGGCGTATTCCCGCACCATAATCTTTCGTTGACTTGAGAATGTAGTTCCGTCTGAAGATAATCTCCATCGTCCTCGAATATGTCTTGCTTGTTGATACCCCGAAGCATGACATGATAGATGCCTGTCGCACTATGTAGGCGCTCTTGTCTTGGCATAATGTCGGTTAGAATATGACACGTACCTGATACGTGTCATACCAAAAAGTTCCCGAGACTCAAAATGAATCTCGGGAATATTTATGTTCAGAGAGTTCCGTGATCAGTGGTGCGCTATTATATTCTTTGTTTCAGATTCTCGGGATTCATTTTGGTATCCCATATGTCAACGACATGTACAATGTCTGAAGAATTTGCGTAGTAATATACAATTTTAAATCGTTGCATGATGTGATAGCTTCGATATACGTGCTTCCTTTCTGACAAGAAAGGCTCTGGGGTATATGATTCAGGATGTTTTGCTACACGATTTGCAAATTCAATACGTTCCTGCATCCACTTCTTGGATGTTTTAGTACCATATTCCAGAAATGCATTGAACACATATTTGTCAAAAAGGCGATCAGCCTTTATAGTCCATTTTACCTGAGCCATGGGTATTTGCTATACAGATTGGCACGAGACAGCTTTTCAGTCACCCAATTACTCCAGTCTCCCTCCTCTGCCTGGGCAATGAACACCTCTGCCTCGTCTATACGCGCATTCAGTTCTTCCATCGTATAGGGGCCGATACCAGGGTCGAAATCATCAGAAATCATTTTGTCCTCCTCAGCCAAAGTGTTAGCATACCCACTACCTGTTGCAGCGTAGCCAGCTTCAGGCTCACAGCACATGCCGATGCCTTCCTCTTCTTCTATCGTTGGATATTTCTTTTCTTCCATATCTTTTGCTTTTCTGCTGCAAAGATACGAACTAATTCCGAAAGTTTCAAATAATTCCGCATATTTTTTATCATGGGGTCGGTTCCCGTATGACAGGTTCCTGTCATACGATATCAATTAAAACCTCGCCCAGCATCCACGAGCTCAAAGGAAATCACGCCCAACGTCGTTGTTGCCGGACGAGGGTATATGTTGTTTTGCTTTCGTTCATCATTTAGCTGTAGCAAAATTTTCAGTCTTATGGTTGCAAAATTAAGAAATAATTTCTAAAGCGCCAAACGATTAGCGAAGTTTTTCGTTGTCATTGTCACTACCGTTGCGCTCGTCGTAGAACGTAAGAATCTTCTGCAGTTGGTTGGTGTTGCGCCGACTGAATTCAATGGTTAGAGCCATCGGGCAAACATGGTTTTAAATTCATCCATTGAAACCACTTCGCCACGCTCAACCTCGGCAATCTCATCCTCGATGTCGGGAGAAACCTGAAGCACGCCATCAACGATGTGGGCATAAGCCACGTCGTCGGGAATGACAGGCTCTTCATACGTATAGGCCACATCAGCCGCCGGCTCCTGAGCAGTCAGGCAGCTGCCGTCCTCTTCGTCTAAGATGGGATATGGTTTGCTCTCTTTCATCTTTATTGCAGTTTTGATGCCGCAAAGATACGATAATTTCGAGAAAGTTCCAAACTTTTTCCCTAAAATCTGTGCCACGATGTCAAAGAACGCTTTAGCGGTTTCTGTTGGGGACGGTTCTGATGATCCAATTTCCTTTGGAAATGGTATCAGGCAGTCCCTGTGATCCAACTTTATTTGAGTTTTTCTGACATACAGCTCACCTTCTCCAAAGGAAAAAGACACAAAATTTAAAAGCAAAGAAAAAAGTTGCAATAAAATTTGGAGGTAATAAAATAATTACTACCTTTGCAACTTGTTATGAACGACTTTACAGTTGAACTGGCAAAACTTCATCAACTGACAGGAGCAGAATTCTCACGACAGGTTGAACGGATAGTACTCCGCAAGGAGTTCCATCCGCTTGATACTGATGACAAGATTTTTTCCGTTGGCGGTGAGAAAAGTGATGACTACCAAAACCTTCTGATTGCCGCAAGGAAGGCTGTGGAATTCGGTTATACTGTTTATATGCTTCCAAACCCTAATAAGACACGTACACCAGACTTCATATTTGTCAGAAAGAGATCTTTTCGCGTGTATGACCTCAAAACCGTATTCGGGAAATCATCAATAGCCGATAGCTTGTTGGAGTCAATTGGACAATGTAACCGCATTCTATTGAACTTGACTGTTGATTACAATACTCGTTCACTTGCTTTTGCTATCAATAACTATTTTGAAGTAAACGAAAAGGCTTTGGAAGTTTTGATATTCAAAGGGCGCAAAAAAATATCGGTAAACCGAAGTATGGCTACTAAAGCCGATTTCCTTTTCACATTCAAAAGATTATACGAAAAATAAAACCACCCTTTGCAGGATGGTTTTTAAAAATGGAGTAGGGTTCGTGATGTCTTGCTCCTGAGGCGGTGTCATTGATGTCCTGCCCCCTCGGGATTCTGCCCGGATAGCCAAAACAGATGTTTTGACGCTGCAAAGATAGGAATTTATTCCGAAAGTTCCAAATATTTAAGCAATTTTTTTTATTCTATAGGCTTAATCAGAGACTCTATTAATGCTATTTCTTCATTTGAATATGACAGGTACTGTCATAGTAAAACCTCGCCCAGCATCCACGAGCTCAAAGGAAATCACGCCCAACGTCGTTGTTGCCGGGACGAGGGTATATGTCGTTTTGCGTTCGTTCATCATTTTAGCTGTAGCAAAATTTTCAGTCTTATGGTTGCAAAATTAAGAAATA
>SUYI01000069.1 GCA_015060485.1 Prevotella sp. | reverse complement strand
ATTGTAGTATATCCGTATTACCGTATTGACAGATTCATGTATTAACAGCTTGTTGTATAGGAGTATTGCTATATGCATATATGCGTGTACATATAAATAATAGTATTGTTGTATCGAACGCTGCATATATACATATATAGTTGTATTGATATATTTACGTATTGACGTATAGTTGTATTGTGATATTGACGTATGGACTCAGTGAGCATTTATTATAAGAACATGGCTGATGCCATGACCTACGACGGGAATATGCTGTTCGGGCATGACCGTCGCAACTACATTCCACTGAAGATAGATTTATCAGCCAGAGGCCAGTGGTTGCCGAAAGATTCCAAGAATAGGGATTCACGGGACAAGAGGCTTTATGCACACGAAGTATGTGTGCCGGATGACTACATGATAGTGGATGCTGAGACATATATTCCCACGTCAACCTATGAAGAGGCAAGAATAATCAGGGTCAACAAACAGCAGACAGCAATTCCTATGACCTGGTTCTTCAAGATGAAGGACATGACCATCTATGAACAGTGGGATTTCCTGCGAACCTACAGGTTGGACATACCATACAAGTTGAAGACAAAGATTTGTCTGGATGAAGCATTAAGCATGGCATATGACCTCGGGATAGAAGCCGATTTCCTGAACATGTTCTATGATATGGAACGTGACAATCCAAAAGAGTTCAAACGTAGAAAGAATCTCTTGACAAACAAGAAGAACAAGGTAAAATCGAGCATGAGAACCTGTCTTTGCGAGATTAACAAGTTAAGGGCTACAACAGACGGTAGCTGGCCGGAGTTATTTGATGAACTATACATCGAATACTCGTCTGGCCGGATGTTCGGTACGTTGAACTTTAGTGAGTATTGTGAATTTTCTGTCAGGTCTGATGAAAAATACCATGCCGTACTTGAAGAAGCGCAAAGGATTCACTCTGTGGCATGGTATATTTCGATGATTACTGATGAATATATCAGTCTTGATGAAGAGCTGCAAGAACTGGAAAAACAAAGGGAATTTGAAGCCGACCTATACTCATTCAGCAGTTAACTTATGGAAGACTGAAATAATAGCAGCAGACATTTGGATTATATGGCGAAAAGTTGTAAATTTGCATCCGAAAAGGTGGCAAAAAGTTGTCAAACAGCCTCCAAAAACATTGCGAAAAATTGTAATGTGTCCGATAGCCTAGGTCATATTTCTTTGGATTTTTTCGATTATGACCGAATTATTTCTTTGGATTTTTTTAATTCTTATCAAATTATTTGTTTGGATTATTTCTTTTTTGTATCTTTGCAGCGTGAAAACTCATAGCGCAAATGTATTACGAACGAATCATAGATCAGTATCTTAGTGAATGGGCAACACGTGCCACCCACAAACCCGTGTTGCTTCGAGGTGCCCGACAGGTAGGAAAATCTACAGCCGTCAGACATTTGGGTGAACAATTCAAATACTTCGTCGAAATCAATTTGGAGAAGCAGTCTGACTACAAGATCCTGTTCCAGCAAAACCTCGACGTGAAGCGTATTGTGCCTCAAATGGCTGCTATGCATGGTACGCCTATTATTCCCGGACAGACGCTCTTATTTATCGACGAGATTCAGGATTGCCAAGAGGCCATTATGTCCCTGAGATACTTCAAGGAAGACCTGCCCGAACTGCATGTAGTTGCAGCAGGCTCGCTATTGGAGTTTGTACTGGATGACATTCCGACTTTCGGTGTGGGCAGAATCCATTCGATGTATATGTATCCCATGACTTTTGATGAGTTCCTCCTTGCCAATGACGAAAGGCTCCTTATGGAAGCCCGTAATCAGGCTTCGCCCGCATCTCCGCTACCAACGCCACTCCACGACAAGTTGACCAGTCTGTTGCGTACCTTCATGCTGGTGGGAGGAATGCCCGAATCTGTAGTGAAGTGGGTCGAGACTCACGACTATCTACAGTGCCAGGAAGTACAGGACGATCTCATCACTGGTTATGAAGCCGACTTCCCCAAATACAAGAAAAAGATAGACCCGCAACTGCTGAGGATGACCATGAGGAGTGCGGCACAGCAGGCCACGAAGAAGTTTATGTATTCTCAGGTGCCCGGCGAGTATAAGACAGCAGAAGTGAAGAAAGCCCTCGACCTGTTGATCAAGGCCAACATCATCATCCCCGTCACCCACACTAATTCCAACGGACTTCCTTTAGGCGATGGAAAGGATGACGGTATTCGCAAGATGCTGGTATTGGATACCGGTCTGATGCTGAGACTGCTGAATATGACAATGGGAGACATCACGGAGCTGACGACTCACATCCTCACGGCTACAGCAGCCGATTTGGTGAACAAAGGCCCTATGGCAGAGATGCTGGCCGGTCTTGAACTCCTCCACTATCGCACGTCTAATCTGCGCCACGAGTTGTTCTACTGGCAGCGGCAGGCAAAGAACGCCACTGCCGAGGTGGATTATGTTCTGTCCAGCGGAACAAATATCCTGCCGTTCGAAGTGAAGGCAGGTGTTCAAGGAGGTATGAAAAGCCTCTGGGACTATATGCGTGAAAGGAAGCTCTCACAGGCCATCCGCTGTTCATTAGAGAATTTCGGTGAGTTCGATTATATCGATGACAAGGCAGGCAATGCTGTTAGACATGTCCGCATATTCCCGCTCTATGCCATCCATGTTTTTCATAAACTATCAGAAAGATAGATACTTTTTATATAAATGAAAAAGGTATTATTAGACGCACATACACATACGGTGGCATCTGGTCATGCCTATAGCAGTCTGCAGGAAATGGCAAAGGCGGCTGCCGACATGGGACTGGAGGTGTTGGGAATTACTGAACATGGGCCGAGTGTGCCAGGGACTTGCCCTACGCTTTATTTCAAGAATATGTTCGTGGTGCCTCGTCAGATGTACGGCATACGGTTGCTGATGGGCTGCGAGATCAACATCCTCGACACGATAGGAAGCCTTGACCTGACTGATGAACAGATAGACTGGCTCGACATTGCCATTGCTGGCGTTCATGCAGCGTGGTATCAGGCAGGCACGAAAGAGGAGAATACACAAGGCATGGTGAATGTCATCAAGAATCCGAGGATTCATATCATTAGCCATCCGGGCGACGGCTCTTGCGAACTCGATTTCGAGCCATTGGTATTAGCTGCAAAAGAGGCAAATACACTGTTGGAGGTGAATAACCATTCGCTGGCTCCACAACGGCATAAGACGGTGGCAAGGGATAACAATCTGGAGATCCTGCGCCTCTGCAAGAAGTACGAGGTTCCTACCATTCTCGGCAGCGATGCCCACATCTCATTCCAGATTGCCGACTATGAGCGTCTTTATCCGCTCCTTGCAGAGACAGACTTCCCAGACGAACTGATTATGAACTATTGGCCTGATAAGTTTTTCGATTATCTGGGGATTCAGAATTTCTGATGCTGTCTTACCAACTCTATTGCTTCTTTACCCGTCAGATGCTCGATATCGAAGCGGATGGCCAGCATACGGGATAATCCGCTTTCAATCTCTTTCTGCAGGGCTTCATCCTGATTTGGATTGTAACGATTGCCAAGCATACGGGCTACTTCTAACTTCTCATGCTCGTCCTCGATGATCTGGATTCTGCCGAAAGCAATTACGCTACGGAAGAAGGTGGTGTACTTCTCCGGCTGAATATCATCCTTCTCGATGACACAGAAAGATGCCTTATCGCACTTGCGGATGGCATCAACCTTATGGCCAGCCAAAGCACTATGGAAATACAGCTTACCTTCGTGATAGACATAGCTGATAGGAACGGCATAAGGATAATCATTATCACCCAGCAAAGCCAGAGTTCCTGCCGTAGCTTTCTCCAAAATGGCAATGCTCTCTTCTTCTGCAAGCTGCTGGCGCTTGCGTCTCATCTCTCCGAATTCCATCATGAAATAGTTTTTAGTCCGATAATAGACGCAATGAGCGTCGTTAGAAAGAATACTCGCCAGAATGTGGCAGGTTCGCGGAACACGAAAATTCCAACGAGTACGGCACCAATGGCTCCGATGCCCGTCCATACAGGGTAGGCCGTCCCTATCGGAAGTGTCTGTGTGGCTTTTGCCAGCAGCACGGCACTTAATACGTAGAGTGCTGCGAAGGCTGCGATCCACGTCCACCATTCATAGCCAGAGACAGCCTTAGATCGTCCTAGGCAATAGGCAAAGCCAACTTCGCACAGTCCTGCGAAAATCAAGATAATCCAATTCATCTAATATATATGCTGCCTGTTTGAGGGCTGCAAGACTATCTCGGCGACTCCTTCTAAGGCGCTGCAAAGGTACGAAATTTCTATCAGAATATGGCTGATAAAGGGGAAATCCTACTAACTTATAGGAGTTTCACCCCTCCACTTTAGGATTTATCCTTTGCAAATCAGCCGAAAAATGCCGTACTTTGCAGCGTGAACAAGAAACAAAATGTTAAACTCTAAAGTATAGGAGATAAAGATATGAAGAAGATGATGATTCTGGCAGTGATGATGGTCATGACTATCTCGGCCAACGCTATGAGCTATAATGCAGCAAAGAACGAAGCCCTCTTCCTCTCTGACAAGATGGCTTACGAGCTCAACCTCACCGCTGCACAGTATGAGGCAGTCTACGAGATCAACCTCGACTACCTGATGAGCCTGAACGGACACGCTGATGTCTTCGGCATCTGGTGGGATCGCCGTAACGCAGACCTCCGCTATGTCCTGAACAGCTGGCAGTTCGACAAGTATGTGGCACTCTCCCACTTCTATCGCCCTGTAGCTTGGAAGGCCGGTAGCTGGACGTTCGCAGTGTACTCTCACTACAACAGAGGCCGTTTCTACAATGACCGTCCAACGGTGTTCGTGACCTACAAGGGTGGAAACAACCGCCGCGATGTCCGCTTCTATGCTGACCGCAAGGTGACAAAGCCTGCTGTACATCATGCTAACAACGTTCCTGCTAAAGTCAACAAGTCCAGCAACGGCTCTACTTGGAGAAATATAGGAAATACCTCTCGTCCTGCTACCACAACGAAGCCCAACGGTCATTCTAACGGCAATCGCCAGATTGCAATGAATACAAACAACAATCGCAGTGGTTCAGGCCACTTCGGAGGACGCAGATAAAAGCACACGTTTTGCCTTTATATATGCCTTCAAAAAAGGACATGGGGAATTCTCAGCAATGGGAGTTCCCTTTTTACATATAAAATACGAACTTTGTTCCTTTCGAGCCTATTCCGTCATATTCAGCCGTAACTGGGAACTGGTTGATAAGCATGTCAACCTCTTCCTCCTCCAGATACTTGGTCAACTCCAGTTCAATGGCCATCCGTCGTTCGTTATAGCTCAGATTCCAGATACATTCTCCCAGAACAGCATTCACTACAGTTCTAATTTCGTCTAGGGTATGCCAGATGGAATCAAAATCTGTCATTGTTCTGAAAGCGTAAGAAATCGGTTAATGTTGTATTCCAGTTCCTCCAAGTCAATGAACTGGGAACCACGATATACTTCCTTGCCATCCATCAGAAGCAATACTGTTGGCCCTGAATAAACCAGGAATTGGCCAGCTATCAAAGGCTCTTCTGTGATGTCAGTATAGAAAGAAGTCAGAAACGGGAACTGATCCGCCAACTTCGCCACTTTGTCAAGCATGACGTTGCAGACTCCGCAATCTGGAGCCTTGATGTAGAAAAGGCACAAGCAGTTATCCGCTATTGACCGTTCTATATCTATTATGCTTGTCAAGTGTTTCATCAATTATATCTATAAATTGGAATTCATTTATCAATTTTCTTTATTAACGATAAATCACCACTTGACAAGGCTTTGAAATTGCGCTCTATCTTTTCTATGTCCCAATCCCACCATTTCAGTTTCAGCAGAAAGGTGATGAATTCGTCGTCAAAACGCAACCTGACAACTCGGCAGGGATTCCCTACCGCAACAGCGTAAGGTGGAATATCTGAGGCAACTACAGAGTTTGTTCCAATAATGGCTCCATCGCCAATATGAACGCCTGGCATAATGGTTACATTCTGACCAATCCAAACGTCATTGCCCACAACGGTATCACCCTTCAGAGGCAATTCATCTTTCACAGGAGCAATGGCACTTCCCCAGTCGCCGCCAATGACGTAAAACGGATAGGTTGTTACGCCGTCCATCCTATGGTTGGCACCATTCATGACAAACTCCACACCCTTGGCAATAGCGCAGAATTTGCCAATAATAAGCCGGTCACCTATGAAGTCATAGAAATGAGTGACATGCTTCTCGAACTGGTCAGCACCATCCACATCATCGTAATAGGTGTAGTCACCGATGATAATACGTGGGTTCTTCACCACGTTCTTGATGAAGCAGAGGCTTGGAATCTTCGGATTCGGAAAAGCCTCATTGGGATTTGGTCTGTTTTTTATTTCCATAAATACCGATTTATCTGATAATCTTTGCTTTCTGCAAATTGTCAAAGTCGCTCCAGAAATCAGATGCCTCAGAGTCGCTGAAGCCATTAGAGGATAGCTCATGGAGAATGGCATCGAGAAGCTGCACTTTGGATATGTTCAGGTCTGGATCTACGTCGATGGGATAAGTGATGATGTCACCCATCGAGCCGACATGAATATTGGTAATGGTTATCTCACCATCAACCAGCTTCACCTGAATACGCCTATTTGAACCGTATTCAGGCTTGGTCTCACGCAGTTTCTGATATAGCGGCGATTCGCTGTATTGCTCAGAATCTACAGAGTTTATAAGTTCCCTTAGAGTCATCCTATGCCTAACAATTCAATTTCAAAGATAAGTGTAGAGCCACCAGGGATGCCCGGTTGAGAGAATTTGCCATAGCCCATTTCGGCAGGAATGTATATCTCCCACTTATCACCGATGTGCATCTGCTGCATGACGATGATCCAGCCCTCTATCAAGTCGCAGAGTCTGCAAGCCAAAGGAACACCGCCACGGCTACTGTCAAACTGCTTGCCATCGATGGTCTTGCCTGTGTAGTGGGCTGTAATAATACTGCGTACCGTCGGCTTGGAGCTGTCCTGATTACCTTCACTCAACACTTTATAGTAGATGCCTTTGGGCAATGCCTTGACACCCTCTTCTTTGGCTTTCGCCTCTAACCAATCCTTGTTGGCCTTTATGTATTCTCGTTTATCCATATTACTCTCCAATAATCGTTACTACCAATTCTCTGGAACCGCCGTAATTTCGATATTCGCAGAAGTAGATACCCTGCCAAGTACCAAGATTCAAACGACCGTCAGTTATGGGAATAGTAATACTGACACCGCTCAACGTGGACTTGGCATGGGCGGGCATATCATCGGCACCTTCCAAGGTATGCTCATACTCTGGGCGGTTCTCAGGAACCAGTCGGTTGAAGATGGTTTCCATATCCACACGAACATCTGGATCTGCATTCTCATTGATGCTCAGTCCGCAACTGGTATGCTTGCAGAATATATTGACGATACCCGTCTTAGGCAACTTGGGCAACTGACTCAGAATCTCACTCGTTACCAAGTGGAAACCTCTGCGTTTCGGCTTCAGGATTATCTTTATTTGCTGTACCATATCACTTAATTGTCATTGATATACGACTTCGTGGTCATGTCGTAGTATAGAGCTTCCAACTCTGCTAAAGTCAATTTCTCCACAGAATGCTCGATGATGCGTATCAGTTCTTCACGCCTGAAATCATCTGACTGTCCGAAATGCGCCATAGACAAATTTCCTAAACTATTTAAATAATTTGCTGCAAAAGTAGTGATTTTGCGGCAAATTAAGTAACTTTGCTCTTAGATTTAATATGTTTTGTGATATGACAAACCAGATAATCGCATATTATCTAATAATTTTCAATATCGTGACATTCCTTGTCTATGGTATTGATAAGTGGAAGGCAAAGAAATCCTTATGGCGCATTAGAGAAGCCTCGCTATTGGTGTTAGCGGTACTTGGCGGCAGCATCGGGGCATGGCTCGGCATGAAAGTCTGGCATCACAAAACTCAGCATAAGAAGTTCAGATATGGCATTCCTGTCATCATCATCATTCAACTTGTAATAATAGGTTATTTCCTTTACATACAATATAAGCATAAGATATGAGCTACTATTATCCCTTTGGAGAAACAGTACATCCTTTAGTTCAACAGGATAGAACACCGAAGAAGGTGTTTGTCCTTGGTGTATATGCCAGTGCCGTTCATGCCAGATGGAAGCAAGGCAACAAGATTATATGCCAGGCATTAGCGGTGGCCAGTGAACCAAGAATCTTCTGGGACGGGAATCCAGAAGAAGCTGCTGAGATCATTGGCAGAATTCATATTCCCAAAGAACTGGGCATATTAGAACCTGCGGGGAGCCATCTTAATGGGCCTTCTGCTAAAGTCCTCGATGAGCATATCCTTGCACCATTAGGATATACAAGGAAAGATGCATGGCTATGTGACTTGCTGCCTGAAACGAGAATCAACTCCAGTCAGGCAAAGGTGATTGAAGAGAAATACAATCCGTTGATTGAGCAATATAGACTTAATCCCGTTACTATACCCAGCCGCCCAACAGCTTTCTGTGACCAGAAAAGAAGCGAAGAGATTCTGTCTGAGCTAAAGGAATCACAGGCAGGGCTACTGGTATTGCTTGGCGATATACCTATTAAGCAGTTCCTTGGTAGAGTTGCCCATATAGACTATTCTTCTCTGCAAGAGTATGTTGACCTGTTCGGCTACGGCAACAAATCCGAAGTTGTAATAAATGGCCAGGCCATAAACGTCCTTCCACTTGCACATCCCAGACAGATAGGAGCATTAGGAAGCCACAGCGAGAAATGGAACCTGGCACATATAGACTGGGAGAAGAAACAATAGCGTATTATGCCAATAATTTGTGCATATCAACGAGGGAATAGCCATTTTTTGTTAAAAATGAGTATAATTCTGTTGAATATGTTTGTACTAACAATAAAAAGACATATCTTTGCGACGTGTTTTTCATAGTATTAGATTTAAGGTTAACAGGGTTGCAGCGGCGACCCATTTTTATTTTATCCCACTATCATTCTTATCATCCTTTTTCTTCGTGCTTGAATTGAGCCGGATTACATCAGACCATCGTGTGGTTGGCGATGGACTACGGAAGTCATGCTTGATGGCATTGGCAAAGACATCGGCCTTTCCCTTACCATTCTTCTGAGTATATTGCTGGGCACCGATAACGATGGTCTCTGAGCCATGCATGCGGTTGATGCGGTCTATCACCTCATCGAGTCGGCGCATCTTCTGAATCTGTTCGGCATTCAGGTCGAACAAGTCCTGCTGGATGGGTGAGTCAGGAGAAATACCCATCACGATGACACCCGCCTTCTTGTATTGATAACCTTGAATAAAGATGCGGTCGAGCACGTCGTGAGCCGCCTGAACAATGGGAATCGTAGAACTGGTAGGCGTGACGAGGCGTGTTTCCTGAAAGTTCCAGTATTGTGCTAGGTCTTCACGGAAGGCATTGGTATTCACAAACACGCCAACTGTGGTGGCTACCGTCTTCTGCGCTCTCAGTTTCTCGGCACAACGGGCAGCATAGTTGGCAATATGAGTGCGCAGGGTGTCCTTGTCACTTATCATGCCATTGAACGAACGGCTAGTGCAAATCGATTTCTTTTTTGCCAGTTCTTCATTAGGCACGGCATCCTCGCCATTCAGTTCCTGCCACGTTCTGACGATGTTGATGTTGTTGAACGTCAGTCGTACCCAGTCCTTATGATGCTTGGCAAAGTCGAGGGCTGTCTTGCAGCCAAGTACCTGTAGTTTGGCTGCATAGCGTCTGCCGATGCCCCAGACATCCTCGATGGGACACCATTCAAGCGCCTTCTCCCGTTTGTAGTCCGTATCAATCATGCAGCAATGCTTATAGGCTGTATATTTCTTCGCCAGTTTCGAGGCAATCTTGGCCAATGTCTTGTTGGGAGCCAGTCCGATGCTGATTGGAAGTCCCACTTCGCGCTTCACTCGCTTATGCAGATTCTCTCCCCACGTCTGCAACTTATTCAGCTCAATGCCGTCGAGATACATGAAACACTCGTCTATCGAATAACGGAAATAGGCAGGAGTCTCTTGTCGGATGATGCTCACTACACGTCCTGTCAGTTCTCCATAGAGTTCATAGTTCGAGGAGAATACTGCAATCTTCTGCCCAGGGAACAACTGAGCCAACTGGAAATATGGCGTACCCTCCTTGATGCCCATCTTCTTAGCCTCATTGGAACGAGCTACTACGCAACCGTCGTTGTTCGACAGAACCACAATAGGCTTTCCCTCCAAATCAGGCCGGAAAACCTTCTCACATGAGCAGTAACAATTGTCCAAGTCAGCTATACCGTACATCGTTTCTACAGTTTTTCAAAAGTACGAATCAGGTGAATCACCGTGCCCCAAATCTGGAAGTTCTCAGGATCATTGACCTTGAAGACTGGATAATCAGGGTTGGCTGGTCGCAGTTCTATATAGCCGTCTTTCCGATGCGTCAGGTCGAGGAACTTCATCGTGAATCCACCATCCCACCATGCCACGACAATAGAGCCGTCATGTGGTTCCACAGCCCTGTCGATAATCACACGGTCACCATCCAACAATCCAGCATCCCTCATCGAGTCACCCTCCACGTCACCATAGAACGAGGCTTCAGGGTGACGGATATAGTCACGATTAAAGTCCAGCGTCTCGTGCCTATAGTCATCAGCAGGACTGGGAAATCCTGCTGCTACGCCTGCGTGTTCCAATTCCAACTTGGTGTCGAACACACCTCTCACTATCTTGATGTTAC
>SUYI01000068.1 GCA_015060485.1 Prevotella sp. | reverse complement strand
CAGTCCGTCGGTGTCGATGTCAGGATTGTCGATATAGGCACAGCAGCCGTCAATGACCTCGCCCAAGTTGTGGGTAGGCATATTGGTAGCCATACCTACGGCAATACCGTTACCGCCGTTCACCAGCAGGTTGGGAATCTTCGTTGGCATCACGCTGGGTTCTACCAGCGAGTCGTCGAAGTTGTTAACCATATCGACGGTCTCCTTGTCGAGATCGTCCATGATATGCTCACCCATCTTCGACAGGCGGCACTCCGTGTAACGCATGGCTGCAGGCGAGTCACCGTCGACAGAGCCGAAGTTACCCTGACCGTCGACCAGCGTGTAGCGCATGTTCCACTCCTGGGCCATACGCACCAAAGCACCATATACTGAGCTGTCGCCGTGGGGGTGGTACTTACCGAGCACCTCACCGACGACGCGGGCACACTTCTTGTAGGGTTGTGTCGATACGTTGTTGATGCCCATCATACCGTAGAGAATACGACGATGGACGGGCTTGAAGCCGTCGCGCACATCAGGGAGCGCACGGGCCACAATCACCGACATAGAATAGTCGATGTATGAGGATTTCATCTCCTCTTCAATGTTGATTTTTACAATTCTGTCGTTGTCAAATGTCTGATCCATCTAATCTATTTGCTATTTTACTATTTAAATCCTTCTTGTTTTTTTCACGATTTTGCGTTTAAGGGCATTTTTAAGCCCGTCAGCGCGTTTTCTCTATTTTTAATTAGCGTACAAAGGTACAAAAAAATAGCAGAATTGCAAAATAAATTAAGTTTATTTTTGTTTTCATGTTGGTCATTTCAATCAAAATGATTAAATTTGCAGCCGTGAAGCAAATAGTCATCCTTGTTACGCTGCTTTTGACAGCCCTTACGACATTGGCCGTCAACAGAATCTACGTCGAAAATGTCAAGTCGCTGACCAGTACGGTCAACGGCGACTGGATGAATCGTCCCGTGATGGAACTTGGCAGTGGTGACAGGCTGAATATCGGCTTCGACGAACTGTCGCACGACTACCATCGCTTCGTCTACCATCTGGAACATTGTGAGGCCGACTGGACGGTGTCTGACGGACTGTTTGAAAGCGACTGGCTGGTGGGATTCAACGACAACCCTATTGAAAACTACCAAAACAGCATCAACACCACCGTCATGTACACGCACTATACGCTGACCATTCCCAACGACCGCTGCCGGCTGAAGCTGAGCGGCAACTACCGGCTGACGGTGATGGACGAGGACTTGGACAACGAACCGGTGCTGGAAGTGGAGTTCTACGTGGTAGAACCGCTGATGGGCGTCGGTCTGACTGTAACGACAAACACCGATGTGGACCACAACCAAAGCCATCAGCAGCTGTCGATGACGGTGAACTACAACAGTCTGCGAGTGAGCAATGTCGACGAAGAAATCCGCACCGTTGTGATGCAGAACTGGCGGGAGGACCATGCCCGCCACAACATTCGTCCTAACTTCACCAATGCCCAGGGTCTGACGTGGGACCACAACCGGGCCCTCATCTTCGACGCTGGCAACGAATACCATAAGTTCGAGGTGCTGGACGTCAGTCATACGACGATGGGACTGGACCGTATTGAGTGGAACGGCAACAACTACGAGGCGTGGCCTTTCACGGCAACGGTCAGAAAGAACTATCTGACGGATGTCTCTGCCCAGGGGGCCTTCGTCGTCCGCAACAGCGACAACCGCGAGGTAGACTACACGTGCGACTATGTGTGGGTGAACTATGAACTGGCGACCCCCTATCAGGGCGACATCTATATCGACGGGCAATGGACAACCGACAGTGACCGCGAGCATTACCGGATGAAGTACGACACACAGACGGGAAGCTACAAGGCACGAATCATGCAGAAGCAGGGATACTACTCCTACCAGTTTATTGATGCCAACGGAAACATACCGCCCTCGGAAGGCAGTTTCTTCCAGACGGAGAACCGTTATCAAGCTTTTGTATATTATAAAGGAACAGGCGCGCGAACATGGCGTCTGGTAGGCTACAGGGCTCTGGACTTTCGGTAGTCGAGCGGCGTCTGCCGATACTGGTGATAGAATACGGCGATGAAGTAGTTGGGACTGATAAACTTCAACTCGTCGGCAATCTGCTCTACAGACTTCTTAGTCGTACGCAACAGCTCTGCAGCTTCCTGAATACGAAGTTTTGCCACCATCTGTCGCGGATTCTGATAGAAATTCGTGGAGAGCAGTTCGAACAACCTGGAAACCTCCAACCCCGTCAGTTCCGCCAGTTTGCGCATCGATACCTGATTAGCTGAATGCGTATGCAGGTAAGGAACGATGAGCAGCATGGCATCGATGAACTCCTTATTTTCTTCATCCCCGACTTCTGTATTGTCCGTCGTATTTGCAAGCGACAGAACTTCTTCGTGCAACTCATCGCAACGCTTCACGTAATTGCTGATACGGCGAAGGATGTCGTTTTCCTTGCTGTTACGTAGCATGGCCATACGCGTATTCTTATTAAACAGCACCACATTGGCAATGCCCAGCAGCAAGAGTATCAGTCCCAACAGCAAATAGATACCTGTCGATCGCCACCAAGGCTCGTCGACATTGATATTCCAATGGTACGGACGCATTTCGAAGTGATCGGGGTCCATCGACACCTGCACCTCGACAACATACTTGCCCGGTTTCAGCGCCGACAGCTGCATGTGCAACAAGCCCTTGGGGTCGACCATGCCGCGCGAATTGGTGTAGGAATATACCCGCCAGTCGTTGAACAGTCCCTGTACGCGAACGCGGTAATAGGTCTGGATCGGACGGGCGAAGTTCAATCCGGAGAACACCAGCGACAGCGTGTTCTGATCGTAATCGACATTGATTTCCCACAGACGCGAGACGGCACGATCGATGATGACCTTTCCTTCGAGTTCCATGCCTGGCTCTATCTGATGGCCGTTCACCTGCACACGAACCAATTTGGGAGCAAGACGGAAACTCTTCAAACTGTCCTGAATGAGGTTCTTGGGATTGAAGACGACAATGTGGTCTAACGACTGCATGATGATGGTTCCGTCAGGCTGCTTCATCACGCGACCGTTGACGAACGACTCGTTGGGTACATTGTCTGACTGGATGTAGGTCTCAATATGGCCTACTTTTCCGTTGACGATTTGCAAATGAGAGATACCAAAACTGGTACCTACCCAGATGTCGTGGTTATCGTCCTCAATAATGCTATGAATCATCTCGTTGCGCAGACCGTCTTTCTCGGTAATCATGGTATACGACTGCTGGTCAGGGCGATTCAGCTGCAGTCCCGTATAGAGGCCGGTCCACAACCATCCTCGGCTGTCGCGGTACTGGCAGTTGACGTGACGCGGCAACAGGGCCTGTTCAGTCACGTTCTTGTTGAGCAGGGCCTCGTAGACAAGTGCCTCGGGCTGGTTCCAGCTGTAATTGGTGAACGGCGAGCGGAAGGGACGCGAATAGAGTATGCCGCGACGTTCAGTTCCCAGCCACATGCCGCCCTGACGGTCGAAGGCTATCGTGTTGATGTCGGTCTGCAAGGTGCGGTTCCGCGACAGCTTGACAGTTTCTATATGCTGGCTGTCGCCCGTCTCCACGTCATACACCCAGTAGCCGTATTCGGAAGCGACGTACAGCATGCCGTCCCTCATCACCATGTTATTCAGGTGGTAAGGCAGTCTCATCAATGTTGTCCACTGGCGCTTCTCTATGTCGAGACGCATCAAGACCGACTCTTTGTTGCCATTGCGTATCTGGTAATACAGGTTGCTGTCGGGCAGAATCACCGACGAGTCGCTATAGCGCAGGGGGTCGTCACTCGTCAATGCCGGAATGTCGCAGAGGAAACGGTTCTTCTCCATATCGTAGACGGATACGACACCATTGGCATAGAACTGCAGGTGAAGCTTTTTATTGTAGACGTCCACATCTTGCAGTTCGGCAGCGTGGCGCAGCTTGAATTCCTTCTTGTCGTCCGTTCCGTAAAGGGTATTACCCGAAAGGAACCACATGTTATTGTTGATGTCGCCAAACATGTCGTCCACCGGCTTCGTCATACCCATCTCCTTGATGACGGCTCCTACGTTTTTAATGAAACTCTCGACGGTGAGATCCACGCAAGTAACCTGTCGCTTGTCCTTCACCCACAGGTGGTGATGACGGTCAAAGTAAAGGTGGTAGTGTCCGTTATACTTGGGCAGAGGGAAGACATGATCATTACCCGGATCGATGTGTACAAAGGCGTCGCCGTCGTAGAAATTAATGTGGCCGATGGTCGAAATCACCATACGGCCCGTCTTGGTGACCTTGATGGATTGGGCACTGTTATCGGCCAGACCGTTCGAAGCATCATACGACAAGAATATCCTGTCAGGATCGCCTAAAGCCTTTGCAACTGTCGGCATCAGCAGACAGGCGACGAGCAGGATGCTCAGGCGGGGGAAATGACTTCGTGACACGGGCAAAGGTTTCCAGTTAGTAATTTGCCGCAAAGATAGGAAAAAAAAAGTAATCCTCCAAATTTTCGTGCCAAAAACTCTTTCAATCAGCGGTTTTTGTGCCTGACAAACCAGCTGTGGGTGTAGAAATGGTACAAAATCAAACTCAATATGGTCAGGCCTATGGCTATCATGAACAGCAAGTCACGTTGTCCGAAGAGCAGCGCATAGCCTGCTGCAAGACCTAAAGTGATACCCGTCTCCCAGCTCAGGAAGAAAGTGCTGTGCGACGTGCCGCGCTTGCAGTGGCGACTCAGCTTGATGAAGAACAGCAGATAGCGTGCTCCGATAATGCCAATGCTCAATCCCATCAGCAGCGGAGCGATGGGCGATGCCGGATATACCCATTGTATCAAGAGTGCCGCCATCAGCATGATGAGTCCGCTGATAATCTCGCTCTTCAGGTCAGCATCGCGGAACACAAAGCGCTGTGCCAGCAACGCCAGCAGGAAGCCTCCCATCAGCATGGCATAGAACTCGACGCCCAGCGGCAGCGACAGCACCAGCCCTACGACCATGGTAACCAGCAGCAGGTTGAAGAACAGCATTGTTCCGTAGGGCAGCAGGAACCTATCGAGCGATGCAACGTGCACACCCTCTTCAGGAGCCCTGAACGGGAATGCTACGTTGCGGATAAGCAGCACGCTCAATGCCGCACAGCCTATGGAGCCCCACAACACCTTGTCGAAACCAAACATCGCATATCCCATCAGTCCGCCGATAGGTGCCAACGACAGGGCAAACCGTGCAAACCACGCTGCACTGTGGTTGGCTTCCGTGCGGTGGAACGACTCGCAGGTGTCGATGATGAGCGTCGACGACAGCACCATCTGGGCCAGTCCGAACGCCGCACCCATCAACAGGCGCTGCATGACGATAACCCAGAATTCCACGAATTCCGAGCGCAGGCCGTCGATATACCACAGCAAGGCTACCGATAGCCCTACGAAGACGATGGCCCACATGCAGACCACGTTACGGCGATAGCGCTGGACGAGCCATGAGCACTGGGCTCCCAACAGATAGAGTCCTACGGCATAGGCGCCCATCGAAAGACCGGTCTCAAGCGGGGTGAAATTCTCCGTATCCATCAGCCACAACGGCATGACGGGAATCAGCACATAGACGGACATCGTCAGCAGCATGTCAGCTACAACCAGCATCCAGAAGTCCTTGTGCCACAGCTTGATATGTACAGGAGTATTCTGCGTATTCACAGCTTAATACGATTCGTTTTCATTGGGGAAGTCGCAGCTCTTGACGTCTTCCACATAACGCCCCACAGCATCGGTAATCACGTTACCTATTTCGGCATAGCGACGCAGGAAACGCGGCGAGAAGCCATCGGTCATTCCCAGCATGTCGGCCACGACCAGCACCTGTCCGTCTGTGCCGTTACCGGCTCCGATGCCGATGGTCGGACACTTCACGGCCTTGGTCACCTCTGTTGCCAGCTTGGCAGGCACCTTCTCCAGCGTGATACCGAAGCAGCCGGCATCGGCCAGCGCAATGGCGTCGCTCATCAGCTTGTCGGCCTCGGCTTGTTCCTTGGCGCGTACTGCATAAGTGCCGAACTTATTGATCGACTGCGGCGTCAGTCCCAGGTGAGCCATCACGGGGATGCCGGCATCCAGAATACGCTTCACCGTATCCAGGATTTCCACCCCACCCTCCATCTTCACAGCGTCACAACCGCTTTCCTTCATGATGCGGATGGCGTTCGTCACACCCTCGGTGGCATTCACCTGGTACGATCCGAACGGCATGTCGCAAATCACCAGCGCACGCTTCACGGCACGCACCACCGAACGGGCATGGTAAATCATATAGTCCACCGTCATGGGCAGCGTCGTAGCGTTTCCCGCCATCACGTTCGATGCCGAGTCGCCCACCAGAATGGCATCAATGCCTGCTTTATCAACAATACCCGCCATCGTGTAGTCATAGGAGGTCAGCATGCTGATTTTCTCGCCACTCTGCTTCATCTCCATAAAACGATGGGTAGTTACCTTTCTATTGTCACTTACTAAATATCCAGCCATAATTATTATTTCATTATCTATTGTCAATTATTCAACTTTCAATGCTCTAAAATCTCTTATTACCCTGTCGCACAGCGGCTTAATGGCCGCTGCCTCGTTCGTCGTTGCCAGTCCCACGACATACATGCCTGCCGCTCGTCCCGACTTCAGCCCGTTGAACGAATCCTCGAACACCACGCAGTCCTTCGGCTCGACGCCAAAGCGCTGGGCAGCCTTCAGATAACAGTCCGGATCGGGCTTCGAACGCTCAAAGTCCTCCGATGTCAGAATGGCGTCAAACAGTCCCCTGAATTCCGGCCGTTTTGCATATACCGCCTCCATCTTGGGCTGGTTCGAGCTCGTCACCACAGCCGTCTTCACGCCCTGCTGGCGCAGCCCGCGGATGTAGTCCTCGAAACCCTCAATATAGTCGTAGCTCATCTGGCGCTCGAACTCGTCCAGCCGTGCGGTAATCACCGCCTGCTGGTCTTTCAGCGGACCCGAGAACCACGCATCGTAGATTTGAACCAGCGTCTGGCCTTTAATCTTATGCTCCAGCCCCGGTATCTCGGGATGGTACTCACGACACTGCGCACCCCAGAAAACAGAGTACTGAGGTTCCGTGTTGAACACCACGCCGTCCAGGTCGAAAAGAGCCGCCTTCATCGTCATTATCTTCATTTCGGCTGCAAAGGTAGTGCAAACCGAACGAAAAACCAAATTTATTTGAGTTTTTCTGAGGTGCAGCCTACTTTCGACGGAGTCAAAGGTAGTGCAAACCGAACGAAAAACCAAAATAATTTTTGATTTATTTTGCATTTCGCTCACTTATTCGTACCTTTGCAGGCATTATTGGCAGGCATTATGAAAATAGGTATCATTCAACAGCACAATACGTCCGACCGCGAAGAGAACAAAGCGAGGCTGGCGGAGAAGATTCGTAAGGTGGCACACGAGGGCGCTGAACTCGTGGTGCTACAGGAACTGCACAATGGCCTGTACTTCTGTCAGACGGAAGATGTCAGCGTGTTCGACCAGGCGGAAGCGATTCCCGGACCTTCGACAGCGTTCTTCGGACAGCTGGCCAAGGAGCTGCAGGTGGTCATCGTCACCTCGCTGTTTGAGCGCCGCACGACAGGCTTGTACCACAACACCGCTGTGGTGCTGGAGAAGGACGGCACGATAGCCGGCAAGTATCGCAAGATGCACATCCCCGACGACCCGGGATACTACGAGAAATTCTATTTCACACCCGGCGACTTGGGGTTCCGCCCCATCGACACCAGCGTGGGACGCCTGGGCGTGCTGGTGTGCTGGGACCAGTGGTACCCCGAGGCAGCGCGACTGATGGCGCTGGCTGGTGCCGAGCTGCTGGTCTACCCCACCGCCATTGGCTACGACCCCAACGACACCAAGGACGAACAGGAACGACAGCGCATGGCTTGGCAGACGGTGCAGCGCGGACATGCCGTAGCCAACGGACTGCCCGTAGTCACCGTGAACCGCGTGGGAATGGAGCCCACCCCTAACCCCTCCCAAAGGGACGGGGAGAAGAAAGATACAGAGCCAGAGCACGGGGAGCAGAAAGAAACGATTCCGTTCTGGGGCACGTCGTTCGTGGCCGGACCGCAGGGTGAACTGCTGTATGAGGCGCCCACGGACCAGGAAGTGGAAGCCGTCGTCGAGGTGAACATGCAACGCTCGGAGCAGGTGCGCCGCTGGTGGCCGTTCCTGCGCGACAGGAGGATAGAAGCCTACGATGACATCACGAAGCGATTCATCGATGAAAGGTAAAAAAGGTAAATAAGTAAAAAGGTAAAAACAGCAAACTTCAAACACAGATATGGCAAACAATTTAAGATTCCAGGTAGTAGCAGAGGCGTTCAAAAAGAAGGCCGTCGAGGTGAAGGTCCCCAGCGAGCGTCCCTCAGAGTATTTCGGCAAATACGTCTTCAACAAGGAGAAGATGTACCGTTATCTGCCCAAGGACGTGTACGACCAGATGGTGGACGTGATGGACAATGGTGCCTCGCTGGACCGCAGCATCGCCGACGCAGTGGCCGACGGCATGAAGAAATGGGCCATGGAGCTGGGCGTGACACACTATACACACTGGTTTCAGCCGCTGACCGAGGGTACCGCCGAGAAGCACGACGCCTTCGTGGAGCACGACGGCAAGGGCGGCATGATAGAAAAGTTCTCGGGCAAGCTGCTGGTACAGCAGGAGCCTGACGCCTCGTCGTTCCCCAATGGCGGCATCCGCAACACCTTCGAGGCCCGCGGCTATTCGGCCTGGGACCCGACGAGCCCGGTATTCGTCATCGACGACACGCTGTGTATCCCCACCATATTCATCGCCTACACAGGCGAGGCGCTCGACTACAAGGCTCCCCTGCTCCGTGCATTGCACGCGGTGGGCAAGGCCGCCAAGGACGTCTGCAAGTATTTCTATGACGACGTGACGAAGGTGCAGGTGAACCTGGGCTGGGAACAGGAATACTTCTTGGTGGACGAAGGGCTCTACTCTGCCCGTCCTGACCTGCTGATGACTGGTCGCACGCTGATGGGCCACGAGAGTGCCAAGAACCAGCAGATGGACGACCACTACTTCGGTACCATTCCCGACCGTGTACAGGCCTTCATGAAGGATTTGGAGATTCAGGCCCTGGAGCTGGCCATCCCCTGTAAGACGCGCCATAACGAGGTGGCTCCGAACCAGTTCGAGCTGGCGCCCATCTTCGAGGAGTGCAACCTGGCCGTCGACCATAACATGCTCTTGATGTCGCTGATGAAGAAGGTGGCCCGCAACCACGGCTTCCGCGTGCTGCTGCACGAAAAGCCCTTCGACGGCATCAACGGAAGCGGCAAGCATAACAACTGGAGCCTGTCGACAGATACGGGCATCCTGCTGCATGCGCCAGGCAAGACGGACGCGTCGAATCCTGAGGCTACGGCCAACGAGACGCTGCGCTTCGTGACCTTCATCGTCGAGACGCTGATGGCCGTATACAAGCACAACGGACTGCTGAAGGCGTCGATCATGAGTGCCACGAATGCCCACCGTCTGGGCGGCAACGAGGCACCGCCAGCCATCATATCCAGTTTCCTGGGCACGCAGCTGACGGAGCTATTGGATAAAATTGAGGAGTCAGAGGCTACGGAACTCTTCACACTAAAGGGCAAGCAGGGCATGCAGATTGACATTCCGCAGATTCCCGACCTCATCATCGACAATACCGACCGCAACCGCACCAGCCCCTTTGCCTTCACGGGCAACCGCTTCGAGTTCCGTGCGCCGGGCTCCAGCGTCAACTGTGCTTCGGCGATGATTGCCCTGAATGCTGCCATGGCCGAGGCACTGACCTCGTTCAAGGTACGCGTCGACCAGAAGATTGCCGAGTTTGCACTGCGTCCTGAATACACGCAGGGTACGGGACATACCGCCAAGTTCCATGCCATCGTCGAGGTGCTGCGCGAGGACATCAAGACCTGCAAACCCGTCCGTTTCGACGGCAACGGCTATTCCGAGGAGTGGGTGCAGGAGGCAGCGCGTCGCGGACTGGACGTCGAGAAGTCGTGCCCAGTCATCTTCGAGCACTATCTGGACGAGTCGAGCATCAAGATGTTCGAGTCGACAAAGGTCATGAACCGTAAGGAGCTGGAGGCCCGCAACGAGGTGAAATGGGAGATGTATGTGAAGACCGTTCAGATTGAGGCCCGCGTGCTGGGCGACCTGGCCATGAACCACATCATCCCCGTGGCCACGCACTACCAGTCGCAGCTCATCAAGAACGTGCAGGGCATGAAGGACATCTTCTCGTCGGCGGTGTTCTCGTCCGAGAAGGCCACCAAGCTCTCGGCCCGTAACATGAAGCTCATCGAGGAGATTGCCGAGCGCACCGAGCGCATCGAGCAGCTGGTGGAGGAACTGACGGAAGCACGCCGGGTGGCCAATCAGATTGCCAACATCCACGAGCGTGCCATCCAGTATCACGACACGGTATGTCCGAAGATGGAAGCCATCCGCAAGGAAACCGACAAGCTGGAACTCATCGTCGAGGACGGCCTCTGGACACTGCCCAAATACCGCGAGCTGCTGTTTATACGATAGCAGAATTGCCAACTTAAAAAGTTAGCGCCTTTTCAGGCGCTAGCCTTTTTTTAAGATCCCATTTCGAAGCCACCCGAGTTGTCGTCGCCTCCAGAGCTCTTGTACAGAGTCTTGCTTGCGACAGAGCTGCTCACGCCGTCCTTGATGGCGATGGCCTTGACGGTTGTCGTCTCATCGACGGTGAAGGGCTGCGAGTACAGCGTGTCGTTCGTGTCGGGGTCGTCACCGTTCACCGAGTAGTAGA
>SUYI01000067.1 GCA_015060485.1 Prevotella sp. | reverse complement strand
GATCTTTTCAGTATCCGGCCAGTAGAGCCGGGCCAATTCTCTTTTCTTGTATCTTCGTTCTTCTACCATAACTTCTTATATCTTCTTCTAACTTCTTCTATCTTCTTCTAACTTCTTCTATCTTCGCCATATTCGCCAGTAGTTTTTACACCTTACGCGCGCAGGAATGATGATTTTTCGTTTTCGTCAGTTCACGTATATACACGCGCATTAGAAAACATCTGGCGTATCTGGCTGATCCGGCGTGTCTGCCTGTCCTGACAATGCACTTGACTGACGCTTTTTGATCATGGCATCGTAGGCCAGCGACACAGCACGGCGCTTGCGCTCCTCGGGCGG
Organism: Prevotella sp.; assembly: GCA_015060485.1. GTDB lineage: Bacteria > Bacteroidota > Bacteroidia > Bacteroidales > Bacteroidaceae > Prevotella. The sequence goes on along the minus strand of SUYI01000067.1, from coordinate 11,689 downwards.
AATGACAACCACATAGTAGCCCCGGCTATTGCCCTGACGGCCGCTCTCGAAGCCATAGCGTGCCAGGGCACGGCCGATGACCACAGGTTTGACATGATAGCTGAAGGTACTTACAATATCAGCAGCCCTTGACGAGGTAATAAACTCACCGGGATTGTTTTCAGTCGGTCTGCGGAAATACTCCTCCACCAGTTCCAGTTCAGGATCCGGCACACAGAAACGCTGCTGGTTGCGCTTGTTGATAAACCCGTTCTCGACATCCGTGAAATAGTATTCGTAGCCCTGCAGATACAGCGCATAGGCCTGCGCGTAGATAGCCTCGTAGTCGAACGGGATGTCGCGCGGCGACATGATCGACTCCACCTCGAAGGGCAGCCAGCGGCGGTTGCCCGACGGGTCGTTCAGAAACTGCACGTTGTTGCCCGTACCACAGAACGAGGCGATGATCTTGCGGTGCTCTGCGAAGATGTCGTACGGCTGTCGCACATCCGAGAAACGCATCGTGCTGACGGTCTTCAGCTTGTTGTTCTCCTCGGACCTCATCGAGTCCAGCTCATCCAGACACACCAGCCCCGATTTGGACAAGGCAATGATGTCGTCATTGGTCATCCTTGCGGAATTGGTCTTGATGTTGAAGTAGCGTCGCAACTCAGGCGGCAGCAGATGGGAAAACCAGGTAGTCTTGCCGACACCCTGAGGACCCAGCAGCACCAGGATGGAGCTGTTCACCTCCTCCTCGTCGAGCCACCCAGCCACCATGCCGACGAGCCACTTCTTCAGCATGCGGTAGAACAGTTCCTGCTCCTTGTCGGCATCCCCGTCGTCGGGCGGCTTCACCTGAACGGTCATCGACAGCACACGGATACCGTCGTCCGTACCGTTCCATTTGGGCAGACTGTCCAGATAGGTGCGGAAGGGGTGGAATGCCGGGGCATAGCGCGACTTGACGACACGTCTCATGTCCTCGAACTTCACCGTGCGCTCATCGCTCATCTCCATCCATTGTGTGTTCAGCCATACATCGTCGACGGGTTTCCACACGTCGAACCAGATGTCGTTGGTGTCAGCACCAAGGTATTCGCTATACTCCTCACGCCCGGTCACCATGTTGCGGCGCAGTTTTACACGTCCGTCGAGCCATGCCCTGATCTCGCCGGGCTTGGCATTCTTCTCACCGCCGCCACCCTGTTTCTCCGGCGGTTTGCCACTGATGTCGGTAGCATGGAAAATCATCGCCTCGGCATTGTAATACACATCGGGAGCATGGCACAGCGGCACGGCACGTGTCACGCCCACCAGCGTGCGGTCGGCCTCACAGCCCGTCAGCCGGGCATAGTAGTCCATGCCGAAGTGCTGCACGCGACCGTAGTAGCGAATCTGCTGTTCACGGCCATAACCGTCGTTCAGCTCGTATTCGAACACCACATACATGCCCCCGCTTACGTCATTCCAACACAATTTTGTATGTGGATCGTCCTGCACCTTTAATTCCACACTCCTCATTCCACATTCCTCATTTCTATAGCCAAGCCTGGCTATAGACAGTCCCGTCAACCATCGGACATTCTTCTTCTGCAGACCACCCTCCACCACTGCACTGAAAACGGCTAATGGCTGGTAGCCTTCGGGCCATGATGCACTGCGCATCTGACTAACCAGTTCATCTACGACCACCTGCCGCGGCGATTTGTCCTTTGCATGCTGTAATATAGATACTTCCATAACGATAAAGATTACGTTTCCGCTGCAAAGTTACCCATATTATTTGACTCAAACTGCCTACAGAGGCACTACGCGTAGGTAGTACGGTTTGCTGAAGAAACCACATTTTCAGTCCAAAGCTTCACTTTTTCGGGTCATCCAATAAAAGTCTTTTTCATTCTCTTAAGCGAATAACCGCTTCAATTCATCCTGAAATTCGAGCGATTGTAATTGATTCATAGCACGTGTATAATCACCACGCATGTTCTTCCTGTTCCACAACGCCTCAAACACCTTCCACTTCTCACGGATACCCAACCTCTCGGCCATTGCATCGGCCAACAGTGCTGATTGGGTACGGGAGAGCTGCGGTTGGTAGTCGGCATCCACATAGCCAGCCTTCTCCACCTTCTTCCATAGTGCCATTGCTTCATTGGTGGCAAGAACTTCAGGCAGATTCCCTGATCCTTTCTCCCTTCCCTTCGGGAGGGGATGGGGGTAGGCTATTATCTGTGTCTCCACGTGCTGTCCGCCAGAGGCGACATACACTAATTCTATTTTGCTGCCGTGGTTGATAAAGTCTGCCTGGTGCAGCCGCTCAAGCAGACGGTTAATGAATCCGAGAGATTCCTCGTCGTTATCGAAATTCATTTTTCGTTTCCGTTTTCTTTGATTAATAAACACATATAATTCACCGCTATGGTGGGGGAGAAAGAAACGGAGGACGTGGGTGGGATTGGGTGTCGCAACAAAGTCTCTCAGGTCTGCAATAACCTTTCATAGAATGCTGCTACTGCCAAAGCCCACGCCTCCGTTGGAGTCGTGAGCAGGCAGCCGTCTTTGCTTCTATGAAGTCTTATTGAATTGCAGTTCGAGAGACCTTCGAGATAGCTGCGGTTGCTTCGTCTTTTTATATGTCTTCGGTTGCAAAATTACAATAAATTCTGCACATTCCGTTACTTTTTGTTGATTATCTTAAGGACTCATACCAATTTCAGGGTTTAAAGGGTACAACTTCATGTTATTTTATGCGAATTCTTTGATTATTCGATTTTTCTTTGTATCTTTGCAGCCAGGAAACATAATTATTTGAGGACATGACAGCAATACAGATGAATGCAGAGATTCTTCGCAATATGAGTATCATTGCTGAAGATGAAAACCTGCTGAAGCGAGCCGCCAAATATTTGCGGAAACTCGTTTCTGAGAAAGAAGTAGACCCAACTCTTCTCACCAAAGAGGAGTTCTTTGCCCGTGTAGATGAGGCAAGAGAACAAATCAAGCGTGGAGAAGGTGTTGAAATGTTGCCTAATGAGTCGTTAGATGAATTTCTACAAAGAGTGGGCTGATGTATAAGATTATCTATTCTCCAAAGGCTATTGAAGACCTTCAGAAACTGAAACGTTCTGAGCCTGCCGCCTACAAGAAAGCCGATAAGCTTATTAAGGAACTGAAAGAGCATCCCAAAACGGGCACTGGTCATCCTGAACCACTGAAAGGCGACCGCAATGGCCAATGGAGCCGTACCATCACAAAGAAGCATCGCTTGATTTACGAAATCTTTGAGACTGAGGTTTATGTGGATGTGCTTTCGGCCTACGGGCATTACGACGACAAGTAACCCTCCTTTCCTCCCTGCCTCCTTAGACAAAAACTCCATCCCTCTCCCATTCACGGAGAGGGATGTTTCGTTTTGGCGATATGGCGTCAGGTGTCTCATCTTTCGTTTCCTTTCGATGGTCCACAGTAGATTCCAAAGTGGATCATTCAGAGTCCCCCGATTTTCAATAGTTGATCTCTACGACATTACTCTCCTTGAAAGATATTTCACCCATATTCTTTCCGTCCAACGACAATTGGAACGTGTCGCCCTCCACGTCGTACAGCGTGAAATAGATGTTCACCCAACAGAGACACGTTTTCACGTTGCCACTCATATTTCTCTTCTTCTCACGTACGTTGATGTCCAGCTGTTGGCCTGTCTGTTGGCAGTCTACAAACAAGTCTCCATGTGAACAGTGTATCTTGTAGTTCGTGAACTCGCCAAATACGCTATTGCCCTGGCGAGTCAGTTTGATAGCCAGACGGGGAATCTCCGGCACGTCCTCCCCCTCGTCTGAGCCAGCCTGTGTGGAACGCGTTGACGAAGAAGAACATTCCGTGTTGTGCACATTTCCTACCGAAACCCCGCTTTCTGCTGTTGAGCACCCCGTGAGAAATAATAGAGCCATCAAAGGCAAAAATAAAGATTTCTTTTTCATATCCATTTTTGTATTTGTTACAATATATACATATGACAGGTACCAGTCCCATGTCATGAAAATTTCTGATGTTTAAAGGGTTTGACTTCATGTTATTTTATGCGAATTCTTTGTTCATTCCACCCCCATACACCATCCCCTCTCCCCTTCACGGAGAGGAAAGTTTCGTTTTGGCGATATGGTGTCAGATGCATCATTTCAATGAGGGAAATAAAGTCCCCAAAATCTCAAAACAATATTCTCAAAAAATGAGCATTATAACCGCCCCCGTGATTCTCATGGAATGACTACAAATTGTTGATTACAAACGACATTACGGTTTGGGAGCCGAACAACGAAACGGCAGTAGTAGTTGCCAATGGCAAGAGGATTGTTGTCCTCGTTGTTGAGTAGAACAACGGATCGTGTGGTTTCCTTTCCTCTCCACACTGCCTGCCACTGCCTATAGCTTCCTGCATACAGGGGTAGCGGCAACACATAGGTCTCTCCCATTTCTTTCCACGGCTTTCCTACCATCTCGCCGTTCTCCTTGTAGACGGTAAAGATGTCTGTGTCTATTATATTACGATCAGAGCCCACGTCTACATTGTCGTTGCTTGTGTTCCTTATTCTCAACAAGAAACCTATATCATCACCATACCGGAACTCATTAGCCGGTTCTGGCGTTTCATTCTCCACGGCAGTAGTTAGGAAAAACTCCACCTCAAGGTCATCGTCATCGCTGCATGCCATAAAAGACATGATGAGGAATGTGATGCAAATGGCTCTAAATATCATGCTAATTCTAGTCATAAGTGTATCTGTTGTTAAGTTATTTTGTTAGCGGATAGAAAAGTCACTTAATTACCAATTTACCAGAAACAAAGCTGTTCTTTTCAGAAGCTTGAACAATATATACGCCAGAAGGCCACCCTATCGTATTAATCTTCAATAATCCGTTACGAACCTCTTTGCTATACATGACCTTTCCTGTCGCAGCATTTGTTATCCTTACATTCCATTTTTCCAGAGCAACCAAATTTCTGGTCTCATCAATTCTTTTTAAGGAAATCGCATATCCACCTTGTATAGGGGCTATATCTAGAATCGGTTCTTCTGGCACAATCATTCCATCGCCGGGATGAGCAATGATGTGAAATTCGAAATATTTGTAATCTCCATTTCTTCCACGGACAAGCATATTTACCGGAGATTGTTCATAAGGAACAAACAGTGTTATTACTCCATTGCCATTATTGTTCCAAATGGGACTACCGCCAATAATGGAAATATCCATAGATTTGAAGTGATCAGAAGTAAGAGTTACAGTACATTGCATATTCACATTAATTGTTGAATTATTCAAGAAGAGAGTATTAGGAATGTTGGGATATACATGCATGTTGTAAGTGGTACCTTGCTGTGAATACGTGCCAGAAAATCCCCAATCACAATGTATATCTTTCTCAATAACTTTACGAATAATTCCATCCTTCATAATTGATGCTCTAACAGTTGCTTCATATAATGTGGTATCGGTCAGCATGGTGCTTTGGTTCTGAGAAGGATAGTTAGTAATCCAGACAGATGACAAATCTTGGTTAGAGAACAAATCCCAATTGACAGTAAACCCATTTGGTAGATTTTCTACTGTAAACACCCTTGAATCATCAGACTGATAAATTGCAGAAATATACCACGGGTATGAACCTATCATGGTCTGTTGGTTTGTTCCTATTGAGTCAAGCCAGTCACTTAATCTTGTTGTCGGACTATTCTGCCCTATCCATGAGTTACTGAATTTTCCATAACGTGCAGCAAACACATCACAAGGACTGGCCTGATTGGTATTGCCGTCTACAAGCAATGCACCTGATAATTGCCCCACAACCATTTTGTTCTGGTTTAGCAATGGACTACCAGACGAGCCTGGTTGAACAATACCTTCGTCCCAGATAGTACGCCAATGAGTGTCGTTTTCATACCAACTGGTTGATGTCAAGGTGTCTTCATCAATAGCTATTTTCATCACATCTCCTGCTGGATGATGTAAGCAGACTCCTTCAGCAGGAGTACTCCCAGAATTATCCCATCCAAGCCAATATCGTTCTTTATCGTTTTTTACATCTTGAAATAACTTTAATAATGCAAAATCACTATATACATTAGCAGATATAAAACTAGCTCCATTATAGGTTTTACTCGTAGCAAGAGAAATCCCATTACACAGTTTTGTTTTATAACAAAACTTAAACAAAAAAGAGGACGTTGCAATCTTTTCATTATTAGATAGTTCAAGATTAACAGGAGATATATCAATACAGTGAAATGCTGTCAAGAAATAGGGTTTAAAAGAATAATCTGTGGTCATTACTAAAGAGCCACTACATAGTTCAGTTCCATCCCCAAGCATAACTAAGGCTACGGCATCTGATTCTGCTTCATATTCCGGATGACATGCAACATTTACGTTACAAGAAGCAGATGCTCCATAGTTTCCATAAGACATTACTATTGGCCTATAGCCATAAACTATTCTTGATACCGTTAATGTTGATTCTCCAATGTGAATAGATGGTTCAAACAAATAAATAGTGGAGTAAGAGCCTGCTATAATATCAGTCATAAAATCACATCCTTTTGTTATCATTTCTGATTTTACCGGCCCATATACCACGCTCCTGTCATTATTGGTTATGTATAAATAGGCATCTTCAGGTAAGAAAAAATCTTTGAAAATGAAGTTCAATGAGAGTGCACCTTCTGACCTAAATGATATCGCCCACAATCTCCCACCATGAATGTCAGTCCATTCTCCATCAGAAATAGAATAGGAAACATCAAATCCCTTTCCAAATCGGAATGGCACATCTTCTTTCTCCATTTCAGCATCCTCCCTTATCATTTTCTCTTTGTCAAAAGATGGTAATGAATAGATTTTGCCTTTAACTCCTTTATCTGGAATTAACCCATCTAATTCTTTTATAACTAGCTGCTCTCCATCTAATGATATTTTCGTCTCTATTTGACATAACATATTAACATGCGAAAAAACAAACAGACTCAACAATATAAATGCTTTTTTCATTTTCTTAAGATTTAGATTAAAAATAAATGTTTTGGTAATACATACTTGTGTTTAAAAGAAAGCACCGTGGTAATCACGGTTCACCTCTTCTTTTACTTCACCACATACTTGCGACCGTTCTGGATATACACACCCTTCTGAGGCTTTGCTGTCAAATGGCGGCCCTGGAGGTCAAAGAGCGAACTGGTGGTTGGCGTGGTTTCTTTACATACGGTCTTAACGTTGGTGGTTCCTTTCTCTGGCCAGACGTCATAAAGCACCTCTCCGTTGCGCTCGAAATGAACAAGCATGGAACGATAGTGACGACTCTGGTATTCCCCTCCTGATGCAGAATACGGATTTGGTGGACCGAACAGGCATTCGCCATCATTCCATTCCGTAATTCCTATTCCCTGAATAATACGGCCACCTTGCGTGTCAACTTTTTGTGGATTATCATATTTGCCACATTCAGGGGCTTTGCCGTCCAAATCCACGTACTTCAGCGGTATTACACCGCCGAAGTCTCCTTCTTTTATTTCGTCTATGATGCCATAATAAAATCTATAGCGTACTATGTATGTCGTTTGTTCCTGAACTATATCCTGATAATAAAGTTCCTTCCCAACGTTCCAGTCAAACTGGTATGCCGTACAACCACCGACACAACAAGATGTTTCATCATAGTCACGAACTAATACTGCTACCCCAACCCAATCACCCGCTTCCTGTATCAGAAGCGCGAGGGAGTCAGTCCATTCTGGGCCATTGGTGTATACTTTTTTGAATGTGTTGTGGTCATCCCACTCCTTTTTTACATATTCCCCCTTTACATAATACTCTATTGTCTCAAAGTTCGGCATCCATTCATCGCCAACCTTAGAATACCAGTTGTCATACTTCACAGTATCAAGCCTTATCTCCGACCATTTTGTTCCTTCGGGGTAATACTCCTGTGCCAAAAGAACCGTCTGCATGGCCAAAAACAATAAAAATAAAAGAGTCTTCTTCATAATCATATCTCTTTAATAGTTTATATCGGATGGAATCACTTTCAATTGTTTGAAATTTGGGGACTCATGATCCACTATTTCGCCACCATCTTCCGGCCGTTCTGGATATAGAGGCACTTGGCGGGTGTGCCATTCAAACGGCGACCTTGGAGGTCGTAGGCAGTAGAAGGGTTGGCAGACGAATACTTCGTCGGCTGAATGTCTGAAGTATATTTTTCCAAAGGCAAAACTACACCATCATAGATTTCCTGGAATTCTTTTACTTGTGAGGCAAGGGTATAGATGGTGGCTGACGTCTCCATCCCGTCAAATATGTGACGACTCATGTATAATCCCAGGTTACCTCTAATGATGAGGTTGTCGAATTTACATCCTCTGAAGGCAGGACCGGGAATATCTGTGACACTTGCTGGCAAATCCAATTCCTTTAATGATGAACAGTCATCAAATGCGTCTAAAGAAACACGGCCCACACCATCTGGAATGACCACCCTTTTCAGATTACTGCAACCCAGAAACAAACCATTGGATATATTACTTAACGATACTGGTATCACAATAGTCTCAAGGCTGGTACAATGCGAAAATGAGTAATTTCCAATAGCACTGACGCTTTCGGGCAGAACAACAGATTCCAACGAGGAGCAGTTACGGAACACTCCTTCAGCAATTCTATTCACACCAGAGGGAATCTCTATAGATTTCAGACTGGGGCACTCACTGAACATATAGTCATTGATAAATGTCAAGTTCTTAGGAAGACTGACTTCTTCCAGTTTTGTACAACCGCTGAAGCCAGTATATAAATTCTCAACTGACTCAGGCAACTTCACCGTAACGAGATATTCATTGTACCCAAAGGCATTCCCTATCCATGTGACACTATCAGGTACAGTATAGCTCTCTGCCCTGATTCCTCCCGGATAACAGTAAAGACGAGTTCCGTTCTTGTTGAAGAGAACCCCGTCGATAGCCTTGAAAATCGGGTTGTCCTCGTCTACCTCGATAGATTCCAAGGCAGTGCAGGCTTGAAACGGATTCATCCAATAGTCAGGAAAGTCGCCATTATAGCCTTCGTCTGTAAGGAGACCGTGCTCCACATGGTCTATCGTCTTCGGGATTCTTACCTTTGTCAGTTCTTTGCTCTGAATGAATGCCATATCAGAAATACCACTTACGGTATAAGTCTCACCTTTGTAATTGACCTCAGAGGGGATTACCAAGTCGCCCTGCCAATCATTATCATGGTTGAGGGTTGCCTCATGGGTGTCAGGAAACAAAAAATAATGCAATCCATCTATTGTCGCCTCCTGGGCATCAGCATGCATCAGCGAGAACAGACATACCATAATTACCGCCAGTACTTTTCTTCCTATTATTATCGTTTTCATAAGCCTAATAAAAAGATTGTTTCATTATTTGTGGCAAAGTTACAAATTATTTCAATACTTTGTACAAAAAATAAGAATTACTTAATTTATTTCTCCACTTTCTATAGAGAAATTTGGGGACTCTCATGATCCACTATTTCGCCACAATCTTCCGGCCGTTCTGGATATAGATGCCCTTGCCGGGTTCCCCTGTCAGGCGCCGGCCCTGGAGATCATAAAATGAATCATCTCGCTCTCTGGGTATACCTGAGGAATCGAGGGCGGGAACTTCTGTGGTATCTTCTGCCTTATAGACATCATAGAATGAGAAAGAGTCTCCTCCCTTAACAGTACAATCCAGATAAATCCGGCCATAAGGAGGGAATGGAACCCAGGGTAAGAAAGGACCCGCACCAGAACCGACTCCCTCTATCCAAGTGACATTACACCATTCGGCACCAGTACCATCACCGTAACGAAGTGGCTCTCGATCAGAATCAAGGAAGGTTAATAGATAGCGTCGGTATTCTTGTCCATGACTCTGGACAGTATCTACCTTTATCAGCCATAGGTAGGCATAAAAATCAAAGCCTAACAAGGAGTCTGCTTTCTCGTCTTCTTCCAGCAGACATACAAAGCCATTACCTTCTATTCCACATCTGACCACATTCTTTCCTCTTGGCATAGAACGAGGTTCTGCTACTTTCAGTCCGAAATCATAAAGCAGCCGAGGTCTGTTACTGCCTTTGGCAATGCAATAGACTTTCTTGTCAACATCCCGAACTGCGGAATAATAATGAGGGGTACCATACATATATCGTCTATTGTATACTTTCTTCCAGTTCTCCCCGTTGATTACTGTATCTCCGCTAATAAAATAGCTATATAAATTTTCCATAATCAATCCTACCTGTGTCTCCCACTTCTTCCCTTCCTCCGCAAATGGACGATAGTCCGACTCCGTTGTCTGAGCCGATGCGAATAAGCCAACTGCGCAGAGTAAACCTACAAATAATAATCTTTCTGTTCTCATACTTTTTGTTTTTGGTTACTAATCATATGCAAAGATATGAAATATCAATGAAACATGCAAATCTTTTCGACATAATTATAATATCTGCCCATATTGAATATCGACTATCGCTCCCTCTTGCGCTTTGAATCCACTATGTGTATAGATAATACCGCCATTTAAAATTTGTAGATAGGCCCCAGGTTTTAGAACTACATCAACATTCGATAGTGTTCCAGCGTTAACAATGAGTTGACCACCTGATTCAACGATTATACGGCAATTCCCCATAAAACTTACATTACTCTGAACTGTGAGTTGTCCGTTGCTGGTAATTCGTATATTACTGCGAAGCTGTTGGCTTAAGTTCATTGTTTGTGTCGTAGGAATAATAAGCAGGCCTTCCATAGTCGTCTGCCCGGTATTCAATGAGTCCAGCCAACAGTTTAAACGTCTATAGATACTATTGCTATTCGTCTGGTCTACCCACGACAGCGATAGTTTTCCATACCAACTATGTCCTTCGGGATTTTGGCAATCCCGAGAATTACCTCCTTGCAGTTGCCCTATCACTCGATGCATTGCATTCAATAAAGGTGATCCAGATGAACCGGGTTGAGTCATCCCGTGCCCATGAGATGTGTATTTCCATTCAACCTCCCAATGTGTATTAAGCGCCCATGATTCATGCCAACTTGAAGATACCGGTGTAGAAAGTACCGTAGATATCTTTTTTACATCTCCTTTCGGGTGATGAATACAAACACCTGGTGATCCTGGTTGACCTGATCTATCCCATCCTAAATAATAAGGGGTGTACCCAGAAATATCTTTGGGGTCTTCTGATAAACGGAGCAGAGCAAAGTCTGAAAACATGTAATTCGAATGACCAGGGGACGGTTCTGTGATCATTTTTCCTTTCTTCATAACTTCTGTATAACTCCATAAGAGACACCGGTCAATCGAGAGAGCTGGCGTATTCCCGCACCATAGTCCTTCATTGACTTGAGAATGTAGTTCCGTCTGAAGATAATCTTCATCATCCTCAAAGATATCCTGACGATTGATACCTCGAAGCATGACATGATAGATGCCAGTACCACTTTTTGTCCTTTCCTTTCGCGGCATGTGCTGATGCTTTGTTAATAGACAGTGCAAATATAGTAACATTTTCTTAAACAACAAAATTATTAACTCAAAAAATGATCACAGAACCGCATTCTATGCTAAATTCCAAACATTGATTGATATTTAACTATTTATTTAACACTTGAGGAGATAATCTT
>SUYI01000066.1 GCA_015060485.1 Prevotella sp. | reverse complement strand
TTACGGCGGTTTTCCAAGTCCACCTTTATGATGTGGTCATCTTCAATACCTTCTTCTTTCAAATGCTGACAGAAGATGTTGAAAAGCAGATACGACTTACCGCAGCGTCGCATACCAGTAACTACTTTTATCATCCCATTGTGCTTACTACCAATGAGTTTCCTTAGATGAACATCCCTTTTTATCTCCATTCTGTTTACTTTTTTTGCGTAAATACGCTATTTTCGTTTGCAAATTTACGATAATCTTTTAGAAGTGCCAAGTAATTTGGCAACTTTTTTTGCGTAAATACGCCTCTCAGACCCATTATAAATGATAAACTCTTAACCTGAGTTAAGACCCACACCCTCGGCAACCGCTTTCTGGGCTTTGCCGAGGGCTTTTTTGTGTCGTTTTCCGTATCTGAGACGAAGCGCGAGGAACTATTGACGAAGATTAAGGAAGCCGAGGCGGAATAAAACCATGTTAAATTTCACCAGATGGCACTGTACTGAAAGCCTACCTTGGAGAACCTTTGCTACCTCGAAGTTAGGCTACATCTCGGAAAAATACCTTCAAAACAAAGATTTTTGTACAAAAATGCCACAATTACGAAAATTTGTGGTAACTTTGTACCGATTTCAAGGATAGAGTATGGCAAAAAAGCAGAATTCATACATCTCGTCAGCCAGTATAAAGGAGCAGGGTAGAACGGCCTACTACAAAATGCTGGAGAGTGCACGGCAGGGCGAACTCATTCAAGTGCGCCGCGGTGTGTATGCTAATATCGACCAACTGAGCGGCAACATGATTGACATTAACACCATCGTTCCAGATGGTATCTTGTGCCTGTGGTCGGCTTGGAACATTCACCAGCTAACGACCTCGATGCCGCAGGCTTTTCATGTGGCCATCAAAAGAGATAGAAAGGTAACGGTTCCGTCGTTCCCTAAAGTGGAGATTCACCATTACACAGAGGCTATCCTTGGAATAGGCGTGACGACAATGGAGATTGACGGCTTCAACATCCGACTTTATGATGTGGAACGTTGCGTGTGTGATGCGGTGAAGTTCCGCAACAAGATAGGAATTGACGTCTGTTCAGAAATCATCGGCAACTATCTTGAACGTCCCAACAGAAACCTGAGCAAGTTGATGGACTATGCCCGAAAACTCCGTGTAGGCACCATTCTCGAACAATATCTGCAAGTAAAACTATGAGCAAGGATAACATAACTAATTACGGCAAGTCTATCCGTAGCAAACTACTGAACATTGCCAAGCAGGAGGATGTGTTTTATCAGACCATTCTCCCCCGACGGTACCATCATCGCCCGTGGATTGCACGGCAAGGACATCGAAAATCAGTTGCAGAAACTATTTTAAGAGTACAAATAAGAAACATAATCAGCATTATCAACAATAAAAAAGTGAATAAAAGCTTGGAACTATCAGATATACTTTGTATCTTTGCACCGTAAAAACAATAAAAACAGAAAAGATGGAACCAAAGATTGGAGACAAGATGAAAGTTAGTCCACAGTTGACTGCTCAGCCAGACTGGATTGATGGTGAGGTGATTGATGTTGAACATAATCCGTTTATGGGGCTCATCATTTCAATTAAAGATAAGCTCGGAAGAATATTCTTCGGACAGAGTCGTTTCTTCATAGCCTGTTAATCGAGTATTTAAGGTAGAAAATAGGTCTGATTCCACTGAGATTGTAAAACAGAAGATTAATTATTGTTGCATAACCCACCACCGCCCGCCATTCGGTAAAAAGAATGGCGGGCGGTGGTTTTTATTCATTATTCCCTAAGAAAGCTATTCGCTTCAGTGGTAGCATGTTTTTGTCTTCATCACTCATCTTGTCGTCGTATTCCTGCCACCTACTGACTAAATTTATCTTAATTATAATAATGAAATAGCATATTGTGCTTGTTTTCTCATAGAAAAGTATTAATTTTGCACCTCGTTGCGCAAAAACAAATGCGCAAACACACCATAAGGTAAAAAGAAGGATACTTAAAAAATGAGAATTCAACTATTAAAGCACAATAAGATTGCCTATAATAAGGTATTGGAGGCATTCGAAAAGTCGCAAAGAACCTGTGTGGTACACCCCACAGGAACAGGTAAGTCATACCTAATCGCGGCTGTAAGTGAGCATTTTAAAAACGTTTTGATATTGGGTCCAAACGTATTCGTACTTGATCAAGTTCATGATGTATTGAAATGGCGCAAGAAAGGTGTTGAATTTATGACCTATCAAATGCTTGCGAGGATGGATACAGTTCCTACTGGATACGACCTGGTATGCCTTGATGAGTTCCATCGTGCAGGAGCTCAGGAATGGGGCGCTGCTGTCGATCGTCTGCTAAATGAAAACTCAGATGCTAAAGTCTTTGGAACAACGGCCACCCCTATACGTTATTTAAACCACGAAAGGAATATGGCCGACGAGTTGTTTGATAACAATATAGCCTCTTACATAAGTATCGGTGAGGCATGGTCACGTTCTATACTTCCTGTCCCCAAATTCGTTATTGGCTTGTTTAATTTTCGTAAAGCAATAGAGGATGCCGAAGAACGCATAAAAGCCAGCAAAAAACTCTCTATAGAGGAGAAGCGTCAACGCCTATTCCGTCTATCAAATGCACGATTGGAGTGGAATAAGTCGATTGGAATGCCTGCTATACTTAAGAAGCATTTAGATCCAGATATTCGTAGAATTATAGTATTCTGTTCAAGTATTGAAAGGTTGGAGTCAATGCGCAAGACGGTAATCGGATGGTTCCAAACAGCGGGCTTTAACGTTAATAGCGCCTGCACTGTGCATATCGGTCAGAGTGACAAAAAGATACGCGAAGCGATGAACGAATTTGAGAGCAATGAGGGCGAAGGCGTACGCCTGATGTTCTCGGTAAATATGCTTAATGAGGGCGTTCATATCCCACAGGTAGGAGCTGTATTGATGCTGCGCACCACTAATAGCCGCATTATTTACATGCAACAGATGGGACGCTGCCTTACAGCTGCTAATACAGAAAAACCTGTTATCTTAGATATGGTAGACAATATCACCACCACTTCGTCTATCCATGGATTGCAAACCGACTTTCTTGATTGGCAACAAATTAGAAATGGAGCAAAAGTAGAGTATAATCGTAGTTTCTTGGTAACCGACTACCGACAGTCTATTCGTGATGTGCTAGAGAAGCTTGCACCTCAGGAATTATCATTCGAAACATGGGAAGACCAACTTAAGCAACTGCAAGAATATTGTAAGAAGTATGGTCATACACCAACAAGAAATAATCCTGAGATATTCCGAAAGTATATGTATTTGATGGCTAATCATCGTGATACCAACGAGATGAAGGAAATTATTCAGAAGTACGGTCAACAAATCATGTGGAACAAGCATAACCGCGAATTCATGGAACAGGAGTTAAGAGACTTCATAGATGCCCATCATCGCGGCCCAAGCCGATGGATTGCAGAAGATTTACGATGGTATAAGATGTTTATCGTTATTAAAAAACACGAACCAGAGCACCCCATCATTTTAGAATGTCGAAAGCTAGCTGAAGAAAGACTCAAGGCAGAACAAGAAATATGGTACTCTGAAGCAATATCCATCATTAACGACTTCATAAATGAGAATGGCAGACTGCCCAAGAGCACCGCTTTGCCTGATGGTACTTATGAGCCTATACAGAAATGGAGAGGTCTAAAGAAAAAGTATAGTGACCGTGCTGAAGTGAAAGCAATTATGGCAAAATATGGCAGTGGACGTAAAAATACATTTACGCCACTCGAAACGCGCATAAAAATGTGCGAGGACTTCTGCAAAGAACACGGTTTTTTACCTCATGCAAGTTTTGCTGATGCAAAATTAGTAAAGGCATGGCAATCTCTAAAGCGCCTCCATGCAGACGATCCACGCGTACTAGACCTGATGGAATACCCAGCATTAAGCCCAAATTATAGAAGAATTGAGCAGGGTATTAAAAAGGTAGAAGACTTCTATGCGAAATATGGTCGCCTTCCAGGCAATAGTAAAAATAGATCAGAAGAGGAGAAAAAAGCTCTTAATTCGATGGTAAATATCTTTGAAAAGTACGCAGATAATCCGAGAGTGAAAGTATTGATGGCCAAACGAGTACGAGCCATTGTGAAAAGAAAAAGCATCAGTCGCATTACTGCTCTCAAGAAGATAATTGGGGATACAGCACAGACGAAGCGTCTTTCCAAAGTTAATAACAAGGAGCGTCGTAAGGCTTCTTTAAATAAAAAAATGCATTTCCATTTGCAGCGTCTTACATCATTTTATGAAACCGAAGGGCGTTTCCCACTTTCTGGTTCAAAAGTGTCTAAGGCGGAACGAAATGTCTATCGTTCAATGATATTATTACTCAATGATTTCTCAGATGAACCAGAGGTAAAGAATCTGCTTGGTAAGAAGCCTAACGTTTCTATTGTTCTCCAAGAGGGTATCAAACTTCTGCTTGACTTCGTTGACAAAGCAGGTCGATTACCAGTCGACAATTTTAATCCAATATCCGGAGAACGCCGGGCACTCGCTACGTGGAGAACTCTGAAGAAAAACTATCCAGACCTACCCGTTACCCGTAAACTGATGCAGCTTAATCCTTTCGGCTCAGACAGATTGGGACTTGCTATACAAAAAGTAATTGAATTTGAAAGCAAATGGCAAAGGTTACCGAGAACAAATAAGGGTGGCGTTGATGATGAATCGAAAGCCTACGAGAAATTAGCATTTCTTCGTAAACGACATCCTGACCATCCCGCAGTGAAGGCTTTACTAGAAAAATATAAAGATTATGAACCACGTATGGAAATTACCCGTGAAATCATTGCTAAAGTTAGGGAATGGATAGATGAAAAAGGTCGGCTACCAAAGTGCTCTAAAAAAGATAAAGAAGAGCGAAAAATGGCATATGCGCTTAAACACCTACGCAATAAACATTCTGATATGCCCGAGGTAAAGGCTCTTCTATCCATGTTTCAGGATTCTATAAATAATGACGTTGAAGGCATCGCATGCTAAAATACTTCCGCCTTTGTAGATGGCAATTCACAAAGGCGGAAGTTGTTTATTCATTATATAGCTCTATAAACTTATCGGCCACGTCATCAGGAAGCAGTGCGCCAGAGTGGCCTTTCGCCCAATCATATTCAGGAATGGCCGATTGCAGTTTCTCTAACGTCAGTTCTGGCTTTTCTCCTGGTTCTACAGGATTAACACAAGCCATATCAACATATAGTCTTCGTTTTGAACTGCCAGCCCAGTCATCCATAACATATGGATTAGACACTATCATGCCATTAAACACTATGCCCGCCTTATCATCACCCACGCGCAACATATAGAACATATCGCCTATCCTTGCCTCTTCCCACTCGTAGATACTCCAGTTAATACGGAATATGCCACGATTCATATTATCCACACATTCCTCATAGTTGCTCTCCTTAAACGAGCTTATCGATGGGTTCCATCGCATCAGATATTTCCTTGATTTCTCTAATACCGGCACAACATTAAACATCACCTTCCAGATGCAACTATCGCCATTTGGATCCTCTATGCTTGGCTTACCAGGCCCTTGGAAACGGAATCTTAGAGCAGGCTCGGTGTCAACCTCCAGAATTCGTGCCAGGCAACGGTCTTCACTGTTATGCAACACTATAAACTGCAGTTCCTTCCTGATAGCGTATGGAAACTCACCATTATTATATAGGTAACAACCAAGGTATATGTTAGGCAGCTCATCTGTTACAAGTATTAGGTGTCCGTTTATATTCTCCAATATCTGATTCTTATTATCATCATCGATATTAAGACATAGTTGAGTGATCTCGCCTTTGCGAACTCCATCAATTACCTCACTGTCAACTTCTACAGTCAGAGCAACCTCATCAAGATTAACATCTTTCTCCTTCTCCTCACATTTCATAGGTCATTTTGCTTTTAGTTATTACTGATTGCAAAGATACAAATTATTATATTATGAGCTATAAAACAATAGTAATATTTCACCATTCTGTTGATTTTTTCATTTTCACTGCGTGAAATTACTAAAAATGTCGAACAAAGGGCAAACACCTATTTTCATATTGATTTAACTCCTTATTGAGACCTAAATAGGATTGGTTAAAAGATGAACTATTCCGTATTCCATATTTTAATTCCTTGCTGAATAGAACATCCAAACTTAGATATTTATGGTATAAACATCTTCATAGACTCCCTTATTAAAGACAATTGAGATTATATTATTCTCTCTGCTTTCTATTTGTACTGTCCAAGACATTACTTTCCTGTAATCAATGCCTTCTGTCTTGCAAAATTGAATAATATCCTTTATAAACACATGGTTCTTTTGAGACGAATCTATAACTACATTTGTCGTCTTGTTAAACAGTGGTTTTAAAACCTCCACAATTCTTTTGATAGTACGCTCCTCATAATAGATTGGCATATCAACCCCGCTTAAAGGAAAATCCTTACTTTCTTTATAAAGATTTATTTGCAAGTGAAAATTATTACTTTTCATATCCTATGTTTTTGATACTTCTTATTTTTACTTTGTCTTTTCCTTATACAACTTAAACAACTCTGCCACACACTGGCTTTCCGTAAAACTGGATTTCACGGGGAAACCGTAAGCTTGCATTACGGCACGGTCGTTATTTTGATGTGCGGTTAGCAATTCGGGATAGAGATACATGTTTTCACCATACATATCGGCAAGGCTCTTGTCTGGATAGAGTTTTCTGGCCTCAATGATTGCCTGTGCCGTTTCTTCAATCCTTTGTTTCTGATTCTCCGTTGGTGATGGCATTGGGAAGTTATAGTAAACAGATGGCGCATAACGATAACGGTTTTCTAATCGACCCGCTACAACACGCATCCAAGCATTATGAACATTGGAACAGATGATGCCGAAGTCAACAAGCGAGGCATTATATACGAGTACAGCAGAATCACTGGCAATAACATTTGGCGGTAAGAAACCGATAGGAATATAGCGGCGATTCTCAGATGACACACGAGGAATAAGCAAATAGTCCGTTTCTGGTTGTCTGTTTTGCGTAAATAAATAGGGCTTGTCAGCAGTCTTTTGAATCCTATCTACAGGACTATTCAAGCGATATTCACTGATATAGCGGAATCGTTCTGTTAGTTCTGGAATATGTGCATAGTCGGCTGGTCGTTTACCAACAAGCCATAAGCAGTAGCGCGTATATTCTGTATCATTGATAAACTCGCGACTACCAACAAAGGGCAACAGAACATCATCAAGTTCTGGATAACGCTTTACAAGCTCCTCACGTTCTGACTTACTGAAAAGCAAACGGCCATCATCAGCAGGGGGACTTCCTTGTACGACTTTTGCCAATCCTTCATTGATGCTCTTGCTTCGGTTCTTGATAAAAACATCAGGAGCGGCTTTTAGGTAGCCATTAATATGCTCAACGATTTCGTATTTGTCACCATTGAAAAGCAGTTTGTCTTTCCTTTCTTTATATGAGAATCCGACAATAACACAAGAGACACCAGCCGTTGACTTCGCTTCACTTGTCCACTTGAATGTATTATGTGCAAAGTTGATGTAAAGGCAGTTGCCAAGTTGTTTCTGCCAAAACAGATTAACTGATTCACCTTGGCAAATGGAGTTAGAAGAAACGAAAGCGGCTTCTGCATTAGTTCCTTCTATAAGGTTTGCAGCTTTCTTAAACCATCCTGCAACGTAATCCAACTTGCCATAGTCATTGGATGGAGCAAAGACTTCTTTCAAATCTTCTGTTTGCTCTTTTGTTCGCATTGCTTGACCTACAAACGGCGGATTACCTATTATATAATTAAGGTGGGCTTTGGGCACTACACTTTCCCAATCTATGCGTAGAGCATTGCCTTCGTGGATGTTGGTATAGCTCTTTAGGGGTAAGAAGTCCATTTCCTGTTTGATTATGCGCTCAGTCTTTGCAAGCGTTTGTGCTTCACTAATCCATAGAGCAGTGGTGGCTACGGTTACGGCAAAGTCATTAATCTCGATACCATAGAACTGCTGAATACTAACCTTGATTGGATTGACAAACGCTCCCATCATGGTTTGTCCGTGATAACGCTCACGAATAACCTCGTTTTCAAGTCGGCGTAACGAAAGATAAGTCTCTGTAAGGAAGTTACCTGAGCCACAGGCCGGATCAAGGAACGTTAGCGAGGCAAGTTTATCCTGAAAGGCATCGAGTTTCTTTATTCGCTGTCGTTCAACCTTTTCTTCCAAGATTGTATCAAGCTCACTACGCAGGTCGTTCAAAAACAGGGGATCAATAACCTTGTGTATGTTCTCTATCGAGGTGTAGTGCATACCGCCGCTGCGACGCGTTTCTGGATTAAGTGTGCTCTCGAACACAGCACCAAAGATGGTTGGCGATATCTCGCTCCAGTCGAAATCCATACTGGCATTCTCAAGCAATGTTTCCTTCAGATCTTCAGTAAATTGCGGTATCTCTATCTCCTCTTCAAACAGTCCGCCATTTGTATATGGGAATGCAGCCAGCTCTGCTTGCAGATATCTGCTCCGTTTCTCTTGCGGAGTGTTTAGTACCTCGAACAAATCACGCAGAGCTCTTCGCAAGTCCTTTGCCTCGTAGGTTACAAGGAAATCGTGGAACTGATCGTGTTTGAATATCTCGGCATCCTCTGCATATAGGCAGAACACTATGCGAACACAAAGAATGTTCAACCATCGCAACGCCTCGGGCGATGAATCATCGTATTGTTTAAGCAGCGCATCATAGATTTTTCCTACTATCTTACCGGCATCCATCGACACTTGCATTTCCTTTGACAGATGCTCGTTTTTGGCATCAACCAGAAACTGCAAGCGATAGTACTCTTTGCCCAGGTTTGCCAACAGAATTTGCTCCGGCTCGCCATTAGGCTGCTCCATATCGTAGACCAGGAACTCGGCGAAGTTGCAGGTAACAATCCATTTCGGATGTTCAGATAATGGCATATTGGCAACATAGCGCTTGGCTTGTTGGAAAGGATTAAGGAGCGAGCCATCACTCTGAACTATTCCCTTTCGCAAATCCTTATCGATAGATTTCTGTTCTATCAGAACGCGGGTTGAAGGGATATGACCATCGATAAAGTTTGTCTTATCTACCTTTACCTGTTCCTCGTAACGTATAAACGTGCTGGGATTCTCGATGCCGAAAACCTCAGTTAGCAACTCTGTCCAGAATACCTGCGAGTCGCCTTTCTCATATCCTCTACCTTTCCACCGCTCAGCAAATGCTGCAGCGGCAATAGCCTGTTGCTTGTCTGATTTCATCAATAGCACTGCTGTTAGTGCACTGCTGACTTATCGGGATTTAACGGGCTAAACTAACGGGACCTCAAGACACAGAAAAAGCGTGAACCGCCTTATCTACATCATGAGGCCCTAGGAAAGCCCGCGTAACCAGATAAGTCATGTCCACGCCATACGACGCAGACATCAGTGACTAATCATCGGTTACGCTTTCAGTGAAATTTCCTAGGTTTCATGATGAACCGAATAATCAGCTAATGCTGTTATATTTTACCCACAAAAGTCACACCGGCCCTCCACTGAGGTATGCGCCAGTGATTGGTTGCAAAGATACGAAGAAGTGAGGACAAAACAAAATATAATGCGATTTTTTGCATTTATTTGGTGCAAAAAATAGAGTTGGTACATGTTTTTGCACGATATCTGGCTATATAAACAAAATAATCAGCGATTATTTTGCCACTCTACTAAGATACTAGTACCTTTGCAGTAAAATCAAACCATAGTCAAATGAGTAATAACTATCAACCTGGTTCCATATGTTGGGCAGCATTCCTAAAGATTGCAGCCCTTATGGCAAACCCACCTACTTTTTTTGTTACTTATTGAGAAACTAAAATGGCATGTTGTGACATTTAAGGTCAAGCATGTAGGTATAAATAAGTAAAAATACTTAACGGACTGATGGAGAAAAGAGAAGTTAGCAAACAATCTCTTTTAGGGCAATTCTATCCCTGTAGCTATATGGAGCTCAAAATAAGGTTAGATAACTGGCGAGTAGTTCTTTGCGAACTCCAAAAGAGTCGCAGCATAGAGGAATGGGAATATCTTGACTTTGACTTTACAGGTCATAAAAAGGAGATTGTATATCGCGAGTTGGCACGTGCCTTTGCTCGTGGATGGTTTATAAAAGACAATTTATCAGAGTTGGCAAGATACATGGCTTTGCATTCTAATCTTGCCACAAATGAGAATCTTAAAACCAGAACAGAAACCATACGCCAAGGCATAAAACGAGAGTTGAGACGGTTTAAAAAATTAAGACAATATAGAAAAGAACATGGAGGTATCATTATTATGTCACAGCAAGGATACCTGCCCACGAACAGTAAAGTTGGAGCAGGTACTGGAGTTGATAAGAACTGGTAATAATCTGGCTATGCCGATATGCTCGGTAGCAGCCATATTAGAAGGTGGATATCGACAGAAAGACACCGTAAGGCTGACAGGACTTTCGGTGATTAGTTATACCGCCGACCCGCATACGCTGCTGCTCTTTGGAACGGCCGACACTTTGAACATCATATTTAGCTATGAGCTCGATCAGGAGTATGAACTGCGCCAGCAGAAGCTTTTCTATACAAAAGCCTTCGACTTTGCCTGTGATTATTATGACCAACTGATGGGGGTAAAAACCAATCGCACCGACAAGGGGCGAATGGTGCAGCTTAAACATGATGCCGAGGCATACTACAACACATATGCTGAACCGTTCTACGCCTGGGAGATTAAGGAGGCAAATATAGCCAAACGCAAAGGCCGCAAAACGCGTGGCGACCCAAGAGAACATAAACAGAACTGGAAAGAGATATATGCCAGCGTAAAGGATATACAGAACTTTCTTGACGAAAACATCCAACTAAGGCACAACATAATAACCCGACGTGTGGAGTTTCTTAAGAAAGATGATGATGCCAAATGGAAACCTATAGAAGACTGGCATGTAAACTCGCTTTGGAGCAAGATGTCGGAAGATAAACAGGTAAGGATACAGGACATCTATCGGGTGATAGAATCCGATTTTGTGAAGCCTTTCAATCCCTTTACAGATTATCTCTTGAGTCTTGATCCATGGAATGGATGTCCGGCTATAGAACTGCTCTCCAATAGCGTTACAGTAAAGGGCGGAAAAGAGAAACAGCAACTATTCTACGAGTGCCTGCGCAGGTGGCTGGTAGGCATGGTGGCTGGATGGGTTGACGATGATGTGGTGAACCACGAGATACTGGTGCTGATAGGCGACCAAGGTTCGTATAAGACTACCTGGTTCCAACATCTGCTGCCACCCGAATTGCGTGATTATTTCTATACAAAGAGTAATGCCAGTAGAATGAGTCGTGACGACCTGCTGACACTAACCCAGTACGGACTTATCTGCTGCGAAGAGCTTGATACTATGCGCCCCGCTGAGCTAAACCAACTTAAGGCTGCAGTAACAATGAAGACCATAGACGAACGTGCGGCCTATGCACGCTATCATGAACACAGAGTTCATATAGCATCGTTCTGCGGTACAGGTAACAACGTGCAGTTTCTTAACGACCCCACTGGTAATCGTCGTTGGCTACCGTTTGAGGTTGACTATATACTCGATCCACGAGATAACGAACCGCTATGGGAACTGGTTTATGCTGAAGCATACCATCTGTATCGTAACGGATTCCAGTACTGGTTTACACGTGGCGAGATAGCCGAGCTGAGCGACCACAACGAGGGCTTTGAGGCTCCTAAGCAGGAGCTGGAACTTATACGTCAGAATTTCCGTCTACCAGGTCCTGGCGAGAAGGGAGAGTTCATCACCCGTACAGGTATCATGCAGGCCATCGGCTGGAATCCAGCATTGCATCTTAACATCAATAACATTGGCCCGGCTATGAAGGAACTGGGCTTCATACGCAAACGCGTAGATAACGAGCGCGGCTACCTGGTGTGCCGTTACAATGAGATGGAGAAATGCGAGCAGAAGTGGGCTAAAGCAGCCTTAGCCAAAGACGAAAATGAATCAGATGAAGAAAAAAATGCCACCAATGCCTCCATCTTTTAAGAAAACCTTCACGCGTACGTGCAGGAACTTTTCTGCCTAAAAAACTTCCTGCCCGTACGCGAGGAAAGTTAAGAAAACAACTGGCACAGGTGGCAAAAGAGTCATTCACAAATAAAAACGAATCATTATGTTAGAAGTAAAAGACTATTCAAAGCAAGAGTTGGCGGATGCTATCTATGCCAACAACATTAAACCTGAAAGCCGACTGCACAAGTTATGGCGAGAGACAAAAGGCTGCCCTGAGCTGATGGCTGATCTGAAACGATTACATTACCATAGCGGCGATTCTGGCTACACAGCCCAAATGGTGGAGCGAATAAAATATCATCTGTGTATAGACTGAAAATGTGTTAAATCTGAATTATTCTGCTTATTGTGCCGACAGTGATTGATTCTGCGTACAAAACGCCCTCGCGAATGTTGTAACTTTGCGATGCATTTGAGATGCATCGCGAGTGAAGGCTGCGGCTCAGCATAGTTCGAGCGAGCTCAGCTCTGCGTTCGCCTTGCACTTTACTTGCAAACGGTAAGCAAGACAAGCTGTTGGGACGGCTTTAACGCCTCGTCGAGACGTCACGAACCACTCGTTCAGATTATTCCTTTACCCCCATAGGGATTATCCGAACACCCTGCAGAAACTATCCGGATAGATCGTTAAGA
>SUYI01000065.1 GCA_015060485.1 Prevotella sp. | reverse complement strand
ATCTTCTGCCTTCATGCGGCAAAGATACAACTTTATTTAGATTCTACAAAGCATGCACCGGAAAAATTGGCTGACCCGATTTATGTGACTATTACACACTCCTCCAACTGGAAAAGAAGTTTAATATGAGCCATCAAGCCGTACTGTCTTTTGTGCAGAGGAATAA
Source organism: Prevotella sp. (assembly GCA_015060485.1). Taxonomy (GTDB): domain Bacteria; phylum Bacteroidota; class Bacteroidia; order Bacteroidales; family Bacteroidaceae; genus Prevotella. Next base: position 13,441 of record SUYI01000065.1, on the reverse strand, counting down.
GATCCCTCGCATAACACAAGGCAGAACAGTCTATTACTCCAGAGCGCATATCGACACTTTGAAAGGGGAACGTGAGTCTATTGATCCCAATTACTACACATATGCTGAAGTTATGGAGAAATACCACTTTTCAAAAGACCAAGTGGCTTACTATATCCACAACTACGAAATAGACAATCACAAACATGGACGATTTACAGTAATCAACAGGAAAGAGTTTGACCGCATCATCAAAGAGCGCATGGAAACAAATTCCTTGGAGAAAGAAAAAGAACGCAGAGCCAAACTGCCGAAGCTGAATACTATACCCGATGGTTACATTTCCGTTGCTCAGATAGCCGAGAAGTATGGTGTCACGCCTAAACATGTTCAGGCAATGTTTGAATTTTACTTTTTGGCGATTGTAAAATTACTCATTTTCAGTGAGTTAACCAAACATCGAGGCCATTTTTATTCCTATTTTATGTTAAATTATGCAGGTGTGCCATCACTTGCGAAACTTTAGTAAAATGTATTAGCATGGATGTCTTTCCCTGCTTTATTTCCGAAAAAGATGCGTAAATACGCAAAATATTCGAAAGTATGGATAGAATTGACAGGAATTATTATCTCAAGCAGCTTATAGAAAAGCGCGACAATGGGCGGGTGAAGGTGGTTACCGGCATCCGCAGGTGTGGCAAATCGGTACTACTCTTCGATATCTTTGGCGACTACCTGAAAACTGAAGGGGTGTCTGATGAGCAGCTGATAATGCTAAAACTGGATGTAGCAATTGATGCCAGGTACCGAAACCCTCTTGAACTTGATAAATATCTACGGGGCAAGATTGCTGATACTACGATACAATACTATGTGCTACTCGATGAAATTCAGGAGGTGAGCAATATTCCGAATCCTTGGCTGGACGATAAGGATGCTATGATTGGATTTGTAGATATCCTCTTGGGCTTGTTGGACTTGAAGAATGTGGATATCTATGTGACGGGTAGCAATTCTAAAATGCTATCGACAGATGTGATGACAGAATTCAAGGACAGGGGTGACGAGATTCACGTAAACCCATTGATGTACAAGGAGTTTTATGCGGCGTATGAGGGAGACAAACATCGTGCATGGCAGGAGTATGTGACGTACGGAGGACTGCCAAGGGTGATGGCACTGAAGACTGACAGGGAGAAGAGCCAATACTTACAGAATCTTATTAAAAAGACATATTTGACGGATGTGATTGAACGAAATCATATCCAAAAGGACATATCTGTACTGGATGACTTGTTGAACTTCTTAGCCAGTAGCATCGGGTCTCTCACAAACCCGAAGAAACTGGAAAACACGTTCGCCTCCGTAAAGCAGACAAAAATAGATGATTCCACCATCAGTATCTACTTAGGCTATTTTGCAGAAGCTTATATTCTACGTAAGGTCGAACAATACGATATTAAGGGAAAGAAATATATCAATACGCCACAGAAGTATTACCTGACCGATGTAGGCTTGCGTAATGCTCAGCTGAACTTCCGTCAGCAGGAGGAAACGCACCTCATGGAAAATGTGATCTACAATGAGTTGTGCGTCAGAGGTTTTAATGTCGATGTGGGAGTGGTGGAATACAACTATAAAGACGAACAAGGCAAGAGCAAACGCTCAAAACTGGAAGTAGATTTTGTCGTGAATCGAGGCAATCGCCGCTGCTACATTCAGTCGGCCTTCGCCATTCCTGACGAGGAGAAGAGACAGCAAGAAACCAATTCCTTACAACGTACGGGCGATTCATACCGAAAGATTGTCGTAGTGCGCGACCATATCGTGCCATGGTTTGACGAGAATGGCATCTACTACATCGGCTTGGAAGATTTCTGTCTGGAGTATATTGATGAGTTGGACAGATCAGGATTTTAGAAACATACATTAACGCCCCTAACGTTTATAAAAAACGTTAAAAGCGTTAAATGTGGCCTTTTAGAAAGTGTATCGAAGTTGAGATCAACAACACTCTACTTTTTTAAGGCTAAAATACTGATTACCAATTAGGAACATTTATTGCGTGGGAAAGTAAGGTCTCGCTCTTACTTTTGGAAAAAAGTACTCTGTTTTTGCCATTACTTTTGGTTTTGGGTTGTATTTTGGATAATTTCTTTAATTTTTTGCCCCAACTTTTGGATATTTTTTAGCATACCGACGGCAATGGTGTTCCTCTCGGAGCCGAGGAGAACAACAGCTACGTGAAATATCTGTTCTTCGACCTGGGAGTGATGCTGACCATGCTTGACATCCCTGCAGCCGATATCCTGACTGCATCTGACGTGGATTTAGTCAATAAAGGCGGTATCTCGGAGATGTTCGCAGGACTGGAAATGAAAAAGTATCGCGACTGTTTCCAGAAGCCTGAGATGCACTATTGGCAGAACACGGAAAAGGGCAGCAATGTAGAAGTGGACTATCTGAGGGTGCGTGGCGGTAAGGTGCTTCCCGTAGAAGTGAAAGCCAATACGCAGGGAAGTATGCAGAGCCTCTGGATCTTCATGAGAAAGCGTAAGTTGCACGAAGCCATCAGGACATCACTGGAAAACTTCGGCCAGTTCGACCACTATGACCCAAAGGAATACTCACTGACGCGGAGATAGAACTGACCGTCTATGGCAGTCAGAAAGGCTATCCTGAGCATCTGAGAGATCTCTTCGACAAAACTATATTCAAAAATGACAAAGACCGAAGCGGTTCAGGTGAACCTAATTTATTTAATTATTAAACTCGTCCATTTTTAGTGGACACTAGTGATGGAAGGTTTAAATATCATCAAGGATTCGGTGGCTCAAAGTGTGAAAAAAATGTTTTAATTATAAAAAAATATTCCATAGCATGGTATTTAGGAGATAATTAACTATCTTTGTCACGTAATCTGTATTGAAGCAATTCAAATAACCCACAGACATCGTCAAACGGAAATAAAGAGAAGAATGAAAATCAAGGACCTCGCTATGTATTCAGTTGTTAGCATGACGTTACTGCTGACAACTATAGGATGTGACATCAATAGCCCTGCGAAAAGAGAACTGCAACATGAGGCCGATAGCCTGCTCAATGTCGCATACGAAGCGAAGAACTATGAGCATATACTGACGCTGGTCGACAGCCTTAAGGGAACGGGCGCTCTCAGTGAAGGCAAGGCGTTCTACTGGTTGGGGTATGCCAGCGACCGTACACATAAGAAGCGCATGGCCGAACTCTACTGGACTCAAGGCATGACTGTCATGGATGATGCAAAGACTCCTGAGGACTTGGAAGTTTATGCCGCCATCGCAAGTCGACTGACGGGATTGAAATGTACATGGGGCGAATATGAGGCTGGTCTGAAGGTGGCCATCCCTGCATTGGAGCACCTCAAGAAGTATGACGCCAAGATGACGAGCGACTACATCAATCTGCTCATCTACCAAGGCTGCTGCCAGAGCCGCTTCGGACTGAGTGAGGAGGCTACCAATAAGAGTCTGGAGGAGGCCTATCAAGCCCATCTCGACAATATGGAGAAGAATCCGAATGCGATAGCCTACCGTGATGCCTTTGTCGGAGTCATCAACATCTGCTATAACTTCTTGGAAATCCAGGATTATAAGAAAGCAATGTATTGGATTGAACGCTACGGAAAACTGCTTGATGCCTATGGCAATTTGTCGGATGCACGTCCCGACTATGCCGACAAGCAATGGGCACGCTATTATGTATATCGTGCGACGGCACTCGAGGGCGTAGGGCGCAAGGTCGAGGCTGCAGAGATGTACCAAAAATTCCTGCAGACGACCTATTCCCTGACGGCAGAGGGCTTGATACTCGGTAGCGACTATCTGCGTCAGGCCGGGTTGTGGGATGATGCCGCCGACAATCTCAGTAGCACTGAAAGACTCATCAAAGAGTATGGCGTGGACTATTCGCTGCAGACGATACAGGAGTGGATGCTCAAGAAATACTATGTGAACATAATGGCCCATCGCATTGATACGGCACGAACCGTGAGCATGCAGATTGTACAGCACCTCGACTCGGCAATTACCAAGCAGCGCCGACAGGATGCCATCGAGGAGGAGGCGGTACGCCAGAAGGAGGCGGAGATGACGGCAGAGAAGGAACGCATGGAAAGGCAGCAGTGGTGGACACGTCTGGCCGCCATGGCTGTTCTCATCCTTGCCCTCATCATCTATATCATAGTTCGTAATCACATGTCTGCGAAACTGAAAAAGGCTCACGGACAATTGAAAGTGGCCTATGACCAGCTGGAGGAAACCACTGCGGCTAAGGAGCGTATAGAGAGTGACCTACGCATTGCCAGCGGCATCCAGATGGGTATGTTGCCCACAAAGTTCCCCACAAAGGAGGAACGCAACGACGTACAGCTATACGCCTCGCTGACCCCCGCCAAGGAGGTGGGTGGCGACTTGTTCGACTTCTACTTCCGTGATGAGAAGCTCATCTTCTGCATCGGCGATGTCTCAGGCAAGGGGGTGCCCGCCTCGCTATTTATGGCTGTCACAAGAGCCGTCTTCCGCACAGTGTCAGCTCATGAATCAATGCCAGACTGCATCGTGACTACGATGAACAAAACCATTGCCGACATGAACAGGAACCACATGTTCGTCACTCTCTTTGTCGGCGTGCTCGACTTGCCAACAGGACGCTTGCACTACTGCAATGCCGGTCACGATGCCCCGCTGCTTGTCGGTGCTGGCGTCGGTGAACTGCCTTGCGATGCAAACATTCCTGTAGGCTTCAGACCTAAATGGAAGTACTCATTACAGGAGGCACAGATATTCACTGGTACTACCATCTTCCTCTTCACCGACGGACTGACCGAAGCCATGGATGTCGCCAAGGACCAGTTCACAATGGAGCGCGTGAACGACGTGGCTGCCAAGGCACTCTCCCAAGGACAGCAGGAACCGAAACAGCTCATTGGCCAGATGACCGATGCTGTCCATCAGTTTGTAGGCGATGCAGAGCAGAGCGACGACCTGACAATGATGGCCATACAATATATCAGAGAACAGAGTGATGTACTGATGCGTAAGAACATCGTGTTGGCCAACAGATGATGGACTCCATCAACTATGAACGGATGGACAACCTCAATGTACTGACGCTGAAGAAGAATATAAAATGAATAGACTTGCTACCATCCTAAATGGTCAAATATAATAATCGAAACAAATCGTAAATAATAATTTTTTAAACGTAAATTGAAATGATGAAAACAACAATTCAAGAACAAGACGGCAACGTGGTTGCCATTCTGGAGGGCAGCCTCGACACAGCAGCAGCCCGCGAAACCGAGGAAATAATGAGTCCATTAAACGACGTAGAGGGTAAGGATATCATCATTGACTGCACAGGTCTGGAGTACATATCGTCCGCAGGCCTCCGCATCTTCCTTGGCATCCTGCAAAGTGCCGAAGATAAGGGCGAGCATGTCTATATTAGGAACATCAATGACAATGTCCGTTACATTTTTGACATCACTGGTTTTAGTAATATCTTCGAGTTCATATAATTTTAGGGAAGATAATCAAATAAAGTTGGGAATTGGCGGACTTCCATATCATGCGCTGTACGCGAGTTGGAAGAAGAAACTGGCTTGAAGTTGACATCCATCCAACAAATCGGTGCATATTCTAAAGTTGATAGAGATCCACGAGGAAGAACTATCACTATTGCGTATTTCACAGTCGTTGATGCGCCTATAGTTGTCACTGGACAAGATGATGCTGCGAAAGCTGAAAACTTAGAACACACAGGCCCAGCCAAACTTACGAACATGTTCTTGGAGCAAATTGCGGTCACGGACAGGAATGGTGACTGCCACGGTTTCGTGCTGGTTGTCTTCAACTGTCGAATCCAGTTCATACTGTGTCTGGGCAGATAGCAGAATCTTTGCAGGAAGTCCGATAGCATTCTCGATCTTCAGAGCCAATTCTGTTGTGAGAACACGCTTCCCATTAAGCACCTCGCTCAGATGTGAGGGCTGAGTGCCAAGCATCTTGGCAAATTTTTTCTGGCTAATACCACGCTCGTCAAGTTCTGGTTTAATCATCATTCCAGGATGAATCGCCATGAAAGGTGCAGGGTTTTCATTTTTTGTTGCCATAGTGAGTATCGTCTAAACTTAAAACTGTTATTCTAATGCCGCCATCAAATTCGCGGAAAAGTATGCGCTCCACCATTCCGTTGACAACTCTAATGGAACTCATGCCATTGGTTCCTGTAAGTTGTTCATAGTGGAGGAAAGAAAATCCTTATCGTCAAATATGATTTGCATAGTTCAACTATATTTTTGCGGCAAAATTACATAAAAGTTCCCCAAAATGGGAATTGAAATGGAATTTTCTTTCTATTTTTAACATTATTATACAAAATGTATGCTGCCATATTTTCCTTAATTAAACTTTCGGTCAAGGAAAAAAACAGGCTTAAGGTTTAAGTTTAACCATGTATATATACATGCCTTCATAACCTCAATCAAACGTACCTGAATCACGCGACGGGTTTAGTTTACTTCTTATATGTATATAAGCCACTCTAAACTTAAACCTAAACCACTAAGGCACCCCCTGAGGCGTTTTTTCTTTTGACCGAAAAAACAGTTGCAAAGATGCATCTCTTTGAAATTAAAGTCGTACCATCAGTTGCATTTCTTACGTGAGAAAGTAGATCTATAGTACACTCTTTAATACGATACGAAGCAGTACGGGAAAAGACAAAACATAAGCGTACTGGAAGTACAGATATTCTTGCACTCCGGTATGCCATAGGGAATACTGTAGTGCAAAGCAGCGAGCACTGCAGTGCAAAGCATCCGAAGCGATGAAAGAAGTGTATCCCAGTTCAAAAGCAGCGTAGCCCTACCAGTTGAAATGGCGTTCGTAGGCATCAAATCCCAGGTGCTGCAGACCGAGTTCCTGTAATACTTTCTGTATCGCGTCAATATCCTTTGGCGAACAAAGCCTCTCCCCTCGCCTACGCTCAAAGTATCCCGTGCGTCCGAAATGATTCTGCAGGCGACTCATGAATACCTTATACTGGCGTGGCAGCATCTCCTCCTTCATCGCTGCGAAGCCACGCGCAAACACCTGCGGCTCGTCAGAGCGATAGAATTCACACTGCTCTGACGGCTGCGTTCTTAGCGGATTGACAACCCTGACTATTCTGTTGTCTTTCACCAACATCTGTCTCGCCTTCTGGCGCAGGCAATGCTCACCCATAGGGCAGTCCGTCACGATGCAGAAAGGATAGCCGTCAGGCACTAAGTCGAAAACCGGTTTATTGTTCATTTTCATCATTCTTTTTGTCGTTTATCTTTTTAATTATTTCCGAGGCATACTCTTTCAGTGAGCCTTCATGATAGTGTACCCACGTCTGATGCGCATCGGTCACCACCTTCTCCAACTGCTTGGCACCGAAATAATAGTCCAACCACTTCAGGAAAGCCTCTTGGCCCGCCAGTGCCGGTTGTAGCTGCGGGCGCTCGTAGCGGCCAAGGCTATGTCGTTCTTATGTCTCATTATTATATTTCTCTGCGGGGTGCCTTTCGCAGGCACCCCCGCTATATCTTTTATTTTTTATATATATGGCCCTATTTATAGGAATAGGGGCCTAAATTTTATTTAGGCTTTAAAGCAAAGTTCGGTATTTCCCGAATCCCCACTTTCCGAATACAAAGGTACAACAATTTCTACAAACAACCAAATAAAAACGCCATATTCACACGATAGCCCACTGCAATATATCTCGTCTTACTTTATTTCTATAGCGTTTTTATTCCGTCCTTATTATCACAACTTACTTCTTCCATCATCCATCTTACATCTTATTATAGTATAGAAAACTCGAGCATCGGTGATGATGAGATTCTGATAGCCCAGTTCGCGGCGCAGCTTGTCTTGCAGGATGACCGATGACATTGTGGCAGGAATGTCAACGCCCGTCACGTTGGGCGCACTGATGTGAGCCGTCATGATGAGTTGGCACCCCCACTGTATGCCGGCCTTGAAGGTCACCATCTCGCACGAGAGCATCTCCTCCCACGTCTTCTGCGAGCTGGCATAGCCAAAGTGCGTGTCGGCCTTCGTGTCGCCGTGGCCGGGGAAGTGCTTGATGCAGCCCGTGACACCGGCATCCTTCAGTCCCTGCAGATAGTTGGTCACCATCGGGGCGGCTATCTCTGGCTTGTCGCTGAAGGCACGAGCACCGATGACGATATTCTCAGGATTGGTGTTCACGTCGGCCACAGGGGCGAAGTCAATATCGAAGCCGTAGCGGTGGAGATAGGTGCCGATGGTGTTGCCGCACTCGTAGGCATTCTTCGGGTCGTCAGTGGCGCCGATGGCCCCCATCGACTCGTAGGTCTTCACCTTGAAATTGCTGTTGCGTCCGATGCGAGCCACACGCCCGCCTTCCTCGTCGATGCACAGCAGGGGTGAGCCTTTCAGCGCACGAATCTCAGGGATGAAGCGTGCCAGTTGTGCTTCGTCCTCGATGTTGTGCGCATAGAGGATGATGCCGCCCACGGGATATTTCTCGTTCACCTTCCGCATCATCTCGTTGACGGCCTGCAACTTGATTTTGGTGAGGTCGTCCACACTCTGATCAATACCGCCAGAGCGGTTGAAGTGGATGGTGGTGTCGAGACATTCGGGTCGCACATAGAACATCTGTCCCACTTTTTCGCGCAGCGTCATCCGCTGCAGTTGCGACTCCACCTCTTTGATACAGGCCTAGATCAAAGACCCCTTGATTAGTGCGCAAGAGGTCCCGTGAGTCTTTGCACTCACGGGACCTCTCTTGAACTGACGGGGCTGTTACATACACCACCTCCGACCACCGTTCACCTGCTCCAACTCTTCCTTTGTCAACTCCTGATCCTTCTTCTGGCTGTTCTTTTCATTCTGTTTCATAATCTTTAAATTTTTAAATTATTAAACTTATTATTAATTAATGTCTCAGGAATGTCGTTGTTTCCTTTTGGCATTGCAAAGATACGACAACATTCCGAACAAAACAAACTTTTTGCTGATTGTCGTCAGGACTATATGCGACACGGCAGTCAATTTGTGACAAACCCGCCCCAAGCCCCATTTCTTGTCGCGTGGAACCCGCAGGCTTCGGGTCTGGCGCCAATGGAACCCGCAGGCTACGGGTCTGGCGCCAAAGTACAGTCGCCTGCGACTTTACTTTGGGGCCTGGCCCCAGCAAGCCTGACCCCAGCAAGCAAGCAGCATCTACTCATACTCTATTTCCCAAAACGCCATCACTTTCGGCAGAAAATCGGCAAATCTCTTGGACGGATGCGGAGAAATGCTTAATTTTGCACCTTGATGATCATGATAATACAAGCAAATATGAAAAGAAAAATGTTCTCCCTGCCCACTAAGTGTCAGACACTTGCGGGCATGATAATGACCGCCATCCTCGTTTGCGGCCTGACGGTGCTGACTGCATGCAGCACGACTGATGACCCCGCAACGCCTCAGCCGACAGGCGTCACCGGACAGTGGATCAGCTATGAAGAGAAGAGCGGCGAGATCACCGACGACGAGCTGCCCTACGACTGCATAGCCCGCGTGCTACAGTTCAATGCCGACGGTACGGGCTTCTGCGAGCTCTATTACCTGATGGATGAGACGATGGTCTTCGGCGATGCCGACAGGTATGGCGACGACGCCCAGCTGACCTACACCATCGCGGGCAACCGCGTCGACTACACCATGAGCCAGCAGAGCGAACTGTCCGGCAGCCTGACACTCACCGGCGAGACACTCACCGATGAGGCCACCGGACTCGTCTACCAGCAGGCGGGCGACGACATGAAGGGCGTCACCGAGTACTGGGCTGCCCAGATACACGGCGGAGTCGACGTCAGCGACAGTGCCAAGCGCTACCTGCTCAAGGGCACATCGGGAAAGGCCGACGCCAGCGGACTCTACAAGGTGACGGACAATCCCGCCAACCTGTCGTACACCGGCCTCATGCCCCGCTTCTACCATCACGCCACGTTCGAACTGGCCCACGGCGGCACCATCAGCCTCAGGGCTGCCAGCATAGCCGAACCGGGCAGAAGTGCAAAACCGAGCCCCATCATCAAGCTCGATGCCAACGAGGAGCTCACCTTCATCCTCAGCGGGTGTAACGCGCTGAAAACCGACGGCATCGACATCCGCATCATCGACACCAAGGGCAGCATCAAGCTCAAGGGCCACGGATTCCTCTACCTGATGGGCGCCAAAGACGGACTCCTCGGCGAGGGCGACGACTACGACTTCAGCAAGCTGGCTGCCGACGGCTACACCGTGGAGCGCACCCGCGAGGACTTCGGCTACATGTATACGGTCTACAAGAAGGACATCGTAGACATGAAGGACGTCACCCCCGACCACGTGGGCTACGTCATTGCCAGCGACGGCAAGGTATATCCCACCCACGAGATAGCCTTGCGCCACAAAGTCACACCGCTGGGCATGATAGCCTACGTGGGCAAGGGCAAGGACTACCAGCACGGACTGGCTGTATTCACCGAGCAAACCGTCAGCACCACCCTGCTGCAGTATGCCCCCCAGCGCGTGGAGACGTTTGCCAAGACTAAGCCCGCCCCCGCAGGATGCACCTGGCGACTGCCCACAAGAGACGAGGTGAAGCTGATGTTCGACGCCTGCTCCTGCAATCCCGGCGAGACGCCCGACGACAGGGGGAGATTCGCCGCCAGCGGCTTCATCGACATGAATAGATTCGTTATGCATGGCGGGGGGACGGGCTACTACTTCGTCACCAGCGACAAGTCTGCCGACGGCAACAGCATCTGGGTCTACGACTTCAATCAGGGTACCTTCCTCGAGAAGTCCAACAAGAGCTGGAGCTTCCGAGTGCTCCCCTGCCTGGCCTTCTGATCCGTGTTATTCCCCGAGAACGTAGGGAGGAAGATTGTCTATACATTCAAAATATATAAAAAGATGAAGAAAATCATTGCTACTATTTTTACCGCCTGTGCCTTCATGAGCGCACAGGCACAGTCGAATCTCTCACCAGAGGTGAACGCCTATCTTGAGAGCTACAAGACTGCTGCGAAGACCCGTAGTGCCGAGGCTGCCCGGCAAACCATCGTGACCCTGCGACTGAAGCCGGGCGCACAGCCCTCCGACGTGGCCAGCCGCATAGAGGCCCTGGGAGCAGAAGTGAAAGTGACGCTGGGCAACCAGATGACCGTGGCCCTCACAGGCGACATCCTTGAGCAGGTGGCCGCCGTAGAGGGCGTAGACCTTGTGGAGAGAATGTCAAAGCCGACGAATCGTACCGATCACTCCCGTGCTGCCTCACATGTCGACGAGGTGCTCGACGGCAGCGGTGCCAACCTGCCACAGGCCTATACGGGCGAGGGTGTCATCATTGCCTTGATTGACAGAGGCTATGATTTCACCCACCCAGCATTCAAGGATGAAAACAACAACCTTCGCATCAAGTCCGTCTACTATCCTGGCGCGACTGTCAAAGGCAGCAACAAGGCCACTATCGATGGCAAGGAGGCAGAGGGGTCGCTCTTCGACAAGCCGGAAATGATCCTCGACACGCTGCTGCTGATGGATAGCGGTATGCACGGTACCCACTGTGCTGCCTGCGCTGCCGGCAGCCATATAGCAAGCGTGACCGGCCTCACTGGCAAGCCCCTCGGCGGCATGGCTCCCAAGTCCGAGCTCATCCTGCTAAATGGCGATACCGACAGTATCATGGATCAGAAATACGGTGAAGAGGCAGCGGGCGATCTGGCATATTCACTCGCCTTCAAGTATATCTCCGAATATGCCAAGGCCCAGAAGAAGCCAGTGGTGTTCAGCTTGAGCCAGAACTCTCATGATGGCTTCCACGACGGTACGAGTGCTTCAGCCCAGATGTTGAAGAACTTCTGCCAGGAGGGCAACCTTGCTATCGTCTGTGCCAGTAACGAGGGCGGTGACTCCATTCATGTCCATAAGACTGTGAAAGGCGGTGAGACGCTGAAACTGATGATAAAAAGCACAGAATACGGATCACAATCATATAATTTCTTCGTAACCCAGAAGCCTGTCACCTTGAGGTTAGGTGTCTATGACACGGACCAGAAGAAAGAAGTTTACCTTTCAGACCCCCTCTCGTCATTAGACAAGATAAACATCAGCCTGAAACTGAAGGATCCGCTATCAGGTAAAGAGAGTGCAACAGCAAAGAAACTTTATGACGATCTGCAGTCCTATTTCGAGGGAAGGTTTGGGGTTGAGCTGGCCTCCGGTACAGGCAAAGACACCAAAGGCGACAACCGCGATTATATAAGAGGAATGTTCTTCACAGACAAGACACCCATGAAGAAAAAGACCTATCGATTCGTCCTGCACTTTACTCCAGAGGAGAGTTGCGAGTCGTTCTCATGGTCCGATGGTAGCGATCCCGGATATATCAAGGCCGAAGGCTACACAGAGGGTTCTGCCACCGTATCGATGGGCGACTTCGGCACGACGGGAGATGCAGTATCCATCGGAGCCTGGACGGCCAACAACAAGTATCTCGACCTCCTTGAGAAAGGTGCAGACATCCAGTCAGTCCCCTTTATAGTCGGCGATATTGCAGGATTCTCCAGCTGGGGTGTCGACTATGCCGGCCATAAGTTCCCCGACGCCTGTACGCCAGGAACAAGAATCAGCGCAGCCATCAACTCGATGATGACAGCTTCTGACTTGAAAAATGAAACCATTTCTGCCCTGGGGAAGTTTCCCCGCCAGTTCAAAGGCCAGAGTGAAGACTGGGCGTACTACTGGGGCGTGGCCGACGGCACGTCGATGGCTACGCCCACTGCCGCCGGCATCGTGGCCCTCTGGGTGCAGGCTGCTGCCGACAAGGGCAAGACGCTTACCAATGCCGACATTAAGGACATCTTCAGCCACAGCTGCGACACGGATGAATTCACCAAGGCTGCCCCGCACCGTTTCGGAGCTGGCAAGATCAATGCCTACAAGGGTCTGCTCTACGTGCTCGGCCTCGACACCGGCATCCAGGGTCTCAGTCAGAAGCAGCCGGCGGGCATCACCTTCCGTGTTGAAGACGGTCAGCTGATAGCAGAGGGAGCAGAAGACGGTAAAGCCGTTACGCTCTACAACCTGTCAGGTGCCATCGTGCGCCGGGCCACCGTCCTGACTGGCAGCGTCAGCCTCGCAGGCCTCCAGAAGGGCGTCTATGCCGTGCAGCTCGGCAAGCTCGGCTCCACCCTCATCCGCCTGTAAGTTCTATCACCTGGGGCCAGGTCCAAAGTTGAAATCCTTGTCACCTGGGGTCAGGTCCAAAGTTGAAATTCTGGGGCCTGACCTAGGTTGTTAAGTTAATCTGTGAATTATTTGTTAATTTTAGGGGATAATATTTTAACTAAATATATTTACATATT
>SUYI01000064.1 GCA_015060485.1 Prevotella sp. | reverse complement strand
AAAATATTTTGCAAGAAAATGAAAAGTTTTCGCATTCTTTGACAATACGAAAACTTTACACCTTATTATATTATATATAGGAGACGTCTTATTCGAAGACCTCTTCTATACTGTCTATACCATCTTCACTTATATCACTAAGACCCGATTCATCCATATTACACGGGTTATATCCTGGCGGCAAATCGAAAACAGCCTTTTCATTATAGCCCAACTGCTTGTCTTTATAAACCTTTTGCATATACAGAGCGAAAACAGGAAGAGCCATTGTTGCGCCCTGTCCCATTGCCATTGAAGCGAAGTGTATGTCACGATCGTCACCACCAACCCACACGCCACTGACCAGCGTAGGCGTCAGTCCCATAAACCATGCATCACTATTATTGTTAGTTGTACCCGTTTTACCACCCAACTCCGCCGTAAATCCATACTTGTGGCGCAGACGGCCTGCAGTACCACCATCAACGACAGCTTTCAGCATGTACAGCATCTTGTTGGCACTCTCTTCACTGATGACTTCATTCATACGAGGCTGGAACTGGGCAATCACATTACCCTCGTTATCTTCTATTCTCGTCACGAACATGTGTGCAGCACGTATGCCATGATTGACGAAAGCCGTGTAGGCGCTTACCATTTCGCCCACTGTTATTTCACAAGGTCCGAGACACAACGCCATAGACGGATGAATCTCCGGGTTACGAATGCCATATTCGCGAAGCAATGAAACGAACGCTTGCGGGCTAAGCTTGCTCATCAGATAGGCGGAAATCCAGTTGTTCGACTGTTGGAGTCCCCACTTCAGAGTTACCATTTCTCCATATCGGGCATGTCCAGAATTACGGGGAGTCCATGGGCGTCCGGCCACCATGTAGGTCTGCTGAACGTTAGGAGCCTGGTCGCATGGTGAGAATCCGTTCTCCATCGCCAAAGAATAAAGGAATGGTTTAATGGTAGAACCTACTTGGCGGCGACCTTCCATAGCCATATCATAAGCGAAATGGGTAAAGTCGAGTCCTCCGACATAAGCTTTCACGTGACCGTTCTGAGGGCAGATACTCATGAATCCCATCCGAAGGAAAGACTTATAATATCGGATAGAATCAAGGGGAGTCATGATGGTATCTTTCTCACCATGATATGTGAAGACGCTCATTTCCGTCTTCGTCCTAAAGGACTGCATAATCTCATTTTCTGTTGCACCGGCATTCTTCATCAGTCTGTAGCGTTCACTCTGACGGACAGAACGCATCAGTATTTTATTCAATTGATCTTGTGAGATGCTTCCGGAATATGGAGCATTCTTATGTCCCTTGTTCTCTTTGTCAAAAGCAGGCTGCAAATATTTGACGACATGTTCTCGAGCTGCCTGTTCGGCATATTCCTGCATACGGGAATCTATGGTAGTATGAACTCTCAGACCATCAGTATATACGTTGTAGGGGTCGCCATTTTTCTTCAAGTTCTTATTACACCAACCATACAGAGGATCTGTCTCCCAATTGATGGAGTCGATATGGAATTTCACCATATTCCAAGAAGGATAATCGGAAAGGTTTGGTTTTTTGGCCATCATATAACGACGGAGGAAATCGCGGAAATAGACCGCAACACCGTCCTTATGGTCAGCCACATGGAACTTCAGGTTAAGTGGTTCCGCACTGTATTTCTGGAAATCGGCCTCAGTGATGTATCCTGCCTTCTTCATTTGTCCCAATACAACATTACGCCGTTCAAGCGAACGGTCGGGATGGCGGACGGGATTATAGTACGACGGATTCTTGCACAAACCCACGAGAACGGCAGCCTCCGTCGGAGTCAGGTCTTTCGGTTCCTTACTGAAATATGTATTGGAAGCCGTCTTGATGCCCACCGCATTATGCAGGAAATCGAAGTAGTTGAGATACATGGTCAGTATCTCGTCCTTCGTATAGTTGCGCTCCAATTTGACAGCAATCACCCACTCGATGGGCTTCTGCAGCAAACGCTCCATCACACTATGTGCAGTCTCAGAATAAAGCTGCTTGGCCAACTGCTGGGTGATGGTCGATCCACCACCAGCACTCTTCTGCCTCAAGAGTCCACGCTTGACGACAGCACGCCCCAAGGCATAGAAGTCAATGCCCGAATGTTCGTAGAAACGGACATCCTCCGTAGCGACCAGAGCCTGCACCAACGAGGGCGACAACTGGGTATAGTCAACAATAATACGGTTCTCACGATTATAGTTCCAAGTACCCATTACCTTGCCGTCGGCAGAAATCACCTGTGTGGCAAAACGGTTAATAGGATTCTGCAGGTCTTCAATGGGTGGCATATAGCCTATCCACCCCTCATTGATGGCGTAGAATCCTAAACCTGCTGTCAGTACAGAAGCGACCAAAAGAGCCCACAAAGTACGTACTATCCACTTTCTCATGACTGAAAATTCTTTAGTTTGCGTGCAAAATTACAAAAATTCTTTCGAATAATCATGCAAAATTCAGAAATTATGTGTAATTTTGCACCTAAATAACCAAAGACAAATGGAAAAGCATGATTTTGTAACGATTGCCAATCTCACCAGAGAGAAGATTCTCTATATGATTGATATGGCACAAGAGTTCGAACGCCACCCCAACCGCGAGTTGCTGAAGGGCAAGGTTGTGGCGACCCTTTTTTTTGAGCCCTCCACACGTACACGTCTCTCTTTCGAGACGGCAGCCAATCGTCTGGGTGCCCGCGTCATCGGCTTTGCAGACCCCAAGATTACCAGTGGCACCAAAGGAGAAACGCTGAAGGACACCATCCTGATGGTTTCCAACTATGCCGACGTCATTGTAATGCGCCACTACATCGAAGGTGCGGCACAGTATGCCTGCGAAGTGGCCCCCATTCCCATTGTGAATGCTGGCGACGGTGCCCACCAGCACCCCTCACAATGTATGCTCGACCTATATTCCATTTACAAGACACAGGGCACGCTCGAGAATCTGAACATCTATCTGGTGGGCGATTTGAAGTACGGACGTACCGTCCATTCGCTCATCATGGCCATGCGTCACTTCAATCCCACATTCCACTTCGTGGCTCCCAAGGAACTCGCCATGCCTCAGGAATACAAGATATATTGCAAGGAGCACGGCATTCAGTATCAGGAGCATACCGCCTTCAACGAGAAGGTCATTGCCGATGCCGACATTCTCTATATGACCCGCGTGCAGAAAGAGCGTTTCTCTGATCTCATGGAATACGAACGAGTAAAGAACGTGTACATATTAAATAACGATATGCTCCGTCTGGCCAAGCCCAACATGAAGATTCTGCACCCCCTACCCCGCGTCAACGAAATTGCCTACGACGTCGACGAGAATCCCCATGCCTACTACATCCAGCAGGCTGGCAACGGACTATTCGCCCGCGAGGCCATCTTCTGCGACGTGCTGGGCATCAGCCTCGACGACGTCAAGAACGACAAAACGATTATTGAGTAGACCAAACAACGGATTACACGGATTAAACGGATTAGAATCATGAACAAGAAAGAACGTCTGGTTGCCGCTATTGAGCAAGGCACCGTTATCGACCACATACCCGCCTCCAAGACCTATCAGGTGGCTAACCTCTTAGGACTGTTCGACCTGAAGACGCCTGTCACCATCGGTAACAATTACCCCTCGCAGAAGGTTGGCATGAAGGGTATCATCAAAGTGTCCGACAAATTCTTTACCGACGACGAGATTTCCCGACTTTCCGTCGTGGCCCCCAAAGTCATTCTCAACATCATCCGCGACTACGAGGTGGTAGAGAAGAAGACCGTTGAGACGCCCGATGAGATTAAAGGCATAGTGAAATGCAACAACCCCAAGTGCATCACCAACAACGAGCCGATGGCTACCCATTTCCATGTGGCTGACGGCATCCTGACCTGCCACTACTGCGAGAAAGAGCAGGATATCAATAAGGTGGAACTGGTATAATTAACATTTCTCTTCGCATAGCGAGAAATACGAAAAAAAAATCGTGCAGTCCAAAAATAACTGCACGATTTCATTATTTCTAAGCCATGACTTTATTTGAACATCAACTGGGCGAACTGGTAGAGGCTGCGACGCCAAGTGTGCCACTCGTGGGCAGTACCAGGCGATTCGTAACCAACGGCATTCATGCCAAGTTGTTCCTTGATGTTCTTGGCTGCTTCAACACAACCCATATTCTCTTTGCCGCCACCACTCATAAAGAGCAACTTCACGTTTTTGGCAAAACCTTCTGAAGCCTTCACCTGGTCAACATTCCAGGCACCACTACTGAAAGAACCGATATAAGCGAACTTCTCGGGATTGGCCAGTGTAATCTCACGAGCCTGCATACCACCCATCGACAGACCTGCGTATGCACGATGCTGAGGATCGGCAATGACGCGATAGTTTTTCTCGACCATCGGGATGATGTCATTGAAGAGCACATTCTTGAAGCCTTCTGAGAAACCACCAAAGCCACGACGAGGACCACCCTGACTGGGAGCGCTCTGCGGACGCTGACCGCCCTGTGGACGCGGACCTCCGAAGCCCATCGGCTGTTCACCAGGACGACGGGTATTCAGCCCATTATCCATGACGATGATGCAAGGAACAGCCTTGCCCTCAGCAATCAGATTGTCCATAATCTGAGCGGTATGACCCTGCTCAGCCCATCCGTACTCGTTCTCACCCATGCCGTGCTGCAGATACAGAACGGGGAATTTCTTGGTGGGATTGGTGAAATACTCAGCGGGCAGATAGACATGACAGCGACGCATCTTCTCCGTGTAGGTCGACCAGTAGAACACCTCGCCCATAGAGCCCTGCGGCACGTTCTTCACCTGCCAGAAATCCTCATCGTCTGAAGGAATCTCAATGCCGCTGCCCCAACGGCTGGCACCATAATAATAGAGGCTACCTGGGTCAGGCACAGAGGCACCATCGAT
This sequence comes from Prevotella sp., assembly GCA_015060485.1. Classification (GTDB taxonomy): domain Bacteria; phylum Bacteroidota; class Bacteroidia; order Bacteroidales; family Bacteroidaceae; genus Prevotella. The sequence continues at coordinate 8,868 of SUYI01000064.1, read as the reverse complement.
GTTCAACTGATAATAGTGGAAACCCTCGTCCTGTGGTTCAGAGGTACCAGTCCAGATACCGTTCTCATCCTTGGTCATGATGTATATCTTGCCGGCTATGTCGAGGCCTACGAAGGTGGCATCGGGAGCCTTGATCTGTGCACGAACCATGCGCTGTGAGTTCACCATCGGGTACTGCTTGTTGTCCTGATTGGTCGATGCAGGTTTGAAATCTTCCGTTACGTTTTCCGTTACCGAAGGAACTTTCGGGTTCTCTCTGGGAGCACCAAACTGGGCTGATGCCGTCAGGCATGAGAATGCCATCAATGAAAGGATAATTTTTTTCATAAATAAGTTAATGTTTATTAGAATAGATTGATATTATATACGCCTATTTTGACGTATCTTTTTCCCAAAAGTTAAATTCCACTGGCTGCAGTTATACAACATTAACATTTTTCCACAATCTCGTCGAAGGTCGTCTCTGGCATCGACTCAACAGTCTTCAAAAAATGATGAAGATGCTCAGCCAGACAGAACAGCGTATTACCCTTTGAGATGGTTTTTGTACGTATCTTGCCTGCAAAGTCATACAGTCCGCCAAATAGATATGAATAGTTTTTAAAGTATATCTTCTACCAAAAAGAACTTATCTATTTGATAATTAAAAAGTTATACTCGGTTTTACATCTACTTAACCTCTATATAACCTCTACTTAACATCTACTTAAGTTCTATCAAACCTCTATTAGTTGTTTATGAAGCTTTAGAGGGAGGATACAGTTTTCTGAGACGGAGGGCGGACAGATGCTCCCAAGGTGGAAACAAATTATTCCCACCTTGGGAATGGAAAATTCCCAGGCTGGGAACAATACATTCCCACGTTGGGAATAATTGATAAGCTACTAGTAAATCTCATTCGAAGGCCTTGCTTAAGAATCCGCAATGGAGTATCGAAGAGAAAACAAACGTAGGACAAATTGATAGAACTCAAGTAGAGGATATGTAGAGTTTTAGTAGAATTAAAATAGAACTTTAGTAGAGATTTAGTAGAGGTAAAATATGCAATAAATAATTATATAAAGCCTTGTATATAAGCATATTTACTTGAATATTTTTAAAATTTAGTAGAGGTAGAAGTAAAAATATGATTCATTTTGAAAAAATTCATTTATTCATACGCTCACCTTTGGTGATAATTAGAGGCTTTTCGCTTCGTGAGAAGACACTCTCGCTCGAAAAAATCCAAATTTTATTTGGTTTTTTGCTCACTTATTCGTAACTTTGCAGTCCATTAGATTCAAGAATAAACATTAGATAGACAAAACAATGGAAAGAGACAATCAGATTTTCGAGTTGATTGAGCAGGAGCATCAGCGCCAGCTGAAGGGCATTGAGCTTATTGCCAGTGAGAACTTTGTTAGTGACCAGGTGATGGAGGCCATGGGCTCGTACCTTACTAATAAATATGCCGAAGGCTATCCCGGTCACCGCTACTATGGCGGTTGCCAGGTAGTTGACAAGGTAGAGCAGCTGGCCATCGACCGCGTTTGCGAGTTGTTCGGTGCGGAGTATGCCAACGTGCAGCCCCACTCTGGTGCCCAGGCTAATGCTGCCGTGCTGCTGGCTGTGCTGAAGCCCGGCGACACGTTCATGGGTCTGAATCTGGATCACGGCGGTCACCTGTCGCACGGTTCGCTCGTCAACACCAGCGGTATTCTGTATAAGCCCGTTGGCTATAATCTGAATAAGGAGACGGGTCGCGTCGACTACGACGAGATGGAGCGTCTGGCTCTGGAGCACAAGCCCAAGCTGATTATCGGCGGCGGCTCTGCCTACAGCCGCGAGTGGGACTACAAGCGTATGCGCGAGATTGCCGACAAGGTGGGTGCGCTGCTGATGATCGATATGGCCCACCCCGCCGGACTGATTGCCGCTGGTCTGCTGGAGAACCCCGTGAAGTGGGCTCACATCGTGACCTCTACGACCCACAAGACCCTGCGCGGTCCCCGTGGCGGTATCATCCTGCTGGGCAAGGACTTCGACAATCCCTGGGGTTACACCACTCCGAAGGGTGTCGTCAAGAAGATGTCAGCACTGCTGAACAGCGCCGTATTCCCCGGACAGCAGGGCGGTCCGCTGGAGCACGTCATTGCCGCCAAGGCCGTTGCCTTCGGTGAGGCGCTGAAGCCCGAGTTCAAGGAGTGGGCCAAGCAGGTGAAGAAGAATGCTGCCGTACTGGCCGAGGAACTCGTGAAGCGCGGCTTCGGCATCGTCAGCGGTGGTACCGACAACCACTCGATGCTGGTCGACCTGCGTTCGAAGTATCCCGAGCTGACTGGTAAGGTGGCTGAGAACGCACTGGTAGCTGCCGATATTACTGTCAACAAGAATATGGTTCCGTTCGACAGCCGCTCGGCTTTCCAGACTTCTGGTATCCGTCTGGGTACTCCCGCCATCACCACTCGTGGTGCCAAGGAAGACCTGATGGTACGGATTGCCGCCTGGATTGAGGAAGTGCTGAACGATCCTGAGAACGAGCAGGTCATCGCCAAGGTTCGCGGCGAGGTCAACGAGACCATGAAGGCCTACCCGCTCTTCGCCTATTAATACACAGAATGACCATTACAAACTACAAAACAAGTCTACTAACATTGCTTGCAATGCTGGCACTCTGGGTTCCCACGAACACGAGAGCCCAGCATTTGCAGGCTTCACTTTCACATTACTCAACAGACAACGGTCTGCCCAGCAACACGATTGGCGTACTGCAGAACGACGACTACGGATACGTGTGGATTGCCACCTGGAACGGTATCTCGCGCTTCGACGGATACAATTTCTATAACTACAAAACCGGTATCATGAGTGGCGTCAAGGGGTTGCACAACCGAATAGACCGTATGACCATCGACCAGTCGCAGAACATCTGGCTCAAGATGTACGACGGCCGCGTCTTTGTGCTTAACCGTCTGATGGACCGTATTGAAGATCCGCTGGAAGGCATCAGCGGGCACGACGAGTTCCACGTCGACTACTTCTTCGTCCCCTACGTCTCCAGCATCGGCGACGTGTATTTCTCCTTTGGCCAGACAGGTTTCTACAAGCTGCGTCTCGACCGCAACGGGATGAAACACGAGCAGATTATGACAGGCAATCTGACGGTAAACTGTCTGGTAGAGGGCTACCAGAACGACCTGTGGGTAGGAACCGACCAAGGTGTGCACCGCATCAACATGTCGAATATGTCGCTCGAGAAGAAGGGCTTTTCCCTGGATGAAAACGTTAGCTGCCTGGCCTCGAATGGCTACAACATCTTCATAGGCACCAAATCGGGCAAGATTCTGCAATTCTCCTACGGACAGGAGCCCATACTGGTCAAGGACATTGGACAGGAAGTGACAGGTCTCTTTGTCGACAGCCACGGTATCATTTGGTTCTCAAACCTCGGCGACGGTGCCTATAGGCTGAATCCTGAGAATGGCAACGTCAAATTCTTCAACCAGCGTGTGCCGATTCCTGAATTCACCAGTCGCGGTGCAGAGTTTGCAGAAGCGATGGGAACCGTCTGGGTTCGTATGAATCATGGAGGCTACGGCTATTATAACCGCGACAACGACGAGATAGAATACTTCCACAACGACCCCAGCAACCCCTGGAACCTTTCCAATTCCGTCAATGCCCGTCTGGAGATGAACGAAGGCGTCGTTTGGGAGTCCACCATCCGCAGAGGACTGGAAAAGCTGGAAGTACTGAAACGAACCATTACGCGTACTTTATTAATGCCCGATTCCGACCAGCCTATGGACAACGAAATCCGCGCCATGTGTTACGATTCCAAGCGTCATCTTACCTTCCTCTGCAACAAACGGGGAAAGATATTCATCCTTGACGCCAACGGAAACCATACCGGCACGATAACCCACGACTCGAAGGGCAACCCCATCAGTCGTCCCTACGGAATGTCGATGGACTCGCAAGGCAACTACTGGGTATGCGACAAAGACAATGGCGTCTTCAAGATTACCCCAAGCAACGGTGGATATACTATCCAGAATTTCCGTCACGAGGACAACAACCAGTGGTCGCTCAGTTCCAATGCCGCCTATCAGGCTGTGGAAGACCGCGAAGGCAACATCTGGGTGGCCACGTACGGTGGTGGTGTCAACATCCTGCGCAAGAACAAAGCCGGCAACTATATTGCCCTTCACGCCAAGAACGCCCTGAAGCGCTATCCGCTCAATGCCCATCAGAAAGTCCGTACCATCGCTCTGGCAAAAGACGGAAAGGTGTGGGCCGGCACGACGGACGGCATTCTCATCATGTCGCTTCACAACAATAATGTGGTTATCGAACAGATGAAGATGACCGAGCGACTGGAAGACGGTTTGATGAGTAACGACATTGTCTGTCTGGCCAGCGACTCAAAAGGCACTATGTGGATAGGCACCAACAGCGGCGGACTCAGCTATGCCACCAAGCGCGACAGTCAGGGCGCGTGGATGTTCAAGAACTTCGGTATTGCCGACGGACTGCCTTCGGAAGAAATCCGCAGCATTACGTTCGATGAGAAGAACAACGTCTGGCTGTCTACCGACCACATGCTCAGCTCGTTTGATGTCAAGAAGCAGATTTTCACGACCTACTCCCAACTCGACGGTGTCGACGAGACGATGTGTTCTGAGGGCTCCGCCATCATGGGTGAAGGGGGAAACATCCTGATTGGTACGATGAGCGGCTACTACACCATCGACCGCAAGAAACTGAAGAATGCGCGGGGTTCACTGCTGAAACTGCGTATCACCGACTTCTTTCTCAACGACGAGTTACAGAGTCCGCGACTGAACGGGACTTTTGACTATTACGTTCCCGAGAGCAGATCGGTCACTCTCCCCACACATGGTGATGAGTTTGCCTTCCGTTTCGCAGCACTCAACTATCAGTTGCAACACCGCGTTGTATACCAATACAAGCTCGAAGGCTACGACCACGACTGGGTAAATGCCAACAAGACGCGTATGGCAAGCTACAAGGGAGTTCCGGCAGGCACGTACCGATTCCATGCAAAAGCCTTCCTGCTGGAATCACCCGAGGCGTACGACGTTCGCACCATCGAGGTGGTCATCCCACCTAGCTTCATGCTCTCGTCCACTGCCGTTTGGATCTATATGGCACTGATGGCCATCGGACTGCTCTTCGGCCTGTGGTGGTATCAGGAGCGTCTTCGCAAACAAGCAAATGCTTCACTCAATGAACAAGAACTATGAAACAGATACTATTCATTTTTGTATGTTGTGCTGTCCTGCTGACAGGCTGTAAGAAAGAAGAAAATAATGAAACACCAAAGACCGTTGCCCAGCGCACCGTGATGGTCTATATGTCAGGCGACAATAACCTTTCGAAAGTTGTGATGGATGACATCAAGGAAATGCTGCAAGGTGCTTCAAGCATTCCCCATAACTGCAACCTGGTGGCATTCATCGACCGGAACATTGGCAGCGAAAAGCCCTATATTGCCCAAATCACGAAAGAAGCGAAGTTAGACACCCTCTATAAATACACCTCCGACTTCTATGCCTCCGACCCCGAGCAGTTCAGCGACGTGCTGAAACAAATCGCAACGCTGTGTCCTGCCAAGGAGTATGGTCTGGTGCTGTGGGGTCACGCCTCCGGATGGATTGTTGAATCAGATACCATTGCCCAGCGACGGGCCTATGGCGTAGACACCAGCAAGTGGATGAACATCACCCAGATGGCTCGTGCGCTGAAGGGGCTGAAGGACCAGAACGTGCTGCCCAAGCTGAGCTTCATCTTTGCCGACTGCTGCAATATGATGTGCGTCGAGAACGGCTATGAGCTTCGCGAGGTGACAGACTATCTGATGGGCTCGCCCGCCGAGATTCCCGGGCGCGGTGCACCTTATCAAGCGATAGTTCCCCAGTTGTTCAAGAGCGGCAGCGACCTGTACAAAGGCATCATCGACAACTATTACGACTATTATGCCGATTACAACAACCTGGATTACTCAGAGAAATACACATGGCCGTATATGAAAGACGGCTACAGTGTTCCCCTTTCCGTCATTGACACCAAGTATATCGGCGACCTGGCCGACAGGACCCACGACATGCTGGAGCGCGCCACTGGCGGCTATCCGCAATATCCCGAGAGTCCGGACCTGACGGCTATCGCATACTATTTATACAACACGAGCAACAACAGTGACGTCATGTACGACATGAAGGCCATCATGGAACGATTGCTGTCTGCCGACGACTTCAAGCTGTGGAACACCACCTATCAGCAGGCTGTTCCTTATTGCAGGATATCGCTCATGTGGATGTCCCAATTCTGGCAGCAGCAACAGGCTTTCTCCACGTTCAATCCTGATTTGCAGTACGGTTGCGTCAGCATGTTTATTCCCCGACAAGGCAGTGGGTACAGCTACGGCAATATGGCCTACAACAAAACGTCCATCAACTTTGGATGGAACCAAGTGATGGACTGGAAACGTTTCGGTTGGGAATAAGCCCCCTACTCTTCCGTTGTCTTTTCGTGGACAATCACTTTTACCTTTGAGATACGGCGTTCTTCCATGTCGAGTATCTCGAAGGTAAAATTCTGATAGTCTATCTTCTCGTGCAGTTTCGGGAAGTCGCCTTTGATTTCGAGCAGCAGTCCGGCAATGCTGTCGGCTTCGCCCTCCACATCCTCGAAGATATCATCGTCCACCTTCAGAATCTTATAGAAGTCCGACAGCGACGTCTTACCCTCGAAGACAAAGGTGTTGGCATTGATGCGTGCGTATGATTTCTCGTCCTCATCATACTCGTCGTTAATCTCGCCGACGATTTCCTCCAGAATATCCTCCAGCGTCACGATACCGCTGGTACCACCGAACTCGTCGACCACAATGGCGATATGCACCTTGTTCTCCTGGAACTCGCGTAGCAGGTCGTCAATCTTCTTCGTTTCGGGAACGAAATACGGCGGACGTATGAGCGACTGCCAACGGAAGGCAGCACCCTTCGACAGATGCGGCAGCAGGTCCTTGATATACAGGATACCGCGCACATTGTCGCTATTATCCTGATAGACGGGAATGCGCGAATAGTTATTGGCCACAATGCAGCGCAGCACTTCAGCAAAGGAAGACTTGAAGTCCAGATCTACGACATCCTGTCGCGACGTCATAATCTCCTTGGCTGTCTCGTCGCCAAAACGGACGATACCCTCCAGCATGCGCTGTTCCTCTTTGATATCTTCCTTGTCGGTCAGTTCCAAAGCCTGCTCCAAGTCATCGACGCTCAATATGTGGCTCTTCTTGCCCACCACCTTGTCAGCCAGGATTCCCGACTTGATCAGTATGGTGGCAAACGGATAGAACATTTTGCGGAAGAACAGTATTCCCCCGACGGCAAAACGACAGAAACTCAACGGATGCTGTCCCGTATACACCTTCGGCATAATCTCGCCGAAGAGCAGCAACAGGAAAGTCAGCAATACGGTGATGACCAGGAACTGCAGCCAGTAGGCTCCTCCAAAGTCAATCACATGCGCAAAGAAATAGTTCAGCAGCATGATGATCGTCACGTTCACCAGGTTGTTGGTAATCAGGATGGTAGCCAGCGTGCGCTCCGAATCCTCGCGCAGCTCCTTGATTTTGACGTCAGTGGGCGTACGTTCTTCGTCCAACTCACTCAGGTCACTGGGCGACAGCGAGAAGAACGCAATCTCAGAACCCGATGCATAGCCAGATACCAACAACAGCAGACAGGCTAACACACCCGCAATGACAGCTCCTAACGAGGGCGACATCAACGTCACCTCATTGAAAATCTGTTGTAAATATTCGTCCATGATTTACTCTGTAGCCGCTGAGCCCGACTCCTCCGGCGTTGCTGCGGGACGCGGCGAGAGCAACTCGATGTTGTCTGCCCATATCTCCGTCATACTGCGACGCTGTCCTTGCTTGTCGTCGTAGGTAGAATAGCGAATGCGCCCTTCTACATACAACTTATCGCCTTTGTGGACATACTTCTCAACGATCTCAGCCAGTTTGCGCCAAAGAATCACGTTATGCCAATCAGTGTGGTCGGGCACCTGCGTACCATTCTGCAGCGTATAGCCACGTTCCGTCGTTGCCAGTCGCACACGGGCAACAGCAACGCCCTGTTCCACATAGCGGATTTCAGGTTCTTGCCCCACGTTGCCAATCAACATCACCTTGTTCATACGCGTTCGTTTATTTGCACTCTCCCAGATAAGTGAACTTAAAATTCTTGCCCTTGGCTGAGGGGAACTGGCTGCGCGGATCGACACGCTGGCTCAGATGGTCGACAATGCGATTGTAGCAGTCCATTCCGGACACAGCCTTGCAGCGTGCCACGAAATGCGTGTCGCGATACTGGAACTTGCCCGTTCCCGGGACCACCGAGACACGCTTGAAGTCGAGCGTTCCCTCGTACCATCCGAAACGCTCCTCGTTGAGTCGAACCAATACGGGAGCCTCGGGTTTCACGATAGCAGCTACCGGACGGACAGCCTTCTTTTCCTTGAAGTCTTCCATCGTTTCTGCTTCAGTCTTGATAATGATAAAATAAACGCGTGGACGAATCTTATAGCGCTTAGGGTACATCACGTTGCTTTCCACATATTCGCGGACGTCACGTTCAAGCATGGGATTCATTCCTATTTCGTCAATATCAGCGAGAAATGCAATAGCTTCATCTGCATTTTTCACTAATACTTCCTGATCAAAGTATCGTAAGTATAAATTCATTTAGACAGGTTGGTTTTTGTTTTTCCGTATAAAAAAGAGCGGAAAACGGGACTCGGACCCGCGACCCCAACCTTGGCAAGGTTGTGCTCTACCAACTGAGCTATTTC
>SUYI01000063.1 GCA_015060485.1 Prevotella sp. | reverse complement strand
ATTTTGCGAATGACACGAATTTATTTAAGACAACCACGGATTAAACGGATGATTTTATGAAGGCAATGACGCGGACAAAACTGGCTGAATGTGCAGGCGTGTCGAGATATACGCTGAACAGGTATATTGCAGCGCATCTGGACGAACTCACGGCGCTGGGCTTGCGACCCCGGGACAGGCTGTCACCCAAGGTCGTGGAGTGGATCGTTGAGAACTACGGCGCCGACGTAGAAGGCCAAAAAACATAAAGAATGTTAAACAAACTCCGCAAAACTCCGCAAAACTCCGCAACGCCATTTTGCGTTGTCGTACTTTTGCAGTGTCAAAGGGATGCTGGCGGGCATTGCGGCGGACGGAAAAATAATTCCGTCGGACGAAAAAAAAATTCCGTCGGACGAAACGAAAATTCTGTCGGACGTTTTGACCACCCCGCCCCGAGGCAACGACGCGTCAAACCGAATTCACATTTTGTCAAACTAAAAAAAACATGTTGGAACTTAATCTTTCTCAGAACACAAACTCTACTCTTCAGGTCAAAGGCCAAGGCGCTCATCAAGAGCAAGACGGGTGCTGATGCTACCGACGGCGAGGGAACAGCAACCAGCGGCGACGATGAGGGAAGCCTCACCCCCAACCCCTCTCCAACGGGCGAGGGGAGTGGTAACCAAGATAGTAGCGGGTCGCAGAACAGCGGCAGCGGGTCAGGCAACAGCGGCGATGACAACTCGGGCGGCTTCGAGATGGGATCTTAAAAAGGTTAGCGCCCCGCAAGGGCGCAACCTTTTTTGAGTTTTTTTTTGCTTTTTCTTTGGTGGTTTGCATTATTATGTCTATATTTGCAACTTATAAAGCATCTTCAATCTTGAATAGGCAATGAACCCAACGGAAAGAAAAAAGTTCAACAGGGAATACTGGGTGTTCCTATGGTCGTCCATTCTTATTGCCCTCTCGGCCTGTCTGGGCAATGTGGTGGATGCTGTCATCGTGGGTAACAACGATTAGATAAACCGATAATTTAATGACAAAGAAACGTAGACAGAACGGCTGGTGGTTGAGGCTGGTGCATGTTTTGCGGGCCAACCTGAGTCTCTGTGTCATCATAGCGGCAGCGTTGCTGCTGGAGCTGACGATGGAGAATATGGACTCGATAAACTATGAGCGCATGGACAACCTCAATGTGCTGACGCTGAGAAAATCATTGAACTTTGAACATTGAACTTTGAACAATAAATATGAGTAAAGTTGAAGATACATTACAATCGCCCGAGCAGATTGCCGACCATCTGCGTGTGACTTATGTTCCTACCTATCTGCTGGCTGCGGCAGCCATAGTGCTACTGGCGGCATTCATCGTCTGGGGCTTCCTGGGTAATGTGAGCGACAAGGCCTACTATTCAGGCGTCGTATTCCCCGTGCAGGGCACTACCGACATCACACTGCCCAACAAGGGTATTGTGCGTACGATGCTGGTACATAATGGCGACAGCGTGCGCCAGGGTCAGACAGTGGCCATGGTCTCCATCGGCGACAGCCATAGTTTCCTGACGAGCACGGTGAACGGCCTGGTCATCAGTACCAAGGCGGATAACGAGCCGTTCGAGGCTTTCGACCCCATTGTGAGTGTGGTTGACGGAAATGCCGCCAGCCAACAGTCACAGCACACCCAACTTATTGCCTACGCCGACAACGAGGCGCAGCGTGACCTTCGCATAGGCATGGTGGCCCAGGTGTGGCCTGCCGACGAGAAACGTGACGAGATAGGCTATGTGCGGGGACGCATCACCCAGGTGGTGCGCTATCCTGCCGATGCCGACGAGGTACGACAGACGCTGAAATCGAACATTCTGGCCAAGCGGTTGTTGGAACAAAGCGATGTGGTCTACGAGGTGCGCATCGACCTGCTGCGTTCGCCTGAGGACGCCACGCACTATGACTGGTCGTTCGGAGAGCCAGCCGACGTGAGCATGGGCATCGGCACCTACTGCTCGGTGCTCACCGAGACAAAGCGCTGCAGCATGTTCCAGTATCTGTTTGAGTCGGCACGGACACGCTTCCGTGATTTAAAGCTAAAGTTTGAGTAATGAAACAGCAACAACAATCGAAGAAATCTGGGCTGTCGATGGTATCGGCTTTCCACTATTTCCTGAAGGGCAATATGCTATTTGCCTTCAATGGCATTGTTATCGTTGCCATCGATTCCGTAGCCTGCATATTCCCGCCACTATTCCAGAAGGTTTATACCGACAATATCATCACACAGAAGAACCCGGAATGGTTTACCCCGCTGATTGTGCTGTATATCCTGCTGTTCGTGATTGAACTCTTGGTCTGGATAGGGCTCTCTATTGTGCGCCGGAAGAGCCAGGCAAGGATCAATATCACCACGTCGTCGAATTTCCTGTGGACAGTACTTAGACTACCGATGACTCGGCTTACCCAGTTTTCACCAGGTGAACTGGCGGCCCGCTATACCACCATCTCAAAAACCACCAGGCAGATGGACTACGTCCTGCCGGCCCTCAGCATACTCATCCTGCCCGTTCTCTGCTGTTATATTGTCATGCAATTCAACTGGAAACTGGGACTGCTGGAAATCTTCTCCATTCTGTTTCTCGTTTACGTCATGCGTAGCACTGCCAACAAGCAGAAGAAGATTGCCATGAACCTGGAAGTGACGGAGGCACGATTGCAAAACGTCACGATGACGGGAATGAGCAATCTGGAAACCATCAAGGCTTTGGGCGGCGAGCGGCACTTCTTTGCGCAGTGGGAGCGAACCTATGCACAGTCCCTGAATGCCCGCGTGACCACCATCACCCACAACATCTATCTGAGTGCCCTGCCGGAGTTCGTGTTACAGGTTACCGATGGTGTCATACTGTGTCTGGGCACATGGCTCATCCTGCAAGGCGAGATGACACCAGGCATGATCCTGGCCTCGCAGGGACTCATCAATGAGACCATCTATCCCATCATCAGGGCTATTGCCAGCGTACAGACCGCTTTGAGGGTCAACTCGTCTATCCAGCGCATCAAGGAGGTGACCGACTATAACAAGGAATGCACTGACCTGTGCCTGCCTGCCGACGATGAACTGCCCGACGTGGCCAAACTGGCAGGCGAGATAGAGTTGCGCGACGTCACCTTCGGCTACGACCGCAGCCTGCCACCTATCATCGAGCATTTTTCGCTGAAGATCAAGGCGGGCGAGCGCATCGCCTTGGTAGGTCCCTCGGGCTGCGGCAAGAGCACCATACTGAGTTTGGTGTCGGGACTGTATGAGCCGTGGGAGGGTGAGGTGCTGTTCGACGGCAAGCCCCGCAAGGCCATCGACCGCATGACTTTCGTCAACTCAGTCTCGGTGGTCAACCAGGATGTAACGCTCTTCGAGGGCACCATTGCCGACAATGTGAAGATGTGGGATGAGTCGATAGAAGACTTTGCCATGGTGGTGGCCTGCAACAATGCACAGATACACCAGGAGATTATGGAACGCCCCGGGGCCTATCAGGGCGTCGTATCAGAGCGCGGTAAGAACTTCAGCGGCGGACAGCGCCAGCGCATCGAGATAGCCACCGCACTGGCCAAGGAGCCCACCATCCTGCTGATGGACGAGGGTACCTCGGCACTCGATTCTGCGACGGAATCCAAGGTGATGCAACATCTGTATCACGAGGGTATGACCATGATTATCATTGCCCACCGACTGGAGACCATCGCCCAATGCGAGCAGATTTATGTGATAGAACACGGACGCATCACCCAGCACGGCACCCACGACGAGCTGCGGCAGATGGACGGCCTGTATAGTAACCTGTTAAAATTCGCCTGACACCATGAAAATAAGTCTTCTACATAAACAGTTGTTCCAGCGCATGGATGGTGATCGTAAGGCGATGAGTCAGGCGCGGGACATTCTGCGTGCCATGATAGACAGGAAGCTCTGGAAGCAGATGCAGACAACCGTAGATTTGCCATCGGATATCGAGCAGATAGAGACGTTGTTAGACCGCTATAACATTTTCTACCGCTACATTACGTTGACCGACCGTTGGTGGTCGCGCTGTACGGGCTATATGATGGGATTTTGGGCCGATGACAACACGCCCGTCATACTTGTTCCCGGTTTTACAGACTATACGTTCACCCATCCGAAGACAGGCAAGCTCATGATGGCCAGCAAAAGTACCGACCTGCTGAAGCAGGAGGCGCTGATAGCCTGCTTTCCTTTTGAAGATTTGAATCTCACGTCAAGCGGGGGACGGCCTAAGCCAGGGGCACTCATACGCTATGCTGTAAGCTGCCTCTGCATATATGACTTGTTGTACTGCCTGATGGCTTGCGTAGGCGTTGCCCTGCTGACCATGTTTACACCGTACGTGTGCAAACTGATCTTTTCGGAGGTCATTCCTTCAGGTGAAGCAAGCCAGCTTGTTCCCATTGCGACGCTGCTCTTCAGCGCTGCCGTCGGACTGACGATGGTGCAGATAGCCCGCAACTTGGTGGTGGTACGCATCAAGGACAAGGTGGAATATACGCTGCAGACGGCCATGATGTCGCGCCTGCTGCTACTGCCAGCTACGTTTGCCAAGCAGTTTACGCCAGGCGACCTCTCTAACCGTTTGCTGTCGCTGTCGCGCGTCAGTTCCAACCTGACGGCCAACTTCCTATCGACGCTCCTGACCTTCCTGTTCTCTGCCATCATGTTCGTACAGTTCTTCATCTATGGCGGCCCGCTGCTCTTCACAGGTATGGTTGTCATCATCATACAATTGGTGGCTATCATGCTGGAGTACTATTATATAAATAAGGTGCAGTTAAGCGTGAATGCCAGTAGCTCACACCTCATAGGCACGCTGTTTTCCTTGTTTTCAGGTATCCAGAAAATCAAGACAAGCGGGGCTGAGTTCCGAGCCTTCCATCAATGGGCAAAGGCCTATGCCCCCACAGAGGTCTATGGCAGCCGTCAGCCTTTGGCCAGTTTCTATGTGACAGGTGTCAGCTATTGTCTCAAATTCCTACCTATGATTGTGACGATGTGGGCTGCTTGGCACTACGGTTTGGTACTCTCCGATTATATCGCCTATTGTGCCGTCTTAGGGATCGTTTGCAAGGCCGTATCTCAATTACAAGGCATCACGAAAATGGTGTCACGCCTACTGCCGGAGATACGGCTCTGCAGTCCCATATTTGCTGCAAGGACTGAGGATAGGGAGGAGGCCAATGTCGTCAAGAATATCACGGGTCGGGTGGACATACGCGGCCTGAAGTTCCGCTATGCCGATGACATGCCCATGCTGTTCGACGGACTCAACCTGAGCATCAAGAGAGGTGACTATGTGGCCCTTGTCGGAAACTCCGGCTGTGGCAAAAGTACCCTGATGCGACTGATGATGGGCTTGGAGCATCCGTTAGCGGGATCCATCTTCTACGACCAGTACGCCCTGAGTGACATCAACCTGCGCAGCCTGAGGCAGTATTGTATTGGCGTCTGTATGCAGGACGGCCAACTCGTTGAGGGTACCATCCGCGACAACATTATCTTCAACGATCCGAAGCTGACAGACGAAGATGCCTGGGAGGCTGCCCGCATGGCTGCACTCGACAACGACATCCGCCAGATGCCTCTTGGCATGGACACGCCTATCAGTGTCGACGGCAAAGGCGTGTCGGGCGGACAGCGCCAGCGCATACTCATTGCACGGGCATTGGTGAGAAAACCCAAGGTACTCTTCCTCGACGAGGCCACGTCAGCACTCGACAACATCAGCCAGCACATCGTCGTCGAGAACCTGGCCAAGCTGAGGTGTACGCGCATCGTCATAGCCCACCGACTGAGCACCATCCAGCAGTGCAACCGCATCATCGTGCTGAAGGATGGCCGCGTAGCAGCCGATGGCAACTTCGAGCAGCTTAAGGCGCAGGGGTATTTTCCGGACGATAAAGTGAAAAATGAAGAATGAAGAATTTGCTACCACCCTTGATTATGAATTATAAATTAAATATCGGCCTGACATTGTTTAGTATGCTTCCTCTGCATAGCATGGGGCAGACACCGCTGACCTTGGATGAGGTGATACGGTTGTCACAAGACAGTGCCATCACCGCCTTCCAAAGCCAGCAGGAATACCGTAGCCGGCAGGCATCGTACGAGGCTTTCGAGGCCTTGCGCAAGCCACAGCTTTCGTTGAAGGTGGTGCCCAATTACTCCCGCATCGTCAGCGATCCCAGCCGCGACTACGTTTACTTGCGAAACTACGACATCTTCTCTACCTCGGCCCAGGTAAGGCTCAGTCAGAAGGTGCTGTCCTTTGGCGGTGAAGCCTTCATAGGCACGCAGGCCATTTGGAGTGAGTTCTTTCGCGAAGAGGCATCAGGTCACCCGCGTCAGTTCGTGGCCAGTCCGTTGTTGGTAGGCTATAGTCATACCCTGTTGGGCTACAATCCCTTCCGCTGGGAGAAACAGGTGGAGGATCAGCAGTTAAAGGCTGCACGCCAGCAGCATGAGTACAATCTGCGATGCATTGCCGAGGAGGCTGCCGTACGCTACTTCCGTCTGGCACGCCAGCAGCGGATGCTGCAGATGCGCCAGGATGAGCTGCGGATGAACGACACCCTTCTGGCCATTGCCCGCGAGAAAGCCACCATAGCTATTGTCACGCTGGCAGAACTACACGCTATTGAGGTACAGCAACAGAATGCCGCCAACCAGCTGGAAGTAACGCGTCAGGATGAATTAAAGGCAAGAACAGAACTGGCATCCCTGCTACGTATAGATCTGCCGTCTGCCGACATGCCTTTGCTGACGATACCCGACCTCCCGCCTTCTCTCGGCTATACGTCCGATGAGGTTGCGATGCTTGCCAAGTCCAACAATCCTGCTTACCAGCAACGGTTGGCGGAGCTGACCGAAGCCCGCCATCAGGAAGACAAGGCACGCAAGGAACGGGGTGTCAACGTCGGGCTTGACATCAACCTGGGCCTGCAGCAAGTCAATACGACATTCGGCAGAGCCTATAAGAACCAGCAGCTGTATGCCTTAGGTGCCGTTCAGGTCACGATACCGTTGATGGATCATGGTGCAGCCAAGAAGCGTCATGCTGCAGCTACGGCATGGGTGGAACGCCAGGAGTCGGCATTGCAAGAGACAGAGCGCCTGTTGGCGGAAGATGCCACCGTGACCCTGCAGAAACTGCAATCCTGCAGAATGATGCTTGCCAGCACTGGGCAGACCGTCAAGCTGGCTGAAGAGGCGTTTAACGAGGCTGCCGACAACTATGCCAACGGCCTCTGCGACATCAACACCTATACTCTGGCACAAAGCAGGTGGGCTACGGCCTACAACAACTATCTGACTGCCTTGGAAGAATTCTGGACAACTCACTATCATCTGCAAACACTCATACAATATGAATAAGAAGATTATTTTTTTACCTTTTTACCTTTTTACCTTTTCACTTTTCTTCGCTTGTCAGTCGAAAACAGAAATGCAGCCAGCCTTGCAGCCGACAGACACGGTGGCTGTGAAACCGGCAAAAACCCCGTCACAACAGCAGGCACTGAATTATTCAACGGCCAGTAAAGGCAAGATAGAGGCAGTACGTGAGATCCCCGTCTTTAGCCGTTTGGCAGAACAAATCGTTATGTTCGGCATAGAGAAGACGGGACAGCATGTCAAGAAAGGTCAGGTCGTAGCACGACTGAGCGATGCTACCCTGCGCGAAAAAATCCTTCACAGCCGCGCCAAACTTGAGAAGGCCGAATTCCAATATCAGGCTATCCTGATGGGGCAGGGCTACAAGCACGACCATCTGGATGCAGCACCAGAAAAAATCAAGCAACTGGCTCGTATCAACAGTGGCTACAACGAAGCAAAAGCCGAGTTACACGAGTTGGAACATCAGTTGTCCTATTGTGTCATTACTGCACCCGTGTCCGGTGCTGTCTCGCAGATTAAGAACACACTCTACGGTGCCGCCCTGCCTGGTGAGGCTCTCTTCTACATTGTGGATACGGAACATCTGAAGGTGTCTTTTGACGTGCTCGAAAATGAACTGGCAAAATACCAGATGGGAGCCAGTCTCTCCGTCTCTACCGTTGCATACCCCGCTGAGCTGCATTCGGCAACCGTTTCTGCCATCAGCCCGGTCATCGACGGCAATGGCATGGTACATATAGAAGCAACGCTGGCACCACACCCGCACCTGATGCCTGGCATGACCGCATTCATTACTATAGTAAAATAATTAACATCTAGAATATCTAGATTATGAACGTAACAATTCAAGAACAAGACGGCAACATGGTTGCCATTCTGGAGGGTAATCTCAACACAGCAGTTGCCGCAGCAACTGAAAAGGCAATGAGTCCATTGAACGACGTGGAGGGTAAGGACATTATCATCGACTGCACCAACCTGGAGTATATCTCGTCGGCTGGTCTTCGCATCTTCCTTGGCATCCTGCAGAATGTCCAGGAAAGGGGCGTGCATGTTTATATCAAAGGTCTCAACGATGCCGTCAACGATGTCTTTGTCATCACTGGGTTCAGCAATATCTTTGAATTCATATAAGCTCTGCGCCTTTTTCCATCAGGAAAGAGTCTTAATAACGGAGAATCCGATTAGTGCATATTATGTCAAAGATACCTTGCAGTAACTTCCGAAGGTAATTGAATAACAAAATATGAAAAAATTATTATTAACAATGATGGCAGCCGCAGCGCTCCTATTAGGAATGACGGGCTGCTCGGAAGAGGACAAGCTGGATTCCATGCCAGAGCCCAGTAGCGTCGTATGGGAGAAGGGTGTGTTGCCCGGCCGCTTTACTGTCAATGCCAAGGGACTGCAAGTGCAGTTTGCTCAGGGCAATCTGCAGTATCAGGCTTCCTCACATACATTGCGATTTGCCGAACACCAATATGACATCGTGGGTGATGCCACGATCGGCAACGTGTATGAAAACGGCGTGAAAAGCGACAATACGGCAATCAGCAGTGACTACGATGGCTGGATCGACCTCTTTGGATGGGGCACTGGTGTCAATCCCACACTTGCCACCACAGAGTCTGAGGACTACATCGTTTTTAGCGAATGGGGCAACAATGCTATCCAAAACAGCACAGGATACACATGGCGTACGCTGACAAGCGAGGAAAATGTCTATCTGTTTCACGGCAGGACAAATGCTGCCAACCTCTTTGGCTTAGGTTCTGTAGATGGTGTGAACGGTGTTATCCTCCTGCCTGACGACTGGACGATGCCTGATGGTCTTTCTTATACGCCCAGTACTACGAAAGGACTCGAATGGAATGGCACCTACTATTTCAACGAAAACGCTGACAATTATTCTCATAACACCTACACAATAGACGAATGGAGAGTGATGGAGTCTGCCGGTGCGGTATTTCTGCCTGCAGCCGGCTATCGTGAGGGAACGAATGTGTTTCTTGTTGGGATAGCCATCGACTATTGGTTGGCTTCGCAGAACGGGACTACGGCGAGTGGCATCTCAGGTAACTCAAAGAGACTCCATCCTCATAGTTATGGCGACCTGTATTACGGAGATTGCGTCAGATTGGTACGGTAGCATATATAACATCAAAACAATGAATACTTACGAAACCATTGATTTGAACGACTATGTTCAGACTGGCGAGGGAGGAACAGCCCTTACCTATACACACGTGACGCGCCCCACGATGGCCAAACTTTTCAATCCTGATAACGAGGCTGAGCTGGCAGAAAAGGAATTCCTGACCGCCCGCTACGACTGGATTGTGGTGAACTTCGCCAACGCCGACATGGTGGGTCACACGGGCGTCTATACCGCCATCCAGACCGCCGTGAAGACCATCGACCAGTGCCTGAACGAGGTCGTGGAGACGGCCAAGACGATGGGCTACGACGTCATCATCACCGCCGACCACGGCAATGCCGACCATGCCGTCAATGCCGATGGCACGCCCAACACCACGCACTCCACAAACCCCGTCCCCTTCATCTACGTGACTGCGAACAAGAGCGCGACGGTGCATAGCGGCGCCCTGGCCGACGTGGCCCCCTCTATTCTCCACATCATGGGCCTGCAGCAACCCAAGGAAATGACCGGCCAGTGCCTGATTAACGAATAAAGCAATATAATTCAAGACAGGTTTATGACCAAAGATCAGTTAAAGCAATACTACCGCCACTTCTGCCGCTGGCAGCAGGAGGAGCCGCACTATGTCAATCGCCACGAGGACAGCGTGCAGCATTGCTGTAACTGCGGCACCGAGTTTGCTGACAACTTCTGTCCGCGCTGCGGCCAGCGTGCCGAGGTGGGACGCGTGGGATGGAACTCCGTCAAAGAGAACGTAGCACTTCTTTGGGGCATGGACTCGCGCTCGCTGACCTATACGCTCGTTCAGCTGCTGGGGCGTCCAGGCTATCTGGTGCGCGACTACATCAGCGGTCGCCGCCTGGTTTGCAGAATGCTTTCATAGGCATCAAAGGCAGGCCGACCTCTAAACTCAGTTGCAGTGCCACCTATCACTATCTGGCCACCGCCACCGCTCTTCAGGGCCTGAAGAGCACCTTGGGCCACAGCATCGAGCTCGAGGCCAGTTACAGTTTCACAAAGGATATAAAGCTTACGGCAAACTATACATTGATGTTTGGTACAGAGACTATGGACCGCCTAAAGCAGGGCGCGGGCAACAACACCGCCCGCTGGGGCTGGTTCTCGTTAGTTATTTCTCCTAGCCTGTTTACTACCAGATGGTAACTTTAACTAAAGTTGAAGCTACTTTCGTTCGAAAAAGCAAAAGATATTTTGCTTTTTGCTCACTTAATCGTACCTTTGTAGCTGATTTTGAGAATATTTTATTTTCACTGATTAGAAACAATTGCAATATGAAAAAGATTATCACATGTTTATTGGCTGCTTTAGGTTTGACTACAGCTTGTGGCCAGAGTAATTTCGAGAACACCCATGTTGATGGATTTGCAGAACTTATTGCAGACTCCAGTGTTGTTATCCTTGACGTGAGGACTGCTGCTGAGTATGCTGAAGGTCATATCAAAGGGGCTATCCTGATTGATCAGGGACAGAGCGACTTTGTGGAGAAGGCAAAAGAAACGCTGCCTATCAACAAGAAGATTGCCGTTTACTGCCGCAGTGGTCGCCGTTCTGCCAATGCTGCTGGTAAACTGGCAGACGTGGGCTATAAGTGCGTAAACCTTAAAGGCGGCATCGTTGCTTGGAAAGAGGCGGGAATGCCCGTAACTATAGACAGATAGCATGGATAATCAACAAGAGATTTTCCCGATAGTAGACGAAAGCGGAAAGGTCATAGGCTCTGCGACAAGGGGCGAGTGTCATAGTGGCTCGAAGCTGCTTCACCCCGTCGTGCATCTTCATGTGTTTAACTCCAAGGGAGAAATCTATCTACAGCGACGGCCTAACTGGAAAGACATTCAGCCAGGAAAATGGGACACTGCTGTTGGCGGGCATGTGGACTATGGTGAGTCGCCAGAGGATGCTCTACGTCGTGAAGTCCGCGAGGAATTAGGTATTACTGACTTCATCCCTGAGTTTGTCGACAAGTATGTGTTTGAAAGCAAGCGGGAACGTGAATTGGTCTATGTGAACCGAACTACCTACGATGGCGAGATACATCCTTCGACAGACGAACTGGACGGTGGCCGTTTCTGGACGATGCAGGAGATTCGGGATGCAATGGGAAAAGACGTTCTGACTCCCAACTTCGAGAGTGAGTTTAAAAGATGCTTTGGGAAAGAATTCTTTGCAAGCAAAGCGAACAAGTTCGAGCGGGATATCAAGTACGCATTGTTTTTCGACATAGATGGTACATTGGTAAGTTTCAAGACCCACGAAATCCCGGCTTCCACGATATTTGCCCTAACCCAAGCAAAGGCTGACGGCCACAAAGTATTTATTGCTACAGGCCGTCCTCCGCTGATTATTACTAATCTGGGAACCATCGAACATCTGATTGACGGCTATGTGACCATCAACGGAGCCTTGTGTTTTGTGGGACATGAGGTTATCCGCTGCAAAGACATTCCACAAGAAGATGTGCTGACGGTAGTAAACGACGCGCAGGAAAAGAACTATGGTTTGATTGTTGTTGGAGAGAAAGATGTGGCCGTGCTTGATCCACAAGGGGAGGTTGACAGGATATTCCGTGGTGAGATAGCCGTGGAGAATCTTGATCAGGCAAAGCCGCTCGACGTAGTGCTAAGACAGAGAATCCTTCAGTTGACACCATTCTTTCCAGAAGACTACGAGCATCACTTGATGCAGCGTATTCCAAGTTGCACCTCTGGTCGTTGGCATCCGGCGTTTACCGACATCACAGCAAAAGGAGCTGATAAAGGAGAGGGAATCTTAACTATGGCTGCCCATTTAGGGCTGAATCCTCAATATACGATGGCTTTTGGTGACGGAGGCAACGACAGTTCCATGATAAAAGCTGCCGGTATTGGTATTGCTATGGGTAACGCCCTTGAATCACTAAAGAAAGAAGCAGACTACACGACTACTTCCGTTGACGATGATGGCGTCCTAAACGCTTTACGACATTTCAACTTGATATGAAACAAAATCACTGGGTCGGAGAATGTGATCATTTACTCCGACCCCGTGGCTCTTTTGTGGTTTCTATACCTTATATTTTAAAACTTTCTTTTATGTACTTTTGCTCAGCCTAGCCTCAATGCACTCAGCGTGTAGTCAAGAGTTACGATGGCATCACCGACAAGTCCTTCTTGTCGCCGAGATAAATTCATGAAATTTTTCGTCGTGCAGCAACTGGTTTTTAGCAATGGAAAAAGAGCTACTAAAATCATAATAAGATGAATAAGAGAAGAATTGGGATGCTAGCCGCCGTCCTTGTTATGCCGCCCGCGTGGAGGAACTCTCGACCTGATAGACCAGCAGTACGGCTCGCTGTCAGCTTACATCGTGAACCAACTCGGCTTCTCCGAGGCCGAGCAGCAACAGTTGAGGGCGAAATACCTGACGGGCAAGTAACAGACAAACAGCAAATAGACAGATGTCTGAGGATTGTCCGACGAATAGAAAATCAGCAACCTTAGATTGCTCGTAAGTTGCTGATTTTGGGGAGTGGACCAGCCAGGGCTTGAACCTGAGACCTCCAGATTATGAGTCTGTTAAAGTAGGATTTTTTAAGATTTCACAAAATATTTTCGTGTTTTCTATTTGGTTGTTTATCAGATATTTACTAACTTTGCAACCGAAACGGGCAACGCTGCGAAATCTTGAAAAACTGCCTTTGGTGTTCGCATGGTGTTCGCACGGTGTTCGCAAAAATAAAGGAATTAGAGCAACAGACTGTGATTATGAAGGCTTTGAAAACATCCATTAATTGCAACCCGGTAGATAACTGCTGGATTAAACTTGTACTGGACAAACGTACCAATAAGACTACGGATGAATATCCGATGGCCATCTGTTTTACGATTGAGAGGAAACGATTATACTTCAAGTTGGCAAGTATGCCCTATCAGAAAGAGAAGTACTTCAATGAGGTATGCAGTGTGACTAACGCACGTAGCCTCTTGATGCCTGTATATAAGGAATGGGAGAGCATACTGGATGGCTATCGTGAAAAAGTGGTCAAGTTGAGTAAGACTCAGTCGTTGACCCTCGACATCATCAAGACCTACCTAACCGGTGCAGAGACAAACGGCGAAGTAAGCAAATCTTTTGTCGGAGTCTGGGAGAGCATTATTGCTAAGATGAAAAAAGAGGATCGGGTGGGCACGGCAGAGAATTACCAATGGGCACTCAACTCTTTTGAGAAGTATGCTGGTGATGTGAAGGGCTTCAAGGTGGATAAGAACGTCATCGAGAAATGGAACGA
>SUYI01000062.1 GCA_015060485.1 Prevotella sp. | reverse complement strand
AAAATATTTTGCAAGAAAATGAAAAGTTTTCGCATTCTTTGACAATACGAAAACTTTACACCTTATTATATTATATAGTATATATACTTTTACTCTCTTTTTCCGAAGATGCGAAGCAAATAGATAAAGAGATTGATAAAGTCAAGATACAGTGTCAGGGCACCAAGAAGTGCAAGTTTCTGGGATGCCTCGCTTGCATCAGGGGCCTGCAGAAGCATCTGCTTAATTTTCTGAGAATCCCAAGCAGTAAGTCCTACGAAAATGAGTACACCGACATAGCTCAAGATGAGCGTAAAGCCAGAACTCTTGATAAACAGATTCACTATTGTAGCGATTATCAGTCCTATCAGGGCCATAAACAAAATTTTTCCCATCGACGACAAGTCGGTCTTTGTTGTATAGCCAATGAGTGCCATCGTCCCGAACGTTCCTGCCGTGATAAAGAATACGGTTGCAATGGAAGAAGCCGTGTAGGCCAAGAAGATGTAAGACAACAGGGCACCATTAATAACCGAGTAGAGAATAAACATCAGGGTGGCAGTGGTCAATGACAGGCGGTTTATGGCTGCACTGACTCCGAATACCAATGCGAACTCTGCAATAATAAGTCCCCAAAAAAGAATCTGATTAGAATAGATAGCCTGCAGAACACCTGGGCTTGTAGCAACTCCATAAGCGGTCAATCCGGTAATCACAAGGGCCAGTGTCATCCAACCGTACACTTTTCGCATAAGGATAGGGAAAGCCTCCGACATCGCTAACTGCTGGTCAGCGTTCAATCCCCGTAAATCTAATTCATTATAATTCATTGTTATTCCTTTCTTTTTAATGTTTAACGGTGCAAAGATACGACAAAAATACACTATCAAACCATCTTTTGTATTAAAAAAAATAAAAACATTGCAAAATAAACAACTTTTATTCGTATATTTGCACACATGCAGCGTGCAAAGTGCACTCCACTGCAACAACTAACTAAAACCATACAGAATATGACTTACAAAGTAATTGACATTGAGGGCGTAGGTGAAGTATACGCCGAGAAACTGATTGCAGCAGGTATCAAGACCGATGCTGAGCTCTTGGAAAAATGCGCAAAGCCCGCAGGCCGCAAGGCTCTTGAAGAAGAGACCGGTATCAGCGGCAAGCTGATTTTGAAGTGGGCAAACCACTGCGACCTGTATCGCATCAATGGCGTTGGTCCTCAGTTTGCTGAGCTTCTGGAAGCCAGCGGCGTAGATACCGTAAAGGAGTTAAAGCATCGTGTTGCTGAGAACCTCCAAAAGAAACTGGAAGAGGTTAATGCCGTCAAGAATCTGACCAATCGTGTTCCCGCAGTCGTTGAAGTTCAGAAGATGATTGACCAGGCTAAGGAATTGCCTGCAGTGATGGAGTATTGATTGAATGAAGAAAACTTTGATATTATTGACATTAGCGGCTCTGCTTAGCGGAGCCGCTAATGCTCAGTCCGTCTTTGCACATCCTTGGATGCAAAAACGGGTAGCTTATTTTGGCGACTCCATTACCGATCCGCGAAACAGCGGGTCAAAGCTCAAGTATTGGAACTACTTACAAGACTGGTTAGGCATCACGCCTTACGTATATGCTGTCAGCGGTCGTCAATGGGACGACATTCCCCGTCAGGCCGACAAGTTACAAACAGAACACGGAGACTCTGTTGATGCCATCCTCATTTTCATCGGTACGAACGACTACAACAACGGTGTGCCCATCGGACAATGGTATGAGGAGAAAGCCGAGCAAGTAATGTACGGGCACGGGCAGCCGAAGCGGATGACCGACCGCAAGCGCCGCTATATGAGTATGGACAAGAGTACCTATCGCGGTCGTATCAACATCGCGCTTGACAAGGTGAAACGGATGTACCCGACAAAACAAATCGTGCTACTGACGCCCATCCATCGCGCCCAGTTCCATCGCAACGAAAAGAACTGGCAGTGTACGGAGGATTATACGAATCAGTGTGGCATCTATTTGGAAGAGTACATCCAGGCCGTAAAGGATGCCGGCAACATCTGGGCCGTCCCCGTCATCGACATGAACGCCGTCAGTGGATTATATCCGATGATGGATGAGCACGCACAGTACTTCGCCGACCCTCAGACCGACCGTCTGCACCCCAACGATAAAGGGCACGAACGCATGGCCCGTACCCTTTACCATCAGTTGGCAGTATTGCCCGTTTACTAAATTCACTTCTTCGCTGTCGTACATTCGTTGACCAGATAGACGATACTCATATACGGAATACCCGTATTGGTTTCGAGTCCTATCTCACAAGTACGGCTATTACTGTATCCCACTTCAATATGGTTTGCTTCAATCTGCGGACGCAGTTTACGCAAGCCATATTTATTTAGTTCGGGGAAGGTAAAGCCTCTGTCGCCGGCAAAACCGCAACAGCCTACGCCCTCGGGCAGATAAACATTCTTCGAGCACATCTTGGCGAGATTGATGAGATCGTCGGCCACGCCCATCTGACGCGTAGAGCATGTGATGTGCAGGGCAACATGACGATCGATGGGATGGAAGTCCAGTCGCGGCACCAGATATTTCATGATAAATTCTGCTGGTTCATAGAGTTTCATCTTATGCATCACCTTCTTCATGCGGTGCAAACAGGGACTCTGGGCACACAGCACAGGATAACGTCCCTCCTCGGAAGCCTTCCAAAGGGCTGCTTCCAACTCTGCGCTCTTGCGGTCGGCAATATCGAGCATACCCTTCGACTCCCAAATCTGTCCGCAGCACATTCTATCCATACCTTCCGGGAAGATTACCTCGTAACCAGCCTTTGCCATCAGCTGAATAACTTCATCTACAAGATGGTGAATTTTTCCGCCATGTTTCGACTGTCCCATGGTCTGGTTGATACAACTGGGGAAGTAGACCACCTTCAACGGAGAATGCTCTTCCTCGTGATGAGGTATGGAACGTTCGATGATAAACTGCGTGAGGTCGGATTTCTTGGGCTGACGTTTCTTCTTGGGCATGGCTGTTGTCCACAGCGGCAGGCCCATCTTGTTCATACCCCGACAAACACTGGTCATCAGCGTAGGACCAAGGGTAATGTGAGCAGCATGGGCAACATCGAGCACCAGGCGCAAACCGCTCTTAATGCCGGCCATATGGTTGGCAGCGAACTCACCCACCTTATATCCCATAGGACTTTCGTTCATGTCCATCTGACGAATGATATGCGTAAGTTCGCCCGTATTAATCTTCATCGGGCACGAGGTCGAGCACAAGCCATCCGTCGCGCACGTCTGGTCGCCATAGTACTTATACTGTTTCTTCAGCGTTGCCAATCGCTCGGGGTTTGAGCCCGTGGCTGTGAGATGACGGATTTCACGCTGCACGGCGATACGCATTCTTGACGACAGCGTCAGTCCGCACGACATACAATTGACCTCGCAGAATCCGCACTCAATACATTTGTTGGCGCGTTTCACCTGTTCAACGGTTTCCTTGGCGGTCGACAGCGACGGATCCATCAGGTAATGGCCACCATCGGGCACTTTGTCGAAGTCGTAGTCAAGCACGGGAAGCGGTTTCAGGCACTTGATGAAACAGTCGGGATCGTCGTTGAAGATAACACCTTGGTTCAGCAGCCCATCGGGATCGAAGACGGCTTTCAACTCCTTCATCACCTCATAGGCCTTGTCGCCCCACTCATATTTCACGAACGGCGCCATATTGCGACCTGTACCATGCTCTGCCTTCAGCGAGCCGTCGTAGCCTTCTACTACCAGCTTAGCCACCTCGCGCATCATCTCTGCATAGCGGGCTACCTCATGCTCGTCAGCGAAACTTTGGTTCAGTATGAAGTGATAGTTACCCTCGAAAGCGTGTCCGTAGATACAGGCATCGTCATAGCCGTGATCGGCAATCAACTTCTGCAACTTCACCGTAGCCTCAGGCAGCGACTCGATGGGGAATGCAACGTCCTCAATGAGACACGAGGTACCGATGGGACGCGTACCGCCTACACTGGGGAAGATACCCGAGCGTATGGCCCAATACTTGCCATAGACAGCAGGATCCTCGGTAAACTCCGCAGGGATATACAGGCGGAACTGTCCCAGACAATCCTTGATCTTCGCAATCTTCTCCAGCAACTGCTCGTGCGTAATACCCTTCGTCTCCGTCAAGATAGCCGTCAGGTTATGATAGTCGCCAGACTGAACACCCTCAATCTTGCCGGCATCGACGTCCTTCTTATATTGCAGATACACAGGATCGTCCACCGAGCTCAGCGACTTGTAGTCGAGCATCTCAGCACTCTTCACAACGAGGTTCTCGGCACTGTATTCCAAATCCTCCTCGCCAGCCTTCATCTTCTTCATGGCTACCACCGCCTCGCAACTCTCTTTCATGGTCATGAAGTAGACCATTGCCGAAGCCTTGTATTTGTAATCGATAAGGGTCTTCATCGTGACCTCTGAAAGGAAGCCCAACGTACCCTCAGAACCCACCATCGAATGGGCAATGATGTCGAAGGGGTCGTCGTAGGCAATCAGCGGACGCAGGTTCAAACCCGTTACGTTCTTAATACTATATTTATTACGTATGCGCGTAGCCAGCTCCTCGTCGGCACGCACCTTGTCGCGCAAGGCTTCAATCTTGGCAACAAACTCGGGGTGACTCTTGCGGAAAGCCTCACGACTCCTCTCGTCGCCAGTATCGAGCACTGTACCATCAGTCAGAATCACACGGGCCGATACCATCATGCGGTCGCTGTTGGCATGCACACCGCAGTTCATACCCGAGGCATTATTGATGACAATACCACCCACCATCGCACTACCTATCGAAGCAGGATCAGGTGGAAACACACGTCCGAAGGGTTTCAAAATTTCGTTGACGCGTCCGCCCACAATACCAGGTTGCAGCTTAATCGTTTCTTGATTTTCACCAAGTTCGTATTTTTCCCAATGCTTACCAGCCACGATGAGCACAGAGTCGGTACAGCTCTGACCTGAAAGCGAAGTACCTGCAGCACGGAAGGTAAAAGGCAACTTATATTTCTTACAAGCCTTAACGATTTTAGATATTTCCTCTTCGCCATCGCTACGGATAACAACTTTGGGAATCTGACGATAGAAACTGGCATCAGTACCCCATCCTAAAGTACGCAATTCGTCCGTATAGATACGGTCAACAGGTAGAAATTGTTTTAGTTCGGATAAGAATTCATTCAACATAAAGCGTTCGAGTTTTTAGTTAGACTTTTCATTTTTGCGAGCAAATATACAAAAAAAAACGTTATTCTCATACTTTTTTTTGTTTTTTTTTTCGTATCTTTGGCGCCATAAAACCCAACAAAGTGATGAATCATCGACTATTGCCCATTTTCTTCATGTTGTTTTGCACCAGCATTTGCACGGCGCAAACCTTCGAATTGAAAAAGGAGCACGACAGCCTGTATTACATCAATGGCTGGCGGCTACCCTACCCCGTCTACCAGTTCCAGACGGGCGACGTCGATGGTGACGGACGAGACGACGCGATAGTAGGGGTTATCAAAGGTACGCGATTCTATCCAGAGAAGGCCCGTCGAATCTTTATCTTCAAACAGGTCAACGGTAAGGCCCGCCCCTTGTGGCTAGGTTCCAAGTTAGGCGGCATACTCAAAGACTTTCGCTATATCGACGGAGTGATTCGTGCGCTGGAATCGACCACCGACGGGCGGTATGTCGTTTCCGACTATCGTTGGGGCGGATTCGGTATGAACTTCGACCATTATCTCATCAAAGATGTAGACATGCAAACAGCAATAAAAACCTTTAGCCAATGAAGACAAGTAAATTATTCGTTGTGGCATGCATAGCGTGCTTGGTAGCAGCTTGCAGCCAAAAACAAAGCGTGGTACAAATTCCTGTATCAACCATCGACGTCGAGAAACTGGGCGACAGCATCGACTACGACATGGACGTGACAGGATTGAGCCTAAGTGATTTGCGTATCCTACGCAATGCCCCTGCAGCGCAAAAAGGCTATCCCTTCAAGGATTCCTATCTGCGCGGCATATTCGAGACGACCACTTGGTACGACTCGTTGATGTATGCCCTCGACGACAAGTTGCAGGGTGTAGAGAGCAAAGATGATGAGAGTTGGCGTGATGCCTATCTGCGTGCCATCGACGAGCAGAAACTCATCACCTACACCGATGTGGAAACGGCATTCATGAAACGCTTGAAAGAACGCGAGAACGAGTTGATGAAGCAGAATTTCGAGGTGGAAGAAGGTC
Source organism: Prevotella sp. (assembly GCA_015060485.1). Lineage (GTDB taxonomy): Bacteria > Bacteroidota > Bacteroidia > Bacteroidales > Bacteroidaceae > Prevotella. The sequence goes on along the minus strand of SUYI01000062.1, from coordinate 8,402 downwards.
TGCGTGTGAACATGAACAACTTGTTGAATCCGCAGCAGTTGAAGGACTTCGATTCGACACTTTGTCAGCACTTGGCCGAACAGGGATTTGCCATCGTGCCATCGAACCACGCGCAGCTGTTCCACATTTACGAAAAAAACGACTATAGCGACTTCCCCAGTTTTGTGACCACCGACCTTTATCTGCAGCTGTACCACCTCTATATCGACTGCATGCTCCGCGAGTTGGAGGAATATCATCTGTTGCCGCTGATGACGGAATTCTCGAAAGAGATGAGAGACATCATGGAAGCCAACTACCAGGAATCGCCCGACGACAGCGAAGAGGGGCGCATTGCATGGCGAAATCGTCAGTTTTTTGATGTGGCTCTGCACCTGTTCACCGGCAAGCCTATGGAGAATGCCGGCAACTACCGCACGGAGCAGGAGGAAATCGACAAATGCTTAAGGGCAGAAAACGACCTTAGCGGCATGCTCATGGACTATATGAGCGACATCGCTTTTCCCTACAGCCTGTTCCGCGCCCGAGGACATTATACCCGCAGCGATGCCTTGAAACGTTATTTCCGCGGTATGATGTGGCTACAGACTGCACCAATGGGGCTCAACCACGACATCGAGGTGAAGCAGGCCGTGATGATGGCTTTTGCCTTGAAACAATCCACGACAGCCCGCCGGAATTACGACAAGATTAACGAACTGATTACCCTCCTGATGGGCAAGCATGACAATCTGAGCCTGCCGCAGGTCTTGGCTGAAGTCAAGAAGACCGGTAAGTCACAAGGGGAATTGATTTACGACGATAAAGCCATTGCCAACCTCACTACCAAACTCGATGAGATTGGCAACAACCAGACACGTATCCGCCCGAAGTACGAAAAGACCAGCCACAACAAGATTTGTGTGATGCCGCAACGCTACCAACCTGATGCCGAAGTCCTGCAGGAGATGGTCGACTACGACAGCAAGCCTTCCAAACGCGCCATTCCTAAGGGTACAGACGTGATGGCAGCCATGGGCATTACCGCCGCCGAGCAGATACTGAAAGATGAGAAGACCGACTGGAAGTCCCTGTTGCCTGTCCTCGAGAAGATGAAAAAGCGCATGGGCGAGATAGATTGGAACGAGACCATCGTCACCCAGTGGATGCAGACGCTGAAAGTGCTGAACGAGCAGGATAAAGGTCTGGGTGCACCCTATTTCATGCTGAATCCCGAGTGGGGCAAGAAGGACCTGAACGCAGCCCTCGCTTCGTGGGCCGAACTGAAACACGACGCCATTCTCTATGCCAAGCAGCCCATGGGAGCCGAGTGCGGTGGCGGCGGCCCTCCCGAGCCATTGGTCAAAGGATATGTGGAACCTAACGTGAAATTCTGGAAGAAGGCTGCCGAACTGTTGCGCAACACCGCTCAACTGTTGAAAGACCAGAAGATGATGACCAAGAAGATTGAAGATGTCACCGAGCGCATGACAGAGGAAGTGGCATTCCTGCTCAGCGTCAGCGAGAAAGAGCTGGCAGGTAAGACCTTGAGCGACGAGGAGTACGACCAGATAGCCTATATCGGTTCCACGTTCGAGAACATTTCTATCGACTTGATCCGCATGCCCAGTCAGGAACTAATGGGTTGGGCCGACGTTGAAGGTGCCGACCGCAAGGTGGCACTGGTAGCCGACGTGTATACTGCCAACGCTGACAACAACCCCAACAAGGCTATCCTGTTCGAAGCCGTGGGCGATGCCGACGAGATTTTCGTCGTAGTCGAGATGGGCGGCTACCTGTACTTGACGCGTGGAGCCGTGCTCAGCTATCGTGAGTTCATACAGCCTATCGATCAGCCGCGCCTGACTGACGAAGAGTGGCAGGAACAGTTGAAGAGCAATCCCCGCAAGGGAGTTCCCGAATGGATGAAGAGCATTCTCGTACCACTGAACAAGATGCCCGAACCGAATGAAGAGGTATTTTACAGCTCTGGCTGTTAGCATACTGTGGTGTGTGTCGGTACGCTGTGCCGACACCCTGCAGATTGTACTCACAGGCGACATCTTACTCGACCGCGGGGTGCGACGGGTAATCAACCAACATGGAGTCGACCATCTGTTTTCAGATGGCATCGACTCCATATTCCGTTCTGTCCAAATAGTAGTGGGCAATCTTGAGTGTCCTGCTACCAAGATTACGTCGCCTGTTCAGAAACTATACATCTTCCGCGGTGAGCCAGAATGGCTCGATGTCCTCAAGGCACACGGCATCACCCACCTCAATCTAGCCAACAACCACGCGATAGACCAAGGTCGCGAGGGACTGCTCGACACCCGCCACAACATCGAACAGGCAGGCATCATTCCCATTGGTGCCGGACAGAACATGGCCGAAGCTTCCGAACCCGTATTGCTGGCTGAGAGTCCGCGAAAGGTATGGATGGTGGCATCACTCCGACTAGCCCTCGAGAACTTCGCCTATCTGCCCGATAAGCCCTGCGTCAGCCAGGAACCAATGGACTCGCTGCTCAATCGTGTCCACCGCTTGCGCCGTGCCGACTCCACCGCCATCATCATCGTGTCGCTGCATTGGGGTGGGGAACACACAATACAACCCGTCAACAGCCAGCGCTGGACTGCCCGCCAGCTAATTCGGGCAGGAGCCGACGTGCTGGTTTGTCACCATACCCACACCCTGCAAACCATTGAGGATTTTCGCGACCACAAGATATACTACAGCGTAGGCAATTTCATCTTCGACCAATCCAAACCTATTAACAGCAAAGCCTGCATCGTACGACTGAAAGTTACAGCCAATGATCTCGAAACAGAAACCATTCCCATCAAAATTGTCAAGTGTGTTCCGACAATCAGCAGCCATTTTTGATTTTTTCACTAAAATATTATCTTGACATTGCGATTTTTTTCGTATATTTGTCGGCAACTTATATAATTATATTCACAAATAACTAAGAACCCTATGTCAGCATTAGTATCTGTCATTCCCATTCTGTTGCTCATTGTCCTGATGATGGGCTTCAAAGTTTCCGGCTACAAGAGTGCTATCATCACACTCATCGTTACAATCCTCTTAGCGCTGTTTGCAGCCCCGGCTATGAACATTGTACCTGAGAAGTATGCCGACGCATCCATCTTTGGCATCACGTTTTGGTCAGTCATCGAGGGATTCCTCAAGGCATGCTTCCCGATTATCCTGATCATCATCTGCGCCATCTTCAGCTACAACATCCTTTGCGAAACGAAGGAGATTGAGACTATCAAGACACAATTCATTCAGATGACCTCCGACAAGGGTCTGCTCGTGCTGTTGCTGACTTGGGGTCTTGGCGGCGTGCTCGAAGGTATGGCCGGTTTCGGAACCGCTGTGGCCATTCCTGCCGCCATCCTCATCGGACTGGGCTTCAAGCCGATGTTCTCGGCCGTCATCTGTCTGGTGGCCAACACTGTTGCCGTAGGTTTCGGTGCTGTGGGGCTGCCCGCTACGACACTCGCCAATCAGGTGGCTGCCAGCGGTGTGGCTACGCCCGAGGAGCTGTGCGAGGTGGCTACCTTTATCATCTTACAGCTCTCGCTGATGTTCTTCATCACCCCATTCCTCATCCTGATGATGACGGACAAGACGAAGATTCTGAAGAACCTCACCATCGCGTTGTTCGTGGGTACGTTCTCCATCGTCGTTCAGTTCTGCTGCGCCCACTGGATTGGCCCTGAGACACCGGCCATCCTCGGTTCCGTCGCCGCCATCATCGCCATGCTGATTTACAACAAGCTCTTTATCCGAGACGAGAGTCCTGCCGACGAAGTGATTGTCGAGAAGAAGAAATTTGGCTTGGCCAAGACGCTGAAGGCTTGGAGTGTCTACGGCCTGATTATTTTCTTCATTCTCATTTCGAGCAAGATTGTTCCTCCCATCAACGAGCTGCTGAACAGCACGCTGGTCACCAAGTTCGAACTGCCTGTCATCGGCAACACCTTCAAGTTCGGCTGGCTGTCGAATGCCGGTCTGATGATCCTCTTGGGTGCTGTCATCGGTGGCCTGATTCAGGGTATGAGTTTCGGCCGTATGATGAAGCTGTTGGCCAAGACCACCATCAACCTTCAGAAGACCGTCGTCACAATCTGCTGCCTTGTGGCAATGGCCATGCTGATGAACAACACGGGTATGACGAACGACATTGCCAAGGGCCTCGTGATGCTGACGGGTGCTGCCTTCCCGTTCTTCGCTCCGCTCATTGGTTCTATCGGAACCTTCGTGACGGGCTCGGCTACCAATGCCAACATCCTGTTCGGTAAGTTGCAGGCTACTGCTGCCGCCGACCTCGGACTGGTCAATCAGGGAACTTTCTTCGGTGTCAGTGGTAATGAGACCAACTGGCTCGCCGCAGCCAACTGTGCAGGTTCTGAGGGTGGTAAGCTGCTGTCGCCGCAATCGATTGCCATTGCTACTGCCGCCTGCGACATGGAGGGTCAGGATGGTGACATCATGCGTAAGACAATGCCGTTTGCCATCTTCTGGATTCTGATGAACGGCCTGATGGTATTCCTCGGACTGCATGTGATATAAGAGCCTACCCAAGCTCTCCCAAGGGGAGGAATGTATGGATAGGATAGAATAATAATAAGAAATAACAAAAAGTATAACAACTAAAAAAAGGAGCACCCAAATGTATCATCGTACATCCCTCCCCTTGGGAGGGCTTGGGTGGGCTTAATTATGAAGGTAGGACTATTTATCCCCTGTTACGTGGATGCCGTATATCCTGAGGTGGGTGTGGCGACGTGGAAGTTGCTGAAACACCTGGGCATCGACGTGACGTATCCTGAGAAACAGACCTGCTGTGGTCAGCCGATGGCCAATGCGGGGTTCGAGAAACAGGCCATTCCCCTGGCCGAGAAGTTTGAGGAGAAGTTCAAGGGCTTTGACTACGTGGTGGCACCTAGTGTCAGCTGTACGGCATTCGTAAAAATCAACTACCCGCGACTTCTGGGCGGCAAAACCGCCCAGCACACTGGCGAGGCGCACGAATGCGAAACGGCGAAGAAATGCATGGACGTTGTCGAATTCCTGCACGACGTGGTGAAGGTCGATAAACGTCTGGGGACGTTCCCGCATAAGGTATCGTTGCACAATTCGTGTCACGGTGTTCGCGAGTTGGGGCTGTCGAGTCCCAGTGAGGAGCACGTCACTCCGTTCAATAAGATCAAGGACCTGTTGCAGCTGGTTGATGGCATCGACGTCGTCGAGCCCAAGCGCCATGATGAGTGCTGCGGATTCGGCGGTATGTTCTCTATCGAGGAGACTGCCGTTAGTGCCCAGATGGGTAAGGACAAGGTGGAACGCCACATGCAGACGGGCGCCGAGTATATTACGGGTCCCGACTGCTCGTGTCTGATGCACATGGCAGGCGTTGCCAAGAAGCAAGGTTTAGATATCAAGTTCAAACACGTGGTCGAGATTCTGGCCGCTGGACTGTGAATTTTTACTTTGAACTTTGAGCTTTGAACTTTGAGCATTATGATATGTTTAAGGCGACAAGCAAAAAGTTCAAAGGATAAAGTAATCACAAAGTTCAAAATTCAAAGTTCAAAGAAATAATTATGAGTACACAACATAGCAACGCAGCGAAGAAATTCCTGAAGAACCAGACGTACGCCCACTGGCACGACGCCACGTTCTGGTCGGTTCGCACCAAGCGCGACAATATGGCTCACGGATTGGAAGAATGGGAGCAGTTGCGCGAGAAGGCTTCGGCCATCAAGCGCCACACGATCACCCACCTAGACGAATATCTCGACCAGTTTGCCACGAATGCCGAGAAGAACGGCATCGAGGTTCACTGGGCGAAGGACGCCGAGGAGTTCAACGAGATTGTCTACGGCATCCTGAAGAACCACAACGTGAAGAAGATGGTGAAGTCGAAGTCGATGCTAACAGAGGAGTGTGAGATGAACCCCTATCTGGAGGCTCGCGGCATCGAGGTGGTCGAGACCGACTTGGGCGAGCGCATCATCCAGCTGAAAGGCCAGAAACCCTCGCACATCGTGATGCCCGCCATCCACCTGAACCACGACGACGTAGGCGAGCTGTTCGAAGAGAAGGGCATCTCGAAGGAGAAGGGCAACCACGACCCCACGTATCTGACATACAGAGCACGATTAAGCCTGCGCAACGAGTTCCTGACGGCCGACGCAGGTATGACGGGCGGCAACTTCGGTATCGCCGAGACGGGCGACATCGTGGTATGCACCAACGAGGGCAATGCCGATATGTCAACGTCGTGCCCCCGACTGCACATCGCCGCCATCGGACTCGAGAAAATCATTCCCAACTACGAGTGTCTAGCCGTATTCCAACGCATGCTCTGCCGAGCAGGCACGGGTCAGCCCACGACGACCTATACAAGCCATTTCCGCAAGGCCCGTCCGACGGCCCACCACATGCATATCATCCTCGTGGACAACGGCCGTTCCGAGTGGATTGCCAACCCCGAACATTGGGAGAGCCTCAAGTGCATCCGCTGCGGTTCGTGTATGAACACGTGCCCCGTGTATCGCCGCTCGGGTGGCTACTCGTACAGCTACTTCATCCCCGGCCCCATCGGCATCAACCTCGGCATGCTACGCGACACGCAGAAGCATTCGTGCAACGTATCAGCCTGCACGCTGTGCCTGTCGTGCCAGACGGTCTGCCCCGTCAAGGTTAACCTCGGCGACCAAATCTACCTGTGGCGCCAACAGCTCGACGACTTCGGCACCGCCAATCCTGAGAAGAAGCTGATGTGCAAGGGCATGTCGATGCTCTACGGCTCGCCCGGTCTCTACAACTTCGGTACGGGATTGGCCCACTGGGCAAACCTCATCCCCTCGCCCCTCATGAACTGCGGTCTGAACCCGTGGGCAGAAGGCCACGACATGATGAAGTTCCCCAAGAAACCGTTCCACGAGCAAATCAAGGATTTGGAAAGGTAAAAAGGTAAAAAAGTAAAAAGGTAAAAGAACATGGCAAGTAAAGAAGATATACTGAAGAAATACCGCGCGAATGTGCGCAAGCAGTTCGACATGCCCGACCTGAGCGACATCCGAGGCATTACCTACCCCGACCCGCTGTTACAGTTTATGAACATGACGAAAAGCGTGGGCGGCAACGCCATCGAGGTCGATAAGGGCCGCGACATTAACGAACTTATCCGCGAACTGTATCCCGATGCCAAGGAGATTGCGTCGAACCTGCCCGAGATTACCATCGCCACGCGTAACCCCGACGAGGTGGGGCATGCCCGCGACCTGAACGGTACTGATGTGGGCGTCGTGCGCGGCTGTTTCGGCGTGGCCGAAAACGCCTGCGTGTGGATTCCCCAGCAGATGAAGGAGAAAGCCGTGTGCTTCATCTCGGAGAACCTCGTCATCCTGCTCGACAAGTCGCAGATAGTCAACAACATGCACGAGGCCTACCGCCGTCTCAGCGAGCGCGACCCGAAGAGCGGCCTCGACCTGTTCGACCAGTACGGCTACGGCACGTTCATCAGCGGTCCGTCGAAGACTGCCGACATCGCCCAGGTGCTGGTCATGGGTGCCCAAGCCGCCCGAAGCGCAACGGTATTGTTGTTGGACGAGTAACGGAATATAAATACTGCATTAAAATGGCTCATCGTCAGAGTCTGTACGGACGGACTACCAGTCCGCTACCGGCGGACTTTATTTCCTGACGACGACGGCGTCGGGGTATTTCTTGGGATTGAAGACGAAGACGTCGTCGCTGAGGCCGAGTTTAATCTTGGTCACCGTCATCTTCATCGAGGCAATGCTCACCTTCGTCTCGTATTGGTGTAGCATGTACGTGTCCTTCACGATGCGGATGATGCTTTTCTTGGGCGTGTCCTTCTTCAGCGGGCCAGTGAAGGTAATCTCGTAGAACTTGTCGGTGGTCTTCAACTTCGCCTTCTTGTACTCCTTGTCCAAGCCCATGTCGACAGAGAATTTCTCCTTCTTCTTTTGCGCGCCCTTCGTGATGGTCAGCGTGTCGCGATCCTCCTCGTCGACAGCCTTCTCATAGCTCCACGTCTGCGTACCGTCGTAGCCTGTCTCACGATACATCTCGTGGCCCTTCACCTTCATCGTCAAAACCGAAAACGACTTGTCACCCTTCTTGCATACCTTCATCGTACCGTCCATCGAAAGGATGACGGCACCCACATGCAGCTTCATGTCAATCTCGAGGCCGTTGTCGTTCTTGAACTTCTCGGCACTCTTTTTCATAATATCCTTGACTTCCTCGGGAATCTGTGCCTGCACGCCGATGCTCAGTACCAGCAGCAACATCATAAGTAACAATACTTAGTTAATTATACATTTAATCGTTTGAAAATCAATGAGTTACATTAACAATATATAACTAATAAAATT
>SUYI01000061.1 GCA_015060485.1 Prevotella sp. | reverse complement strand
ATCTTCTGCCTTCATGCGGCAAAGATACAACTTTATTTAGATTCTACAAAGCATGCACCGGAAAAATTGGCTGACCCTGTTTAGCACTCATATACAATTCATCGCTACCCAACACGATTCCGTTGACAGCAGCAAATTGGGACATTCTTAGTTCAACATTACCAATACTGAATGGCTGTACGAAAGAAAAGCCCTTCTGGTTAATATCATCCAGAACGTCGGCTATGAGTTCTTCAATCGTTTTTATTTCCGTTTCCATAATTGAATTGCAAAGATAAAAAATATTTCTATATATAAACACTTTTGCGCAAAAATATACATTATTTAATAGAAAAGGGCAAATTGGCCATGCGCTTTTGTCAACCATATTCAGGAAAAGACACACCATTGTACCATTGTACCATTGTACCATTTGGATTTGTCAGTGTAACGGCAAGGTGGTGGAAAATGTTAACATTATATTTATATTATATATTATTATATATTATAATATATAATATATAGAAATTTCTCTCTTCTCAGGGTACAAAATCGGAAAACGTAATGGTACAATGGTACATTGGTACATTACGACAAGACACACACTGCGCGATTTTAACATTTCGAATAAATCTGAAATAAAATAGAAAAAACCTTGTTTTACATTTGAAAATTTCGTACCTTTGCAGTGTCGAAATAAAGATAGGAAAAGGCGCGCAGGGCGGCGAGAATTTTGTTTCAGGCCTGCCAGAATTTACTACCTGCCCAGAGCGTAAAAATTTCCGTCCGAAAGTCGGCAAAGTGAGTTAATCAACCACAAACCTAACAATTATCAAAATTATTAACATTTTCACTCCCGGCTCTGACCTGAAGGACGAGCTGAAGAACACCGCCGTGCAGATTACCTGCTTCGACCGCGACGGCAAGGAGGTGAAGCGCGTGACCAGCGACTCGGGCGAGGTCGAGGACAACGAGGATTCTGGCAACGGAACAACGGATTGAACGGATAATGTAACCTTTTAGAGGTAAAAAAGTAAAAAGGCGAAAAAATGGTAAGAGCCAGGCTGAGGAGAAGATGGCTTATCCCAACGAGGCCGAGGAGCTCTTCGCCGAGGCCCAGAAGATGGCCCAGCTGCGCTACAAGACCTACATCCGCAAGGCTGCAGAGAACTGGGAAGATTAATCCCCCTATCCTATCTATAAAAAGGAGCATCCGAATATCGAGTGCTCCTTTTTCTTTTGTGCTTTTGCAAGGCGTGACCTTACGCCATCTGGTTCATATCCTCACGCATGCCGGGGATGTAACCTGAATCGCCGCCCGTGGGAGATCCAGCGAGTAGTGGCTGATGCCTTCTCAACTCCACAACCTGCATCGAGGGCTTCATATACGTTTTCTTTTCCATATTGCTTTATTTATTTGATAATGACTTTCTTACCGTTGCGGATATAGAGGCCCTTGGCGGGCTGACCCTCTACCCGGCGACCCTGCAGGTCGTAGAGGCGAGCGTCGCTGCCGACAACCCTGACGCTGCTGATGCCCGTAGGATCGTCTGAACCACCATCTTCGTTCTCGAACCAATCGGAGGGAAAATCTGTGACCTCACCGGTTTCCATGTCGCCATTCTCCGTCCGGACGAATTTCATCGTGTACTCTTTGATATCAGTAGGCGTATCGAAAGAGAAATAGCACCTGAAGGTTTTCACAAACCTGGTCTCCCATCCATCATAGCCGTTGCGATAGCGTATCCACTTGCCGCCGTCGCGCATACCATAGGCATTCGCCTTGATACCCTCTTCGGCGGTGAACTTCTTAAACGTCCCCTTAAACCGTCCTACGACCTTGCTCATCGCGGCATCATAGACCGCGGTGCCCTCCTTCGGCTCGCTGATGATCTCGACACCCTCGGCACTCAGGCCGAACTCGCCCTTCTTCACCACGACGAGATAAGGCTCGCCCGCACTAAGCGAGGGGAACTCGTTGGTGAAGATAAACTCCTTCTTCTCATTGTCGATCTTGTGCAGTTTATACACATCGGCCTCCTCGGCAGCCACCACGTCGTCAGGCAGGTTGAAGTCGTAAGGCAGGCATACCAGCCACGTCTGGCTCTCCCACGTGCCGTCGGCCTGTTTCTTAGCTGAGAGCGTGCGGTTCAGGTTCACGTTCACCGTCTTACCCTTGAACTTGTCGAGTGTGTCCTGATTGTCCTGGTCGTCCTTCAGCTCGATGGTGTAGTAGTGCATGTCATAGAAGTAATCGACGTAGGAGATGCCGTCATACTCGGCCACTGCGTAGTAGAGCGTGTATCCGGGTTCGTCCTCGGTGGCAGCCTCCTCGTCGGTCTTCACCTCGGCACTGATAGTGTGCGTGTCATCGTCGTAGGGGCAGGTGATGGTGAGCTGGCACGACTTCTTGTCGTCGGACCACTTCCAATCCTCCTCGTACACCCTGCGATAGCGGGTGTAGATCTTCACGTCTCTGTCTACGGCGATCAACTCTCCCGGATGCAGCAGGCTCTCCTCGTCCTCGTCCGGCTGCAGGTAGATGCTGGCGGGCTTCGTCGATGTGCGCGCCCAGCCCATGAAGTCGACACCCTCGGGGGCCTTGTGCTCGGGCAGGCTGAATAACCTGCCTGTGGTCACGCGGAAGTCCATACCGCCCGTGAAGGCAGCGTCCTGAGCATCCTTGGGCCAGCTGAGTGTGACCTGCGATACGGCTTTCGCCTCCTTCTGCTTGCCGCAGACGCAAGTGCCGTCGACATACTGGTGCGTCTCCTGAATGGGCTGTGCGCAGAACGAGCAGTGCTTGTCGTGGAAGTCGGCACTGATGCCCTCATGGGGCGACATCGTGTAGGTAAACGACGCCCCCGTGTGCTGGCAGGGCTCTATGCGGCAGAAGTTGTGCCAACGGCAGTCGGCCACGCGCCCCTGCGTGCCCGAAGGGCTGCCGGCCTCCGACTCCTTGGCGGCTGAAATGACGCACATGTGGTCGGCCAGTTCGAGTTTGCCGCTCACCTTGTTCTTGTCGCCATAGAGGCTGGCTGCGTCGGCATCGCCCGGACCAATGGCCGAACCGCCGTAGCGCTTCGTGGCGTCGCAGTCGTTGCCGGCAATGGCCGTCACGCGGGCATTGCCCGTTATCCTGACGTTCGTACCCGCCATGTCATCACCGCCGCCGATGCCGGCGCCGTAGCTTGTGCCTACCGCACGCACCTCAGCGTTGCCGCCGATGGTAATCTGAGCGTATGTTGTGACATATTTCATCCAGGATGATACAGGGTCCACCTTTGCCTCACCAGCACCAATACCGGCACCATCCTCGCCTCCGGTAGCCGTGACCACACCACCTTCGATGTTGATGATTAGTGATTCTTCTTTTAAATCATTCGGTTTAGACTTGCCAACACCAATGCCTGGGCCATAAGCGCCACCATTGGCAGTGACGTTGCCACCGTAAATGTTGATTCTTGTCTTTTTGTCTTCATCACCTAAATATAACAACCAAGTGTAGCCAAGGCCTATACCCGCACTATATTTTCCGCCTGTGGCATTGACGGTTCCACCATAAATTGTGATACGCGTATGTAAAGAATGATCTCCATTATAGCCACCAGCGCCTATACCAGCAGAATGCTCGTAACCCTTCGCCGTGATATTTCCACCATGAATGACAATGGTTCCTGATGATTCCTTTTCACTGCCACCGATGCCTGCCGCATAGAGTTTATCATTTTCAGCGATCAGCTTGCCGCTATCGCCCTGCTGTCCGTGCAGGTGCAGTTCGGCATTGTCCGATTCATTAGCCTGTAACCCCTTCTTCAGCGTGAGCGTCACGCCGTCGGGGATTACCAGGTGCACCTTGCCCTTGGCGATGAGCGGGCGGTTGCCGAAGGTCTTGTCCTGTTTCACGTAGTACCATTTCTCGCCCTGGCTGCCGTCCATCGTGGGCCAGCCGGAGTCGCTCCAGCCGGAGATGTCCTCACAGTCGTGGGTCTCGGTCTTGACAATCACCTGCTTCTCGGTGTCGTTCCATGAACGCACCACCACGCTGATGTTGTCAGCCACAGCCGTTCCGCCCGTCCCGAGCAGCATAGCCAGCATTGACAAATACTTTTTCATGTTCATATCGTGTTAATTATCCGTTTCGCGCTGCGAAGGTACGAATTATTTCGCATACCGCAAAGATTTCTTTCGAATAATGTTCGCATACGCACGGGCATGCGCAACATACGGCACAGAGGTTCCTGACCCTCTTGTGTCTAGATTAGACTCCAACATAATCTAGCGGGTTTCTCTTTATGACAAGAGGATATTTCTTGAATGTATATTCGCTATCGCGACGGAATACTGGACTCATAAATCAGTAAATAATTCTCTACATATTATGGCTTGCGTACACAACGTTCCTGTCCCCCGTGTGTACATGAGCGCATCTGGGCCTGACCATCTGACTATAGTTTCAGCAAATCCTTGACGGAATAGATGCGGCTCAGTGCTTCGAACGAGAAGTACTGGTCGTCCATAATCATCCATTCCTCGCGTTGCTTCTTCGTCAGGTGTTTGATGTCGGGGAACATCGAGACGGGAACGATAATCTCGCGACCGTCCGTTAGGTAGGCCGCCATCGCACCGCGCTTCACGTTGAAGTCGAGCTTCTTGATTCCTAATGTTGTGTCCTTGAACTTACACATATTGCTGTCCTCCTATTTTATTCGTTTAATTTGTATCTTCTTGCCGGCAAACACGTCGTCGATCATTTGGTTCAGTTCATCCCAGTGCGCATCGATGGCCTCAATGATGAGTGCCTCCTCGTCGGCGGTCAATTCCGACCATGCCACCTCTATTTTCTTCTCGCCGTTCTCCTCAATCCATATCTTCGCCACGGTGTCGCCTCAGTGCGATTTCTTGCTGCCGCGTCGCACTACATGAATGTGCCGCCGGTTCTCCGTTGCGTCGGCAGGGAACACCGAGAGGATGAAATAGAGGAGTAGCATCAGTTTGCCCATAATGCTGTCTTTTATCTATTATGTGTGCAAAGGTACGATAAGTTTTCCAATCTTCCAAGCTTTTTCATAAAAAAGTGCGGACAGCCACTCGCCATCCGCACTTGAGTATATTATTACACTGTGTTCCTGTGTTTACAATAGGTCTAATCATAATTGCCGAAAAAAATTAAAAAGGTAAAAGAAAGAGGCTCGGGTGATGGAACGCTCGGGCCTCTTTTATGTGAAAAACCCAAATAAATTTGGTTTTTCGTTCAATTTGCACTATCTCTGACTTCGTCGAAAATAGGCTGCATCTCAGAAAAACTCAAATAAATTTGGTTTTTCGTTCAATTTGCACTATCTTTGCAGGCAAAAGTAAAAATAAAAGAAAAATATGGATATTACTGAACGATTTTTGAACTATACGAAGTTTGACACGCAGTCGAGCGAAGAAAGTACGACGGTGCCCAGCACGAGCAAACAGCTGGTGTTTGCCGAATACCTGAAGAAGGAACTGGAACACGAGGGTCTGGACGATGTGGAGCTGGACGAGCAGGGCTATCTGTACGCCACGCTGAAGGCTAACACGAAGGACGACGTGCCCGTGATAGGCTTCATATCGCACTACGACACGAGCCCGGACTGCTCGGGAGCGGACATCAAGCCCCAGATAGTCAGGAACTACGACGGAAGCGACATTCTGTTAAGAGGTGAGAGGTCAGAGGTGAGTGGTGAGAGATGTGATAACATCATCATGTCGCCGAAGAAGTTTCCCGAGCTGCTGAAGCACGTCGGCGAGGACCTGATAGTGACGGACGGCACGACGCTGCTGGGCGCTGACGACAAGGCGGGCATCGCCGAAATCGTGCAGGCCATGGTGTACCTGCAGGAGCACAAGGAGATTAAGCACGGCAAGATTCGCATCGCCTTCAACCCCGACGAGGAAATCGGCATGGGTGCCCACCACTTTGACGTCGAGAAGTTCGGCTGCCAGTGGGCTTACACGATGGATGGCGGCGACGTGGGCGAGCTGGAGTTCGAGAACTTCAACGCTGCGTCGGCGAAGATCAGCATCAAGGGCATCAGCGTGCATCCGGGCTACGCGAAGGGTAAGATGGTGAATGCCAATGCGCTGGCTGCGGAGTTTGCCAAGATGCTGCCCGAGGACGAGACGCCGGAGACGACGGAGGGCTATCAGGGTTTCTACCACCTGCTGGGCATCCAGAGCAATATAGAGCTGGCCACGCTGTCGTACATCATCCGCGACCACGACCGCGACACCTTCGAGGACCGCAAGCGATTTATTGAGACGTGCGTGGAGAAGATGAACGAGAAGTATGGCGAAGGCACGGTGACGGCGGTGGTGAAGGACCAGTACTACAACATGAAGGAGAAGATTGACGACCAGATGCACGTCATCGACCTGGTGCTGCACGCCATGCAGGACTGTGGTGTCGCCCCGAAGGTGAAGGCCATCCGCGGCGGTACCGACGGTGCGCAGCTGTCGTTCAAGGGGCTGCCCTGCCCCAACATCTTCGCCGGCGGCATCAATTTCCACGGACCCTACGAGTTCGTGCCCATCCAGTCGATGGAGAAGGCCATGCAGGTCATCGTCAAAATCTGCGAGATTACTGCCAACTATAACCGTTAAGACCATGTCAGAAATCCCTGCACTTATCAATGACCTGGCGTATATCCTGATGTCGGCAGGCATCGTAACGCTGATTTTCAAGAAACTGAAACAACCCTTGGTGTTGGGTTACATCGTGGCTGGTTTCCTGGTAAGCCCCCACATGCCGTACACCGCATCGGTAGTAGATACTGAGAACGTCCACCTATGGGCTGACATCGGCGTCATGTTCCTATTATTCTCATTGGGTCTTGACTTTTCGTTTAAGAAGATCCTGAAGATGGGAGCCTCGCCAATTATCTCGACCATCACCATCATCTTCTGTATGTCGATGCTGGGCGTCATGGTGGGCCAGGCGTTCCACTGGACCAAGATGGACTGCATCTTCCTCGGAGGTATGCTGGCCATGAGTTCGACGACGATTATCTACAAGGCTTTCGACGATTTGGGACTACGCCAACAGCAGTTTGCCGGACTGGTCATGTCGGTACTGATTCTGGAGGACATCCTGGCCATTGTGATGATGGTCATGCTGAGTGCCATCGCCAGCGGCAACGACCCTGACGGAGGACAGATGTTGGGTTCGGTGGTAAAGATTGGATTCTTCCTGGTGCTATGGCTGGTGGTGGGTATCTTTGCCATACCGGAATTTCTGCGCCGCATCCGCCGACTGGTCAACAACGAAGTGCTGCTCATCGTGTCGCTGGGACTATGCTGTGCCATGGCGGTATTCTCGACCAAGGTAGGCTTCTCGTCAGCATTCGGTGCCTTCATCATGGGTAGTATCTTGGCAGAGACCATCGAGGCCGAACACATCGAGAAACTGGTAGAGCCCGTAAAGAACCTCTTCGGAGCCATCTTCTTCGTGTCTGTGGGTATGCTGGTCGATCCACAGATTCTGATCGACTATGCCCTGCCTATCCTCATGCTGGTACTGACCATCCTCATTGGACAGGCCATTTTCGGCTCCGTCGCCTTCATGCTGGCAGGCGAGAGTCTGAGGTCGGCCATGCGCTGCGGATTCTCGATGGCGCAGATTGGTGAGTTCTCGTTCATTATTGCCTCGCTAGGTCTGTCGTTAGGCGTCATCAGTGATTTCCTATATCCGGTTGTGGTGGCCGTATCCGTTATTACCACTTTCCTCACACCTTACATGATACGGCTTGCCACACCGGCTTATAATGCTATCGAGCACCGGCTTCCCTCACGCTTCATCAAGTTGCTGAACCATCTCAGCATGAGCCATCCTGAAACCACAGAGAAGAGCACCTGGAAACAGCTATTGACGCAGATGGCTGTCAACACGCTCATCTACTCTATTCTGACTGCTGCGACCATTGCCGTCATGTTTACCTTCGCGCTGCCCTTCTTCCACGAATTGCTGCCTGGCGAAAACCTGCACATCTGGGGCAACATCATCACAGGCCTGCTCACCGTATTGCTCATCTCGCCCTTCCTGCGGGCGATGATCATGAAGAAAAACCGCTCGGAGGAATGGAAAGCGCTGTGGGCTGAGAGCAACCGCAACCGTCTGCCCCTGCTATTCACCATCCTGGTACGCGTCATGATTGCCGTGGGCTTCATTTTCTTTATCTGCCACCACCTCAGCCACCTGACCAATGCCATCATGATTACCATTGGTCTGCTGATTGTAGCACTCATCGTGGTGTCGCGCGGTGTGAAACAGCGCAGCATCAAGCTGGAGCGCCTGTTCATGCTGAACCTGCGTTCACGCGACATCGAGGCACAGGTGCATGGCAAGAAACGCCCGCTCTACGAAGGGCGCTTGCTGGACCGCGATATCCATATTGCCGACTTCGACGTACCCATGAACTCACAATGGATGGGCAGCACGCTGAAACAGCTCAATCTGGGCCGCAAGTATGGCGTCCATGTGAGCAGCATCCTGCGTGCCAACTTCCGTCTGAACATCCCCGACGGCGACTACGTCATCTTCCCTGGCGACAAGTTGCAGGTCATTGGTAGCGACGAACAGGTGTCTAAGTTCTCGAATGCCATCTCGACCGAGGTCATTGGCGAAGATTTCGATTTAGAGAACCGCGAGATGAAGCTTCGCCAGCTCATCATTGGTGAGGACAGTCCGTTTGTCGGCAAGAATCTGAAGGACAGCGGCATCCGCAACCTCTACAGTTGTATGGTAATTGGCTTGGAGGAAGGAAAGCAGAACCTCAGCCCCATCAATCCCAACCGTCTCTTCGAGGTGGGCGACATCATCTGGATTGTTGGTGAACAGGAGTCACTCGATGCCCTGTTCGGCAATAATTAGTGAAACATTAGTACCACTGCACGGCATTCGTATAGCCGCTGCGCTTATCGTATTTCAAAGCATCGGTAAGCGTGGCGGCATTACATCTGAACGAGAAGTTATAGCTGGTGTAAGGCGCCAACACCACCTGACACGACATATTGAAGCAGTGCAAGTCACGCGACAATGATGCCGTCGTCATCGATATCTTCTTGTTCTCAAAGTCATAGCCTGACGAGAACGAAATGTTCCAACCTTCCGACAGGCGGATATTACCCGATATGTTCAGGTTCTGCGTAAAGCTATACGGATAGCGCATCCTGTCGTAATTGAAGTTTCCATTGGTGTTTTCTCGCATCGTGATACCATATCCGATACTCAGCGACCAAGGCATCGAGAACTTCATGTATCCGTCCTCGTCCGTTTCGGCCATCTCGCCATTGCCGTTTTCAGCGCCATGCTTGCCAGCCTCCATCTTGTTATCGATATTGGTCTCCACGCCAGTGTCGTACTCATCGTCCTCGTCCGTCTCGTTCTTCTTGTCTTTCTTCTTGTCGCGCTTCTCGCCACGCAGCCACTTGAAGAAGTCGCCGACCTTCTTGTTGTCCAGCGTATAGTTCAGGTTCTGCGACATACCCTGGAAACGGCCAAAGCGTCCGTAGCTGTACTCCGTGCGGTTGCCCACATAAGGTCGTGCACCTACCGAGTCGGCCTCATAGGCATAGGTAGCGAATGTGGCACTCAAGTTGAACGTGTAGCTCTTGGTCAGTTTCAGGCGTAGCGTCGTGCTCAGGTCGCTCCACGGCTTTTCCTTGGCGGCGAAGTTGTACGACATCGAGGCACCCAACTCATCAATCAGGCTGACCTTCACCAAGGAATCTTCCTTATTGCGGTACTTCATCTCGATGTTATTCGAAATCGACATCGACAACGAGCCTCTCATCTGATTGCTGGGGGGCGAATAGAGCGTTCCCGTATAAGGTGAATACTCCACAAGCGACGTGTTGCCTTCAGCATCAGTTTTCAGATACGTGTCGTAGTAGCCATAGCGTGCAGAACCGAAGCTAGGTGCATAGCTGAAACTAACCGTTGGCGTCAACACGTGGCGGATGCGATCTATCTTGTCACCGAAAATCTTGCGGCTCGGAATATAGAATCCATAGAGTTTGGTCGATGCCGACAGGCTCAGGTCCCAATCGTACATGTTATAGAATCCCTGCAGCGTGTCGACCTTCTCCCGCTGCTTTTCCGAATCCCATGAGCGCTTATACTTTGTGGTCAGCATCTTGTCGTTGAAGTTGAAGCTCGGCGTCAGGTTCAGATAGCCAAACAGCGTGAAACTTCCCGACGTCTGCACACGGTGATCCATGCCATTACGCCAGTCCTTTGTCAGACTGGACTTCAGCAGTTTATCCTCCTTCGTATTAATGCTGTTGGTCAGGTGACCTGTATACTGCATCGAAATCTTTTCATACCAGCGCTCCTTACCCACCCCATTCTTGCGCTTGAAGGGATAGAATCGCGAAATGCTGATGTTCAGGTCGGGCAGCGTCAGCGCAATGGTCGAGTCGCGCATATTCTGGTTCAGGTTCATCGTCGAACTCAGACTCATGCCGATGCTCGAGAAAGTGGTGCTCCAGCTGACTGACGATGTACGCGTCGACTGCGTCATCGACTGGGGATTATACATCGAGTTCAGATTGTTGGGCTCAAAGTTCGTCGTGGCGAAATTCACACTGGCCGACAGCGTGCTGTACGGGTTGGCCTTGGCATCCTGACGATGGCTCCACTGTATTTTGAAACTCGTCGACTTCGAATAGTCTGGCATGTTCTTGTCGCCAGTCACCGAGCTCTGGTAGCTGGCAAAGAACGAACCGCTGTAACGGTAGCGCTTACGGTAGTTCGATGCTGCCGAAACACCCCACGAGCCCTTGGTGAATATCTCGCCTATCAGTTTCAGGTCCATCTTGTCGCTGATGGCAAAATAGTAGCCTCCGTCGCGCAGATAGAATCCTCGCGAGGTCTCGTCACCATAGGTCGGCATGATGAAGCCGCTGGAATAGCTCTTCGTAAACGGGAAGAATCCATAGGGAATGGCCAGTGGCAGCGGCACATCGGCCACCACCAAGTAAGCAGGTCCGAACACCACGTCCTTACCGGGGCGCACCTTGGCACGCGACATAGCGAAATAGAAGTCTGGATGTGGCTGGTCGCAGGTGGTGTAGCGTCCGTGATAGAGATACATGTTACCATCAGCGTCGCGCTTCGATATCTCCGAGGTCATGAATCCGTCGTCCTGCGCCGTATAGACATTAGTGATGAGTCCCTTCTTCGTCTTGAAGTTAAAGGCCATCGTGTCGTTCTCATAGGTGTCGTTACCCATCTTAAAGACGGGGGTTCCGAACTTCTTACCCGTCGAGTCGCGCGAACCCGTGGCATGCACCAGGCTCGAGTCCATCGACATATAGATCTGGTCGCTCTCCAAATCCATGTTTTCATATTTCACGTTCGCCTGACCATACAGATAGGCCAACTTCGTGTCGCCCATATACACCATCGAATCCTCGGCCGAATACTCCACGGGAGCATCGATACCATTCTTGCGACGGCGGTTCAGCGAGTCGGCACGGAGCGAGTCGTCAATCTGCTTGTTGTGCACCCAAATGGCCTTCTGCAGCGAGTCCATACCCGCTGTGTCGGGCAGCAGGGCCTTGATGGAGTCCAGATAGCCCGGAATGGCATATAGCGAGTCCAGTGAGTCCTGCTTGGCCTTGACAACCTTCAAACTGTCCTGTCTGCGCAGAAATTCCACAGCGCGACGGGCTGCTTCCTGAATCACCGAGTCAGGCACTACCGAGTCGGCAGCAATAGAATCCTGCCGCTCGCCCAAGCCGGGAAAGCGCAGATGAGGCACCTCTGCCACCACAAAAACGATGACAAAAAGCAACAGAAATATGAGCGTTTTTCTTCTCACGGCTGCAAAATTACAAATTATTTGTCGAAAAACGCCCGTGTTTCACGCATTTAACGTAAATTATTACGATATATCAACGATATATCACCTTTTATTCAAATCTTTCTGCCCATGACAGGAATTTCAACACCCCTTCATGGCCGAATTTCTCGAGCGACTGAGCCGTTTCGGCCACCGTACGCACGTGGTCGGGATTCGACTTCGAATAGAATTTGTCCGCATAGCACACAATCTGTTCCTCCAGCGTCTCGGGTTCGTAGCCTGGCAGTCCTGTTCCCGTATGGCGCTCGGCCACGCGGGCATGACGTGGGAAGCCCTCCTGTCGCAACAGGTCGCCACCTATCGGGCCGTGTTTGATGTACGGTTCCTGACCGCAACAGTGGATGCTGGGCGCATTGCATTGGTAAATGCCGATGTCGTGTAGCATGGCAGCCTCCTCCAAGAACTGCACGTCGACAGGCAGTTCCTTGTGCTTCTTGACGATTTGCAGACAACGGTCTGCCACTTGCCGGCTATGCAGCAATAAAACCCTGCGGAGTTCATCGTCCGCAGGGTAATACTTGTCAATAATGGCCTGATAGTCCATTTCTCATTTTTCATTTAGGGCGAAGCCCGTCATTCGTCATTCCTCATTTCTCATTCCTCATTTCTCATTTGGCCGGAGGCTTTAAGCCTCCTGCCTTTCAATCCAGCCCAGGTTGTCGCCACGGCGTACCTTCGCGCCCTGCTTGGCAGCCACCTCGACGAGCTTGCCGCCCAGTGCAGCGGGAATGGGCACGATTTCGCCCCACGGAGCCTGGATGTAGCAGTAGGTGTCGCCTTCCTTGTACTTCTGGCCGATGAATGGTTCCAGACACGGCTCGCAGGCTCCCTCGCCCGAGAACTCGTAGTACACCTGTCCGGCAACGGGTGCTGTCAATGGATCGGCCTTGGCATGCTTGAAGGCTGCCAGCTCCTCGGGCTTCATCTTCGAACCGCCCAGCTTGGCGTCCTTCGCCTTCTGGATGTCGGCCAGCAGCTGTTTCTTGGCCTGACCGCTCTTGAACGGGCGATACTGCTCGGGGTGCATAGCCAGCTCGAACAGCTCTTCGTTGTCCTGACCGTAATCCCAGCCGTTCTCGTCCATCTCCTTCTTGAAGCCTTCCAAAGCATTGGGAATGAGGGTGTGCGGGTCGGCATCGGTGAATTCGCGGCCCTGTTTCTTGGCCAGCTCCACGAATTCGGGATCGATGGTGCCGGGCACCTTGCCGCTCTTGCCCAAGATCATACCCCAGATGGCGTCGTCCATCATGACGTAGCGGCCCTTGCCCTGTTCGATGGTCAGCAGGTTCATCAGCGCAATGTTCTTCGTATACTGCGAGAACGGGGTCACCAATGGGGGATAACCCACCTTCGGCCATACATATTCCACCTCATTGAACAGTTTCACCAGCATGTCGTCCATCGACAGCGTCGGCTCGCCCTTCTTCTCGCGCAGCTTGTTGATCATGGTCTGGATGGGACCCAGGTCGGCCATCATCGAACCCATCATGCCACCAGGCAGTCCACTGCCCAACAACAGGCTCGACATGTGCTTGTTGGCAGGATTGATGAAGCAGCCCAGCCAGTCGTCGATAAATTCCTGAGTCAACGAGCGGGCCTGCATGTACGCGTTCATATTGATATCAGCCACCTCGAAGCCTTCGTTCTTCAGCATCGACTGCACGGAGATGATGTCCGGATGCACCTTACCCCACGACAGCGGCTCGATGGCGGTGTCGATGATGTCGGCACCATTGTTACAAACCTCCAGGATTGAAGCCATCGACAAGCCGGGACCACTATGTCCGTGATACTGAATCACGATGTCGGGGTGCTTCGTTTTGATGGCCTTCGTCAGCGCACCCAGCAGGGCGGGCTGTCCGATGCCGGCCATGTCCTTCAAGCAGATTTCCTCTGCTCCGGCAGCAATCACCTCGTCGGCAATGGCGCTATAGTACTCCACCGTGTGCACGGGGCTGGTGGTGATACACAGCGTGGCCTGCGGAATCATGCCCGCAGCCTTGGCCCACTTGATGCTGGGAATGATATTGCGCGTGTCGTTCAATCCGCAGAAGATGCGGGGGATGTCCACACCCTGCGCCTTCTTTACCTTGTACATTAACTCGCGCACATCGTCGGGCACGGGATACATGCGCAGTGCGTTCAGACCACGGTCCAGCATGTGGGTCTGGATGCCCACCTCGTTGAAAGGCTTACAGAACGCACGAACGGCCAGGTTGGGGTTTTCGCCAGCCATGAGGTTCACCTGCTCAAAGGCACCACCGTTGGTCTCTACACGGGCAAAACAACCCATGTCGATGATGACCGGTGCTATGCGCTCCAACTGGTCCTTACGAGGCTGAAACTTTCCTGACGACTGCCACATGTCGCGGTAGACGAGACTAAACTTGATTTTCTTCTTCATAACGTAATATTAGATTTGTTTCTATTTGTTTGATCGTAAAATGAGTAATACGTTGCAAAGATAGTGAAAATAGTTTGTATTCTGCGATTTTAATTGTTAATCTAATTAAAAACCCGGAAAATCCGAGTGAATCGCCCCACTCTGCTTCAAAAAACATTCAACAAACAATCAGCCCGAACACCATTTGAAAGTGTTCGGGCTGAATCCATTATGGCTGCAGGTCCTTATATTCGCTGGCGATGCCGGGGAAGCCCGGGCAGTCCTTCGCGGGGTCCAAGTCGCGATGACCGACAATCAGCGCGCGGGGGTAGCGCTGGTGCAACTGTTCGAGCAACGTGCGCATGGCCTGCTTCTGTTCAGCGGTACGCGTGTCGGCGGGTTGACCGCGGATATCCAGACCGCCCTCGTAGCAGACGCCTATCGAGTGGCTGTTGTGGTGCAGGCAGTGAGCGCCGACCATCCATTCCGGACGGCCTTCTTCGATCTCTCCGTTACGACGGATGACGTAGTGATAACCGATACCGAACTTCCAGTGGTTATCCTTTCTGTGCCAACTGTCGATCTGTGCCGCAGAACTCGTCTGGTCGGGCCGTACCGCACTGCAATGAACAATGATTAATGTGATAATACGCATATTCTTTTTTCGTTTGACAACGGATGACACGGATTTCACGGATAATCCGTTGTCGTTAAAAACCTCCGTGGTTGTTTAGAAACCCAGGAATCCTTTACACGAGGTGGTGCCCAGTGCGGTCAGTGCCGCTGTCAGTGCGGCTATCGCAATACGCAGCACCGCCTCCCAAAA
>SUYI01000006.1 GCA_015060485.1 Prevotella sp. | reverse complement strand
AGGAACACAAGCATGAGGACAAGCACCATCACTATCTGCGCCGCGAGTTCAGCTACTCTAACTACGAGCAGAACTACGTGTTGCCTGACGATGTGGTGAAAGACCAGATTTCTGCCAAGGTCGAGGACGGCATCCTGACCATCACGATGCCGAAGACCGAGCCGAAGGAGAAAGTCACCAAGGCCATTGAGGTCTCATAACATGCTGACTCAAAACACAAATCAAAGCCCGACCTGCAATTTGCAAGCCGGGCTTCTTTTTATGATAACGACACAATTTCCACGTCCATCCCCATTGGGACGGAGGCGGAAACATGAGTCATTAAAAGTCAAAGCTTGATAAATAGTTAAATCTTGAATATCTGCATATGGATGCTGATATTCTCATTGTGTTCGTGCAAGACGTTCTGAAGCTGGTGCACGTATGGAATCTGAACGTTATGGAACACAGGAACATTATCTTTGAAAACAATTTTGTTGTCGGTACCCAGTTGCGGATGGATAAATGTATTGGCATTTGATTTGTCTCTCCACCAACCGTTCTTTTCGAGCAGAAGTATCGTTACAGGGATTGGTTCCATTCCACTGGGATAAATCATAATCTCGTCTGTACAGATGTCGCTGCTGTCATCATACAGCTTTCCTTCTGCTACCAGTTCACCATTTTGTTTGTATAGGGACGTGATTTTGGCTATTTCTCCATCTGTCCTTATCCATGCCCCTACAGCTAATTCCTTTGAGTCAATTATTGTCTTATTCATACTATAAAGATTAATTAATGATAACGTGCGTGTGCACGTATGAGAAAGATTCCTGATCATAGATGACAGGATAGTTGATAATTTCAAAAGAGATTACTTAGGGGACAGAACTAAGCATAACGATTGTATGGCAACCAGTGTTCACATATAAGGTACTGAGGTCGCCACCACTTGTACAGAATACTTTTTTCTTTTGCCATAAAGCACGTTCTACATTATTCTATATTACTACACAGAAGATTTTCTTCTGCTGAAAATACCATTTTTGGCGGTGCAAAGGTAAACATTTCATTAGAAACAAACAAATCTTTTAGCCTTAATTGTTGAAAATACACCAAATTGCATATAGTAATTGATTTGTATCAATGTCGATTGGTAGAATTTTCCTTTATTCGCTACAAAAACACATAGTAACATGTTTTGTTTTTAACATAGAATCAATATTGAAATGTTAAAATTCTAAGATTTTGCAGAATTTACTTCTATCATCATTTTTTCTTCGTTCCTTTGCACTCCGAAAATAATAATATATTAGTTCAAACAAGGTAAAAAGATGAGTTATTCTACAATTTACTTCATCGGACTGACAGTAGTCTTCGCCATCTACTATTTGGCTTTGATGTATCTCGACATGAAGGCTAAGAAAGAAGACAAGAGCGATGTTGAGACCATCGATGTCCCAGAGTCTGCACCAGACGCTCCACCTACCGAGGTTGAAGAGACCGATGACGGCTATGTTATCAGAAACGGGAAGGATGGCACAGACGGTTCAAATGCTTCTTCTGGCAGTCAGAATCAGGGAAATACTGCTCATGGCGACAAGGCAGACAATGTCATGAGTCACATCCAGAGCCAGTTCAAGCCCGTCAAGATGCAGTCAGATGCCGAGTTTACCCATGAGCAGATGCAGCTCATCATGGCTAACGGCGGTGACACTTCAGATGGAAACAAAATCACCCATACCCGAATAAGAGTGTAATCCTATGCAAATCCGAAGAATTCTATCCATCCTGCCCATCCTGTTGGTCTGTCACATCATCCCTGTGACTGCCGAAACACTGGTTGACGGCGGTGCTGTTGACTACAACATGGGAGCCGAGGGCCTATATAGCATGACAGAGTTCCTGTTGGTGATGATGCACTACGTAACGCTTGTGCTCTATGCCATAGCCACACTGACGGCTATCGTCAATGCCCTGCAGATATACATTAAGATGAATAATCAGGAAGGCGACATATCCAAGTCGATCATGATGTGCTTTGGCTCATGTCTGTTCCTTGTGATAGCCACGTTCGCCCTGCCGGGATTCTTCGGAATAGTACGCTCAGACAATGTCGTATTCGGCTGGTAATCAGCCATAAACATAACCATTAATTTTCGTTCTTTATTCTATTCTAATAGTTTCGTTCTTTAATCTACAAGTTTTCAGGTAACACAAATTTATTCTAAAACAAATGATTTTTGCGAACTTAAAGAATGGCTGCAAGCGTGCTTGCAACCTTGTAAAGAACAGCCGTGCCGTGCGCTTCTGCGTCCTCGTCGCCGTGTGTCTCACCTTCAATGTTGCCACAGCCCTGGCACAGTCGGGCGGTGGTGCAGGCTACGAGGCTGGTAAGAACGCCATCAGCCAGGCTTCTGAGCAGATTGCCCAGTACGTCCCCATTGCCACCAAGCTCTGCTATGCCATTGCAGGTGTCGTGGCCATCGTCGGTGCCATCTCCGTGTATGTGAAGATGAACAACGAGGAGCAGGACGTCAAGAAGTCTATCATGATGATCATCGGCGCATGTGTGTTCTTGATTGCCGCTGCCCAGGCTCTGCCTCTGTTCTTCGGCATCGAGGACGGTGTAATCACTGGATTCTGATGAACAACACAGTGAACACCAGCTACCCGGAGTACCCAGTTTTCAAGGGGTTGCAAAGACCCCTTGAATTCATGGGCCTTCGTGGTCGCTACATTACCTGGGCAGCCATCACTGCAGGCTGTGCCATCCTGTCGTTCATCATTGCCTACTCGCTGCTGGGCTTCGTCGTGGGTCTCATAACCCTCACAGTCATCTGCGCCGTCGGCATCGCCCTTATCATCCTCAAACAGATGAAGGGACTGCACACCAAGCATGAGTTTCAAGGCATACTCATCTACAGGCGAGACTCCGAAATATAGTCATACGCCCATAACTGAATAAGAATATACGTAAATACAACCATACACCATTATGACTATCTATGTCGTTCTCATGTTTCTCTCCATCCTCGTAGGCATGGCAATCTCCGTCAAGGCTTTCGGCACTGGCGGCAAACGCGCCAAGGTCTTCGAAGACATCTATTTCTCCGTCGAGGATGTGGAGGGCATCGGCATTGTCTATACCAAATCAGGCGACTATTCTGCCCTGATGGAGATTGAGAATCCCGTCCAGAAGTATTCTGCCGACACCGACAGCTACTACGACTACCAGCAGCTCTTCACCAAGATCTGCCAGTCGCTCGGCGAGGGCTACATCCTTCAGAAGCAGGATGTATTCATCCGCAAGCGCTTTGATTCTTCACCCCTCATTAACGGCCAAAGTCTCAGCACACTCCAACAGTCCTATTTCCGCTATTTCCACAGACGCGAATATACTGAGGTCAAGACCGTACTTATTATCACTCAGGAAAATCGGAAAAGCCGACTTTTCTCCTATGATGCCAAGAAATGGCGAGAGTTCCTTGACAAACTCAACAAGGTTCGTGACCAGTTCCATGCCGAGAAACTGCATGTCCGTTTCCTCAATGGTGCCAAGTGTCAGGACTATGTTGACCGCTATTTCGCCATGAACTTCCGTGACGCGCACTATTCCATGACCAACTTCAAAGTCGATGGCGAGGACATCCTGATGGGTGACCGCCATTGCCGTGTGTTCAGCCTGGTCGATGTTGACAATATTAACCTGCCCACCATCATCCGTCCCTATACGCTGATGACTGTCAACAACAGTGAAATGCCCGTTGACTTGCTGGCAGGTGTCGACAGCATCCCCGGCATCGAGTCAGCCGTCTATAATCAGGTCATCTTCATGCCCAACCAGAAGCATGAACTGGCCATGCTCGACAAGAAAAAGAACCGTCACAGCTCCATCCCCTCTCCCAGCAATGCCCTTGCCGTTGAAGACATCAAGAAGGTACAGGACATTATTGCCCGTGAGAACAAACAGCTTGTTTATGCCCATTTCAGTCTGACAGTATGTATCTCCAAGGAAGCCAGCATGTCCAAGGCCAACAACTATCTGGAGAACTTCTTCAGCCGCATGAATATCCAGATTTCTAAACGTGCCTATAATCAGTTGGAGCTGTTCGTTTCGTCGTTCCCCGGCAACTGCAGCCGGCTGAATGCCGACTATGACCGTTTCCTGACGCTCAGTGATGCTGCCCTCTGCCTGATGTATAAGGAAAGCCAGCAACATGGAGAGCATACCCCGCTGAAGTTCTGGTACACAGACCGCCAGGGCGTTCCCATGCCCATTGACTTTACAGGCAAGGAAGGCTCCGAGAAGATGACCGACAATAGTAACTATTTTGTTCTTGGCCCAAGCGGAAGCGGTAAGAGTTTCTTCATGAATACCGTTATGCGCCAGTTCTTCGAGCAGGACACCGATGTTGTCATTGTCGATGTTGGCAACAGCTATCAGGTGCTTTGTCAGGTCAAGGGAGGCATCTATATCTCCTACACCAAGGAGCATCCTATCTCCATGAATCCCTTCAAGGTTACAAGCGAGGAATACGAGAAGAACTTTGATGAGAAGAAGAACTTCATCAAGAGCCTTATATTCCTTATCTATAAGGGTAACAGCGAGTACACCAAAGTACAGGAAACCATTCTGAACAAGGTGGTCTTCGAGTATTATGAGGAATATTTTCATCCTTTCAATGGCTATTCTGATGCAGAGCGCAAGGAACTGCGCGAACGTCTGCTGCTGACCGACAAGACCAGTGGAGCCTATGATAAGTTCGTCAAGGAACAGAACGAGAAGTTCCGCGAGGAGCAGGAAGCTGAGGATAAGAAAGAGTCTCAGGCAGCAAAGTCTGCTGCTGACCGTGCCATGGAGAAAATCGAGAAGCTCCGTAATCTGGCCAATGACCCTGGAGCTGCTGAAGGTGAGGTTATTGCCGCCACCCGTCAGATTCAGCGCCTGTTGCCAGAGACCATGCAGGACAGATATCTCATGGAGATAGACCATCGTATTGACGAGATGGAAGACCGTCGCAAGCAGTTGCGAGTCACCAGTCTCTCGTTCAACACTTTCTATGAGTTCTCCCTACAGCGTATTCCACAGCTGATGGAAGAGATGAATCTGGAACGTTCCAAGTTCGACATCCACGACTATGCCGCTATTCTCTCCACCTTCTACAAAGGGGGTGAGTATGAGGAAACCCTTAACAGCGACATGGAAACCTCACTGTTCGATGAGAAGTTCATTGTCTTTGAGTTGGATCAGATTAAGGATAATCCTGTACTGGCTCCTATCGTGCTGCTGATTATCATGGATGTGTTCACCCAGAAGATGCGTATCAAGAAGTGCCGTAAGACACTTGTCATTGAAGAGGCATGGAAAGCCATTGCCACACCGTCGATGGCAGAATATATCCAGTATCTCTACAAGACAGCCCGAAAGCACTGGGCATCCGTTGGCGTGGTTACTCAGGACATTCAGGACATCACGGGCAACAAGATTGTCAAGGATGCCATCATCAGCAACTCCGGTGTGTTCATCCTGCTTGACCAGAGTAAGTTCAAGGAGAAGTTCGCTCCCATTGCCGATACCCTGGCACTGACAGCGATTGACAAGAAAAAGATCTTCACCATCAACCGACTGGAGAATAAGGAAGGCCGTGGTCAGTTCAAGGAAGTCTTTATCAAGCGTGGAAACAACGGTATGATTATCGGCGTTGAGGAACCCCATGAGTGTTATATGGCCTACACCACCGAGAAGATTGAGAAGGAAGGCCTGATGCTATACCATGACCAGCTGCACTGTGACTTCGAGGAAGCCATCCACCGTTATTGTGAGGATTGGGATAGAAGCGGTATCAGGAAACCCATCGAGTTTGCCCAGAAAGTCAAGGCTGCAGGCCGTGTACTGAACCTTCCACCAGTCATCAGTACCATCGATTATTAAGAATTGTCCGTTATGAAATACCGTATCTTTGTCATATTCTTCATTTCTCTCATCAGTCGCTCCATGCAGGCTGGAGGCTATTACAGCATCAATATTGACTGGAAGACAGCCCAGGCCATGCTCCTTGCCTATAATACGGAAGGAGCCATGGAGCTGATGGGCGATGAGAGTGTCAGGGTGATGCTGAAGCATTACCGGAATGCAGAGATTGCCTCGGCAGGTATCTTCATGACGAAGTACATGGACTATAAGCACCTTCGCGATGCAGGTAAGTTCGGCAATGCACAGGAGAACGCCTATTATAAGCGTATCTATCGCCTTGTCAGCCAGAACATTATCCCAAAGACCATTGATGTAGCCAAGCTGATGGTGCAATATCCAGACCGCGCCCCATACTGGGTGCCCTTCCTCATCAAGACAACTGAGGACACCAAGAGCCTCTGTATGCAGTTTGAGAGCGTTGTCACCAACAATGCCCTCAGTTTCCGTGACATTCCCTTCCTTCAGATCAGTGATAGAGTCAAGGCGATGTTCGACCTTCAGCATCTGGGGGGTGTGGATTGGAAAGCCACCTTCGATGATATGACGACCCTTGCCGACAATATCACCAAGGAAGACCTGCAGGCAGACCTTGATGACATTGTGGCCACTGGTGCTGCCATTGCCAGTGCAGGCGGCATCAATGCCAATATAATGAACAACAGTCATGTGGCCGGTCTGTTTGGCGGTGTCCCTCAGAAGATCTACAACCTGTATAACAATGTCGGCGCTATCTATGAGGGTATGGCAGGCAGTGGTATAGAAAATATAGTCCTCGGTATTCTTGGCAGCAGGGATTCTACGGCTTTGCTGAACCTCTTCCAGAGCAACACCTATGACATTGAGCAGATGATTTCCGATTACAGTACTGACGGAGAAAACAGATACTACACCCAGCGTTACTATATCTACAGTCAGGATTCAGGTAGTGAGACTCTGTGTAGCTATACTCCTCCTACTGATGACTATAATGTGATATATGGTTCTCAATGGACTCGTTTCGACACGACCGATCCTAATTTCTATCCTAACTCAGCTCAGCGTGAACAGGCATTGTCTAATTCTGAAAGCTATGCGGGATGGTCACGTAGCCGTGTAAACCAGTTGAACCAGACCAATGATGGCTACCGCTATAATATCAACTATTACAGCAATGCATATCTCATCAGCCGTAATGGTTCCCAGTATCAGAAAGCATACGCTTATGAGATTACAGTCACCAAGAACTGGAACCACACAGAGGAAGTCTATGAGGATGTCTTTGACAGCTACAGCATGGACTTGAACGGATTCCTTTCCCAAATGAATGCCAAGCTCTATTACTACAACACCCAACAAGAGAATGGCAAGAAGTACTATCTGGGCATGGACTCCAAGCACTATTATCAGGCAACTGATGCTGCTAAGGTAAAAGGTGTTTCAGCCGTTACCTTCACCGTACATTGTACGGACGGCCAGAAATTGGGCGAAGGAAGTACATCATGGAAGGAGAATGGTGACCAGGGCAAGTCCCTTGGTGAAAACAGTAAGCGTTATGCCATGGAAACAAGCCTTACAGACACCAATCCCACCAGTGAGCTTGACCAGATGCTCAGTGAGAAGCAGGCAGAGATTGATGACCTGAACAGTCAGATTTCCAGCTTGGAACAGGAACAGACAAACATTTCCGTCCAACTTCGTGACCTCGGTTATGATGCAGGCCTGATGGCCAGATACAACGAGATACAAAGTCAGCTCAACAGTCTTGAAGCCAAGTTGACTGCTGCCAAGGAAAGCTACCGCCAGATTCAGGAGGCATCAGAGGAAGCACGAGAAGAATTCTCCCATGAGACCGATGATGTGAACCGCATCCCGTCTATCATGCACGATGTGCAGGCTGCTTATCGCATCACTTGGCAGGGAGAAGGCTACTGGAGTGGCTACGAATATATACGCAAGGGAAAGATGGATGGCATGGAGAGCCTTGTTACCTTCCGTGCCAGACTCAGCCTGCAGCGCAAGCCTAAGTATTTCCTTGGCATCCGCATTCATAGAGCCATTCTCCAGATTGACTGGGAGCTGACTTCTGAATACAGCTATTCGGATGTTGTGGAAGTCATGGAGGTTGATCCGGAACTCGATGATCAGCAGCGGGCAGATGTTATCAACCGCCGACTGTCTGAGATAGCCCAGGACTATCCATCATGTACGGTAGAAGCTGAATACCGCAGGTCAACCCCAGTTGAGGTGGAAGACGAGGATGACGGCCTTCCGCATCTGCTTTGGGCCAGTGAGCGTCTGGCTATTGCCCGTGACATAGAATCAAGACTTGTCACTATCTATACCAAGCTGGCCATGCTCGAACGCTATATCAAGACCAGCCAGAGCCTGACGAGTATGCTGTTCAACACCGTTATGAATGGTATCGACCACAGCAAGCGCAGATCTATCGGCATCGAAGCTCTGAACCGTTGGAAGGAAAGTGCCGGGCAGGCAGTCCTGTCGAATAGCAGACGTAGGGATGACGAGACTGGAGGTGACATATGAAGCGGTTTTTCAAACAATGGTCAGAGGATGTCAGGCTATGGATTCTAGTCTATGTGTGCCTGTCTCTCCTGATGGCCATTCTCGGAAGCGTGCTATTCATCATATTGATGGCATATATAAATTCTAGGTATTAGTTCAAAACATTTAAAAACAAAAGCAATGAAAAGAAAAGATTTGATCAAGAAACTCGAAACGAAGGAAAAGGAGTTGAAGGGACTCATCAGCATGGGAGATCAGCTCGGTGAAGAGATGGCAATTGCCCTGTGCAAGCATGCGTGTGCCATGGTTGACCTTAACGGTCAGCTCCAGGATGTTCAGGGTAAGTTGAAGCGACTCAAAGAAAACCGTTGATCTATGAGAAGCTACTGCCGATACCTGTTGTTGCTTGTTATGCTGGTGCCTCAGACAATGATGGCACAGTTCAACTTTGACGTGGAAACCGTCGAGGCACTTATCCGTGACCATAAGCGCATCCGTTCCGTGCTGATGGTGCGTGACGGTATCGAGCAGGCTAACGAGGTGCTTCATCAGTACAGCAAGAAGGCCGTGGAGAACCATTACGAGGTCAATGTCAGCCTCGATGAGTTCACCCGCCTTTTTGATGTGCTCGATTTGATAGCCAACAGCACGACTACTGTCATGAATGCAGCCACTACCTATACCGATGTCAAGAAGCGGATCAATGACTATAGAAGTCTGATTGATGAGTATAACGAGAAACTGCTGCTTCGGGGTAACATCCAGATGGGTGACACCCTCAT
Organism: Prevotella sp.; assembly: GCA_015060485.1. Lineage (GTDB taxonomy): Bacteria > Bacteroidota > Bacteroidia > Bacteroidales > Bacteroidaceae > Prevotella. Next base: position 128,823 of record SUYI01000006.1, on the reverse strand, counting down.
CATCAGTGTCGGTGCAAAGGCTATGGATCAGATAGCAGAGGACGGTAAGGACATATATGCCTCCCTTACTGCTATCATAGCCTATGGCACAGGACAGGTTCCTTGTAACACGTCCAAACTTATTGATATCATCCTGCATATTGACGAGTCACTGGATAATATCCGAAAGACCATCAACACGGCCTACATGATAACCTGGCGATACATTCAGATTCGCCTGACCTACTATAAAGGCGAGGTGTACCGCAACAGAAATGTCCGTGAGATTGGTGCTGAAGCTCTCGGTCGTTGGAAGAAATCTACTGTGGACGCTCTGAATAGAAGAAGATAGAAATAACTGAATATGACAATACGTAAATACGAGAATATGAAAAGACCGATTTTCACAACAGTTCTGGCTACGGTGACTCTTCTGACAGCAGAAGCCCAGAGTGTCACCTATAACCATGATGATGCTGTTATGAATCAGGTAACTGTGCAGGAAACAGGCTCAGGCAGTCTCACTCCTGACCTGTATTATGATGTCTTCCATAAGAGTTACCGTAACAGTGCATCAGAGACAAACAAGCTCTCTTACCGTACCATGACGGCAGCGTACATGAAGCTTCAGGAACCCTATGCCGAGAAGATTGACTCTGACTTGGTGAAACGTGCCAAGGTCGAAGCCGCCAACCTTCTCGACAGAGAGGTGGATGCCGTCTGGCTTGTGGAGAAAGGTAAGGTCAACGGTGCCCTTGACCGTTTCAGGGAGCATATCGAGGAGATTACCCTTGTCGGTGGCAGCTATAAGACCTATGAAGACTGGAAGGAAATCTATGACATGATCGTGTCTGGAGTCCAGTATATTCAGGGCGGTTATATCCCTAACTCAGAACGTCAGACGCAGTATTTGCAGATTTGTAAAGACGTGAAGCAGCGCGATGCCCTTCTGCTAAAACAGCTGAGAATCCTGAAAGAGCGTAGAGGTCTTTCTTGGAGTAACCGCAAGTTACAAAGACCGGACGGACTGGTAAGGAAAAGCAGTCTGAATGGTATTACCAGATGGAAGATTGCCGCTGTTCAGGCAATACGTACAAGACGATAAACAATAATCAGATAAAGAAGGAAAGATATGGCAGAAATAGGAGATATTGAACCGATGGTCGATGAAGCCTTTGACTTCATGGGTGTCGGACTTTTGGAAGACGAGATAGACGATGTGATATTCCAGACTAACCAGTTCCTGCTGAACTCGGACTTCATCGGCAGCAACGGCCCTTTCTGGTGGATCCTTCAGATGAGCATGTGCCTCGGTGCGCTGTTCGCCATTGTGATGGCTGCAGGAATGACCTATAAGATGCAGGTGCGCCACGAACCGCTGGACGTGCTGAAAATTTTGCGCGTATTGGGTGTGTCAATGATTATGATGTTCTGGTATCCACCTTCGACAACAGGTGTAGGGCCTCAGAATGTGAACGGCAGCTTTCTGAGCATCCTTGCATATATTCCCAACTGTATCGGTAGTTATACCAATGCTCTCTATGAGACCGAGGCCGCTCAGGTACAGCAGAAATACGATGAAGTTGTGCCTTATATCAAACAGCTCAATGACAGTGTGATTGCCAAGAGGGAGGAATATACCTTTCTCCTCGATAAGCTGAAGAACACCGATGACTCAGCCCTCGATATGGGGACGGCTGATGATATGCGCCGACAGGAAAAGGAGATTACAGCCCAGTATGCCAAGGTGGTGACGGCTGGAACCATCGTGTTTCTCGACAAGTTGCTGATGTTCCTTGCCCTGATTATCTACCGTATCGGTTGGTGGGCTACTATGTACTGCCAGCAGATCCTGCTTGGTATGCTGACTATCTTCGGTCCTATCCAATGGGCATTCTCCCTGTTGCCGAAATGGGAAGGTGCCTGGGCAAAATGGACAACCCGATATCTGACAGTCCACTTCTACGGAGCCATGCTTTACTTCGTCGGCTTCTATGTCCTGCTGCTCTTCGATATCGTGTTGAGTGTCCAGTATGAGGATTTGAAAGCCGCTACAGACGTAGGTACGTCGGTAACAGAGTATATGGGTAATGCCTTCTTCTCTGCCGGATACATGCTTGTGGCCAGCATTGTAGCCCTCAAATGCCTGAACCTTGTACCAGACCTTGCAGCATGGATGATTCCCGAAGGAGATACCGCTTTCTCTACCCGAAACTTCGGTGAGGGTGTGGCAGCACAGGCAAAGGCCAGTGCCACAGGTGTTATTGGTTCGCTAACAAGATAAAACAGATAAACTATGAGTGTATTAAAGAACGTAGAAAACAAGATCAAGCTCGTGACGATTACCTGCGGGCTGTTCCTCTTCGGCTGTATCATCATCAGTCTTGGCTCCATGCTCACTGCCAGACGGATGGTGGATGATGCCCACAAGCAGATTTATGTGCTTGACAGTAATGTACCTATCCTGGTCAAACAGACCCCGCAGGAAGTGACACTCGACATCGAGGCAAAAGCCGATATCGAGATGTTTCATCACCTGTTCTTCACGCTGGCACCTGATGACAAGTACATCAGGTACACCATCGACAAGGCCATGTACCTTGTTGACGAGACAGGACTTGCCCAGTACAATGCCCTGAAGGAAAAGGGTTTCTACAGTACCATCATGGGAACGAACATGCTGTTCAGCATCTTCTGTGACAGCATCAAGTTCAACAGGGATTCCCTGAACTTCACCTACTATGGCCGTCAGCGTATCGAGCGACGTTCGACGATTCTTTGGAGGCAGCTGGTAACGGCAGGTCAGCTGAAGCGTGTGCCTCGCACGGAGAACAATCCTTATGGTCTGCTGATTGTCAACTGGAGAACCCTTCTTAACAAGGATTTGGAGGAACGCAGAAAGAGTGAGTATTAATCGTTTTTATAACCATCAGAGATATGAGTATCAAGAAAATGTTCGTCGGGGAAAAGATGCCCGACAAGAATGATCCCAAGTATAGGGAGCGCTATGAGCGTGAGGTGAACTATGGCCGTCGCTTTGCCGACAAGACAGGTATCAGCTGGATGGCCAGAAAGCTTCAGCAGATTGCCGACAGCCACCGTTGCGGTTTCCTCGTTGTCGTATTTGGGATTGTGTTGCTCTGTTTCTTCTTCAACTTCTACCGTATGGTCAGCAGTTACAAGGCCGGAGCAGGAAGAAAAGGCGTGGCAGTAGAACGTGTGGACTCTGCCCTTCAGAAGAAGAGTGTCCACGTCCATGAGCTGCCAGATGATTATGTAAACCCTTATTTGCAGACAGAGCCATGAACAAGATTAATTTCAAACAGCCCAAGTATATCTTTCCGGCCATTCTCTATGTACTCCTGCTGATTACTGGCTGGCTGTTCATAGACATGTTCACGACAGAGATTAAGACAGTCGATCCCCGTCTGATGGCTACGGAATACCTAAACTCTGAGTTGCCGGAGGCCAGAGTAGATGAGCGTCTGGGCAGCAAGCGCGAGAACATGGTCAATGCCTTTGGTGACGTGAAGGACTATACCGCTGTAGCCAATGCAGAGCGTGACTCAGCCAAAGGTAAAGAAGAGTACGAAACCCGCTATAATGCGAAAGAGGCTGCCACTGTCCAGCATAACAATGAGCTGGAGCAACTGCGCCAACTGCAGAAACGTGCCCAGAGTGCATCAGCTCCTAAGATGGGAAACAATGACTTTGTTGTACCTCTCACTGATGAGGAACGGCAGAATGCCCGTCGTCTCAGGGGACGTGAAGGCAGAAGCGAAGCTGATGACCTGCTTGCACAGGCACGTTCCTATGGCAAGGGCTATGGCCATAATACCCCTGACAAGGAGGATGACGGGACAGCAGAGGCAGTAGCCCAGAACGGTAAGAAAACAGGTGCCGTCAATAGCGACAATAAAGAATCAGAAGAAGCTGAGACAGTCGTCAAGAAGACCAAGGGCGAATCAGAGTACTTTAATACTGTCTCTCAGAACGATCCCAGTTTCAACCTGATAACTGCCATCATTGATGAGAACGTCAAGGCTGTTGACGGCTCGCGTGTCCGCCTCAGACTACTCGATGATGTGGAAATCGGAGGTATGTCCGTTCCCAAAGGAACCTATCTCTATGCTACCATGTCAGGCTTCAGCAAACAGCGTGTCAAAGGTAAAGTCGGCAGCGTCTTTGTCGGTGACCAGATCAAGACCATCAACCTCTCCATCTATGATACAGATGGATTGGAAGGTTTATATGTCCCATCCAGCTCATTTAGGGAAACTGCCAAGGAGATAGGAAGCTCTGCCATGCAGCAGAGCATGTCTTTGGATGGTTCCAGTTCAGGTACGAATGTGGCACAATGGGCAGGTCAGGCTGTTCAGCAAGCCTATCAACGTACCTCTCAGGCTATCAGCAAGGCCATCCGTAAGAACAAAGTTACGCTGAAATACGGAACCCGTGTCTATCTGATCAATGGACAGCAGTTAAAGAACAGTAAGAAGTAAGAATCAGTAAATCAAATAACATCGTTATGAAAAAGAAAATCGGAATGTTTTTCCTCGGTATGTTCTTCGTAGCATCCGCAAATGCCCAGCAAACCTATCAAGAACTGGAGCAGATTACCGTCAATGAGCAGGTTACAACAGTGGTGACAGCCTCAGAACCCATCCATTTCGTCGATGTGTCAACCGATAAGGTGGCTGGTGACAAGCCCATCGATAACACCGTTCGCTTCAAGCCCAAGGAAGGAGGTCATGCCGATGGTGAGGTGCTGGCCATCGTCACCATCATCACGGAACGCTATCGTACACAGTATGCGCTGGTATATACTACTAAGATGGAAGAAGCCGTTTCGGATAAGGAGATTATGCCCCAGGAACGGATGAACTATACCAATCCTGCCGTCTCACTTTCTACTGAGGATATGACTCGTTTTGCCCGTCGGGTCTGGAACAGCCCTGCCAAGATACATAATATCAAGTCACGTAAGCATCGTGTGGAAATGCGACTGAACAATGTCTATGCGGTGGGCGAATATTTCTTCATTGATTTCTCGGTAGAGAACAAGACGAACATCCGCTTTGACATTGATGAGCTTCGTGTGAAGCTCTCAGACAAGAAGGTTCAGAAGGCTACCAATAACCAGACAATAGAACTCACTCCTTCGTTGGTTCTAGACAAGTGCAAGAGTTTTCTTCACGGCTACCGGAATGTCATTGTCATCAAGAAGATGACCTTCCCCAACGATAAGGTTGTTGTCATTGAGCTTTCAGAGAAACAGATCAGTGGCCGTACCATCAGCATATCCATTGACTATGAGGATGTGCTGAGTGCTGATGCATTCGACAAGGTATTACTGCAGGAGGAGTAAGAGCTATGAGAAAGAAGTTTTTCCTGTTGGCCGCAATAATGGCCTTGACAGTCTCTTCTGCTTTCGCACAGATGAGCAGTAATGTCAACCACCTGAATATTGCCGTTGGTGCGCTCTATGAGCGTGGCCTCGATGCGACAATATCCTATGAACATGAGACCCGTTATCACCATGCCTGGGAGTATTTCGCCAATGGCTATATCCAGTGGGCAGAAGATCCTGATGCCGGGCATGTGACAAAGCAAAGTTTCTGGCACAATTACTTCACCTATAGCATCGGTATAGCCTATAAGCCTTGCGTAGTGCGAGGCCGTAACCATCACGGCAACCTCCGAATTGGAGTGAGTGGCGGTAGCGATACAGAGAAGATGATTGGAGCAGCGCATATTGGCTATGAACATACCTATGCCTTGCGTAACGGCTTTCAGGTCTTCTGGCAGATCAAGGAAGATGTAGTGTTACGTGGCGAAGACCTGTTCAGGACAGGCGTGGCTCTCGGAGTCAAGCTACCCTTGTAACACAACAATACATCAATACGAAAATAGGTCAATCAAGATTTCAAAGAATATGAGATTAGCAAAATACAAGCATTTAGGAATATTGGCGGCGGCTTTTATAGTCGTCGCCTATGGGATGACTTCCTGCGATGACCATGAGGCCATTGATAAGAACATTTATGTAGGCCATGTCCTGTGTTCAGACGGTCACATTGCTTCCTATGAGGAATGTCTGAAACAAGGTAAGGAGCCTGTTGCCGTTGTCTTTTACACCTCCAGGGAAACAACAGAAGACGGTGACGGACTGGCAATCGGACTGAGGGAGATTCCTGCGGTGGCATTCTCAGATACCCTTGGCGTTAATCAGGGTACGTCCACCGATACGGACAGTAAATGTGGCAATGCCAATACTTTTGCCCTTTATTCCAACAACAAGGCAGAGTCACCTCTTGCAGAGGAGGTCTTCTCCGTCTGGAGATATGGCCAGAGTGCCTATATCCCCAGTGTAGCGGAAATGCGACTGCTTTATGCAACATTGGATATCGTCAATCCGATAATCGTCCGCTGTGGTGGTCAGCCTGTCCACAGGCAGGATGCAGGCTGCTGGTATTGGACAAGCTCAGAAGTCAGCGGACAGGCCAGTGCCAAGGCTTGGCTTTACTCCCTTGGTACAGGAACCATGCAGGAAACGCCCAAAACTGAGAGCCATCCTGCCCGCTGCATCATCACTTTGCACAGATAACCATTAAAACAACTAAGATATGGGATGGACAAATTTTATTAAGGCAGTCGGTAAAGGGACTGTCAGACTAACTGAGGGAACAGGAAGATCCGTTGGTGCTGTTGCCAAAGGCGTTGGTGAAGGAATGGGAGCCACAGCCAAGGGACTTGGAGGTTGGAAAGGCGTTGTCGGTACAGGAGCCGTTGCCGGTGCCGTCCATTCAGAGGATGGTCTCACTGGTGTAGCCAGTGATGTGCTGTTCGGTCAGGGTGGAGCTGAGAAAGTGAAAGCGCATGGCGTGGCTGGTGAAGTCGTTGACCTTGCTATTGGAGAGAAAGGCAAGCAGGCCGTCAATGCAGCTACAGACATGGCCAGCCAGCAGATGTCAGAAATCCAACAGCAGATGACTCCCGTAACGCCTTATGGCGATGCCATACAGCAGCCAGTGTATGCCAACCAAGACGGCTTTGGCAGTTTCATGGCCAATCCGCTCAGTATGGGCGGTAACTTCCTCAGTAACCTGATGAACGGTAATGTCAGTGCCATGTCCATGGCAGCGATGATTGCCAGCAGCTTCCTTATTTTCGGGCGTTTTGGTCTCTTTACCAAAGCCCTTGGAGCATTGCTTGGCCTTCATACCATCGGCAGGAACAGCCATCCAGTCTATGCCCAGCGCATGCCTGCCTATTCACAGGCTCCTGTAGCACAGACACCCATACAGCCACAACCGGAAATTGTAGAACGTAGCAGAGGATTCGGAAGATGAAAATGAAATATACAAAGGAAATGTTCTTGCAGTCAGCCACAGGCTACTGCATGCCTTATTCGGCAGACGAGTGTGAACCAGTACCCACTTTGGGCTACGGCGAACAGGTTCATCCACAGACGAAGGAGAAGTTCTTCCATCATGGAATGGACTTGACGGCAAACGGTGCACCCCTTCTTGCCGTTGCATCAGGTACAGTCACAGGACTTGGCAGTGACCCCATCCATGAGGGTTATGTCAAGATCCGCTATGGCAACTATGAAGTTGAATACGGTCATGTTACAGAAATCTATGTCGGCTTCGGCTTGGAAGTGTCGGCTGGTCAGCAGATCGCCAAGAGTGGGAATATCCTACATATCGGTGTCCGTTTTGACGGTGAAGAGATTGACCCAGCAGACTTTCTGGCCATGCTCTATCAGAACTGCATGTCATCAGGAATGGTTGGTGACGGAAATACGGGCATCGAGGTTCCTTCGGCCTATGCCAAGGATATGGATGAGATAGCCAGCCTGATGTCACGTTATCTGCCCCTCTATATGGACGAGCTTCGCAAAGGCAGCTACCGTCCTTCTGAACAGACGGAGAAAGCCTTGCAGAACGTGTTTGTGCAGAGTGCCAGGAAAAACTATTATTTCGAGACCTTGCCCTCGGTGACCAATCCGTTAGGACTCAGTGACCGCAGTGTACCACTTGCCAGCAAGGTTCAGGATCTCATCATTGGAGATTTCCTTAACTATCTGGCCGTCCGTCACTCTGTCTTTCTTTCCACTTGGGATGAGAGTCAAAAAAAAAAGTTCCTTGAAGCAGCAACCGATGACATCCGCTACATAGACCCCTTGCAGAACCTGAAAATCATTGTCAGGAGCTTTGATGTTCCGCGTATTGCGAGTGTCTATCCTGACAATGCAGGTATCCGCTGGTGGACGAAGGCATGGTTCAACAACAGGGAACATGGCGAAGATGTCATTGAGATCTCCCGTGAGATGGCCATCAAGTTCATACAGGGAGAGATTGGCAAGGATGCCTGGCTGGAGCGCTATTACCCCAAGCAGATGAGCATCTACCACAATGCCATTGAGATGACTAGGAAGCAACTATTAGGATTATAATAACTATCAGAATGTCAAATAAGAAAGTACCGCAGGATTTCATTGAGCTGGAGCATTACTTCAGCAAATACTTTGATGCCCATATAGCACCTTTGGCAGACAAGGCCGTGAAGGATGCCGATGCATCATACCTGAAGGAATACGGCTCATTGGTCAGCGATAGCGGTCTGCTTGGTGCTGTCACCTTATCAGGGCCAAGGGCTGCAGCAGCTGTTGCCAAGTCCCAGAGTCTTGACTCATACCAGAATTACTGGAGCAATATCCAGAAGAGTTTCCAAAAGCGGTTCGAGTCTTCATCCGACTTCAAGGCTGACTTCGGGAAGCTGATTGATGCCTATCAGAAAGCCATGATTGACAAGATGGGAAAAGAGCAGTATATGGCAGAAAGCAGGAAATATGGTCAGGACCTTGCAACATGGTATGTGAACAACAAGATATTGGAGAAGTCCCTCAATCGTATGGCAGCACATGGTGCACCGAAAGACTCTGTTGAATACCTTTTCCAGAAAGGTAAGCAACTATCTATCCTCGGCCTTACACAGCCAAGTGACTGGGATGGGATGCGAGCTTTGCAGGAACAGCAGTATAAACCTTCAAAGACGGAAAAGATGGCAGCTTATGGTGTCGGCGGTCTGATGGACTTTGCCGTTATGCCTGTCGGCGGCATGAAAACTGCCATTATCGGTACTACGGCAGGAGCCGGAATAGATATTGTGTTCTCATCAGGCAATAACAGACAGAATGTTGATGCCTTGGTAAGTCGTTCCGTCTTTGGAAATAGCTGGACTCTGCCAGAGACCCGTAAGGAGCTTGTCGATGCCAAGGACAGCGACTATTTGACGGCTCTCAATGCCGGGATGAAGAAGAAGGTGACATTGACGAATCCTTCTCCAGCCCTGAAACAGATCGCAGAGAACAACAGGTTTCCGCTGAAGGGAACATTTCTTACCGAGACAGATGACAGGGATGATATTCCCATGATTGTTGCTCCTGGTATGGAAGAAGCTTACAGACGTGATCTTGCCAGATTGAAACAGGAAACTCCAAAGCCAGTAAAGCCACAGAAGAAGGCTGAGCCTATACCTGCTCCTACCCCACATCAGACAACTGTCAACAGTCCGTCTTCTGCTGAGTTGAATAGCTATCAGCAAAACTATCAGTACCAGCCACAAAGGGTAAACAACAATGGCTGGGGTGGTCTCTTTGATAGCGTCGGATTGACTGGCTTCAGTGATGTATTCAAGAATCTCGGTTATGTCCTTGCCATGTTGCCGGACATGATGATCGGCATGTTTACAGGCAAGACAAAATCCCTGTCCGTCCAGCAGAACCTGCTTCCCATTGCAGCTATTGTCATGGGTATGTTCGTCCGCAATCCGTTGCTGAAGATGCTCCTTATCGGTCTTGGTGGCGCAAACCTGCTGAACAAGGCCACCCATGAGATCCTAGGCGAGACACCATCCGCAAAGGAAGTCAGATACCGTCCTTATGCAGACGAGCGTCTGAATGCCAGAATCAGCCATCCACAGCTGAACGGCAATCTGTTGGTGGCCACCATTGACGGAGTACCCAGTACTGTCACACTTCAGGAAAGTGTCGTGGATGCTTATCAGAAAGGGGCACTGCCAATTAACACCATAGCCAATGCCGTACTTGCCAAATATGATGAGCAGCGTATGGAGGTGGAACAGAACTATGAACGCCAGATGGCAGAGAGCGAGCATCGTGAAATCAGCCGTGGTATCAGATAATGAAAAAGAATAATACGAAGAAGGATTCATTTGTCAACGTGGACTGGTCTGGCCGTATGGAGGTATATTCCTCATCCGACTATCTGCCAGTTCGTGCCTTGGCACACCGTGTCAAGGATGGCGACAAGGAAGGTATCGACAAGGCAGCAGCCATCATGGCAGGATTGGTAAGAGCCATTCCTGAACATGAGAAAGCTGTACTTATACCGATGCCAGGAAGAAACGGCGTGGCACTCTATACCAAAACACTTGCCGATGAGATAGCCTCTCAGACAGGTAATGATGTTGCCGATATCCTGAAGGGCAATCCCCATCAGCCTCTCTATGACAGGAAGGTGGAGAAAGGCATCAACAGCCTTCATCCCTTTGACTTTACTGTGACCAGCAAGATACCTGAAGGGAAGTTCCCCATACTGGTGGATAATGTCCTCGATACAGGTACAACGGCCATGTCTGCCTTTCGGGCTTTAGGTGATTCCACCAAGCTTGTTGTTCTTGGGAGTACCGTCAACTACAGACTTTATAACTATCCTGTCAACATCAATATGGTGAATGACCATACGGAGGGCAAAAAGGACTTGGAAGAGTTGAAAGAAGAGTTGAAGACAGCCATAGACGATGTTCTTTTCATAGGAGGAACAGGCATTTATGACCGTGGAGCCATCAAAGATACCAGAATGTCACATGAGAAGACACTGACAGGAAGACTTTCTGAGAAGGTGCCAGTCAGCAGTGGCAATTATGTAGAAGGCATCGGCTATTCAAAGAAGCTTTGGGGGCAACCGGAAAAGGCCATGCTTCGAACTAATGGTAATGCAGTCCTTGTTGAGAATATGCAGAATGCAGAAGATGTGGATGCCGTTCTCAGTGCTGTCCGCAAATCTTTCTACAATACTCATGGGAACGTCCTTTCCACCTTTGGGCGGCACAGGTTCATGACTGGTGAATCATTCCAGATGAATGATGAAAGCTATGAGGTTTTGGATGTCGGCAATTTCTCTTCACTTCTGAAACCTTTTGGAGCGCAGGGAATCCGTGTTGCCGATTCTTCAGGAAAGAAGCATACTATGCTGATTGACTCTCATTTCACCACGCGAATCTATGTCCAGCCACATAGCGAAAGGCTGCATGATGCCATGCTCAGAGTGTATGGTAAGGATGTCAGAGGAGAAATTAAGGACGCTTTGGAAAAAGCAATAGAAAAGGAAACTTCAAAATCAAAATCAATCGATATGGAAAAGGAAAAGAATGAGGCAGAGCAGACTGCCAAGGAGAATCAGAAGAAAGCCGAGGCTGCAAAGCAGGAGGCCAAGAAACAGGAAGAAGAGAAGAAAAAGGCCGAAGAGCAGAAAGCCAAGGAAGAAGCTAAGGAGGAACCGAAGTTCAAGGTTGCCGGAGCTGTCGCACAGGCGCTTCTGTTAAGTGCCGTTCTGGAGCAGGCAAAGGCAAACAGTGGTGTCTGGCTCAACAAGTCAGAGAAGAAAGCCCCTGCTGTCTATGGCGAGACCACTCAGCTGTCACCTTATAATAACCTGTTGCTCAGCGCTCATTCAGAGATTCACGATTTCAAGACCAGCCAGTTCACATCTTTCGAGAAAGCCAAGAACCAGGGTATTTCTGTGAAGCAGGGCGAGGAAGGTGTGCCTCTGAGTTGGACGAAATGGGATTCATACGTCAACAAGTATGACAAGACGGACATCAAGAGCCGCGAGGGCCTGATGGCCATTGCCCCGGAGGAACGTTCGAACTACAAGGCTGTCCCGCATAAGGAATACCGCTATATGTTCAATGTCGAGCAGACTGTACTCCCAGAAAAGGACAAGGCCGAGTTCTCGAAACTGGTAGATGTCTATGGCTCTCAGAAGACGGGAAAGATTATCAATATGTCTCAGGAATCGCAGGAGAGCAAGATTGCCACAACTTACAGGAATCTGAAGGAAAAGCATCCGGATGCCGTGTTGCTGTTCCGCAATAACGACTTCTACCAGATGTATAATGAAGATGCCCAGAAAGGCGGGAACAAGTTAGGCATAACCGTTACTAACCACATTAACCTGAATGGTATTGATTTCCTTGCCTCCTTCCCACACCATTCTCTGGATGTCTATTTGCCGAAGCTTGTTCGCGCCGGTCTTCGGGTGGCCATCGTTGATCAGCCGATAGAAGACAACGCACGTACCACCAAGATACAGTTGTCAGAGCAGGAGAAGGCAGCCAATGAGCAGCTAAAAGGTATTGTTGCCCAGCTGACGAAGAGCCTTGTCCCCATCAAGACGGCTTCTGCTATTGAGCATACGCACTATGATGCTACTGATGACACCATTCATCTGGCATCGGCAGAAGCCTATGAGACCTATACGGACTATGCCCATGACCTCGCAACTTCCATCGTTGCCGCTACTGGTAGTGAAAAACGCCTTGACAGAGCCGGACGTATCGGCCATGATGAAGACTATGCCGAGAAGCATGAGCAGCTGATTCAGGAACTGTCTGCAGGAACTATCCTTGCAGGTCTTGGTCTGCAGGCCAAGCTCTCTGATAAGAATACTGGCAATGTGGACTATTGGGTTCGGGAACTGAAGGAAGACCCGAAACTGATTGACCATGTGGAACGTGACGTGAACAATGCCCTTGAAACGATAGACAAGCTGACAAGAGGCGAGACGGTGGACTTCAGTAAGATTCGTGGCGATAAGCCTAAGACGGTGGAGATGCCCAACAACTATAGCATTGCCAGGGAACTTGCTAAACTGCCGAGTTCAGAGCGCAAGGAATTTGTCGTGGTATCTGACAAAGAAAAGAAAACGGCAGCCGTCATCCTCCCTGCAGGTGCTTCTTTAGAGGTGAACAACGAGATACCAGGCATGAACAAAAGCCGTATTGCTACAGCCTTGAAGAAAGAAGGGTTCAGTGAGGATGGCATATCTTTCCATAATGCTGGTGGAGCCTTGGGGTTGCGACAGCCCAATTCCTATTTTGAGGGTAAGGAGGTCATGGTGAACAAGCTAAAACAGTATTCATTGATTCCAATGACACGCCTTGATGTAACAGGATTGGTGAACCACAAAGCTGATATAGAGAAGGTGAATATCTTCCCTGATGAGGATAACAACTATGCCATCTTTGTAAAGGCCAGAAACGAGAAGCCGATGACGATGTATCCAGCCAAGGAGGATATCACACTTTACTTCAGCTCCCTGAAAGATCCTGCAGGGGATAAGGTGCGTAGTGAAATAGGCCAGAAATACTACCAGCTTGCAAAGGAACATCCTGAGCTGAAGAAAGACCTGCTGACAATTGATACAGGCAATGTTGACCTGAAACGTATCAGCAAGGTCAGTCTCTTCAAGCCCAACAACTCTTCGCATCAGGTAATGATGTCCGCCACTATCGACGGAGAGAAGCAGCCTGCCCGTGAAGTGTCAATCGGCGCATGGAACCGTTTCTGGCTGACTGATGACCAGGACAAGTACAAGACGCAGTTGGCCTCCAAGGTCTTTGCCAATGTACTTGACAAGGAGCAGAAAACCCAGAAAGAGGAAAAGGTGGAAGCTGGCGAGGAGGTCCAGCGTAACCAAGGGTTTCGCCGATAATAAGGATATGGACAATTCAGGAAAGCCGTACCTTAACGAACGCTTTAACGAGCATATAGACAACAAATCACCAATCAGTTAGACAATGAGCGATTATAAGAGAGCCTTCTTCGAGAAATATGCGGCGGCTGCCATGGAAGAGCAGCGTCGCTACGGCATTCCTGCCAGTGTTACGCTGGCACAGATGGCCGTGGAGAGCGGCTATGGCGAGAGCAACCTTGCCAAGCAGGACAATAACTACTTCGGCATCAAAGCCAGTAAGGAGTGGATTAAGTCCGGCAAGCCTTGGAGCTATCACCATGACGACCATTACAATGACAAGTTCTGCACCTTCGGCAGTGCCTTGGAAAGTCTGGAGTACCACTCAAAGGTGCTGATGGCAGACCGTTACAAGGCATGCCGACAGTATGCACCGACAGACCATCTGCATTGGATAGAGGGCATCAAGAAAGGCGGCTATGCCACCGATCCCAATTACGTGGCCTCCATCGAGGCTGTCATCAGGAAATACGGACTGGAAAAGTATGACCAGATGGCATTGACTGGAGCGCGGCAACAGCCCTTTGCAGCATCAGTACAACAGGGACGCTACAGTTTCCCGTTGTCTTGCGATGCTACCAACGGATCATTGACTGTTACTTCTCCTTTTGGTCACAGGCAAGCACCGAAAGCTGGAGCTTCCACCAACCATATGGGACTTGACATAAGGGCAAACTATACTCCAGTACTGGCAACAGAGGATAATGGTGTTGTGCTTTCTGCCAAGAATGAGGGCAAAGGCGGTAATGTCATCCGCGTGGAATATGCAAGGGCTGATGGTTCCAAATACCAGACTGCTTATATGCACCTGAGTCAGATGGACGTGAAGGAAGGTGACAGGGTTTCTGCCGGACAGCCTATCGGTGTGTCAGGAAATACAGGCAACAGCACAGGGCCACATCTTCATTTCTCCGTGAAGAAAGTCACTCCTGATGGCCATGCCGAGCAGATAGACCCTTCGGTATATCTGGCAGAAATAGCAGTCAGAGGCGGTATCAATGCCAAGGTAATGTATGGCAGCAATGATTTGCTGGCAGCCCATAAAGCTGCAGTCAATATCCAGGAAACACCGTATCAGGATAATCACGATATGATGCTGGCCGAATTAACCCAGTCCTATGACCCGAAAGACTGGCTGGCATACCTGATGGCAGGTGACTCCATGCCTTCCATCAGCAACTCTGCAGACCCGATGGGTGCCTTGATAGGCTCTGTGTTCAGCGGACTCCTGCTGATGGTTTCCCAGTTGGATCAGGAGCTGGCTCAGGCAGAACCTTTGAAAAAGACAGATGTGGTCTTCAGAGAACGAGATACGCCAATGGCAGACTACAATCAGGTCTTGCAGTCATCATCAGCCTATTTCGAGGCAGGTATGCAGCAGGACGTGGAAAGAGAACAGACAGTAAGTATCAAATAAACTAAATTTTCAACCATAAACCATTTTTCGTTATGATCAGATGTAAGGTAACGTTGGCAGGCGTTGTAAACAAAGCTGCCTCTACACATGAGGGCAAGGATGGAAAGCCCTTTGTATCTTTCGGTGTTAACCTGCCTCTTGGCGACAAGAACGGCAATGTGCGTGAATACAATGTCGGTGTGACGGCTGACAGTGAGTTGGTCACTGCAGGGCTGGTGAGCATCGGCAAGCGTGTTCAGGTCGTCGGCACCTTGTATTTCCGCAAGCATGAGGACGGCATGTATTTCAACCTCTACGCAGACTCTGTGACCATCGACACGAGCGAGATTGACAAGCTTGAAGGTGAGATGGAGTTCATGGGCAAGACTGGGAACAAGGAAATCAAGCTGCTGAATGACAAGCGTGGCAAGAAGTTCCAGACATTCTCAGCCTATTCCAAGGAGAACAGCGGTGAGCAGGCATCCTTCATCTGGGTGCATTTCCTGAACTTTGCCCCGGACAAGGCCACATGGCTCAGACCTGCCACAAGCATTGTAGTGAAGGGCGAGTTGGAGGTGAAGCTGTATAATCAGAATCTTGATCTTGGCTGTCGTGTGAAGGAAATCACGGAATGGCAGTATGAGGACAAGACTCCGAAGAAAGAAGAGGTTCAAGTGTTTTAGCGTATGGGACAGACAAGAAAATACCATTGGACTGGAGAAGATGCCAAGAGTGCGGAAGACCGTGCTCTTGACACCTTTGCAGAGCTGATGATGGAGCGTATCAAGGCTATTGACAAGGACTGGCAGAAGCCTTGGATTGAGAAGGGCAGCTTTGTGATGCCCCGAAACCTGAGTGGCAGGCCCTATAATGGTATCAACACATTCCTGTTGCTGCTATATAGTGCTAAGCGAAAGTTCGACATGCCTGTGTTTGTGACTCACAATCAGATTGCCTACGACTTGAACAATAAGAGTAAGCTAAAGGATGACAAGACCGAGAAACCCGCTGTTGACCTGCAACCGACAGAGGGCGAGAATCCAGGCTTTGTACATATCTTGAAAGGAGAAAAGGCTTTCCCTGTATTTCTCTCGATTCCAATGATCAAGGAGAAGAATACCAATAAGCCGATTACGCTCAGTGAGTACAATAACATGACGAAGGAAGAGCAGGAACGTTACTATGTCCGTTCCTATACGCACGTCTATAATGTGTACAACCTCCAGCAGACGAACTTGAAGGAAGCCCGTCCGGAACTCTATGACAAGATTGAAGCGAAGTTCAAGGAACTCGACAAAAGTGGTATTGTCCCAATGGAGGAAGGCCAGATGTTCAAGTTTGACCCGCTCGACAAGATGGTGGCAGAGAACAAATGGATTTGTCCTGTCAGATTTGAGGAGAATCAGGGGGCCTACTACAGTCCCTCAAAGAATGAGATTGTCTTTCCTCCGAAGAAGAACTTTATCGATGGCGAGTCATTCTATGGCAACCTTCTACACGAGATGACACATTCCACTGGGAGCAAGGAACTATTTGGCCGACTTGACAACAAGACTGGAGATAAGAAGTTTGACTATGCCAGGGAAGAGCTGGTTGCAGAGATGAGTGCTGCCGTCGTAGCCCATCAGTACGGCTTCGACAAGCACATCAAGGATGATAGTGCAGCCTACCTGAAATCATGGCTGGGTAGTCTGAAAGAAGATCCTTCATTCCTGAAGACAACTCTTGATGACGTGAAGAAAGCCGCAAACTTTATTGGTCATAGGATTGAGGATATGCGTCTTGACGTAAGGGAGATACAGACAATAACTGTCGATGTCAATGAAGACGGCATCCCAGACATGGCCATTTCAGATGCTCTTGCCGACAAGAAGCAGGGGGAGAATGAGAGGGAGGCGGTGGAGGAAGTGGCAGCTAAAAATCCTGCCGTACATCGGGGAAGATAGGGATAGGATTTCTATAGAGTCTATAAAAAATGATTGCCAGCGTCTCACGACGGTGGCAATCTGCATTTTTACAAATGACTATTTTAACATTGAATTCACATAGTGAGGGTGATATCATTATCATGAAAGGCATAATCGAATTTCAATTGCATTTCCTCCATGAACTGTTCTGCACTGTCTTCATCCTGTTCCAGCCCAAAGTCCGAGCAGAAATCTTCATATTGCTTCAGCAGTTCAGGAGAGTGATGTGTGATAAAGTCTTTTCTCGTAATCTCATTACGATCGAGCAGTTCTGCCAGCTCTTCTTCATTATAGAAACCATTCAATTCCATAAGTGTAGCGGTATTATCGTTAATACATATTGATAACTATACATCATTATATCTTTAAAGAACTCATTCGGACAGTTGCACGGTTACGGTTGCCTGCACGCTGCATCTCATCCCGGATCTCATCGGTATATTCTTCCTCTGGGATATAAACGCCAGACTTTCCATCTTCGCTGGCCTTCCATACACCGTAAAGTCCAAAGTTGTATTTCTCCTTGAAATCTTTCGATTGGTCAACCCATTCCTGTAGTCCTCCGTTGGCCATGCGTATTCCGTATTCTTCACGCAAATCTATGCCAAAAGTAATTTGCTCCAGACCATTATCAGAATTCTGCCACTCAACGGACTGGGGCTCACCTTGCTGCATAGCACGTACTGTTTCATAATCAAGTCCCAGGATGTCCGTCAATACCCTGATGTTCTCACCGATGGCTTGAGTCGGAACGCTCAGTACCTGATTGGTGTCCTCATCATACTGTACAAAGCACTTTACGCCAAAGTCACCGTTCTTGATATCCGATGGGGAATTGGCAATGATAGTCTTACCATTACGCAGTTCTTCCTGTTGCTCTGCTGAGTACAGACCGAGGCTTGAAGTCTCAATCTTCGGCTTCAACATAACCTTTACCTCACCGTTTACACCAGTGAACAGCGCGATTCTTGACAGGAATTCGATATCCTCAGCTTCAGTCTTAATTCTAAGAGGTAGAATCGGCGTATAACAGCCATGCAGGAACTTAGTCATTACCGACTCTGGCAGGTCATCTACCATTTCATGAGTCAGGCCATAGTTTGCCAGTGTCTCATAGGGAATATCCCTTTCTGTAAAATTCTCAAAATGCATATTACAATTGTTTATGATTGATTTTGGCTGCGAAGGTACGACATTAAAAACACATAGAAATAGTTTATAGAAAAATCTCTCAAATTTAACATTTTACCCAAATTCAAATGTTAAAATATAGAAGTTTTCTGCATGGCTATTGTGAGACACAAATAAAATGATTACTTTTGCATCTGTTTTCAATAGGTATTAGATTTAGGTAAAAAGATTGATGAATTCAAAACTTTGTCTGTCGTGTATCATTGCCATGATATTGCAGACAGTCTGCTGCCAAGCCCAGGATAACGATAGGGAATACTGGATAGACCGCTATCTCAGTGTTTCCTATCCCTTGGAGCAGATTCATGTAACCTCACATTATGGAAAACGCAAAGATCCCTTCACGGGAAAGCCTTCCACTCATTGCGGCATAGACTTGAAAGCCAGAAGCGAAGAAGTCAAGGCTATGTTTGACGGCTATGTAGAGTCTATTGGTCAGGATGGCCGGTCTGGAAGATATATCGTTCTCAGACATGGTAACTACCTGATAAGCTATTGTCATCTATTCAAAGTGACCGCTACTGAAGGTGAAGAATTGCTTGCTGGCGATGTGGTGGGCATCACAGGCAATACTGGCCGTTCGACAGGCGAACACCTACACATCACTTGTAGGCTCAATGGCGAAAGAATAGATCCATATAAGGTATTGCTTGAAATATGGAAAATCCGCAAGGAGTGCCAGGAAGCTTTGCGGTTGGACACCTTACCTGTACTACCAACAAAAAAAACATTCATAGAACAATATGCTCCCATTGCTATGGAGCAACAACGGAAATATGGCATTCCAGCCAGCGTGACACTTGCGCAGATGGCATTGGAAAGCAGGTGGGGAACCAGTAAGATGGCCGTTAATGACCATAATTATTTCGGCATCAAGGCCAATCGTAGATGGCTTGAATCCGGTCGTCCGTACAATCTGTACGATGATGACAAAAAGAACGAGAAATTCTGTGTTTTTGGGAATGTCCTAGAAAGTATAGAGTATCACTCTTCACTTCTGATGTCAGACCGTTACAAGCCTTGCCATTCATTTGCTTGTGATGACTGGTATCATTGGTTGGTCGGCATAAAAGCGTGTGGTTATGCGACAAGCAACAGCTATGTCCAGAAATGCGTTAGTATT
Organism: Prevotella sp.; assembly: GCA_015060485.1. Classification (GTDB taxonomy): domain Bacteria; phylum Bacteroidota; class Bacteroidia; order Bacteroidales; family Bacteroidaceae; genus Prevotella. The sequence continues at coordinate 109,323 of SUYI01000006.1, read as the reverse complement.
ATCAAGACTCACCGATTATTCAGATACGATCAAATGGCAGTAATGGAGAATTAGAAAAGGATGGTCATTGAACCATCCTTTTACTATCTTCATTGAAACAAATTACTCACATCTTGTTTGTTTATTGGCCCTCCTTGTATATTGAAGCAGTCGATTAAAGACTGAATTTCTTGAACCGAGGCAAAAACAAACTGTCCTCCGTTACATCGTTCCACTTCGACAATGTTACCAAGTCCGTGAATACCTCCTTTGACATGGTATTCAAGATTACCTGTGCTCCATTCTACAAAACACTTTCCTTGTTTATCCACCTTGAAGAAAGGTATGAGAAATTCCCATTGTCGATTCATGTCAAAGGTGCTTCTTGGCGGTTTACCATCAACATAAAACAAGCTCCAGATGCCACCTTTCGATTTCATTTCAATCGGCATTTTCTTGCTAAAGCCACGAACTTGATTCGTAGCTGCAGTATTCGACCATTCTGCATATTTATCTCTTACCCGTTCAAGGAACTCCAGGAACTTGGGAACCTCATCAGCATCGAAAGAAAGCCTGACCTTGGCATTCTTTGTGCTGGTGAAGGGGAAGATTGTACAGCCTGTGTACTGTACGAATCTCCCATTATCATACTTGGCAGTCACCCTACAAGTAAAGGCACTGTCTGCATCTGGTCTCAGTGAAGACATCTGAAAATGAGTCTTCTGTGCGAAAAGTGCGTTTGTCATCAGTATGGCAAATGCGAAAACAATCTTTCTGTTCTTCATACGGTTTATGTTTAAAACAATGCAAAGGTACAAAATAATATTGAAATACAGAAATTCTACATTTGAATTTTGTGTAAAAGCATAGCTTTTTACCTTTTAAAGAACCGTTGCAGATCATTCACCATCTTATTGACATCCTGAGTAACCTGATTGAAGTTGGCATAAAGGATTCTCTCCCGTTCGTCCCTCGACTTAAAATTGTAGAATTTGGGCAAGTCCCGATACTCTTTCTCTTCCTTATGAATCTCTTCCATATCAAAGTCCGTCTTGCAGAAGAACTTGGAAGTCTGGAACTCCTCCGCTTTCTGGATATTCATCGTGTCGCCACTGCCCACTTTCGTCTGCACGAAGTCCCTTGCCGTCTGACCACATATCCATCCAGTAGGCATATCTGCGATTTTGGAGGCAGGAACAAGGTTGTCCATATTCTCATTGAGATTGATAGAAGTCTTGTCACGGTCGATGGTGACACCTTTCTTCATCTGGACTACCTTACCGAAGATGTCATTAGACAGCCATTCCAGCGTCTCTTTGGAACGGGCAGAACCACTGACCACATTGCCGACAGTCGTAATAATCTTCTGCATACCAACCTTCCCGTAGTCTGCCTCCAGCTGTGGCAATTCCTGAAAGCCCAATGTCACAGCTACCTTGTTTGAACGAGCTGTTCCTATCAGACGGTCAATCTTGTGGAAGTACAATGTCGGCAGCTCATCAACAATGATGGACACAGGTACATTATGCCCTTGGCCACTGTTGACACGAGTCACAAGACGATTCAAGATCAAGGCGTTCAAAGCACCAATGATACTCTCCATTTCCGGGTCATTGGCAATCAGGAGATAACAAGGATGCTCCGGGTCAGACACTTTCAGGTCAAAGTCATCACCATCACGATGGAATATCCAATAGGACTCCTTTGTGGCCAGTCGAGAGGTATTGACACGGAGTGTACCAATCATACCTTCCAGCTGTTCCATAGCGTTGTTCTTCAGGGCTGTCGCAAACGGGCCAAGCAACGGTGCAACCTCTCTGTCCGTTTCCAGCACCTGAAAGATTAGCTTATAGTCCAGGTTCAGGAAGGAAAGAATATGCGGCATATCCGAGTATTTGCCCAGCCAGTATGCAGGCTCTACGCGCTTCTGTTTGGTAGAGTCCGTGAATACACGGCCTGTCGGCTTCAGCTGTGTGGTTTCTGGATCCTGTATCTTCTCAGCATATAGCAGGTTGCCATTTCTGTCATAAGGCTCCTTCTCATAATTCACAAAGAAGTAGATACAGGCAGCAAGGAAGTTGACGGCAGAGGTCTGGAAGAACTGGTCAGAGCCACTTCCCCCCTCCTTCTTACCTTTCTGCAGGGACTCAATCAGCGTTTCCGCTGTTTCCTGAGCAGCTGCCAGATTATTGATATACTTCTGCTGAATAGGGTTAACACGCCGTGAATACTCAACATTCACAAAGTTGATGATGTTGAAGGTGCAGCCCTTGGGGATGTTACCTTCCGCTTCATTCTTCTTGAAGTGATAATAGAGCTTATTGGCCAACGTAGGGAATTTGTAGTCGTATAGAACCATCGCAAAGCCCTTGGCAGAATGCTGTCTGATGAAAGGCTCGATGATGGAGAATGTCTTACCAGATCCAGGTGTACCGACTACCCAAGTTCCTCGGAATGGGTTTGTGATGTTCACCCAGCCTTTACGGAATTTGCCATTATAGTAATATCGCATAGGGATATTCACTGAATACTTGTTGTCTGTCCGCTTCTCATTTTGTTCAAAGCTCTCGTTCTCGAAGTTGAACCTGTCTTTCATCAAACCTGTCTTCAGATGCTTGGAGATATTATCAAGGGCTGTATGAACGAAGAGCGTTCCAAAGATAGATGCCAGCATATATATCCAGATGTTTGCCCGGACAGCATAGAACCTTGCGGTCATGTTCCAGCCATAGACCCATACAGACAATACTACCAATGCCAGTCCTACTGCCAATGGGAAATACACCATCTTCTGCGCATCGAACTCGATATGCTTCTTGTTCCTGGTTCCAATACAGGTGATGATAACCAAAAACAAGGTCACGAGCTTACTGTATATGAGATTGCCATGCCTGTAGATGGCAAACTGAGCCAGACGGTCGTGAAAGTCCAGCATCAGCGTTCCCATGGATGCCAGCGTCTGATACGGCATGGCATACACGAAGAACTCTATCAGTAGGGTTACATATATCAGTGTACGGAATATCTTGTACACATTCTGTAGTTCTTTAGTCTCTTCCATTTAGCTTGTTATTTATGTTTGGTATTCTTGGCGGTCTTTGCACTCAGCATCCACCCCTGATGGCAAATCAGAGCCACTTCCTTTCTCGAAGCAGGAGTATAGTGTCTGCCACTAATCTCATGCCAAAGATCCTCTATCGAGGTATAACGGATGTATTTGCATAGAATCTTCAGTTCCTTGTCGAGCTGACGAAGTTTCGGCCTAATAGTTTCAAGTACTTTCAGACGCTGAGCCTCGGTAGCTTTTCCCTTGTCGCTTATCACGAACTGTTTGATGTCTAATGCCACACTGGTTCCAGTCTTGAATACTCTCATATAGATGTTGCCCTTTCTGGTGGAGAGAGCCACGGCAAAGGCATTCTCCGGATGATTTCCCATTTCTCTGTTCAGCCAGCCGACTGTGCCCACCAGACTGTTAAGGTCATAGTAGATGCCATATATCTCAGCCGCATAAGCTAGTAAGCTGTTGAATGTGCTGATGTAGTCATTGAACTCCTTTTGGAAGTCGGTCACAGCATCCACCTCCTGACGAGTCCACAGATGACCAGTGGACTGTAGCAGCTGCACCTTATATTGAGCATCAAGGGCTTTCTTCTCCAGCTCCGATGCCACGTCGATAGCAGCAGCTCTTGCAGGATCGATACCTGCTAAGGCATTCTTTGGGACGGTCAAAACCAAGAATAAGATCATTAGTAGTTGTCTCATGTCAATATCTGCTTATGTTCATTGTCACCTTGGCTGCACGTTTCCATCGGTCAAGAGCATATGCTGCCACCTCTCTGGAACCACGGTGTGCAATTCCTGCCGTAGCGTTGATCCACACATCCTTCAAGTTGTAGTAAGATATGCTGATAATCAATGATCGCAGTTTCTTGTTCAGATAAGCAAGCTCATCATTGATAGACCACAATACTTGTGTTCGTTCTGCACCATTCAGCATATTCGCCGTTCCACCTTTAGCAACAGTATTGTTCAGGAGGTTATACACCTTCAGGAACTCTGCTGCTGTTTCAAGATACAGGTCGTTCATCGAGAAGGTGGCAAAGGCACCTTCCGGGTTCTGGCCGATGGCCTTTCGGATTTGCCAAAGGTACTGGAGCGTCCTGACACCTTCTGAATAGATGCCCATCGATGCCTTCAGGGAAGTGCCATAGCCTTGTGCCGTTTTCAGATAGGAGTTGTATTTCTGCTCCCATTTCTTCATCATGGTATATTCAGCAGCGATGGAGTTCTGGAGAACAGCTATCTCCTCCTGGTTATGCGTCTGCCCCTTTATACCCTTGTTGATGACGGCATATCCTTCAGCGATGGCGGCGATACACAAAGGGTTTGTCTCGACAATCCCTGCATAGACAGTGTTGGCACATGCTGCAAAAGCAGCACATGCCATTGTCCTTTTAATCAGTTCAATTCCTATTCGTAATCTCATAGATTCCACGTCTTTTCTTGTTATATTCCACTCTAATCCTAATCTCATCAAGAATGCGCGAACTGCCACGGATGCCTACCATCCTCAATCTGGGCAAAGTCCTGTCACCAGACAGCAGCAGTATATTCTTCAGTCCAGTCAGCTGTTGCACTGGAGTACGGCTTTCCTGATAATCAACAATACGATACAACTCCATATAGTCAGCCGAATGAAACAGCACGCCATGCTTGTAGATGAGCTGTTCACCTGTGATGACATACTCGATACGCCAAAGCTCTATGGCCTGCCATATCAGATAGCACATCATACAGACAGATCCATACATCAGGTATTCCCTGTAGGGGAGGGTGTCGTCACCGGCATAAAGCGTAACGATCACCCAGATGATAATCCACGGCAGCTGATCGATGGCATACTGAATCCAGTGCGGCTTTAACCTATATGTCAGAAATGATCCGTTCATATCTTTCATTAGCTTGTATTATTAACGTCCCATACCAATGGACTCGTTCTCTGCAGGCATACGGCTTGCAGTCTCGCTTTCAAACTGTGCTGCAGCAATCGTTGCGGCATCAATCACTCCAGGCTTAGAGTACACATGATGGGCTTCAAACCTGTCCATATATACCTCCGGTGCAGGCATCGGTGGTCTTGGTCCTCCGATGGCATGAGCGACACCTGTTCCGACAGTCAGAGCCGCAAGTATGGCAGCACCCACATTCACACCATTTCCGTTGCCCTTCATTTCCACTTCAGGGAACACCTTTGAAAACAGTTTCATGCGGTGGTAGTCATCTACGGCCATGAACTTATCGTATTGTTTCTGGGTAATCTCATGGCTGACCCGCTCACCGTCGATGATAGCGGTCATCTTGTATTTCCCCGTATGTTCATGGTCTGGTTCCACCGTGATGGCACCTACGGCAACCTCCCTGCCATGAGCCTGCTCACGATACCATCCTTTGGACTCTTTCAGCTTTTCAAGTTCACGTCCGTCCACGATACCAACGGTATGCTCACGGTCAAGCGTACCTGACAGATCATTATCACGCAAAGGGAATCGTCCGTTATTCTCGTTCGGTTCCTCAATGCGGACAGCCATCCTTTTATGAAGGATTTCCTGTTCCTTCTCAGGCTGTAGCTTTACATCAACAAGATTCCTGCTTTCAAGCATTTCTTTTGTAACCTTTCCTGCGAAGTCGGCAGCAATGATCCTGTTGATGATGTCAAGACGCGCTTCGACAGACACACCATCTTGTCCTTTGACCTTGTTGTTCGTGAGCATCTGGAACTCTTCATCAGTCAGCTTATATCTGATGTCCTTCGGAACCTCAGAGGACTGGATGGTCAGCGTCTTTTTCTGCTCGTCAATCACAATGCCGTGTGAGGCCATTACCTCTTGGAAAGCCTTGCTATTGAAATAGACAGGTGAACTTATCCGTTCACTGTAGGGAATCGCCTGACCGTTCTGACGCTCGATAGGCTTTACCTCGATGTTACCCAAGTTAGCCAGAACGTCAGCCTGTACATTCTGCTGCCTGCCTTTATAATAGAAGCCAGCACCTCCAGACTGTAGTTCACCTGGCCGCATGACACCACCGGGACGCTCTGCCACCATCATTGGCCCGTTTGGGTAAATACGCCCATCAATCCGTCTGAACAACTGACCTTCAGGTAAACCAGGACGGAACAGCTCAGTTCTGTCAAATCCCCTTCTGAAAGGAGGCGTTGCCAGTGGCGGCATATCAGCCCGATAACCGTTCAGTCCCATATTGACATGGCTACCTGCATTCTTGGCATGGACATAGTTGTTAGGAACATAGAAATCATTGCGGACGATATTAACGAAAGTATTGTATGCTTTCTTGTCTGAAGCATGAGAACCGCCATTCATCAGCTTCAGGGCATCGCTCCTGCTGATGTCATAGGTGACAACGGGAGAATCGTGGCTGACGACCTGTAGCTGGTAGTTGTTGCCGTCCTGTTTAAGATGAGCATCCATGCCGTTCTTTCGCAGGGTCTCTTCCAAATTCCTCGATATGTCACCGCTTGGGTTGTAGTCTTTTCTGAGTGTTGACATAATACTGTATTTATGATTCGTTTATATACGGCTGGAACTTGCTACCCAATACAGGTGCAAGTTCCCTTAACGCTTAGTCTGGCAATTTACGGTAGAGCATCACGCGAGTATGTCTGTTGATCTCATCAGGTTTGAATCTGCTGATGCCGCCGACACCCTCACAGATGATCTTGTCTATCGGGATGCCTCTCTTCTGAAGCTGTCCTGAGATATAAGCCGCTCGACTATCGGAAAGCTCCTTGTTCCTGTTCTCCGTTCCCGTTGCCTTGTCGGCAGCTCCGATGATACGTACAAACAGACTATGCTCCTTCGCTACCCGTGCTATCTCAGCAATGTTCAGCTGCTGTGCCTTACTGGTCAGTTTTGCTGTGTTCAGTTTGAAGAAGAAATTGACAGGTGCTCCGATACATTCATTGCTGTCATTGGATGTTTCAAAAGAACTGCTCTTTACAGGATTATCCAAAGAAGGTATCTGAGAGCCTTTCATCCGTTGTCTGAGGGCATTCAGCCCACTATAGTTGTTTCTCGGATAATTCTTGGCCAGCATATCGGAATCAGCATCGTCATCGAGCAAGCCTTTTATCTGGAGTATCTTTCGGTACTCTTTCAGAGCTGCATCATCTTTGGCGATACGTTTAGCCATCTGGTCATTCTTTGCCCGAAGCTTGTCCGTATATTCCATCAGCCAGTCATTCTGATAGATGTAAGGCATAGGATCAATGACACGCTTCCAGCCAGCCTTTCCTAATATGACAGTCAAGCCAATGCTCCCCTGTAGCAGATTATCCCCAGCTTTTCGGGCGTTACCGACACCATCAAAGTCCTGAAAGGTGATGGTATTCCCCAATTCACCTGAGAGAATCAATCTTTTGCAGAAGCGATACTGTCCGATGATACCAAACGATATGGCAAATGGATTCTTACGGGCAAACGAGTTGTTGATGATGCCACACCCGGCATAAGGGATGACTCCCCATCTTCCGAGGCCGATGCTGTTATGCTTGTAGTCATTACAAAGGTTATACATCAGGTCAAGGTGTACACTCTGGAAAGTCCGTGCGGCCAGTCCTTGGTCAACGAACTTAAAGCCTTGGAAAGAGAGACGGCTTCCGAAATGAGGCGTGAACCACTTGCCAAGTCCGATGCTCAGCATGGGCTTAGTCCGGTCGAAGAGATCACCGCAACCGACTGGCTTCCCGATGAAAGCCGACATACCGCCCTGAACGGACAGGAACCAGTTGGAGGTGAATGAGAGATTCCCTGCCACATCATCGAGATAGACAGGAGTCACAGGCTGGATGACCATTACAGGATCATCCGCCACATAGGCACTGTCACCATTGATGGCAGCACCTGCGCTGACGCTTCCGAGGAGAAGGCCAGCAGTCATGAATAGTACTTTCTGAATTTTCATATTTCTAACGATTTTAGTTTATCCTGAAAAACGGCTGCAAAGTAATATCAAATAAGTGACGATGAAATAGTTTTGGGCAAAACTTCCAGAATTTAACATTTGGCACTGCTCAGAATGTTAACGCCGTCTGTTCCTGCCATTGCTCTTCATCATCCTTGCGGCTTCTGCCAGACAGCGCCTTGCCCATTTTCGGTCATCCTCACCGTCCTTCTTTCCCCAGTCACCACTAGGGCCACCGCCACCTCCATGTGTCTGTGCAAACTCCGTTGCCTTATCGACATATCCGAGGAAGAGAGCTGCAGCCACTGTCATGATAGCCTGGCCATGCTCAGCCATATCCATCAGCAGCGTTCCCTCGAAGTAGTCCAAAGCCCTGGCATCCAACTGTGACAGTCTGGAGAACTGAATCTTCGTATCATCAATCATCATCTGAGACAGTTGAGCCTGCACACCCTGGAAGGCACGCTCCTCTGCTATTGGCACGACCTTGTTGACCTCCTCCTGCAGATGTTCGTACTGGTCAGACAGCTCACGATGTTGTTCACCCAGTTGTCTTAACTGGACTACGGCAGCATCCAGTTTTTCCTGTTTGTCCTCAATCTTGTTCTCAATAGTCTGCAACTGCTGTTGAAGGATAAAGAGTTTGGATTGGGTCTCACGGGAACTCTCCTCGCCTGAGCGTTTCAGCTCCTCAATTTGTTTTTCGATTCCAGACTTGTCTTTCTCCAGATTGCCAATCATCGTTGTCAGACCCTTCACACGCTTGTCAGCCTTTCTTATCTCCTCATCCAACTCTCTCTTGGTTTGGCGATAGATGGTGATCTCATTCTGAAGCGTACTGCATTTCTGCTCCAGTTGTTCACGCTGTTCGTCGAGGTGGCGCACATATTCTTCCGTGCTTCGGTGACGTGCTCCCGTTTCCGCTATGTGTGAGCCTCTGTCAAGACTATATTTCTTGTTGATAATAGACAGCTCATCATGGAGTCGGAAATAATAGTCACTCAGCCCGAATTTCTTTCCTTTGCCGTTGAAGATGCCTTTGTAGTTGAACTTGCCTGTCTCGTCGATAGGCATCAGCGTACAATGGATATGCGGGTTCAGTTCGTCCAGATGAACAACGAAAGCAACGATGTTCTCTTCCCCATATTTCTTGGCCATGAACTGATACATGTCCTTTGCCCAGTTCTCGATGTCAGGTTTCCTTGTCACCTGAGAGTTGTCAGCATCAAGCCCTTCCTTGATTGTCTGGTCGCCGAAAGCCAAACGTCTCATCTGTTCGCGAGAACCGCCAAGGATCATATTGACCACGGTGCGGTACTTCCCTTCCTTCAAGCCCTCGTTCGGGTCTTTGATGCCACGACTGATAAGATTTGCCCTCATCCGTGTCGGTATACTATGCTGCTTATCGATGGCCTTGATAACACAGCCCTTGCCAATCTCAAAGTTCAGAGGCTCACGGGTTACATCATAGTTACCTTTGCGCTTTGCTTCCTTCAGGGAATCCGTAGTACGCTTTCTAAGATGCTCTGCGCTCTCCGCTTCACTCATTCCCTTTTGGGTTTTAATGTCTAATACTTGATACGCCATAATTTGTTGTTGCTTTAGAAAAATGATACATAGAACAGAATAGGCGAAACCCCTTTAAACAGAGGCCGGAGCTTGCTCCTTTGATGGCCTCCCTCTCCCTAAAAAGGTACTTTTAGGGGTATTAGGCTGCCCCATAAAAAAAACGGAACACACAGGGCAAGCCCCTTGGGTTGTTAGCCTAAGGGGTGTCCTGCGATATATTGAGTACACGAATCAGTGTGCCATCCTGGCATCTTTTAACCTCGATAGCGCCATAGTTTTCCAGCGATTGCAGAAAGCGTATGACAGTGTTCCGTCCCCAGTTCCATCGTTCTGTAAGTTCGAGGAATTTAACCAGAAAGGGCACCGAGCAGCCACCATCAAAGTCTATTTCAAGCATCTTCATCTGCTCGTTCAGCAGGTCGGTATAGGCTTCAATTCGTGATGTGCGGTGAGGCAAAGCCTTGCCAAGAAAGGCGACCAATTCCGTACTCATTTTGACAGAGTATTGCGTCTTATCCATCTTCATTTTGCCAATATTTGAGTCAGACAAATAGGCTTGCCGCTATGCGAAATGCCCTCTTTTTGTAACAATCATCGGGTATGCTTTTACGTCCTTTGGGCGCATCTGCTGCCTCTTTCTGAGGGTATAGATAACGGGCAAAAAGAAGTAAGCAAAGAACATCCTGAAGGATAATCAGCTTAAAAAATGCCAGGACAGTTATGAGGAACAAGACAGCCCAATAGCCGATAACGAGTCCGGATCTTCTGGATAAGAACTTATCAGAAATAGAGTATCGGAACAATGCTATAGTCAGCATCATGCCAAGTCCGAACTGGATATAGGATTTGTCTCTACCAAGGCTCATATAGCCAAAGTCAGTGAGTAGTGACAGGTCTGTTGCCTGTGCTATAGTCAGAAGAATAATGACCAGGAAGATGAAGAACTTTCGTGCATTATCTGACCGTTTCATGTGCTCATGGAACTGTCTTGTCCAGAAGTATAGTGGTCTGACACGAGGATGCTCAAAGCCAGGCTTATAGTGGAACCTATGGCAGAAAAACAGCATCATAGCCAAGAAATAGAAGGCTAATCTGATGAAAACAAGTACGTAAATCATAGTGCTATAGTTTAGATAAATTGTCTGAGGACAGTCATTGGATCTTCCGCTTCCATGAATTTGCAGCTGATGTCTTTCTGATAATCCAGACGGTTCTTCAAGTCCTTATACACCTTTTCAATCGAGTCATATACATTGACCTCGAAGCTCTCCATCACGCCATAGAGACGGGAATAAAGATGCACGACGATCATATCACCGACACAAGGCTTTGAGTAGGCAATACACTCCAGACATTTGCCATCTTCCGACTTCGTAGCAAGAAGGATGGAGAGGTTTAGGATATTCTCAATGTCCTCCATCAGCTGGTCTATCAGCAGCATTTTTCCGAGAGAGACAGTCAGGACAGTACAGTTCTCCGTCTTCTTCTTACTGATGTTTTCTTTGCCCACATGCAGGCACATTTCAAGGTTCTTGATGGCTTCTTCTACATTGAAGTCCATCAGTGAAAGCGATGATTTCTGGAATCTTTCGGCTTTCGTAGTGCATGGTTCGTTTGAGTTGTTCATTATACAATACTTTTAATGTGAGACTTTAAAATATAGAGGGTAATAACGTCAATAATATTGGTTTCTGAAGCCTCCTTGTCCTTTGCTCCTTGCTTCTTCGGGAAGTATTTCTCCAGCTTGGCAAAGAGTTCAGGCATGTCCTGAGCTATATCGTGAAGGAGTTGTTGCTGACTTGAAGATAGAGCTGCCATAGACATCTCATCGATGCTGAAGAAGGGCTGCAGAAGCATCCATCGGTAGTTTTGGGCAACCGTCTTGTTCAGTTTGACACCATTCATCAGATGAGTCCTGCAGGCATCTGCATTTTGTAGGAGTCGGCGGTTATAGCGCATTGTCATGAAGGCCGTAATCTCTTCAACAGGAGCAAACGACTTGTCGCCGGAAGCATAGAAAGAATTACAGATCAAGGCTGTCTCTTCCGTGAACCGCTGCAGTTTTTCCTGTGGTATAGTCGGCAGGAACTGGAGCATGGAACGGAAGCATATATCCTCCCGTTTCAGGAAATCCTTGAAGATCTCCCGGCTTGTGATATGCCAATAATCATCATTAGCCAACAGCTTTTCATACTCCTTGATGGTTGTAGCAGCATCCTTGAAGGTGGAGTTATTATCGAGTTTCCCGAAGAACCTCTCAGCCTGTTTATGCAACTTTGGATCCAGGCAACTACGCTGCCTGCCGATGGTATTTGTCTTGAGATAGATGACATCAGCCAAGGACCTGGACTGTGACAATGCCAGACGCATGATGTGAAAACGGAGCGAGTCGCTGACAGAGATGATACGTTTCTGGATTTCCTTGTTAGCGGCTATAGTATCTCGTGAAGAAAAGGAGAGAATAGAGTCCTCCAACTCTTCTGTGACGTTGATGATACCAATCAGTTCATCAACAGATGCAGTACTCATATCCTTGATAGTCTCATAGTGACGCTCACTGAGCGCGATTGTCTCTTGAAGGTTCCTGACTCGGATGCCTTTTTTCTGGCAGCTTGCTATAGTAGAACAGAGGCACAGAATAGCGAATACTGCCGCATGGAAGATGATCGTTTTTGATTTCATTTGAGTGACTTTGGAAATTAAAACAGGTGTGCAAGCGACATACCTACACACCTGCCGAATTAAACATTTCAATTATGACACAAGAAAGTTAATCAACGGATTTTGATCCTGTTTTCTCAGGTTCTGAAGCATTAGAATCACCACCCACACGTTCTTTCGGGCTGCCTTTTTCAAGTAGTTTGGAGATTTTTGTCTTAGTCTCAGAGAACAGTTTAGTGAGGTTCGACATCACTTCAATGTCCACTCCTTTACACTCCTCCATGCCGAAAAGAACGGCAGTCTGGCGGTCATCCATCTTGATTTGGAAATTAAAAATAGCTTTCATTTGACTTGTATTTTATGGTTGAATTTTGAATTTGGCTGCAAAGGAACGAAGAATAAGCGACGATACAACAGATAAGGGCAAAACCTTCAGAATTTAACATTTCCCGTGTTAAAAAACACAATTATCCGGTCGCCCAAATCATGGGTGACACACAAGAAACCATCACCAAACAAGCCGGTATTCAGGCTGTTCAGCGGTCGTAGTAGTGGCTGTCCTTAGTCCAGCCCACACATATTGCCTTGGCGAAACGCCACAGGACGTAGAGCAGAATCAGTTCCATATCCATACAGTTTATAATATTCATTACCAGGCTCCAGAGATAGCTCCAGTCGCCGTTGTTTGCCTCCGATTATCACTCGCATTACCTGACGGAACGCAAGTTTATCGGACATCCCTGAAGTTGAGACTTCCTCTTTAGAAGAATCGCTTCTGAGAAGTTTTTTTTAAAGCTCATCGGCTTATCCCGTCAGCTATAGACTATCCTCTGTGCCAAGAACAAGAGAGGTGAATTGATGATGATGCAAGGAATTTCGGCAGGAAGTTCAGCATGAACTTGCTCCCGAAATAGCCTGTCGGTACTTGCATGTTCATCAAGCCTCTCTAAATTTGCACGGGGGATAGTCATCAATAGCCGTCGGGATAAAGTGATGTGAAAGGACGACGAAGAAGTACCAGCATGGTAGAGGAAGCCATCAATAGGGGTGGGTGGTCGGGAGATGATAACAAAGAGAAACACAAAGTGCAATAGTGCAAAGTGCAGGCAGACATCAAGCGGTCTTTTCCTTTCTCAGAAAGGATATGTCCGCGTCTGCCCAGTGCTCATAGCAGGCTTTTGTATCACTCATAACACACTTGTTACGAGATATACGAGAGCTTACTATGAGCACGAAAACCAGTAGCGTCCGAATAAGCCATCCACCTCACAGTAGCCGAATACACTTTAAGCCGCTGCCATCATCAAGCCTTTCTGAGAGTATCTTTCAAATGGCGTTGAAGGCTGTCATTCGAGAGATACTTGGAGGAAAGGTTCGACGATAGCAGCAAGCAATCCGAAGCGCAGGCTACCGTGAAATGGATAGCGTTTTTAGCGGAGACAGGGTTGGGCGGTTGGGAGATGATACCAAAGAGAGACACAAAGTGCAATAGTGCAAAGTGCAGAGTGCAGACACAAGCGGTCTTTTCCTTTCTCAGAAAGGATATGTCCGCGTCTGCCCAGTGCTCATAGCAGGCTTTTGTATCACTCATAACACACTTGTTACGAGATATACGAGAGCTTACTATGAGCACGAAAACCAGTAGCGTCCGAATAAGCCATCCACCTCACAGCAGCCGAAAACAGTTTAAGCCGCTGCCATCATCAAGCCTTTCTGAGAGTATCTTTCAAATGGCGTTAAAGACTGTCATTCGAGAGATACTTGGAGGAAAGGTTCGACGATAGCAGCAAGCAGTCCGAAGCGCAGGCTGCCGTGAAATGGATAGCGTTTTTAGCGAGAACAGGGGTTGGGTGGTCGGGAGTTGATAGAGCCAAGAAAGCAATGATACTCTTTGCCATAGACAAACGAGCAGGCAGACATCAGGCGGTCTTGTCCTTTTGCCAGAAAGGATATGTCCGCGTCTGCCTGGTGCTCATAGCAGGCTTTTGTACCTCTCATAACACGCCTGTTACGAGAAGTATAAGAGCTTACTATGAGCACGAAAAGTTGGAAACATAGTCCAAGAAATGCCTATATAATAAATAGGAATGCAAACATCATCCAAGGTGACAGCGCCATAGAAAAGAAGACAATCCTCAGAAGATAAAACAGAGTGATGCCCCTGTCCGAAGACAGAGGCACCTGGCAGAAAAGGGAGAAGGCCGTTATTTCTTAGCCTTCTTTTTCTTCTCCTCTTTTGGCTGTTCAGCCGGGGTCTCGTCGCTCTTATCTTCGTCCTTCATCTCGAAGAACTTGGTGGCCACGAGTTTTATAGTGTTGTGGTTAACATTGTCTTTGTCCGTCCACTCTTCAGGCTTGAAGTAACCCTCGACCGTCACGCGAGTACCCTTGGTCAGAAGGTTGAAGCTGTCAGAAGCCTCGTTGCTCTTCCATGCCTCGATGTTGAGGATTGCAGATACCTTTTTCTCTGCGTCACCGTTCTTCTCCGTGCGACGGACAGATAAACCGAAGCGGGCGATTGATGCGGTTGCGAACTGGTTGATGGTAGCGTTGTTTACTACAAAACCTGAAATCTGAAAGTTGTTCATTGTCTTCATAACTTTAATTTTTTTAGATGTTAATATTTAAATTTTACGCTGCCAAGAACAGCAAGACAGGAGAAGGTGCCATAAGACAAGGGAATGCCGACAAAAAATAAACCCTTGCGGCTCTGAACAAATTTGGAAATAGGAAAGCCTTCCCCAAATTTATTTTTCTTTTTTTCGAGCAAAACGGATGTGCGCCCTTGACGAGCGCCGCTGTCGCTACCTTTGCAACGGAAAATTGTATATGACATCGCCCGAAAAAATGATGTGAAGACGTAGAACGACCGATGCCAGGTTATACCGAAATGAATAACGCGGTCAAGCACCTCGTAACCATATCAGCCCAGAGTAGAGCATCAAAGACGCATGGAGAAGAACGAAGCAATAGGAAAGTCGTGCAATCCTCTGAGGCAATGGAAAAGCATCAAGGCTGAATGCCAACCAAAAGCAACAAAGGGTGCGTGATGGTCGAAGGGTTACGCCAGCAGAGTGTACCAACAAGAGACGATCCACAACACGAAACTTGTGCCTACCAAGTATCAGAAACGTCCAGAAGATAGGCAACAAGACCCGAAGAGCCAAGAATAGGAATAAAGAGAAAACGAATAAGAAATAGGCCACTCCCTTGCCAGATGCCCTGTTCGGACAGGGGCATACGTAGTGAAGAAGAAAGCGTAGCCATAGGCAGAATAAGACCAGAATGGTATAGGTGAAAGAATCTGTACGGGTGGTGGGTGGGACGAAGAGTTAGGAAAAGAGAATTGAGGCAGGGATCAAATGGACTGTCTGTAAGAATGTCCATCCTGCCTCCGCTGTCAGGCTGCTCTTGCTCCCGTGTCGGCCACAGCTCGACTCAGGAGCAAGAGCGGCCTGACAGCCGCCCGTGAGAGCGTATAGAGAAAAAGAAGAGCTGGAAGGACTACCAGCTCTTGTTCTTCTCAATGTTCTTAGCCCATTCTAACTTTTTGGTAATGTTCTGGATGGAGATTTCTTTTTCCTCACCTTCAGGGAACTCTTCCTGATACATCTGAAGAGCGTCCTCTTCTTCCGCGATGTAGTCAACACCATAGCTTCCAATAATAGTCAAACGGTCACCATAATCCAAGTGTTCATCTTTGGCTACCCGGAGTGCAAAAGACTCCAGTCCATGTGTTGCTCCCCGGTTGAACTCGAAGGATTCCTTCTCTGCGGCGATATAGTCTGGGAAGGTCTTCTCCAGATCCAAAATCATGTCGATACGTTCTTTATAGGACTTTGTCCGGTCGTATGGAACTAGCTCATACACCTTCATGATAGCCCAAACTGCGCCACGGATGAAATCCTCTGTGACGTTCTCCTGTCTTTCTCTTATACAAGCTTCTGCATATGTCATCATAATGGCTGCAAAATTACGAAAAAATAATGAAATAATACTCAGGAATCAAGAATAGATGAAGGGAACAGGCCTTTTCTTGACCTGTTCCCCCATCTGTCTTAGTGGGTATAGAAATCCACTTGATAGGTCTTTGTTGGCAGTCCGAAGGCCGGATGCGTGTCGAACTCGTTGTAGTTGTCCCACTGCACTTCCATGGTGTAGCCCATTGGGAAGTTGAACTCGATAAAGGCCGTCAGCATATCCACCTCCTCCTCTGTCAGACCATCGCACTCCCCATACTCCAGGAAATATATTGCCCATTCGGGGATGTCATGGGTTTCCCGCTTCATTCTGTGTGCCATATTACTGTTGTTTTAGTTTGTCTGCAATCTCGTTAAGCTCGTTCTCGGTCGCCCAATCATCAGTGTTGGGATGCGCCAGAAGGATGGCTTTTGCGAGGTTTATCTCATTGGTTGCCTCTTTCTTTAGGTTGAAATCGAGCATGGCCTGTGCATCTGACAGGTGGCTCATGACTGCTATTCTCACTCTTATATTCATATCTTTGAGTCTGATAAAGCACCCCTCGGCCGGTTCCCCGACGTTCGGGGTGCATGAACAAAACAGATTAATCTTCCTTGAAATAATGGTTTACATAGTCCCTGACTGACTTGTTGCAGATCTCGCCAAGTTTCTTTGGCTTGAAGTACAAGTCGCGCTCCACCTTCAGGCCGCACACATTCAGCTCAGACAGCTGTGACAGGCTGAAATAGCCCATTTCTGCGGTGGTGTCCGTACCTACTACCAATCCGAAGAACAGGTAGTCATCATCTTCTTTTCTGCCCTCGGTGACGTACCAAGTAAGGGCAGTTGCAGGGAAGAAATACTTGGCTACTACGGCATCAGCCTTCTTGCCGTCTTGACTATAGAGCGGATATTTTTCAAGAGCTTCCGCCAGCTCAGTGTTCATTAGTCTCATAATGCTATTAAAAATGATAATCAATAATTCCACCGATATAGAGCCGTTCGCCTTTTCTGAGTTTGCATACCATCCGCATCAGCTCGGCAGACGGTTCGGCAAACGTCTGGGTAGTGCTTTCAGACAGATAAAAATGCGAGTCAGTGCCAAGTGGGTTGTTGATAACCTTCTGCAGTTGGTAGGCAGCACCTATCCAGTGGGTCACATTCTCTGCGGTGACTTCATCAGATTTCTCGTGGATGGCATCTACCCATTTGTGAATCCATTCGTAATTACCGCCATTGAATACGAGTTCATCACTGCCTACGAGCGTGAACATACCTTTCGGAAGGATGTGGTTGACTAAGGTGTCAATCGACTCAGCCCTTTCTTCCTCAGAGATTTCAGAGCAATAATCATAATCGCTGCTATCTCCCTGTGTAAGGGTGTTCTCATTGAGGTAGTTCTCTTTGTCCACTCTGCGCTTTGTGATTTGATAAACTTTTGCGTGCATAATGATTGAATTTGTTTGTGAAACTTATTTTTATCGGACTCCCAGGAGGGGCAGACTTTTCTTTTTAAGTCCATCTCCTGCGAAGGAGCTTTTTTTTACTTCATCGGCATTCCCTATCGGGTATAGACTTTTCTTTGCGCGATAAAGAGCAAGCCCCAAAGGATGACTACGGCAAGGAATTTCAGCAGAAAATTCGCGGAGCATCCGTTAGAACTTTCTCCTGAAATAGCATCGCGGTACTTTCCAATGTCATCAGGGCTTGCTAACTTTGCACAAAGAAAATCGTGAAGTACCCAGAAGGGAATGCCCGTGTAAAGACAGGCGACAAAGCAGGGAGAAGATGGATATAGAAAGGAGGAAATGGCGGTGTTAGCACTATCACAGCCATATAGTGTTAAAAATGGAAGATAGTATTGTTCTTCTGCCTTTTTCTGCTAAAAAATCAGTAACTTTGCATCTGTTTTGAAAATATGTTATGGCAAAGAAGATATCAAAGAAAGAGAAGGTCGGCATGCTGGCCGACAAGCTCAACGAAGCTATAGAGAGCTGTAATTTCGAGCCGACAGAAGAGTTGGATTTATTCGCTGAAGCTGTAGCCCTGCTGATTGCCTATTGGGGCAAGGAAAGCGATTGGTCTCCTATTGAGAAGGCGAGTTATTACGGCTATGTCACAACGACAGTGATGGAGAAAGGATTAGATGTTGAGATAAAGAAGTTCGAGGATTTCAGGAAATCAATGAAAACCAAAATAGGAAATTAATATGTACGATGATAAGAAAATCAAGAAGATAGTAAAAAAGATATGTGAGGAAGCGAATGTAACCACGCACATTCATCCCAATGGGGAACGTGCTGAAGGTTATTCCTTCATCGTTACAGGAATGTTATATTCTTGGGTAATCGATGCGCTTATCAAGGCTATCAACGAGGCTTTCCCAGATGCAGATCCTCTTGGAACTTGGAGAATACAGAACGGAAGGTTGCAGGTTCCGTGTCCCGGAGTCAAGAAGGAACAATATGATGAGTGCATGGAAATCCGGTTGATGTGGGCAAGCTATAAGAAGGGCTAAACATATTGCTACGCTATCGTGCGGATAGCGTAGCAATAGCAGGCCTATAGTCTATCGCTCTTCTTCAGTATTATAGAGTGCCAAGGCTTCTTTGAGTTTGTCACGCATATACATAGCTGCATTGCGAGGATAGACAATCTTAATGCCTGAACCATAGGACATAAAGACCGAGTACATCTCAAAATTGATGACCACCTCAATTTTGAATACGCAACTGCCATCTTCATGGTTCTCACTTATTACTTGCTGAGATCGGTGTATTGGTTTTGTCTTGATGTAATGGCTCTGCTCTCTATTTGCCCAAAACTTGATTGTTCGGGGTTTGTTATTGATGTTTTTGCTGACACCAATAACATCATCAAAGAAGTGTTCCGGGTCAAAGTCTGGGTTCTCTTTGAATGGCACCTTTGTGGGTTCAACACTCTTGATGCGGTCAAGGGGCAAATTGTAAAGCTTCAGGTCATCCTGCTTGGAGCCAAAGAGGAACCAACGGTTGCGGAATTCTTTTAGTAGATACGGACAAAGGATAAACTCTGTTGGCTTTCTCGCATTGAACGACTGATACATGATGCGCAACGTCTGCTTGTGGGCGATATAGTTGTAGAGAGGGTTAAGCAGACGGATACCTGCCAGATTCGGAACACTGTCGAAATGAATAATCGGCTTGCGATTATTACGGCTGATGGCCAGCTTGTCCTGTAAACGACTAACCACGTCCGACATTTCCGAGAATTGTTCAAAGTCCTCCAGTTGGCGAAGCATGTCAACGGCCTCCTGCATCACATCATAGTCATTCTGTGACATCGGCATATTCATGATGGAATAGCTTTTATCCGCATACCGATAATACTTATGGTCGTACACCTCAATGGGCGCATTGTAACCAAGTTTATCAGAACGCATCATCTGTATGTCACCTTGGACAGTTCTGACAGAAACGCCCTTGCGGATTCCCTCCATGTCATAGAGGGCATCAGAACAGGCATCCACGAGGTCTTCAAGTGTCCACCGACGATAATAGTTGCGAAGACAGTTATCGATGGTCTTGTACCGAATCAAAGCATTCTTGTTTGCAGGCATAATAATCAAGTTTTTGTTTAAGACGTCACAAAGATAAGCAATTTCTACGCAACCTATTTGCGCAGAACTTAAAAATTGTACTTTTTTCACTGATTTTTGAAAGATTTTTCTAACTACGCAAAAAGATTTCGTAGTATATATCTAACTTTGCATCGCGATCCTGAAAAACGGATACGTATAGAGATGAGCTACGAGGCACCACTTATTATTAAAGATGTGTAACAATTAAAACGAAAACGACAATGGAAGTTAAGATGATCAACAACCGTCCTGTCAAGATTTGGACGGACAATGTGGAAGAGTCGGCTATGCGTCAGATTGAAAACCTGACCACACTTCCTTTCCTCTTCCATCACCTGGCCATCATGCCCGATGTGCATACAGGTATGGGAATGCCTATCGGTGGTGTGCTTGCATGCAAGGATGTTGTAATCCCTAACGCCGTAGGTGTGGATATCGGTTGTGGCATGTGCGCAGTGAAGACCAACTGGAAGGTAAACGAAATCCCAACGACTGTACTGCGTAAGGAAATCATGAAGGGAATCCGTGAGCGTATTCCTCTGGGAATGGATCACCACAAGGAGCCGCAGGATGAGAAATACCTGCCTGAAGGACATGACATAGAAAAGTTGGAGGTCGTAAATCGCCGTCAGCACTCTATTCGTCACGAAGTCGGTACTTTGGGAGGTGGCAACCACTTCATTGAACTACAGAAGGACGAGGAAGGAACACTTTGGATCATGATACACTCCGGTTCACGTAACTTGGGTAAGCAGGTTGGTGACTTCTACAACAAGATAGCTGCAACGCTCAATGCACAATGGTACTCTAATGTATCTCCAGACATTCATCTTCCTTTCCTCGCCAGAGGCAGCAGGGAGTTTGAAATGTACTGGAAAGAGATGAGGTACTGTATTGATTTCGCCCTTTGCAACAGGAAGCTCATGATGGAGCGCATCGAGGAGGTGCTGGCAGATTCTCTTAAGGGCATAGAGTTTGAGCCGATGATTAACATCGCCCATAACTATGCAGCTTTTGAGCATCACTTCGGACAGGATGTCATTGTACATCGCAAGGGTGCAACACTTGCCCGTGAAGGAGTCATTGGCATCATTCCCGGATCTCAGGGTACGGCATCATATATTGTAGAAGGACTGGGTAATCCTGATTCGTTCTGTTCATGTTCTCACGGAGCTGGTCGTGTAATGTCCCGTTCGATGGCCATCAAGACACTGAACCTGAAGCAGGAGGTAGCCCAACTTGAAGCAAAAGGTATCGTACATGCGATTCGTTCTCAGGAGGACATGCAAGAGGCTTCAGGTGCCTACAAGGACATCGAGGAGGTCATTGCTAATGAGACTGACCTGGTTAAGGTGAAAACAAGATTGTTGCCAGTGGCAGTGATTAAAGGATAATAAAAAAGGCGGACTAAGCGAGATCTTACTCCTTTCCGGTTAGAGCCCTAACTGTGGGGCGTGTTTAGACTCGCACTTTCCGTCTTTCCAATAAGCGGCGGTAAGCTTCGCAATTGCCAAAGAGATGGCCTAAACGTTTGCTTACACCTAAAGGTTACTGCTGGTTCGAATCCAGCCCGCCGCTCAAACATAATGGTACGGTAGCTTAGTTGGTAGAGCATTGATAATTTGTTCTGAGATTTCCTTCCAGACGGCAAGGCCAATTAGCACATACTCCGTCAAGTGTCGGCAGTTCGAGTCTGCCCCGTACCTCTAAAGAGAAGGTCAAGAGCTGCTTACTTCTATTAGGTAATGCGAATACTTTGGGATAGCAGTGTCAATTACCTCTCTTAATGCTGCGATAGCTCAGTTGGTAGAGCAATAGGTTTGTGATGACATTTCCTGAGAAGGACCAATCGCCACATACTTCTAAAGTGGTACTATGGGTCGCAGGTTCGAGCCCTGCTCGCAGCTCAAAATAGATAACGAGGTTTAAGAAGGACTTACTCCCTTGGATCGGGTACGCCCTATTCTGCAAAAAAGTTCTTCAATTACCTCATAGTATTAACAAGGTCAAGGCTGGCATACTCCTATGCTCTACGTTGAGACAGACATGCAACCTGTCGCTGCGAGCCAATTACCTTTTAAATAAAAGAAGTTATGAACAACAAGACTTTGACAAATGTAGCTTTGCGCTACCGTGCCGTGTTCCTCGACATCAATCGTAAGGACATCAACATGGCTTCTGAGGCCTCTGTGCCTGTATTGGCATTAGTTGCCCGTCTGAAGGAGAATGGTTTATGCGTCAGTGAAGAACTGCTTCATGCCTTGAATGCTGTTCCTGCCGACAGACTTGCAGAGATTACTGAGTGTATCAATGATGTAATGGGTGTGAACCTGAACTGGGCTTCACTCGTTAAGGGGTGGAATGTGCCTACAGGTGAAACATTTGCAGACCATCTTATCACCTTCATCGCTAACATCTTTGGCGAGAAGGCAGGCTTCAAGGGAACGACACTTCCTTGCGGACACCTCATTCCTGAAGGAACCTTCCCCATCGAACGCTATAACGGATGTCCGTTCTGCGGTACACCATTCGAGACAGCAGACTTTGTCTATAAGGGACAGGGCAGTAAGCTGAAGGAACTGCGTTTATTCACAGTTGATGACATGAAGCATGTGTTTTCATCACTCCTTACTTCTGCAACTCCTCTGGATGCAACCCAAAAGGATTCTCTGGAGCAGCTGTTGCGTGAGTTCCAGCTGCCTGAGGATGCCAACATCACCATGAAGGAAACAGCCATGCTCGTTGTCAAGCTATTGGTAGAGCAGGATAAGGCTGAGGAGGCATCAAAGTTACTGAAGACTCCTACCGATGTACTGCGTTACCTCTGGTACGAAAAGACTGGCTATGTACAGATTATCGAGCCAAAGACGCTCGTGGCTCATGCCCGCAAACTGTACTTCCATATGTGGGGGCCACTGAATCGTGGTGTAGATGCTGCCAAGGACATGAAGAAGAAACTCATGTTGAAGTACGACCGTAGAGCATGTCTGCGTGTGGCACTGTGGTTGAACACCATTCCTTTGACAGCAAAGCAGGCTGCTGAGAACATGAACCCCAAGCGTGGTATGTGGGTACGCATGATTCGTGCGCTCCGTCTGGGTGAGTACTCACGCAAAAATGGTTTTGACCATCTGGCTGAGATTCTCGATGTATTCTACAAGCAGAACTACTCTACATGGCAGGGCCGTGTGGATAAGGCTCGCTCAGAGAACGATGCCGACAAGACCCTTGCACTGCTGAAGGAGCGTCCAGGTATCTTTGCTCGCTGTCTGTTTGCTTCTATGCTCCGCTTCGGAAGCGATAAGGTACTGGCCGTCTTCGAGGAGATTGCCGACAAGTTGCCAGCCCGTCTGCTCTTGTCGCTGGGCAATGCCGCAGAAGCTTACTTCGATCCCAAGGAGACACGTCTGGCTCGTCCTATCACAGGTGTCACTCACAAGATAGAGCCCAACAAGCTGCTGGCACTCTATGATGATGACGCACGTAAGGCAATGGTTGATGCTGTTGATGGCTTGTATAGGGATTCTATGGCAAGACGCTTTGCCGCTCAGGGGACTGAGGCGAAGACAATCTTCATAGATTCTTCGCTCTACAATATCCCTGTCAGTGTTGGCGACCGTTCAACCACCATCCAGGATACGTCATGTGCCCTAATGGGAACACGCTTCCCTGTAGAAGGTGATGCCGTTCGTTTGTTCCTCCAGTGGGGAAAGGGCTTGCACGCTCAGCACCTCGACATGGACTTGAGCGCCCGTATTGCCCGTGCCAACTGTAAGGTCTCAGAATGTGCATACTACAGTCTGACTTGCGTAGGTGCAAAGCACTCTGGTGACATCCGTTCCATCCCTGAGATGGTGGGTACAGCCGAGTATATTGAGTTGTCTTTGCCCGAATTGGAGGCAGCTGATGCCAAGTATGTCACCTTCACCTGTAATGCATACTCTGTTGGAGCCTTGTCTCCTAATCTGGTAGTTGGTTGGATGGACTCAGCCAATCCTATGAAGATTTCCGAAAAGAAGGGTGTGGCCTACGATCCTTCCTGTGTACAGCACATGGTTCGTATCAGCGAGGGCAATCTTTCCAAGGGTTTGGTATTCGGTGTACTCGATGTGGCTAAGCGCGAGATTATCTGGCTCGAAATGCCGTTCACGGCTCAGACACTGCGAGGGGCTGACAGTGCATCCATTGAAGCGTTGCTCCACAAGTTGGAGGCGAAGCTCTCTATTGGTCAGCTACTCGACATGAAGGTCAAGGCTCAGAACCTTACTGTTGTGGAGAATGTAGAGGATGCCGATGAAGCGTACACCTATGATTGGGCGCTTAATCCGGCTGACGTGACAAAACTATTGAACGGATAGAACCTTTACAGCTTTCAATAATGAAAAGGATGACAGGGTATAAAAGCCTTGCCATCCTTACTTCTTTATTGGCAACTATTTCATTTAAAAAGACCTGCCCTACATATTAACGTATTAAAGAACATATTGACCTTATTGAGCAAGGCCATTAGTTCAATGTAACTCATTCCAAAGCCATTCATGTATACATCAAACCGATGAGAATCCTCAGATGGATATGGAATCTTTTGATCGACATAGCCATTTTTAATATAGAACCACTTCCTTCTGACGTTGTTCTCATACTCTTCATCATCAGGATTAAGAGCGAATGCCGTCAAGGCAATAGGACAATTCCCTTGAATAATCCTGAGATATTTCAGCAATGCAGTACCATAGCCTTTGCTTTGGTATTCGGGTTCAATGGCCAGATAATATATAAAAGAGCCTTGGAAGAAATTTATCATATAAGTATAGCCTACAAAAGTACCATCATCTTCCATGGCAATAAAGTCCACTGAAGCCCCTTTATAATAATCTGATAGAAAATGTAAATCTGCAGTGGTCTCTGTGGAAGGGAACACTTTCTTGTTCAGTTCTTCAATTCTATTATTAAGAACCGCATCATCTTTGGTTACTTTTCTAAATACTATCATGGGTATCTCCTTCTTATTGAAAGCCAATACGTGTTGCTCTCGTTTTAACAATATTTTCCTCACGGCAGTACTGCTCAATCTTCTCGTCTGTCACGAACTCATCTCCGTAAAGGATGCTCTCAATATCACATTTACGCGTGATGTTTTCTATCTGACCGCCACTGAAGTCATAGGCAGAAGCCAGACGCTCAGCAGTCTTTTCAGATAGTTCTGGCATCATTGATTGCCAAATCTTAGTACGCTGAGCCAATTCAGGCTTCTCAAACTTAACCTTATAGAGGAATCTTCGTTCGAATGCTGCGTCCATATTCTGAACCAAGTTTGTGGTAGCAATCATGATTCCATCCAGTGATTCCATTTCTTGTAGGATAATATTCTGGATAGAGTTCTCCATTTTGTCAACAGAGCGCTCTGCTCCTTCCTTACGTTTGCCAATGACAGCATCCGCTTCATTAAAAAGGAGGATAGGAACACGTTTGGAGTTCTTTGCCACAGCACGGTATCGGTCAAAGATGGCTTTAATATTCTTTTCGCTCTCACCTACCCACATGCTTTTTACTTGTGAGATATTCACCTGCATGATATCACGATCAGTTTTCTTGGCCAACTGTAGCACGCTTTCTGTCTTTCCTGTCCCAGGTGCGCCGTAGAACAAACACGCAAAACCTTGGCGGTGCCCTTTTTCTTTCAGACGATCACAGATACTCAAATAATGGCTTTCATCAAGCAGCTCTGCCAATCCATCGAGTTGGTGTTTGACCTCGTTGTTAAAGAATAGATCTTTTTCAGCAATACCATCGCTCTGTATTACGTCACAACCTTTATTACAGTCAGTCTGTTTAATTTCAAACTCCTGAAGTAGTATTTCCCTTGATTTAGTTGTCAGTTGATATTCATCTTTTTCCCTAAAGCCCTCTGAGAACGCATTTTCAACCCAGCCATTCCGAACGAGGTAATGCCGTCCATCAGACATTGCTCTATCAAAGTCATACTTTAGATGTTGCTCATCGAAAAGGAAAACCAAATGACTCATAGGGATGTTTACTGTTCCACAAAGAACCAAATGACGGCACATGTGAGTAACTACAGCCTCACTCGCTGCTGACATTCCTATGCCACGTAGGGCCTTCACATACGAAAGATCAGGATTGTCATCCATAAGTCGCCCAATCTCTTCGAGCATTAGTTCAGAAGATAGCTCATCCTCATGACGCAGATGGGTAATATCATAGAAATACTGAAAAAACTGGATTCCAGTGGCATTCTTGTATGATTTACGTTGATAAGGTTCATTCTTTGCTAGATTTTCCATGAAACCTTGAGTAATCGCATAGTCATAACTGCGGTTCATGTTGTTCTTAATCATGCGAAGCATACCTTTTCTAACAAGTTCATCTACTTCACCCTTGTATTGTAATACCTGGACATTGTTACAGTCAAGATAACGTGCAACATCTGAGAAATCAGACTTGTTGCCAGCAGCACTCGACTCTATGAAGAGTGCCAACAGCACAGCCTGGATTTTAGTGATATCTTGACGCTCAGAAAAATAAGTAATGAATCGGTCTGCTTTCTCAAAGAAAGAGTTACTTAGTGCAGAATCTTCAGCGAGAGTCACGATACTGTTGATAGCTGTCAACAGGGTAAGCTCCTCACCATCATCGACGAAGTCAGGAACCAAGTCTGTTTCAGTCTCTTCCTGGATCTTCAGTCTGCGCAACGGTTTTTTCATTTTTTTACCTCTGATCATATTTTACCAATTAAAAGTCTGGATTATATTCTCCAACGAGGTAATCTTCGTAATCGAGAGATTCCTCAAGGGTCATAAACTCACCCTTCTCATTGATGACGCCTTCAACGCCATCCTTAGTCATAGTATAAGGCTGTTCCATATCGACAATTTCAATGTTGTCATACTCAGGTGCAACATAGAGATCACCACACCAAGAGTCTATAAGTCCATATTTCCCATTTGCCTTAAACACAACACAGTGTCCTAATGGTAGACATACTTCATCAAGTATACAAGGAACAATGATTTTGCCGTCTTTGCGAATGATGCCATACTTCTCGCCCATCTTTACCTTGAAATATGGTAAGATAATCATGTAAGACATACTATCGAACTCAAAATCTGTCAAAGCCTTGCCGCTGCCATCTGGTAATACTAGTCCACATTTTCCGTTGAGAACGGCTACACGAGGTAGTTTTCCGAAGTATATCTGATGACACAGTTCACCAATCCCGTCATATTGTGCAGGCAATATTACCTTGCCTGTCACGTCCTTCGTGCCATATTTGCCGTTCTCCTCAAAGATGGTGTCATACCAGTCGTAACGCTCAATATAACCTACGCGTAAAGTCAGGAGATCACCAGATGAACGTCCTTGAACAGGAGATCCCTCTTCTGATTCCTCTTCTTTTTCAGCAATATCAATCAGTTGATCCAGCTTTTCAATAAACTGGAGATTCTTCACTGTAGCCTTAGGCTTGTTCTCGTTGTCTGTAGCAGTCTTTACATTCATATTATATATTATTTTAAAGTTATTATCCGCGGCAAGTCCTTGGATTTCTGGGGGCAAAGATACTATAATAACTTGGATTGCCTTTTCCATCTATACGTATAACCACAAATCACATGGAAGAGTTTTGAGGATGGGTGCATGAACCATCTATTTGTCTTATACGTATATAATGGAGGCATGTGTATTTTACTTTTATTATCTTTGCCGCCGAAATAAAAAATTAAGGAATATGAGACAACTGAAGATTAACAAAAGCATTACCCCTCGGTCTGAGGAATCACTCGACAAGTATCTGACAGAAATCAGCCGTTTGCCTATGGTATCGACTGATGAAGAGGTCGCATTAGCTCAAGCTATCCATGCTGGAGGTAAGAAGGGCGAAATCGCGAAGGACAAGCTTGTAACTGCCAATTTGCGTTTTGTGGTATCTGTTGCAAAACAGTATCAGAATCAAGGTGTTTCTCTTACTGATCTGATAAGTGAAGGTAATATGGGACTTATTACAGCCGCTGATAAGTTTGATGAGACACGTGGATTCAAGTTCATCTCCTATGCTATTTGGTGGATTCGTCAAAGTATTCTTCAGGCCATAGCTGATTATAGTAATATGGTACGTAGACCTCAAAGCCAGATTGCTATCAGTAACAAGATAAGAAATGCCACCAATGCATTTATGCAGAAGTATCAGCGTTATCCATCTGCAGAAGAACTGAGCGATATCATTTCCTTAGAGATAGATAAGATTGAGAAAGCCATTCAGGCAGAGGCGCATGTCTCCAGCATCGATGCTCCTATCACAGAAGATGAAAGCACAACAATGGCAGACATGCTTAGTTCTTCGTCAGAATATGCCTCAGACCGTAAAGTTAACCACGACTCTATGTGTAGCGACCTGATGCAGGTACTATGTACTGTTCTTAACGATAGGGAAAGAACAATAGTCATACAGAGTTTTGGCATAGGATGTCAAGAGAGGGCTCTCGATGACATTGGTGACGACTTAGGATTAACACGTGAACGTGTCCGCCAGATTCGTGAGCGTGGACTTGACAAGGTAAGAAAGAGTCCAAAATCAAGACTCTTGCTTAAGCATTTGGGAGCGTAATATAATAGAAGGAATGAAAAAGGGGCTATTAATTATACCTGATGTCCATGGTAGGGACTTTTGGAAGGAAGCCATTGACAGCAACAAGTACGAGAGAATTGTTTTCCTGGGAGATTACACAGATCCGTATGATATTGAGGGAATAACGAATGAAAGGGCTGTAGATAACTTCAAATCCATTATTGCCTACAAACAGAATAACCCAGACAAAGTCGTTCTGCTGTTGGGTAATCATGATCTCCACTATTATTCTGAGCATTATTATGAATTAGTAGGAGGTGTTAGATATGATCCAATATCAGCCATTGTACTTCAGCGCCTATTTCAGGAGAATCATCAATATTTCCAACTAGCATGGGAAACAGACATGGGTGGAATCCACTATCTGTTTTCTCATGCTGGAGTCACCCAGAGCTGGCTTAAAAGGAATCTCGATTTGATAAGGGAACCTGATGCGAATCATTTGAACCGTCTGCTCCAAACCAATAAAGGGGTGGAAGCCTTAGCGCAGGTTGGTGAAATGCGATGGGGTGACTATCCCAGTGGTAGTATGGTCTGGGCAGATGTTGAGGAGATGCTTGTATCGGATCCTTTGACCGACACATATCAGATTGTTGGCCATTCCATGCAATATGACGGCCCGATAATGACTGACAAGTTCGCCTGCCTCGACTGTCGGGCTGCTTTTTGTCTCAATAACAAGGGGAAAATCAAGTCTGTAACTCAAATTATACCCTATGAGGAGTATTTTTAAATTTTTCAGGGATTTCCTGTTCTTCTTTCTGCTTACGTGGTTTGCCATGGATTTGTGGACACTATGCAAGGGTAATTTGCGTCCGCTGCGCCGAAAGGGTATCAATGTAGAATGGCTCGTCAATACCAGACAAAAGGAGTTGTCTGAGACAGTAAATGAGATACAAAGAGACAGATGCACATATATTGGTTTTAGAGTAACCTATACATATAGCGAACCTACTTTAATAAAGAGAACTGAACAATAGTACATCTTTGTTTGGTATTATTTGGTTATATCACAGAATAATTATAATTTTGCAGAAAAGTATTGAATATGACGAAAGAAAACTATCCATCATGGGATGCTAAAGTCTGGCTTAATGAGTTTGAAGCATCCAAAAGTATTCAAGGCGGTACACGTCCTGTTAGAGCAAAGGTCTTCCAGTCAACTCTGGAAATAGTGAAATGTGGAGGATACGAGACTCCTTCTGGTATCATAGTTCGTTTCCACAATCTCCATAACGGTAAAACTCTTCAAGACAATGTCTTTTGCGAAAAAGAAATTTCATTAAGGAATGTAGAGCGAAAATACGACACAGAATTCAAGGTAGTTAATCAAGACTGTTTGGCATATGCCAAAACACTCTTGGATAAAGACTATACAGATGACTTATGCGTATTAAATATGGCCAGTGCCAAGAATCCTGGAGGTGGCGTATATAATGGTGCTGGTGCACAGGAGGAATATCTCTTTCGTTGTTCCGACTATTTCCGTTTTCTCTTCCAATATGCTGATCCCGCTTCTTTTGATTGCGAAAAAGTCTATGGGATTCCACATAACACGCATCATTCATATCCTCTGAAGAAAAATTTTGGTGGCGTCTTTTCTCACGGAGTTACTGTTTTCAGAGATACTGAGGCAAACGGGTATGCTTTGTTGGAAACACCTTGGCAGGTTAACTTTGTGGCCGTTGCAGCAAACAATATCAGGCGATTTATGGATGGAAGGACGACCATTCCAGACCAATTCATTCCATCTACACTTAATCTTATGCGCACTATTTTGCGACTGGCATATAACAATGGCCAGCGGCGACTTGTTCTCGGAGCTTTTGGTTGTGGTGCCTTTGCTAATCCACCCAAACACATGGCAGAACTGTTCAAACAGGTGTTCAACGAAAAAGAGTTTCAGGGACTATTTCGCGAGATTCACTTTGCAATCATTGAAGACCACAATTCTCACGGTCGGAATTATAACGCTTTTAAAGAGGTACTCTGTCCAGAGTGTAGCAGTAATAATGATAATTCTGAACTTGATGACTCCAAGAATGATTATAAGCATGAAATAGAATCCCTTCTTCTTTCCACAGGAAGGAAAGGAGTTGAGAATGTACTTAAGAATCTGAATGATGGCGGTTTTTACACTGTACCTGCATCCATCAAGTTTCACAACAACTTCGAAGGCGGTCTTGCCCACCATTCTCTCAGAGTATACCAAGAAGCTTATGCTGATTATCAAAATATGAAAGCCTCAGGGAAGGCTCTTTCCTTTGGTGTTGACAGTGTTACAATCTGTTCATTATTACATGATGTGTGTAAAATGGATGAATATTGCATGAAACATGGGAGTCCACACCATACGAAGCAATACTATTCAAATCGTGATGGACTGCATGGTACGAAGACTGTTGATATACTAACTCAATGGGGACTTGTTCTTTCTGAAGAAGAAAAAGCCGCCATTAGATGGCACATGGGTATCCATA
Organism: Prevotella sp.; assembly: GCA_015060485.1. GTDB lineage: Bacteria > Bacteroidota > Bacteroidia > Bacteroidales > Bacteroidaceae > Prevotella. Next base: position 78,428 of record SUYI01000006.1, on the reverse strand, counting down.
CCAAGGATGCGTTTGAAATATACAATTACGACTATCAGACGGCATCGTCACAATCTGTGTTAGTGAAATTAATTCATGATGCAGATTCCAAAAGTGCTAAATTGGATAAAGAATAGTCCAGATCAAGTTAAAATCGTTAATTCACTTGTGCTGGGCTAACATTAATTGTATCTTTGCCTCAAAAAAAAAGGAGTTATATGTTTTTAGTACAAAAGCCTGACGAGATAAGAAATCTCAATCTTTCACCCTTTCGGCTCTATCTGTTTGTAAACAAATGGAACAATAAGCCCAGAAGGAGAGAGTCATTGCAAAGACTCGCTGATGAATTTAGCACGAAGTACTTCAAAATCGAGTTGATTGATTTCGATGCTGATAGTCAGAAACAGTCAATTATTAATGGTGATGACATTGATATTCACCTTTATGAGTACGTTACTTCTGCTCACATGGTAGCGAGACTGTTCCCTAAAGACAAGTTCGATTACACATTTTTGCCAGATACTGTTGACCAGTTGCCTGACTCGCCATGGTTTTGGGCTAGGCTCAACAGAACAATAGGAGGCGTATTGGGAGTCCTTGTCAATGCAGCAAATGAGACTATAAGGGAATCATTGCCTGATGGTTATTGTATTCCTGATGGGATGAAGTTGGAGGATTATTTCGATTCTCTTACAGATACTAGTCGAAAAGAATTATTTGAGTTCCTGCAGCGTCGGTTTGGTTACGCTTCTCCTGAAGAATCAAGAGAAAATCTTTCTTCTTTCCTGAATTATAAATTCGAAGAGGATTATGGAGAAGAAGACCGTATCTTTATGCTACCCGGTGATATTGATTACGGACGAACGAAACCCGGTTTTAAAATCGTCGTTGATAAAGGAAAGAATAAGTTCAATGCCAATGATGTTACTGGCACCTTAGATATTTCCATCGTTACTGACAATGGCGAATCCATTCTATTGGACTTCCCAACAAAGTCCTGTAAGATGACATATCTTCTTGTATTGCTTACTCACAAATACAGCTTTGGTTTACCCCAGGAACTGTATGACAAAGATTTCAGGCGCAAGGTTGTATATTCAGTATGGAAGATATTATATAAGACTATTACTCATTACGTGGAGGAGACTCAAAAGTATGGTCTTAGGAGAGATTGCAACTTCATCAACAATCAGACTTTTGCGAAGGACGATCGACTGTCGGATTCACAACGATATTGGATTTCTGTGTATACAGACACGCTCACTGACGGAAATCTCACCATGCGTCCACGAAGGATAAAGCTTCCAGCAGATTTGATAGAAATATATGACAGTTCTCTTAAATATAGTTGTCACGACATTCCTTCCATTGATATGTATAAGAGCGGGTATATTCAGGATGATCTAAGGAAACATATTACCCCATTAAAGGAGTAGACATAGAAGAACGGTGGCGTCTCAACGACTGCACCGTCCTCAGACATAAATAGGAAGGTTGTTTAGTCGCTTCCATCGGATGGAGTCTGGACAACTCACTGATGAATGGAAAGTGCTAACGTTCCCTTGAACAACGGATATTCCGCTGAATATCTGTTATGTTCTTAATTCCATCTTCCCGTTTAGATATTTCATCCATTCTTCGGCTCCGAATTCACCTTCTACAATAACCGTATCACCGGGAGCTACAGTCTGATTCCAGTGCTCCATCATTGTCTGGTTGCGGTTTGTATTTGCTTGTGGCACGCGGTTCAGTGTCCCCATTGGTTCAAAAGCCGGACCAGAGATATGGTGAATGCGCTCTTCCTCCTTGCGAGGACGTTCCATCCATGTTTTTAGCTCTTTCAGACAATCCTCGAGGGTTGAGTGAATCTTGTTCACCCCATAGTATTTTGCCATACGCATTAGATGGTGAATGCCTGCCAGCTCCTCGCATTCAGGATCCACACCGATAATAACTTTATGGCCACGTGCCAGATTCTCGGCCATCTCCAGACGGGTAGTGATGGCATAGATGCGATGTGATTTCATTGGGCGAGCCTGAGGAGGAATCCAGAAAAGGATGACGTCGCACATGCGCAATCCGAAGGTTTCCCAGTTTACCTGATAGGTCTGTGTTACAAATCGCTCAGTCTTACGGGGATTCAGCATCGTAAGATTCTCAATACCTAGTTCTGCTGCCAGCTTGGGAGCTTGTGCCTGCCAGGAAGGAGCACCATTCATCGGGCCTGCAAGAAAAACTGTCCACTGAGTTTTCTCAGTCACGGGAGTTGGAGATTTAATAACTTCAATCATACACTTTCTATTAAGTTTGATGTTGCAAAATTACAAAAAAATGCCAAAATACACCTCATAAGTATACATATAACAGATGTTTTTCGTATATTTGCAACTGATTAAACAGTTATGTCTATGGAGACTTTCTATCACGGAACATCGGTTCTTTTTAAGAAGTTCGACATCGCCCATGCTTTGGAGGGTGATGGAAAAGCGAAGTTTGGTTTTGGTACGTATGTCACAGAGTCATATACCTCTGCTGCACACTATGCTTACAACAAGAAGCGTCCAGAGAACAAAGACTATTATGTTTATACCTTGGAGATTCCCGATATGACAGAAGAAAATCACCTATTCTCTGTACGTCCTGTAAATCATTCTATTATAGAACGTACAGAGAAGGCTCTTGGAGAGCAAATCCCTGATGAAGCTAGAGCTGTCGGCAAATTCTTCCGAAAGTATGTCGGTAACAAATTGACAGGGAAAAGCGGTACTACGAAACAGCTTATCGACAAAGCTGATCTAAATGCCGAGAAAGCTGCATCCAAGTTCTTTAGTGAGATTGGATTGGAGTTTTTTGCTTGGCCGCAAGCCCAGTCAAAACCTGATGGTTTAACAAACCGTGTGGTGCTTAACATCGACCAGATACGTATCGTTCGTATTGACAAGATAGAGCTAGACTCTAAGAAGTTCCAGCTCGTTGAAGGTTCAGAGAAGGAAATACCATTAGATAGCTTTTAAAAATGACAATTATGAATTTCTATAGCATAGCCCCATTCATTCAGGAGTTTTATCCACAATATTATTCGATAGAGACGTATCCTGTCAGCGAGTGCATAGCCATCCGCAAAGTCAAAGACCCTTGGGGAATCTTTGGGAACTTTTCTCCGACACCTATTATTATTAATAACGTAGTATTCAAGACCTCAGAGTTGCTGTTTCAGCTTATGAAGTTCAAGGACGAGGAGCCTGTCATTGCTGTATACAATGCCAATAATCCCAAAATGACAACCAAGCATTGGGAAAAGACGCATCGACGTGAAGACTGGGGTAAGATGATAGTTGATGCCATGAAGTTCTGTCTGACCCAGAAATACGAACAAAGTGAGGAATTCCGTCAGGAACTGGAACGCTCAAAAGGTAAGTATATTGTAGAAGACCAGACTTCTTTTCCAAAGAAGACTCCAGACACATGGGGCGTGAAGCAGCAAGGTGATGATTTCGTAGGCCCCAACCTGCTGGGTCGTCTACTGATGGAACTGCGTGATAATGGTAAGTTGGACTACACCTTACCATCAGATGCATTCATGTTTCTGGAGCATCTGAAGTAGAAAACTTTGCAAGGTACCCTACCTCAAAACGGCGTTTAATATCGAAATATACCTTTTCGACATGGCCATTGTGGTCTTTAAGCTCAAGGCAATCAATTCCATTTGACACGCTCTGTCTGATGAGGTTCAAACCAAATAACCGAATCACCCTTGCTATATACTCATACTCTTGGTGAACATCAATAACACATAGGGCTGTTTCAGGCGTTTTCCCATCCCCGGTGCTGTCAATAGTCTCTAGAATGAGCCGCTCTTGGGGTGATACATCGAAGTAAACATCATCCGCATGATCTTCCTCGAAAATGTCTTGAAAATCTAAAACGGCCAAATCCTCACACTCCTTTATTGTTTGATGCTCCTCCCAATAGTCCATTAATAATTCATCAGGTATTACTCCATCAGTATATCCTTTAGTAAATGTATAGCCATAGAGATTTGCCCTCATGGTTTCAATATCTATGGACTCTGGAGATAACTCCATTCTTTCCTTTATGTTCTCATCATACTTACCTTTGTAGTCGGAGAATCTTACCTTGTTAAATGTCTTATCCATATTTTTTATCTGTTTTCTGGCGGCAAAGGTAATGATTTGCCTGATAGTTATACTTTTTGTTATACGTATATGTTAAGGCATTGTATGGAATAAAATGTCGAAATTTGCACCGTAAAACAACAAATAAACAGCATGACAGCAAAACGTACAAACCAGCTCAAGCCCCAAGCTCGCAACGGAAAACCGCTGATGAGCCAGTTACTGAACGACACCCGCAAGTACATCGAACAAGCGGAACAGACTGACGTGGAGTTACTGCGCCAGTTCTTCTTCAATGACCCAGAAATGCCTCTCATCGCCATGGGCCATGGCGGTTCTCATCCCTCTGCCGCATACGCAGCACTCCTGTACGGAACCAACTGCGGACTGGGCCGTGCCGTTACTCCGTATCAGGCCAACTCACTCTCTGACAAAACTCTGCAGACTGCCAAACTGCTGCTCATCAGTAAGTCACTGATGAACCAGGATGCCGTGTATATCTCTCAGCGCATGGCTCGCACAAATCCGGAACGTTGCTGCGTTCTGACCATGACCGATGCTGATAATGCCAACATGAAACGCATGCAGAAGTCCTGTCCCAACAGTGTCATCAACCATCCGTTTGACCTTCCCGACGGCTTCATCAGCGTGAATGGAACCTTCGCGTACTTCTCTTTAATATATAAGGCCTTCACTGGTGATGCAGACTTCTCTCGCAAGCTGGCGCTCTCTGCCAATCCTGTTGACAACTTCACATACCGCTGCGTCGATGGTACGACCACACCGCCAGACCTCAGCACCATCAGCCAGTTCACCGTGCTCTACGGATCATACGGTGAACCCGTAGCCAATAAGTTGGAGAGCAACATGACCGAGGCCGGACTTGCATCCTGCGTCATCTCTGACTTCCGTGATGAGTGTCACGGGCGTTTCCTCTCACTATCCAACTTCATCCAGAGTCCACGTCATCCGCAGACAGACTGTGCCCTTGTTTTGTTGGTCACCCCTCGTGAGGAATCTCTCTGTCGCAACTTTCTCGACCGTCTGCCTGGTCATCTGCCCATCGTCCTCATCCGTACAGACATCGCATCGCCTCTTGCTTCAATCGACCTCCTGTACAAGATGAGCGTGTTTACCAGTGTCTTTGGCGAGCAGTATCGTGGTTCCAATCCCAACGACCCTGAGAATCTCGGTGGACTCCAAAAAGGTGCCTTCCGCGACCTCGTCTCCTTCCAGGATGACTTCCGCATGTTCGGTTCGTTGCATCTTATCATGACTGCTGTTCCTTATACTGACCGTCTGTCAATCGAGTCAAAACGTCCCAGTGTTGATGTCCTCGGACTGCACTTTTCTGATGTAGATGTTCCGTATCTCATGGCTGCGTTCAATGACAGCCGTGATGCACTGAAAACTCAGCAGACCATCCTCAATCCTGATAAGGGTTACCTGAACAATCCCCAGCGTATACGTTGTGACTTCCTCGAGGATCGTTTCCACGCGAAATGTCGTAGGGCCATGGAGTTCGAGAAACCAGACTGCCACTGGTGTGTAGAGTGGAAAAAGTTCCTCCTTGGTGAGCCTGCTGATGCTGATATCCTCAACGATGCGTACATCAACTGGCTGGGTAGCACTCTGCGTTTCACCCGCAAGAACGACGGAACCCTCCATGTTGATACCATCGCACCAAATACGCCAGATATGTTACCAACGCGTGGTATCATCGGTGGCATCGTGGGCGAGGTGTTGGGCTCGAAATACGAGTTGGGAAAGGACAAACAGAAGGTAAAGGCTCTCGCAGGGAAACCACATCTGAAGCCCTCCGTCAGCATGACATACACTGACGACACGGTCCTCTCACTCGCCATCGCCAAGTGGCTCGTCGATGATCCGACGCACGACAAACAGACGCTCATAGACCTGTTCAAACGTTTCGCTCGCCGTTACGCATCATACTCTTTCGGTAAGGACTTTCAGAAGTGGGTCAAGTCCGATAGCCGTGAACCATACGGTGCCCACACCAATGGCAGCGCCATGCGTGTAGCTCCCGTAGCCTGGTACGCTCAGTCGCTCGACGAATGCCTGACACTGGCCAGGACAACTGCTGAGATCACCCACAACTCGGACGAGGGCATACGTGGTGCTCAGGCCATCGCTGCTGCCATCTTCCTGAACCGCACTGGTCACTCGAAGTCCGACATCAAATCGTATATCGAGCAGACCTTCGGTTACGACCTCAACCGTACCACAGACGAGATACGTCCTGCGTACGCTTTCGAGACGGCCTGCGATAAGTCCGTGCCAGAATCCATCATCTGCTTCCTCGAATCAGAATCGTTCGAAGATGCCATCATCCGTGCCATCTCCCTCGGGGGCGATACCGATACCATGGGCTGCATGGTTGGCAACATCGCTGCTGCCTCGATGGATGTTCCCTCTGAGCTCGCTACCTTTGCTTACGAGAAACTCCCGCTCGAACTGCGGGAGATTCTCGACAGGTGGAATTATCGGTTATACGTATAGCTATAATGCCTGTTTGAATATCTTTTCCTACCTTTGCCCCAGATTATTAATTCGCGTTGTATTATATGAATAAGGTAAATGAAATGAACGGGCTGACATGCCTTGGCGCGGGAACTTTTCCGCTTGACAACTTGATGATGAAACGCTCTCAGGATGACGTTGTGACTATCTACCAGCATGTGGGTGGCACTGCTGGTAACGTCATGTCCATTCTTGCTTGGTATGGCTGGCATACTCTTCCCGCTGCCCGTCTCGATGACTCTGAGGTAGGCTTGCGATTGAAAACTGATCTGGAGAGCTATGGCTGTGATACGCGTTACTTGTCTAACACTCCAGACGGTGGTACCACGATTCTTGATATCATCCATAAGACAGGACGTGACGGTAAGCAGAAGACTGCCTATATGGCTCATTCTCCTCGTGGCGGACGTTTCGTCAACCACCGTTTCTGGACGCTCAAACAGGCTCAGACTCTCTTCGACTCGCTCGATCAGATGCCCGATATCTTCTTCTTCGATCGCTGTGCGCCAGGTAACATCCTGCTTGCTCAACTCTTCCACGAACGGGGGGTGTTGGTGTACTATGAGCCTAACGAGCCTGTTGACCGCAACTTCCTCCGTGCTGTAGATGTCAGCGATATTGTGAAGTTCTCAAATGAGCGTCACCCAGATGTGTCTTTCACGGAGGGATATTCAGACAAGCTGTTTATCCAGACCATGAATCAGGAGGGACTTCGATACTGTCTCAGGGGAGGTGTGTGGAAGCAACTTCCCCCTGTATGGAACTCTAACGCTATTGATGGTGAGGGTGCTGGTGATTGGACTTCGTCTACGCTTATACATGAACTAGGCAAACATGGACTACCTCGTATTGCAGACATTCAGGCCTCTATCCTCGAAGATTGCTTGATGGAGGCCCAAAAGGTCGCTTCAGAGAGTGTTTCATACATCGGTGCTAAGGGACTAATTCATCATTAGTTCCTTACTGCACTATGTCAAATATGCAGATTTTCCCTCGTTTCGTGTTGTAGTATGAATAAAAATTTGTATTTTTGCGCAAAATAACTAAATATACCGAATATGAAGATTGTATATAGTCCTTTTTACAGTGGGAGTTATTATATGGACATGCAGGCCCGACATGTTGCGCTTGATGTTCAGGTGTTAGAAACACAAGGTCTTCTTTGTCAGCTTGCACTGCATGCGGGCATTCATCAGCAAATTTCCTCTTTCCCAGAAAGACTTACTGACTACCACAAGGCTCTGTTGGAGTATGACAACAGTAAAGTGGACAACATCTTCCATCGAAGCATCAAAATTGACAGTATGAGTGTGGCTAAGACGCTTCTTAGGTGGAGAGACAGTCTGGCATTGTGTGGTTGGAACAAGAACATAAAATTGGAAGAGTGTGACCGTCTTAATACTTTGGCTGAGATTGACAGTTATTTCCATGATGAGGGCATCGCCTCTCTGTTACTGAAGCTTTCAAGCCAGATCCGCCAGATGGAATCAGGTGAAGTGAGAATACCACAAGCTTATAAGGAACTTGTCATTGAGATTCCATGTCATATTGATCTTATGCCTGATTATATAAAGCCACTTCTAAAATCTTTGCATAGCCTTGGGACTACTATTGAAGAAAACACAGATGATACAACTGTAGTACCTAAGACCATTACGGAGATACACTTCTCCCAGCAGTGGAAAGCAGAAGTTTGGCTGGCACAACAACAGCCAACATCCTACGACGTGTGGATTAATGCAGACAACAAGCGTCTTGACAACTGGTTCCACATGTCAGGGAATCCTGTATGTGGCAGTGAAATGACGGGTACGAACCCGCAGATTACACAGATGTTCCTGCTGGCCATACAACTATTCCAGCGTCCATTAAATGTAAATACACTTCTTCAGTACCTCTTCCTTCCAGAGTGTCCTCTTGACAGAATGTTATGTAGAGAATTGGCAAGGATTGTAGTACGAGAGGGTGGATTCTGCAATGAGAAGGTCCAGGAATGTATCAACGCATACATAGAAAGAGAATTCAAGACTGATGATGATGAAACACCTCAAGAGAGTACCAAAGAGCAGCGTGAACAGAATTACATTAGGTATCTGCCCTTTGACCTGAGAAAAGACGATAGTTCATTGCCTTTAGCGGAGGAATCTGATTCTGTAAATGTCAAAGCTCTTGCAAAATTCCTATCAGCAATCAGTTCATATGCGTCAAACAAGGCTGTGAAGATTACTGCGGTTCAACCATATGATGCTAGAATTGCTCAATTAAGGAATGTGTCGGAAATGACTGATGCATTACTCAGTCAGATAGACGCATTGGTTGAAGGAGAATTGTCCTTTACCACTCTTAGCCAGTGGGCCCAATCACTCTATGAGGATGGAGACTTCACTCTCTATCATGCCCAGGTTGGCGGCAGATGTGTTATCAATCGACCGTCCAATATGGTTGATAAGGCAAAGAAAACTATCTGGTGCGATTTCTATGGTGATATTTCGACAAGTCTGTCAACAGACTTCCTTTCTAACCATGAAATGGAGCAACTTGGAAACAGCGGGGTGTTGTACTGGAACAAACAGCATGAGAGTGACCTCATTCATTTGATGGCTGCCAGACCAATCTACCAGACATCTGGAGAATTGGCCATCGTTACATGTGACCAGCAGGGAGCCACTAAACTTCCTATGCATCCATTTTATCTTCAGTTGCCTTTTATTTCAAAAACAGAAGATGGTGATGCACTATATGCCGATATGGCTTCAAAAGCAGTAGAAAGCGTGGATAACCATCGCCCTACCGATAATGTTGAAATACGTTTTGATTCAGAAAAGCATCCTGTCAACTGGAGATCAGTGGAAAGCTACTCTGCCTTGGAGAAACTTCTGCAGAATCCTTTTGACTATTTCATGAACTATACACTTCAATTTACTGATACCAGCGAAACTGATATCAAATTGTTCCTGACTTATGGTAATGTGGCTCATGAAGTGGTTGAGAATCTCTTCACTGCTGAAAGAGGGGATAAATCCTTGGCTGATTTTGTAGTCAGCGAATATGAGCAAGCGTTTCGCAGAGCACTTATTAGAAAAGGAGCCTTACTACTTCTCCCAGAGCATCATCTTGACAAAGAGCGCCTAATGTATCTGCTTAGAGGCTGTGTCAGAAAACTAGCGACTATTATTCAAGAGAATGGTCTGACTGTCATACAGTGTGAGCAGAAAGAAGAACAGGACTTAGGCTTCAAAGACGGAATTATGCTTCAAGGATACATCGATATGCTCTTACATGACAAGGCTGGAAATGAGGTTGTTTTCGACCTGAAGTGGGTGGCAAAAAAGGACAAATATAAAGCTGTCCTACAGAAGAATCGGGCACTTCAACTTTCTATCTATAAAGCGATGTTGATGAATCACGAAGACCATCCGCAATCAGTGCGTACAGCATACTTTGTGATGCCGTATGGAAAGCTTTTTAGTACAGACGACTTTATCGGCGAGAATTTCGAGCTCATTACCCCTGATATTCAGGCTGATGTAATGACACAGCTTCGGAACGGCTATGCGGAAAGGGTTAAGGAAATAAGCGAAGGTAAGATAGAAACTGCTGATAACAAACCCATTCGTGAAATTGAATATGCTCAATCAGGGGATGTTTATCCTCTGGAGGATGACGGGAAGAAAAAAGACCCTAAAAAGGCAGAGAACCTGTATTCAGATTATAAGTGTTTCACCATCTAAGACGCAAAAGAATTATGGCAAAGACATTCATCAGTGCCGGAGCAGGATCTGGCAAGACATATAGAATTACAACCGATGTGGCGAAGATGGTATTCGACCACAAGTTGAATCCGGACCAGGTTATCATGACTACCTTTACCAAGGCAGCAGCCCAAGAGTTACGTGAAAAAGCTAAGAAAGAGTTGGTCAATCTTGGCAAGCATCGCGAAGCACAGCAGATGGAACATGCCCTTATTGGAACAGTTCATTCTGTGGCCAACACCTTCTTGACCAAATATTGGTATCTGTTAGGCATCATGCCAGATGCAGCAGCTATGGAGGAAAATGAGCTTCAGATGTATCGTGACCATTCTCTTCGAGGACTACTTGACCCTAAAGACCGTTCGTTCCTGTTCAAGTATGCTGAGACCTATAATGTTATTTATGATGCCAAGGAACGAAAGTCTGGCATCAATTATGAGTTCTGGAAAGCTGACCTCTGCAAAGTTCTCGACTTTATCCAGTGGTATGGTATCAAAGAGGATCAGATAAAGGACAGCATTGAAACAACTGAGAGTTTTATCGTTTGTCTCGATGAACCAAAGGATGATACATCATTGATGGAATATGCTCAGGCAGTTATCATTGAACTTGAAGGTGTTTTGAGTAACATGAGGCAGGGCTCAAAGGTAAAAGCAGAGTTGGAACGCATCTGTTACTACAAGAACCGCGACTTGTCAGCTGACGAGTTAGACGACTTAGAGGCCATCGCCAAAGGACGTTGCAAGGATTCTGATAATACGAAGCGATTCTCTGAATGCCTTGCTGGAACAAAAGTATTTACAGCAGAGTCTGCAAAACACCAAAGAGAATATGCCTCATTGATCTTCCGTCTAGCCTGTCGGTGGCAGAAAGAATACCGTCAATATAAGGATGAGCATCACCTGATTGACTTCAATGACATGGAAGAAATGTTCTTGCAGCTTCTCGATATAAAGGAAGTGCAGCGGGACATTACCTCTCGCTATACACACCTTTTTGTCGACGAGTTCCAGGATTCAAACCCCATGCAGGTACGTATCTTCCAGAAGCTTTCCAGTCTTCTTAATACCTGCTATGTGGGCGATAAGAAACAGGCCATCTATGGTTTCCGTGGTTCCGACACGGAACTGACTGCAGCTGTTGCTGATAGCATCAGTGATACGGAACATTTGGAACACTCATATCGCTCTGTCGAGCCATTAGTCAACTTTTCAAATGCAATTTTCTCGCAGGTGTTCAGTCAAATGACTGATAAGGAAGTAAAACTTTTTATGCCTGAGAAGAATGGAAACTACACTCCTGTTGAGCATCCCCTACGTCTATGGCCAAACTCTGGTGACAAGACTCTCGCTCTCCAAATTCAACAACTGATTCTACGTGAGAAAATCGCTCCGAAGGATATTGCTGTTTTAGCTCGCACCAATGCTGACCTTGACCGGCTGGCAGATGAATTAAGGACGCTGAAAGTTCCTGTCTGTCGTGAATCTAATGATATTAAGGAATCTCGTTCAGGTCGCTTAATGAAAGCTCTCCTAACACTGGTCAACACACCATTCAATCAGTTGGCACGTGCTGAAGTAGCATACCTATCGGAGCCAGGTTATCATGTCACAAAGATAATTGAAGATCGTCTTGATTATCTGGCAGTAGAAGGGAAAACGCCTTCTGAGTACTTGAAAGATCTTCCTATATTAAAACGTCTTACTCAGCTTCGTAGTTTTCGTTCAAAGGAGGAAGAGGAATATTCCACAAACCTACTGGGCTATCAGAGTATCAGCTCATTAGTGGAGAGTCTTGTTATTGAGCTTGACCTTTATTCTTTGGTTCAGAGCTGGGAAAATGCCCAAGCGGAAGAAACAAACCTACAGGTATTAATTGACCTGGCACGAAAGTACGAGGATTATGCCACTAAGCTGGCTCAACCGGCAACAGTTGCAGGATTCATTGAATTTTTTACTGACCAGAAACAGGATGGAGCTGCAAATGAGGATGGTGTTCGCCTTTACACCTATCATAAGTCAAAGGGCTTGGAATGGAAAGTGGTTATTATGCTGTCACTTGATAATGATGCTGCTGATGCTACGAAGATTGCTACTCGAAGTATGCTTGGCTGTCATCATCATCGTGAGCAACAGCCTACTGCTGAGAATCCCAATCCACCTATGACCATCTCGTTGGTACGCAACATTTATGGTAGTTCAGATGCTGCAAAAGCAGTTGTTACATCGAGGTTGCAAAAGCATTCTCTATGGGAAACGGTATCTACCCATGAGATTGGCGAGGCAGCACGACTACTTTATGTTGGTGTTACACGTGCTCGTGAAATACTGATTCTTGCTCCAAAAGAAAAGGATGGAGCTGTCAGTCTCAGTTGGTTCCGTTCCGTTGGTGTCAATAACATCAATCAGCTTTTGGATGGCAGTGAGAGTCAAGACTTGTTAGGAATAGGTATGCCATTACATGTAGAGCGTATAGATGCCGATAACACTTTGGAATGGCCTGAGCAATCAATGAACCGAGTCCATGACATGACAGCTGATTTCTCTTCCCTTGACAACATTCTATTTGTTTCTCCATCAAAGGCAGGAACAACTCAGCACGATCATGTGGTCATCAACGACAAGGAGCATCGTATGCATGCCGACAGCAAGGGAAACGACGCCCTTATGGGTGACTTTATTCATCAAGTCTTCTGCTGTTGTGATGATAGTATCACAGAAAATCAGATAGTAAAGCTACGCAACAGCTACGGATTTACAGACAAGAATATGTCTGAGCCTGGCAGACTTCTCGACTCATGGAAGTATCTGACCGACACACTTGAAGCAAGATATGGCAAGGCTATTAAGCGACATCATGAAAAGCCTTTCCGTCATTTAGATGCGGACGGACATATTGTCAATGGCTACATTGATCTCATTTGGGAAACGGAAGATGCCTACATCGTTGTGGACTATAAGACCTGTCCAGGTAACTATAGTCTTGTATTCAACCCTGTCAGCGAGCATTATGCAGGTCGTCATGGCGACCAGCTCGATTGTTACCAGCGTGCTTTAGAAGCAGAAGGCAACAAGAAGGTGGCAGCTCGCATCATCTATTATCCAGTAACTCAGTTTGTTGTTGAAGTAAAATGAAGAAGAAACTGGTTATCCTGTCTGGGGCAGGAATAAGCAAGGAGAGTGGTATCGACACGTTCCGCGATAAAGATGGAATGTGGAAGAAGTATGATGCCTTGAAGCTAGCCAGCATTGATGGGTGGAATGAAGACCCTCAGGCTGTACTTGACTTCTACAATGCTCGTCGTCGTCAATTGCTTACAGTCCAGCCTAATAAAGCACATCAACTCTTGGCCGAGCTGGAGCAGTGGTACGACACAGCCATCATCACTCAGAATGTTGATGACCTTCATGAACGGGCAGGCTCTACCCATGTCATTCATCTTCATGGAGAGCTTGCAAAGGTTTGCTCTTCCTATGATAAAGAGAAAACTGACTGTATAGAAGTTCGTCCTTTGGACAAGGATATTGCAATTGGAGACAAGGCTAAAGATGGTAGCCAGCTAAGACCCTATATAGTCTGGTTTGGCGAACCTGTGCCTAACATGAAAGTAGCCATGAACACAGCATTTGAAGCCGACATCTTTGTGGTCATTGGGACTTCTCTCTTGGTGTCTCCTGCTAATACGCTTACGGCATGTTCTGGTGCAGGACACAACATTGTCATTGATCCTGGAGAGGTGGAAATACCTGAAGGCTTCCTACACATTAAGGAAACTGCAACTATTGGCATGGAAATGCTTTCTCAATCTCTAATTAAGTTGGCTCAAAATATATAGGATGACGCAGCGAGTGTGAGCACTGAAGCCACAAGTGACGGTCACTATGTCAGAAGAGGGGGAGTTAGAAACTCTCCTTCAACTGTTTCTTTTTCTTGTTAAAACTTATCCATGAAGCCAATCATCGAGCGGCGAAGAAGGTAGAAAAATAGCTTTCAGTTATATGTATAACTTTAAGGCTCCTCTCATTTATATTGATTACCTTTGCCCTCGAAATTAAAAATACATTAGAATATGAACAATAGAAAGAAACCGTTACGCAGACTTAATTCAGAAATCGACATCCATGATGGTCTATTCGACATTGAAGAGCCTAAGGATGAGTTCAAGGAACCTGAAACTTGGACTATTATCACTGCACTGAATAGAGTGCTGGATGTTGCTGAGGACTCCCAGTTGTCTGATGAATACTGGGAGGTGTGCAAGAATCCTCTAGCGTTCTTACGTCAGGAATTGGGCCTTACCAATGTTCAGATTGTCGTGCTCGCCATCATGATTGAGGCTGGTGAGCCTATCTCTTGGAAGCGTCTGGGCAACTACCTTGGATGCTCTCGCCTGTCTATCATGGTCTATTCAGAGGAGATTGAGGAACTGGTGACTAAGCGCTGGGCTGTACGTAAAGGAGTCCACGAGATTGGTGGATTTTTCGAGGGTTTCGCCTTGGTTCATGGTGTCATCACAGCACTGCGTCATAACAAGACTTATGTTCCTGAGAAGATTGACGGTCTCAACGAACAGCAGTTCGTCGATAAGCTGGAGAGTCATATAGACAAGAATATGAACGACCGCAATGTTGAATTTAAGGATGACGAGGAGTGGATGCAGCAGCTGGCCAAGGCGAATTCACATCTCCCGCTCTGCCATGAGGTATTGAAGTTCGACGACATACACATTCAGTCTCTGCTGTTGTTGATAGTTGTTGATTATGCTCAGTGGGAGGGTTCTGAGGGTGAAGGACTCACCTTCCAGACCATCAACGACCTCTATCCTGAGGAATATGAGTGTGACTGTCTGCGTCAGGAACTGCGAGAAGGCACACATCCCTTGATGCGCTATGGCTACATTGAGCATAAATGTAATGACGGTCAGGCAGATACTGAGCAGTATATGCTGACGCGCAAGGCCAAGACAGAACTGCTTTCTGCCTATAAGCCCAGCCATTCGAAGTGTGGTAGGAGAAGAGTCGATAACCGCTTCCTGAAGAGTCATGAGGCAATCAAGGAGAAATCATTATTCTTCAATACTTCTGAGCAGGAGCAAATTGAGCGACTCACCAGTCTGCTCAGTAAGGAGAACCTGCCGTCTATCCAGCAGCGCCTTGAAGAACAGGGTATGCGTAAGGGCTTCGCCTGTCTATTCTATGGCGGGCCTGGAACTGGTAAGACAGAAACGGTGCTACAGATAGCTCGTCAGACGGGGCGTGACCTGATGCAGGTCGATATCGCAGGACTGCGCGACAAGTGGGTTGGCGAGAGTGAGAAGAACATCAAGGAGGTGTTCGCCCGCTATCGCAAGCTCTGCCAGAACAGCGAGGTGATGCCCATTCTGTTCTTCAATGAGGCCGATGCTATAATTAACAAGCGCACTGAGAACGTTGAGCACTCTGTGGATAAGATGGACAATGCCATGCAGAACATTATCCTGCAGGAGATAGAGGACTTGGACGGCATCCTCATTGCCACCACCAACTTGACGAGCAATCTCGACAAGGCCTTCGAGCGTCGCTTCCTCTATAAGGTGGAGTTTCACAAGCCTGATACCGACGTGAAGACAAAAATCTGGTGTTCCATGTTGAAGGACATCAGTACCGACGATGCCCGTCAACTTGCCTCTCACTTTGACTTTTCGGGTGGTCAGATTGAGAATATCGCTCGCAAACGCACTGTTGATTACATCCTCTCTGGTAAATACGCGTCATTAGATGAAATCGAAGGGTATTGCCGTGCAGAACTCCTCACGGGCAAGGAGCGCAGAAGTATTGGTTTCACTAGATAGTTGAGTGTCTATGAAGAAGATTGTAAGCACCCAAGGGCTATTGTACGGCCATGTTGATGAAGTCAACACAAGCACTGCCATTCATGAAAGGGTTGACCCCAAACTCGAATACTGCTACAATCAGTATTCGAGAAATGGGGATGTTCACATAGACTCAAAATTCTCCTATGACCTGTTTGACGGACAGGTCACCTCTATCCTTCTTTCATACACCATCAACAATCCCACTCAACAACGGTTGGAAGATTTTCGAGACACATGCAACTCCTTTTATGAGGTCTATGGATTTATGATTGATAATAGTACTCCTTGTGTATATTTCAAAGCTGTAGATCTATATGACATGGCTACGCTTATCCATGCTCTTGACTACCAGACAGTCAGTCTTGAATCTGTGATGTGTGCTGTCGATGCCAGTCTTACGAAGGAAGATGCCATCTACTCTCCGTCAGGGACACATCTCCTGCAACTGCCTGATATACCTCACTACAGGATTAAGGAAGGAACTCTTTTCATCTGTCCGTTTGCCACCAAACACTGTAAACGTCTTAGAGAGTTAGAGGTTCCTGCGGGTCTTGTGTGTCCCGATGAGGTTCTCTCTGAGTATCGTTTCCCTTTGAATGTTAAAGTGTGGGAAACCCATTATGACGGGACTCCTGTTGAAGAAGAGGAAGATGACGATGATGATGACATGCCTATATTCGATGATCAGGATGTAGGATATTCTAAAGACGGTAAAAAACTGACCGGTTGTAAGTTTACCTTTAATGAGACACGATATGAGGTTCCTGATGGCGTGGAGGAGATTGATGACTGCGCATTCTTGTCATGCCGTCATTACTTGGAACTCTCTGTACCTCGCTCAGTCCGAGTCATTGGCGACTCCATTTTTGGTAATGGTGGCCAAATTGTGATACGGGATTAATCAAAAACGATGAAATATGAAGTTGACAAGATTACTTATTGCATTAGTCGCTCTGATATGTGTTTCTTGTGAATGCCCATATCAAGACGAGTTAGACTGCGCCCAGCAGCGTAAGTCTTCTACTGGCGATGTATTCTATGCTGATGTATTGCTTGGCACCTGGCAATGCTACTATCCCATGATTATCAGTGGGGTGGAGTTTAAGCAGATAAAGTTCATGTCTGGTGGCAAGGCTGATATTACAATGGCCCAGCAACATGATACAGAGTGGTACACAGAGACCTATAACTATTCCTATTATGGAAATACCCTTCGGTTCTCTAGAAGCGGGAGCAATATTTCCCTGACTATTGAGGGATATCTATTCCCAGAACTATATCT
This sequence comes from Prevotella sp., assembly GCA_015060485.1. GTDB lineage: Bacteria > Bacteroidota > Bacteroidia > Bacteroidales > Bacteroidaceae > Prevotella. The sequence continues at coordinate 60,884 of SUYI01000006.1, read as the reverse complement.
TAGAGATTCTTTTGGTCACTATACAATGGCCAAACGGAGAGCCGACGGATGCTAATCAAATACAAATCAAAAAACAAATAACTATATGAGAAAAGTACTATTCGTGATGCTTGCTCTGATAATGAGCACAGTCATAAAAGCCCAAGAGATTGAGAAGATAGACAAGTTCGCTTCAGGTTACATCAACGGAACCTACATGAACAAGTACAAAACCATCGATGGTGTACTCTATGCCGTAGGTTATGAGGGAACCAAGGACTGGATCTTGGTACGTTATCCTTCCGGTAGCAGAAACACCACCTATAATGTCCATCCCAACTGTCGCCGAATTGCCCGTGGGGCTTTTGAGGGAGCATCTTATTTACGAGAGATATACCTTCCTGAGACTGTCAGCTTCATTGGTGAGGATGCCTTTGCTGGCTGTACTTCTCTTCAAGGAATCTATTATGGTGAGAGTACACCCTCCGCTGTCAGAGGAATAGAAGCAAATACAAACGGCAATGAGGATATCGAAGAAGTAGCTCGTTACAACCTCTCTGGTCGTCCTTGTTCGCCGAACGAAAAAGGCGTTCAAATCATCGTTTACTCAGATTTTACCACCAAAACCATCATTTCTGATTAATAAATGTTATCAAAGGAGTATATTTCGCATAAAAATCACTATCTTTGTCCCAATTGATTAATATTTATAAGGTATGAACTACAAGTTTGATGTGATGGTCGCACTGACCTATGAAGACAAGGATATTGAGGTAGAGATTGACCTCTCTGACGAGGAAGTTTCCAAAATCAAGCAGTATGTTGCAGAGAGTACCACCTCCGCTGTTGAGAAGAACGAAGAGGACTATTCCCCTGAGCCAAGTCTATTGCTCATTCTTGAAGAAAAGGACAAGGATCTGTTTTATAAGTTCTGGTGGGATATCATATACCCACGCGTCTTTATCATGATGTTAATCAATGGCATTAAGAATGGCTATATTGAGAAGTATGAAGAAGACGACTTCGACTACGAAAACAAAGATGACTTCGATGACATCTGCGACATGTACAGTGATGACATCCAATTAGAGCACTCTAGCAGTTGTATTTGTAGGATTCCAGACTGGGCAAAAGAAAAATAAGAGAATTTATGAAGATACTACATACTGCCGACCTACATCTTGGTCAGGTCATCTATCAGAACTACGACAGAAGCGATGAGCATCAGCATTTCTTCCGTCAGCTGGAACAATGGTGTAAGGATGAACAACCCGATGCATTGCTTGTTAGCGGTGATGTATTTGACATCCAACAGCCATCGGCAACCGTAAAGAAGGCATTTACCGACTATTTTGTGAGGCTGCATCAGACATGTCCGAACATGGCCATCGTCATTACCGCAGGTAATCACGACTCAGCCTCGCGTATTCAGGCCGACAATGCCGTATGGCAATTGGCCAATGCCTATCTGGTTGGTACACCACCAGCTTTTAATTGCCTTGAAGCACCTGATGGTTGGCAGTATCAGTATATCATCAAGTTAGAGAGTGGCTATATTATTGCACTACCTTATATGACTGGCGAACGCAAACAGACCATTCAGTCCATTCTTGATAAGGTGGCAGAGGATAACACTCTCGGTCTTCCCGTGGTAATGATGGCCCATCAAGCCGTAACAGGAGTTGATGTCACTGGTCACGACTTCGAGATTGGCAAATTGAAGACGCAAGATGCCAACACCTTCGGCAGCGGCTTCGACTATCTGGCTCTGGGTCATATCCACAAGCCACAGACCATTGGTCATCAAGATGACTGTATGGCAGAAGATGTATCTTATCGCTCACCTGTTGTGAGATATGCCGGAAGTGTGCTTCATGTGAGTTGCGATGAGGTGTATCCTCATACCGTCAGTATGGTTGAGATCGATAGTCACAAGGGTAAGGTCAGCATTCAGCAACTTCGCATCGATGAGCTGCGACATTTCTATGTACTTCCCTTCGATGGTACTTCTTTCTCATCGGCAGAAGAGGCCATTGAAGCTATGAAGCAGTTCACCAGCGAGGGTGAACGGGGCTATATTCGATTCCGTTTTGACCATAGAACCAACCTGCCTTCGAATTTCAGCCAGATGGTTTATGACGCTCTGCTTTCTTACAATGATGAGTGGCGATACAACCCCAAGATGCTTTGGACTGGACAAAACAATACCCTGCAGCAGGAAAAGGAGCAACTGGTGTTTGAAGTGGCAGAACTGCAGCAGATGACAGATCCGATGCAGTTTATCGAACGCACAAAGGATCAATATCCTGGTCTAGACATTGAAGATGTGCGACTAGCCTTTGAAGAAGTCAAGGCAGAGATGCATCGTATGGATGAAGAGAGACAAGCAAAGACCCGTCAAAAGACTAATCCCGCAGAATCATGAAACTGAAAGAACTACATATTCGTAATATAGCCTCCATTGAGAGTGCAGACATCGACTTTGAGCACGGACTAAATGATGCCGTTACTGGTGATCCTGCCTCTATCTTCCTGATTTCTGGAGATACAGGTGCAGGAAAGAGCGTTATCCTTGATGGCATCTCGATGGCTCTCTACAAGAAGACACCACGTATTGCCGATGTAGCTAATGTTACCAAGAACGAATTCACCGACACTGAAGGGGAAAGCATCCGTGTGGCCAGCATTGAGCAATATACTCGTCTGGGTATTTCAGAAAAGGACGACAGTTACAGTGAGGTAGTCTTTGAAGGCAACGATGGTAAGACGTACCATGCCCGTCTGACTCTTGGCATCAAGTTGGGCAACAAGGACAAAACCACCGGTATTCGTCCTTTGAAGCATAAGTCGCCTGTATGGGAGATTCGTGTCGAGGACGGTGACTGGACAAAAGACAGCGTGGAGCAGACCATACTCCAAGCTGTTGGACTCGACTTCCAGCAGTTCGGGCGCATGGCCATGCTTGCCCAGGGACAGTTTGCCAACTTCCTGACTGGTGACAAGAAAGAGCGCGAGGCCATCCTTGAACAGCTAACCAATACTCAGCACTTCACGGCTTATGGCGAGGCTATTCAGAGTCTCTGGAAGAAGGCCAAAGATGCCCAGTCCCAAATCCAGACTCAATACGATACGGAGAAACCTCACACGTTGAGCGATGAACAGGTAGAACAAATCACCAAGGAACTGGCAGAAGCCAAGGGCCTGTTTGAAAAATACGGTAAGGACATCGAAGCCACAGAAGGCAAGCTGAAACAAGTGGAAGCGGTACTGCGTAATGAGAAGTCTCTGACAGAGGCCAGCCAATTCAAGCAGGAACTTGAAGTAAAGATGGCTGGTGAAGAGTATAAACGAAGTAAGTCACTTTTTACAGATTGGGATGGAACTACCGCCCAGCGTCAACAGTTTTCAGATCTCATTAAAGCACGTCAAGATGAAGCAAAAGCTCGCCAAGACCTCAGTCAGGCTAGAGAAACCTTCAGTCTGCTCACGGCTGACATGGCCGACAGACAGGCAAAGGCAAAACTGCAAGAAGATGCCATCCGGCAACTGGAAGAACAGATAGGCAAGCAAGCACACCACGAAGAACTTTTTACCAAAGCTGGCGAGACCGACTTGAAAATTGGTCAGTATTTAGATAAAATCAGGAAGTCTGGCGACCTGACAATTAAAATCAAACAAGAAAAAGACCAAACAGAAGGTCTAAAGAAAGCCGAGGAAGATGCGAAAGTCCTTGCACAGGATGCTGTGAAAGCCGTCAATGAACGACAAGACCAGATTGATCAGCTGAGCAAGAAACGTTCAGAACTGAATCCTCAGGCTGTCAATGATGAATTGAAGAAGTTGAACACCCGCAAACAAGATCTGGGAGACCTCAAGACTAGTATCGACAATCTGAAGCCAGTCAGAGAGGAGAATGAGAAACTCAAAGCAACTCTGCTATCTGAGGAAGAGAATCTGAAGGCATTGCAAGACACCGCTCAGAAAGCCAACACGGATTTCCTAGCTAAACAGCAGGACGCAGAAAAGGCTGCAAAACGCCTGACTACCATGAAGATGAGCCTTGATGACAAAATCAAGGAACTTCGTCACCGCCTTTATGATGAACAAACAGAGAATTGTCCGTTGTGCGGACAGCATATCGACCATATTCATCTGGACGATGATTTCAAGGATATGTTGACTCCACTCGAAGAAGAACAACAGACTGCCAATGATAATCTCCGAAAAGCCACTGAGCAACGCGATTTGGCGATGGGTAATTTCAAACAGGCAGATGGTAGTCACAAGAGCAATAAAACTCTTTTTGAAAAGAATAAGCTGAAGATAGAGCAAACCCAAAAGGACATTGATGAAAAAGCGGCTCAATTGGGACTTGACCTACATAAAGACCTGTCTTCACAGATAGAGATAGACATAGACCAATTGGCCACTTCCATCGCCAAGCTTGAATCCACATTGGGCGAGGCTGAGCGCTTACATACTGAGATTAACAGGCTCATACAAGAGAAGAAACCTTTCGATGACAAGAAATCAGCGACTGAGACAGCTAGACTGAAAGCAGAAATGGCCGTTAAGACCAATGCTGATGCTATCTCCCGTATGGAAAAGGAAAAGGCAGAATTCGTTCAGGACGGTGAGAGAATCAAAGCAGAGGTCAATACCATCCTGTCAAATTATTGCGATGATTGGCAGAAGAATACAGAAGAAGTGCGTAAACGCCTGAAAGACGATGCCAAGGCTTACTTTGACAAGCAAAAGCTTCTCAGCGACAGAAAGACGGAGCAGGAAAAGAACAATACGCTGATAAGTACGCTTGTGCAATACAGCGAAGATATTCTTCGTGCATGTCCCGACTGGACTGTCAACACCTCATCTCAAACGTATATTTGTCGTAATATCAATACAGAGTGGACTAACCTGTTGAGTAAGGTAACTTCACTCGTATCGAAGTTGCAAGATAGCAAAAACATCATCACTTCATCCGAGGAGATACTAAACGCCTACTATGAAGAGACTGGAAAGACAGAGCAAACACTAAAGGAACTCATGACTAAAGAGACTGAAGTGGCTGCCGCACGCAAGTTGGTAAGCGACATAGATGCCCAGTTGAAGTCTCGCATTGATGCCATCTCTGAGGCAGAGAGACAGATAGCTGCAGCATTTAAGGAGCTGGATATTACAGAGCGAACAGATCTTCCCGACAAACAGGTTCTTGAAGGGCATAAAGCATCTGTTAGCCAACAGCGCGATGAAGCACTTGCCAAGCATACACAGGCAAAGTCGCAGCTGGATCTTCATGACAAGAACATCAAACACCTGAAAGAGATTGAGGCTGAGCTTGAAAAGGCCAAGAAGAGCTTTGCTCGTTGGGACCGTCTGAACAGTATCTTTGGTGGCACCCGCTTCCGTACGCTGGTTCAGACCTATATCCTGCGCCCCCTGCTGAACAATGCAAATATCTATCTGGAGCAGATTACTGACCGCTACCGCCTAACGTGCAGCGAAGCCAACGAACAGCTGTCCATCTTGGTGCTCGACCGCTACAACAAAGATCAGGTACGAAGTGTTACCGTCCTCTCTGGTGGTGAACGTTTTATGATTTCGCTGGCTCTTTCACTAGCTCTTTCTTCTCTTAATCGTCCTGATATGAACGTCAACATTCTCTTTATCGACGAAGGCTTTGGTACACTTGACGAGAAGAGCCTTGACTCCGTCATGTCTACTCTCGAAAAGCTTCAGGAGATAGCCGGACAGACTAACCGTCGTGTAGGTATCATCTCACACCGAGAAGAACTCGAAGAGCGAATCCCCGTGAAGATACAGGTCATCAAGAAAGGCGAAGGTCGAAGTAACATTGAGATACATTGCCAAGCATAGTGTAAACATACACTATGTGTCTTGTATTTCAAGACGATAGGAAGACACAAGCAAGACAGTGGCAATAGGGAAGGCTCGAAGATGGTTCGTTGATGGAAGATTGATGGCTCGTCCTCGAACGAAGTTAAAATGAAAGATTTCATTTAAAAACGGTCTTTTTGGAGGAAATATTGAGAAAAATGCAATAAAAATGTGATTTTTCGTCAGTTTTTTCTCTTTCTTTCGCATTTTCTGTAATTTTTTTGCTATATTTGCCACATAATTTACTAATAACTATCAAGATGGATAAAGATATAAACCGGATAAAAGTTGTTCTGGCAGATAAAAAGCGGACTAACAAATGGTTGGCTGAACAGTTAGGGAAAGATCCCGCAACTGTATCGAAATGGTGTACTAATAGTTGTCAGCCAACACTTGAAACTCTCATGAAGATAGCAAAGCTATTAGATGTTGAGATTGCAGAATTAGTACGGGTCTATTGATAATTACTAACTTAATAGAGAATTATATGCTTCCACTCCAACAGGCATACGAAACAAGAGAAGCCATCATAGAATACCTTAAGGCAACCTTTAATTTCAAAGAAAAGGAAATAAGTGATGCCTTTTACAAGTTCATACAAAATGAGAAGTATGGTATTTCACACGAGCCATATATTTCATTGAAAACCCCTTTCACCTCCGCTGAAAGTGACGGTAGGGATTTGTTAGATGTTGTTCCCGGTTACATGCTGTATAAGCATCAATATCTTTCTTTCTCTCGTCTTTCTACGAAGAATGAGCATCACCCACAGCCAACGCTTTTGACCACAGGTACTGGTTCAGGTAAGACGGAATGTTTCTTATACCCACTACTCGATTACTGTTATCATTGGCGCAAGAACCACCCGAACAAGGAAGGAATAAAGGCCATCATCCTATACCCAATGAATGCTCTTGCAAGCGATCAAGCTAAGCGATTAGCCGAAGCTATTTATGCAGATGAAAGATTAAGAGGGAATGTAACAGCCGGTTTGTTTATTGGTGAAGGTAAAGATCGAGAAAAGAAGTATCCCATAATGATGGGAGAACATAACATAATCGAAGACAGAGAGCAAATCCTTGCAACTCCACCCGATATAATCCTAACGAATTTTAAGATGTTGGATTATGCCCTCATGAAAAATAACTATGCTTGCATTTGGGAGCACAATTTTGCAGATTCTTCCATGCTACAGTTCCTAGTATTGGATGAGTTGCATACCTACGATGGTGCCCAAGGAACAGATGTTGCGAATCTAATTCGCCGCTTAAAGCTAAAGCTGAAGCTACAAGAGGGCATGTTATGCCCGATTGGTACATCTGCGACCATTGGAAGCGGACCTAATGCATCCAAACTCTTAAGAAATTATGCATCAGATGTGTTTGGAGAGTACTTTGATGAAGAGTCTGTGATAGTTGAGGATAGAATTAAAGTAGAAGGTTTTACACATGATGCAGATAATAACTTTATACCATCAATTGACACTTTGAATGATACAAAGTTTCGATTAGATGATAATTATGACATATACATAGAACGTCAAACTAAATTATGGGGACTTCAAAATGATGGTTTGGCTGTTGGGTTGTCTAAGTTGACAATAATCCGAGATATTACAAACATTACTTACGATTCATATATTACAGTCTCTGACCTGATAGTTAAGCTTGCAGACATCAATGAACAGTTCCGCTCCATTCAAGAGACACGATACAAGAATGTTGAATTCCCAAGATTGGCAGTGCTAAATTCTTTATTTGCCCTCATTGCTGCTGCAAAAAAAGGAACAAAGCCACAATTCCCATTCCTATATCTCCAGGTTCAGCTGTGGTTGCGCGAATTGTCCGGGTTCTTGCGTGTTGTTTCGAATGAAATAAAGTTTACTTGGAAGAAGGACATTGATAAAACAGAAAAAGACCAACGAGCTCTTCCTGCTTATTTCTGTAGAGAATGTGGGGCTAGTGGTTGGATTGGATATAAAACCAAAAACTCCCAATGTCTTGAAACAGATCCGGGCAAGACTTCTATGAAGTTTATTGATAATGATGAAAATTGTTATCTTATAAGCCTTTATAGCTCGGATCACTTTCCTATCGATGAATACAAAGGTGAAGTATTTGATTGGTGGATTGACCCATCCGATTTGCATATATATCAAAATCAAGGGGAAGAATCAGATAACAGAGTTCACGTTTTGGCAATTCGGAAAGTCGAAGCTGGCAAAAAAAACAAGAACCCCAAGTTTAAAGAAATATGTCCTTCATGTTGTTCCGAAAACAGTTTAGCAATAATCGGTACAAAAGTAGCGACCCTCGCTTCAGTCGCCATCAGCCAGGTAATGTCATCTGATCTGGATAATGAAAATGAAAGCAGTCGCAAGATACTTGCATTTACAAATAGTGTTCAGGATGCGGCACATCAAGCAGGTTTCTTCGAAGCAAGAAATTACCGTTTCTCATTCCGAAACGCCCTTCAAAACTGTATTCGTAAACTTGCAGACGATGGACGCTTACCAATTAGTTTGGAGGACTTAGAGAAAGAGTTCGTTGTCTTTTGGAAAGAAAAATGTCACTTCTCAGAGAATCAGGAAGATTATGTATATCGATTCTTTCCACCAGACAGATTGGGTGATATTGACTTAGACAATAACTATAGGCAAGGTAAAAATGGCTACCAGAAAAAGTTCATCGAGCAACTTGATTTGCGCCTTGGATGGGAAATCACTTCTGAATTTGGTTTAAACGCAAGGATTGGACGTACTCTTGAAAAGTCAGGAGCATCTGCAACCTTCTTTGATGAAAATAAATTACGCGAAGTTTTCGAGTTAATGAAGCCGTGGTTAGCAAGTGTGAAACTTGATAGAATTACACGTAATCATTTTATTCAATTCTTGAATGGACTTCTTCATCGTATGCGTATAAGAGGAGCTGTTGATCATCCATTCCTAACCAAATTCAGAGAGGAAGAATCTAACACATTTAATCTTAGTAACATAAAGGGATCTCCATATTTCTTATGCTATAGATTTGGTAAGAAATCACGCTATCCAAAGGTAATTACCACACAGCGTTTGAGCAGTTCTCGTGATATTCTTGACAGTACATTTGTGAATCCACGTACAACAAATTGGTATAAGCATTATTTCCTGAAATGCTTCACCAAGGATTTGTCCATCAACGAAATGCTAATGGACGATATACCAGATTCACTTTATAACGATTTCTTCTCCAAATTATTTGAGACACTGTCACAAGTTGGAATATTGAAACAAAGCGAACGGGAAAAGGAGCAAAACTACTGTATTTCACCGTCTGCGATATTTATATCCGAAAAAGTAAAGCATATAGGATGCTATAAATGCACATCTGTTATGTGTGTTGCAGAACAAGATGAAATCTCAGAAAATACTCCTTGTATTGATTTCAAATGCCCTGGCCAATATAATGACATAAAACGCGAAGAAATACAACGCTATTATTACAATGTATATAATCGCGCCTTGTCCCCAAGAATCTATGCTCATGAGCATACAGGAATACTTGATCGCAAGAAGAGAGAGAGTATAGAATACCAGTTCAAGAGCAACGAGAGTAAGAACAATATCAATGCTATGGTAGCCACCTCTACGCTTGAAATGGGTATAGATATAGGTGATTTGAACGTAGCTGTCAACACCTCTATTCCGCCCATGCCATCTAACTTCATCCAGAGAGTTGGACGCGCTGGCCGAAAGAGCGGTGCTTCTCTAATAGTCGATTTCGCCCGTAACGAATATCATGATTTATTCTATTATGCAGAACCTAAAGAGATGATGCAGGGGAAAATCAACACACCAGGATGTTATCTGTCTGCAGTTGATATTCTCCGTCGCCACTATTTTGCCTTCTGCCTTGATACCTGGACAGGATTAGATCCAGAAAACAATATTATCCCATCAAGGGTGTTTATGTTGCCAATAGCCACATACGAGACAAATGATTGTTCTTTTTACAATCGTATTATCTCTTATATAATAGAGAACGGCAAAGAACTGGAAGTCCTATTCCGATCCCAATACAAAATAGAGCAAGAAGAAGCTCTTGATAGTTTGTCATCCATGTTACGTGATGGAATGTTCGTCAATCTTATAAAGAAAGAATTTAAAAAGCTGTACAACACCTTTATGGGAATGACGGAACGTATCAATGATATTAGTCAGACTATTAAAAGTTCTGGTTGGGCAGAAACAGATGAAGAGAGAATTGAATTAGAACTCCAGAAAAGCATTCTCTTTAAGACAAGACGAACCCTTGTCAATCAACAGGTTCTTGAATTTATGACCAATTCAGGATTGTTGCCCAACTATGCTTTCCCAGAACAGGGAGTAACACTTGACGCTACAATTATTCATCGTCCTCCTGTCAATGATAAGCAATCAAAATATATCATTCAGGAAATTGAAGTTCAACGTTCTGCATCGTCCGCTTTATCGGAATTAGCTCCTGGTAATCATTTCTATGCACAGAAATATAAGATGAATGTTTCTGGTTTATCTACTCTTAATTGGAGTTCCGGCGATAGAGAGACACTGGTACCAATGCGTTTCTGCTCTAAATGTGATCATATAGAAATAGAGTCTGCTGACCATGAACAGACTTGTCCAATATGTGGAGATCAAGATTTTGGAACTCCCGTTAATGTCCATAACTTTGTAAGAATGGATGTTGTCCGTTCTAGCGACAAGAAGGAAGATGCCGTAACAGGTGATAATAGTGATGACAGAGAAAGTAATTATTATTTGATATCAAAGCATTTCATTTTTGATGGAAGTATTAATGCCAGTGGACTTCGAACAATTCCCTTTGGTATTGAATACTGCAAAAGTGTTGATGTCATCGATGTCAATCTTGGTGATTCCGAACAACGCGATGCCCGCGATCTGCAAATCAACGAACGTGAACATGTTCCCGTAAAAGGATTTGTTACTTGTCGTTACTGTGGCAAGTCTACAAGCAAATCACATGATTTGAACGTGACAGACCCCAAAGAACTACACTACTCTTTCTGTAAGCATAAAGATCAGGCTTATAAAGATAAATCGGATGAATATTTTGAGGAGGTATATTTGTATCATAAGTTCCATACAGAGGCAATAAAGGTACTTCTCCCTGTTCAAGAAGTAGATACTGAAGCTACCACAGATATGTTTGCTGCCGGTATAGGTCTTGGTCTACGTGATTACTTTGAAGGGAATCCCGATCACATAAAAATCGAGAAATATAAAACCTATAATGATAAGACTCATAGGTTTGACCGCTATATTATCCTTTACGATACGATACCAGGCGGAACAGGTTATCTTGCACAGATATGTAATCCGACAGAATTTGAAAAGATTCTTCAAAATGCTTGGGAGCGAATTCATACCTGTAAGTGTAAGGAAGAAGGGAAAGATGGATGTTATCATTGTATTTTTACTTATTCCAATCAACGAATACAAGATAAACTAAGCAGGAAACGCGCTGACGAATTATTCCGTAAGATTCTTGATAACTGCTATGATGAGAAAAACGGAACAAGTAACTGGGAACAAATAGGTAAATTAGGTATCCTCTCCCAAGATGGTGGCATGGAAGAAAGTGAGTTGGAGAAGCGCTTTATTTATGCCATCCAGAATTATATACAACAGGACAACCAAGCAGATGGTACCCACTCGTGGTCATTTGAGAAAGATGACTTGTCTTATCGACAGCAGTATAAGTTATCATATGATGATGGTTCAAATCTTATCTCATATGTGATAATACCCCAATATGTTCTCAACAAATCCAAAGGAGTTGAGTTTTATACAGAGCCGGATTTTCTCATTCGCCCGGTAATGATGAAACATAATGATGGTCACCAATGGAATGAAGTAGCTTTTGACCATCTGCGGAGCATTGCCATCTATATGGATGGTTACAGTTACCATGCATCATCTCAACACAACGTTTTTAATAAGGATTTTCGTAAACGTCAAAGCATAGAAGCATCAGACAGATATATGTCCTACACTCTTTCTTGGAACGATATGAATCTATTTGAAGACAAAGAGAATAATAAGGACAGTGTTTTCGAGCGACATCAAAATTCAATTCTTCAAAAGCTCCCACCTAACCCGTGGACTTCTCAACACAATTCTATGTTACGCCTGTTCTATCTTTTAGCCAATCTTTGGCAAACAAAAAAGATAAAGGATGAGCTATTGATGTATGTTGTAGGTTTGCAGCCTGCACTAAACTCCTCTTTCGAATTGTTCCCATCCCAACCATGGGCTTCATTAAAGGTTACGATTGATATGGCCAACAAACAATTAAAAACCCAGTTCAATGTACCTGAGAATTTTCAAACAGATGAAGGACTCCCTGAGAAACAATGGCAGGATTTCTGGCGAGTATACGACCTAATCTCCATGTATCAGGGCATAGAAGTGTTAAATACAAATGCCGCAGATATTGACGAAGATGCAGAATTCGAAAGGATTGCAAGCGCATTTGATGATGAGCTCCATGACATTGTCATTCAACTACTTAAGCAAGGAATAGAATTCAATCATACTGCTGGAGTAGGCATTTTTGATGAAAGTGGTCGCAAAGTATGCGAAGCAGACCTTGTCTCTGAGCAATACAAATTCGTTTTCTTCTCTGACGATGATGACGCAGCTACCGCTGCCGGTTATTCAGTATACGATCCAGAAACTTTCAATATTGAAGCAATTAAAAAATAAAGACATATGAGACTATTTCTTGAAGAATCATGTTGGGATAGCATTATGAGCCTCCCGCGCGATGTACAAAACAAATTTAAGGAGTTCAGACGTAAGTTTAAGGAGAACCCCAAGTCAGCAGCCATCAATTTGGAGTCGATAGCGTCGTTTAAAGACGAGAACCTAAGAACTGCACGTTTGGGGCTTGAGTATAGAATGATTATCGGTGTCGTTAATGGCGAGGATTATTGTTTGCTGCATATCGACCATCATGACGAAGCTATGCAGTGGGCTGAGAACAAGAAATTCATTTGGAATGAGCAAATCAATTCATTTCAAATCATTTCTGTTGAACACGTACAAGAACGTCAGGCTATAGCTAATAGTACTGAAGCTACTGCTTTTTCCCCATACTCAGATGAACAGCTGTTGCGTATTGGTGTTCCTTCGGAATTATTACCTCTTGTTAAGTCTATAAAGGATCTTGATGAACTTGACAAATATGAGAATGAGATACCACAAGATGCATGGGAGAATCTATATTACCTTCTCGATTCTGGAGACATTAATCGAATTATCTACGATGTAGAAGAAGGTAAACGCAAGGAAGAGGAGCATGAGAAACAACTTCAAAGTGAGAATAATCGCCGTCGCTTTATCGATATCACTGATGACGAAGATTTGGAGCACATATTAAAAGCAGACTTAAAGCAGTGGATGATATTCTTGCATCCCTCTCAGCGTCGTATTGTTGAAGGGAATTACTCTGGCTCTCTTAAGGTAAGTGGAGGTGGAGGAACTGGAAAGACGGTTGCTGCTATACATCGGCTGAAGCGCCTGTGTACAGAGACTTATGAAGGACAAGGAAAGGTCCTTTATACGGCATATAATCGTTCTTTGGTTGATAATCTGATAGGTTCAATCCAACAAATGGAGGTCCCGTCTCAGAGATATGTTCTTGATACTGTTGATAAGGTTTCTCTGGATATTGCCAAGGCCAAAAACATTATCGGGAAAGGGACTAATGTCCTTCTCGATGAACGCCGAATCCATGCTTTATGGGAGGAGGTTGTAATGGATAATATGTCAGAGTTCTCAGCAGATTTCCTTCAGTCCGAATATCAGGACATCATTCTCTACCATGATGTTAAATCATTGGAACAGTATCTTAAAACACCACGAACAGGGCAAGGCAGTGCTCTTTCCCGTAAGCAAAGAAAGAATGTCTGGGAGATGGTGGAAAAATACACAGAGAAAAAGAGCATGCAAAACCTTGTTGAGCGCGACGAGCTCTTCAATATGGTCACAGGATGGCTGAACGAAAACGATGAGCGTCCTTATACCCATGTTATTGCAGACGAGATACAAGACTTGTCCAACCCACAACTCAGATTCTTGCGTGCCTTAACTCCAGTTGGTCCAAATGATTTGTTCCTTGTTGGAGATCCATATCAACGCATCTATTCAAGAAAACTGAATTTCAAGAGTGCTGGGATCAATATAGCAGGTCGCAGTCGCCGCTTACGTGTTAATTACCGTACTACAGAAGAAATAAAGAAACATGCCGTTAGCATCGTTTCTGGCATGGAAGTTGACGATTTTGACGGCAATGCAGAAAACCTCAGAGGATATGTATCTCTCCTCCATGGAGAAGCCCCCATATATCAGATGTATCCAAATAAGAATCAGGAATTGGATGCTATAGCTACATACATCAGGCAATGTCTTGATGCGGGCATCCGTCCTGATGACATCTGTGTAGCTGCGTATCGAAATGATATGGTGGATAGTACGGCAAACTATCTATCCCGCCAAGCTTCGATTCCTTGCCGTCGATGGAATGGAGGTGACATCGATGGTGTTCGGGCATATACATTTCATCGTATGAAAGGTCTGGAATTCCGCGTAGTAATCTTAACGGATGTAAGTCGTAACACTATACCGTACCACCCATCCAATTATCAAGAATTGGATGATGAGCAAAAACGGCAGATTGATCAACAGCAGCGTTCTTTGATGTACGTTGCACTGACTCGTGCCGTGAACCGTGTCCTAATTACTGGATGTGGCGAGCCATCTTCTTTCTTAAAGTCACTCAAATAACAAAAAATAATCTTGTTTGGAATGATTACATATTCACAAGGTCAGCGTATCACGGTTAGAGGAGAGGATTTCCTTATAACTGATAAAAATGATGGTGGTGAGGGCAATATCCTGCTCGATGTAGTTGGTATTTCCCCACTGGTTGCAGGAAAAACTTTTTGTTTTGACACCAATCTGGAAGAGATAGAGCCAGTACGCCCAGAGAATACACATTTTGTGCCTGACACACAGAGTGGGTATCGCCTGACGAAACTTTATATCGAAGCCGCATTACGCTCCAGCGCCCAACATTCTCCTGCTATTACAATTGCCCAAAAAGGAGCATACGATGTCCATAATTATCAACTTGTTCCCACAGTAAAGGCATTGTCTATGCCTCGTCCAAGAATGTTGATTGCTGATGCTGTCGGATTAGGAAAGACCATTGAAGTTGGTATTTTCCTCTCTGAGATGATTCGGAGAGGTAGAGGCAAACGCATCTTGGTTATAGCCCTCAAAAGCATTTTGAAGCAGTTTCAAGAAGAATTGTGGAACCGCTTTGACATACCCCTTGTACGCCTCGATTCTGACGGTGTCAATAAAATAAAGACCATCATTCCACAGAATAAGAACCCCTTCGATTATTATGACAAGACTATAATGTCTGTTGATACATTGAAGAACAGTACAATGTTTCGGAACTATATTGAGCATACCCGTTGGAATATTATTGTTATTGATGAATGCCATAAGGTGACTAATTCATCAAGTCAGCGTGGTTCATTGGCTCAGATCCTGGCAGAACATTGTGACAGTCTCATCTTTACTTCGGCAACTCCGCACAACGGACGCGCAGAGAATTTTGCGTCACTTGTTCGGATGTTAGAGCCAACGGCCATTCCCCTCAGTGGTGACTTTACGAGTGAGGATATTAAGCCATATTATGTTCGACGTTTTAAGAACGATTTGAAAAATGATCTAGAAATAGCGGGAAACTTCCCTGACAGGCAGCTGGTTTCAGATCATGTAACGTTGAATCCATTAGAAGAGCAGTTCTTGTGTTGTCAGCATGAGCAATTCAAACTATACAAACAGAGCAAATCACGTTTAGGAGAAATGTTCATGCCATTATTGTTGTTCAAGAGTTATATGTCTTCACCGGCAGCTGCAAAAAAATCTATTGAGAACAGATTAGAGAAGGAGGATAGTGAAGAACTCCGTGAGCAATTAGATTTGATTAACAAGATCCTTGCAACAGATCAGGATTCTAAATACACTAAATTTAAGGAAATACTTAAATCATTAAATTGGAGCGGTAAGGAACAAGATGATCGAATTGTTGTATTTACTGAACGTATTGAGACTATCAATTATCTCAAGACTCGCCTAGAACAAGATTTCAAAATCAAGCCCACCCCTATTAAGACTGGTGATGCCGCTTACCCACGTATTGCAATATTCCAAGGAGGAATGCTCGACACAGAGCAAGATGCAATGATTGAGAATTTTGGCATGAAAGATTCTCCGATTCGTATGCTTATTTGCAGTGATGCAGGAGCACAAGGTGTTAATCTTCATTACTATTGCAATCGGATGTTCAACTACGATATTCCATGGAGTCTTATTACTTTGGAACAGCGAAATGGTCGTATTGACCGCTACAAACAGCCAAAAGTACCATACATACATTATCTTGTACTTCGTAGTGATAATACAAATATTAGTACCGATTTCCGTATCTTAGACAGACTAAAGGAAAAAGAGGATGAGGTTAGTAAGACTTTGGGCGATGCCGCTGAAGTCATGCATCTTTACGATGTCCATAAAGAAGAAAAAGTTATTGAACATGCAATTATCAATGATGATGATGATGTTTGGGCAAAACTTGCAGCATTAGGATTAGAAGGTGGAACTGATTCCTCTGAGGAAGGAGGACAATCGCCAACTCCGACGCCTGTTCTAAAGTCAGACGATTCTGAAGTAGATGTAAAAGTAGAAACTCCACTATCTATCTTCAAAAAAGATATGGATTTCTATTCTGAGTTGTTCCGACAACTTGAAAGTGACCATCAAATAATGGCAGGCAATGTCGTTGTTGAGAATAATTTCATTAGTATTACAAACACTGATGAATTGGATAAAGTATTATATGACATGCCTGCCGAAGCAAAGCCAAGGATCGGTATGCGCTATCGTCTATCAGCCAATAAAGAGGATGTGATGAGGGCGATAGAAGATGCTCGCGTGGCAGATAAGGCCATAAACAATACTGACGGTATTCGTTGGGCTGATATTCAATTGCTTTATGACCTGCATCCTGTTATACGTTTTATGATTACAAAGCTTACAGCTTCAATCCCTAAAAATGATGCTCCAGTTGCAAGAATATCGGTTCTCCCCAAAGACATGGCCTATTTTGTTATGAGTGGACAGATTAGTAATCGCCTTGGAGACAGTATTATTAGTGATTTTGTCGTATGCCCGGTTAATAAAGATGGTAATGGGCTTTTCAAGCCAATTCCATTATCTGCTTTTATTGACCAATTCGAGTTAAAGGAACGTTTATATACTGACACTATTCCAGAAGAGCATCTCGCAATTCTACAAGAGCTCTTGCCTGAAGCCATCGAAAATTTGCAAAACTATATAAATGGTGAGCAAGCAACAAAGACAGCTGCAATGAATAGCGTTGTCAAAGACTATCGTGATCGATTGGACCGATGGATGAATGGAGAGCAAAAGCAGTTAAAACTTTTTGAAGAGGAGGGAATTCCATCCGGATTCGCTGCTGTGCGTATAAATCGCAGGACGAAGAAGGTCTCTGCGCTATATGAGGATCGTGGTCAATATCTTAAAGATCTTGAATCATTACAAGGTGAGCCTTATATTAAGGTAATTGCTGCTTTCTACAATTTTTAAAAGGATAGATTATGAACGCATCATACAGTTTCATAGAGAACGTCAACGACTTTTTTTCCACAGGATATTTCACTGAGGATTTTCACAAGAAAGTATTTGATAAGGCTGGCTATAGTGCCGATGGTATTAGTCAGCTAAATGCACGTTTTAGTGCTTTACGCCAGCAATATAACCGCTATAAGCAAGATGTGGGTTCTAGATATGCCCGTGAGAAAGACAAACAACTATTTACCCATGACTTCAATACCAATATCCTGAAGTGTTTAGGCTATTACGGGGTTGATAAAGCAGAGCCAGATACTCTACTATCTCTGCCTTTAGGGGAAAATGGCGCATTGAAGGAGTTTCCTGTTCGTACTGTCTGTAGTAGGGCTGATAACACTCCTCAGTTATATGTAATGGACATTGCCACCCTAATCACTGTTGGCGATGAACCTGAATTAGGATTTGCAGAAACGGGCCTTGACCGTTTGGTTTCTCATGTATTTGCTATGCCAGAAAAAGAACATCCGCGTTATATATTGTTATTGTCTGGTAACAAGGTGTTCTTCATGGATGCAGACAAGTGGAATCGTGGAGCCTACTTGCAATTTGATATAGAGCGGTTATTAACCGAGACGACCCAAAGCAGTATGCGTAACTACTTCGCACTGTTTTACCTGCTCGTGTCACGTGATGCATTGGCCAACACAGCAGAGACGCCACTAATGGAACAACTTGAAGAGGAGTCTTACAAGAATGCATATTCTGTCACACAAGACTTAAAGCTCGGAGTAGTGAGTGCAGTGGAGGATTTGGCAAACGAGGCTATCTGGTATATTAAACAGCACCCAGAGCATCCTTTCCACCAGCAGGATGAAACTGATGATAATTTCGAAGCGATGATGCGTGACGACTGTCTGACTTATATTTACCGTCTGTTGTTCATTTTTTATGCAGAGAGCCGTCCAGATCTCGATATTTTGCCCATCAACGACAAGACATATCAACGTGGCTATTCTTTAGAGATGCTACGAGATTTGGAGCAAGTAAATATGATTACTGCAGAAGAGCAAAACGGCTATTTCTTTGACTACAGTATCAAACAACTATTCAAATTAATTCTTGGAGGATACAATGAAAATCGCCGAGATGAAACATCATTATCGGCTTCTTTCCGGGTACGTCATCTGGACTCTCCTTTATTTTCTGAACAGAAACTCAAAGTATTAAAAGGTGTTCAATTCCGCAATTTAGTCTGGCAGCGTATCATTTGCCAGCTATCTCTGTCTCAACAGCAGAAAGGTAAAGCTCGTGGTCGAATATCATATGCAAATCTTGGCATCAACCAATTGGGCAGCGTCTATGAGAATCTATTGGCATATCGTGGTTTTTATGCAGAAGAGGATTATATTGAGGTTCATCCAGTTGGCGATACAGTTGAAACATATCTTGTACCTCGTTCAAGACGTGGTGATTTCAATGAGGATGAAATATTAAAGGAGGAAAATGGTACAGATGTCATTTACAATAAAGGACGCTTTATATATCGTTTGAATGGTCGTGATCGCAAGAAATCTGCTAGTTATTATACGCCAGAAGTACTGACGAAAAGCACTGTCAAGTATACACTTCGTCCTATTGTTGAAAAGTTGGAGAAGGGAGAACTATCAGCATGTGACCTTATGCAGATGAAAATCTTAGAGCCTGCTATGGGAGCTGCTGCATTCCAGAATGAGGCCATAAATCAAATTGCTCGACTATATCTGCAATATAGGCAGAAAGAGGTAAGTGAAGCTATCGATCCATTGGATTATCCCAATGAGCTTCAAAAAACAAAAGCCTTCATAGCAACCAACAATGTATATGGCGTTGACCTTAATGCGACTGCTATAGAGCTAGGAAAACTGTCATTGTGGCTTAATGTCATGCATCGAGACATGGAAACTCCTTTCTTCTCAAACCGTCTGGCTCATGGAAATGCGGTTATTGGTGCGTGGTTAAAGGTATATAAGCAGACTGATGTACAAAGTGATGTCGTAAACAAGCATTATGTTGATAAGAAATGGTGGGAAGCAAGCACTCGTCGATTATCATTCGATTCCAAACGGCCATTACGTCATTATACTGAAGTCTATCATTTTCTTCTTCCTGTAAAAGAAATGCTTGGAGTGTTGACTACTCACCAACGTTCAAGCACAGATCCAGAATATCGGTCCATGAAAGAAAAGAAGCGTGGCTGGCTAAAAGGAATTACTGGTGATGAATATACACAGCTAAAGCGTATTTCTAATAAAATCGATGTACTATTAAAAGAATATGTAAAGTTCCAGATGGGTATAGAAAAATATGCCAATAATGGATATAGTGTGTGGAATTATCCTTTGAATCGGGAACTACCTTTCAATACTACCCAGCAACGTCAGGAACTTGATGATCGCCGATATGGTAAGAATTCTGCATATCGGAAGTTGAAAGCTGTGATGGATTACTGGTGTTCTCTATTCTTTTGGGAATATGAAGATGCTGCAAGCTTACCTACACGTCAACAGTATTGGGATGATATAGAGCGAGTTCTCAATGTTGATGTAGAGTATGAGCACAAAGTTCGCTTTTCTAATGCCGACAAAACTGGACAACAAGACCTATTCCTTCCAAAGCAAGGACATTTTGCTTTCGATCAAGCGGAAGAAGAAAGTGAGGTAAAAGCTATGGAGGTTAATGAAATCCTTTCTAAAGTTGGTGGACGCCAAACAGGAGAACTTCAGTTAGAAGGGCAAGTAAGTAATGATCGTTTTGATATTGTAACAAGATTATCTGAAAGATACCGTTTCTTCCATCCCATGCTCGATTTCCTTGAAGTATTCTGGTTGCGTGATGGTTTTGATATTATCTGTGGTAATCCACCTTGGATTAAATTAGAATTTAATGACACCGATATAGTTGCGGAGAAGTTCCCAGAAGTAGCTGTGCGCCGTATGTCTGCACCAGATGTACGTCGTGAGTTAATGACGTATTTCGTACGTGATGATGAGAGAAAAGTATCTGGAACACAGAAACTTAGGAAAATCTATCATGAAGAGGAAAACGAAAATGTTGGCAGTACTGCATTCCTCAATGCATATTGTAACTATCCACTTTTAGTTGGACAACAAACAAATCTTTATAAGTGCGTATTAGCTAATGGCTTCTCATTGTTATCTAATCAAGGATATATGGGATTACTTCATCCAGAAACTGTATATGATGATTCCAAAGGACAGCCATTACGTAAAGAAATGTACAAAAGACTTTGTTACCATTTCCAATTTCAAAATGCTCTTAATCTATTTGCAGAGGTAGCTCATAGAGAGAAATATGGATCAAGTATATATGGAGGGCTTAAAGAAGCTATCTCATTTGATAGCATAAACAATCTTTTCCATCCAAATACTATTGATTTATGTTTTACCCATAATGGAAATGGCGAATGTCATGGTATTAAAGAAAATGGTGAATGGAACTTATCTGGTCATAAAGATCGTATAGTTCATTATGATGAAGTAGGGTTACGAGTTCTTTGTGATACATTTGAAGAAGGGGGAAATTGGGAATGCACAAAACTTGTTTCAATTCATGCAAAAGAGATACTTGACGTGCTAAAATCTTTGTCCTCTTTTAAAAAACATGTCAGGAATTACAACTGTATTATTTCTGAAGGCTGGCATGAAACAAACGATGTTGATAAAGGCATAATAAAACGTAGTACCCAATACCCAGATATGTCTCAGTTGCAAATGATATACAGTGGGCCTCATATGTTTGTTGGCAATCCACTTTATAAAACCCCAAAATCTGTTTGTATTGGAAAGGCTGATTATAATGTTATAGATTTGAATGCGATTAACACAGATTACATCTCAAGGACTAATTATACACCTTGTATTGCAAAGAATGACTATGAGAAAGCATTCTCTGGGTTTCAAATTGGTCAAGACGATGAAGGCAATCCTATATATGATAATTGGATAGATTATTATAAATCTGCATTTAGATTGATGTTAAGCCAAGCTGGCGAAAGGACATTAAGTGGCGGAATAATACCTCCGAGAACTTCTCACATATGTACCGTAATATCTGCAGTATTTCCAGATAATAGGCTTTTAACAGAATTTACCGGATTAACTTCGTCATTGACCTTGGATTTTTTTGTTAAAACTATTGGTACGGGTGCTTTACATGGAGGTAGAATATTGTCATTCCCTCTAGGTATTGCAGATAAATTTAAATCCGCATTATTTCCTCGTACTCTTATGCTTAATTGTCTGACAAGTTTCTATTCTAGCCTTTGGAATGGAATGTGGGAGGATAATTACTGTTTGCAGTCATGGAGTATTAATGATTCCCGTTTAAAACAATTCAACTCCTTGCAAAGCGATTGGACATGGAACACACCGCTTCGCAACTACTTTGAGCGTCGTCAAGCTTTAGTAGAAATTGATGTAATCACAGCAATGGCTTTAGGCCTTAGTCTGCAAGACTTAGAGATGATATATACCATCCAATTCCCTGTTCTGCAACAGAATGAGGACGACACATGGTATGATGCTAAAGGCAATATTGTTTTTACATGTTCTAAAGGCCTTACTGGAGTTGGTCTTGATCGTCAGACATGGGAAACAATTCGCGGAGAGAAACTTGATGACAATAACTATGCTGGTATTGAGCCAACATCATCTTTTGTTATTGACCCTGCAAAAAGCGAGCTATATGGTGGAGAAACAGTTACTTATTACGCCCCTTACAATCGCCAAAACCGTATAGAGGACTATCGACGCGCATGGGAACATTTTGAAAAAGTATTTAAAGATTGAAGTTATGAATAAGGAAAGGATTAAGGAAATACTCACTCCTTTGATAAAAGATCAAATGGAGGAAGAACTGGAGAGCACTATGAATCCGATATTCGTATTCATGGGCATGAACGATTATGTCAATATGAATGAGTTTGATAAATTCATTGTAGACAAAGATTCGTTTCAAAAAAACGATAATAGTCAGTTCTTTAACCAGACATGGTTTGCCCAGGTATTTACAGAACTAAATAATGCCATGGCAAATCCAGATATACCTTATACAATTCTATCTTTTCCTCAATTTAGCTATTTAATAAGCTATATCCAGCCGGAATTCTTCAAAAACCGACTAATACTTGTCCGTGATGGATTCCGCTCATTATTACCTCTAGAGAAG
Organism: Prevotella sp.; assembly: GCA_015060485.1. Lineage (GTDB taxonomy): Bacteria > Bacteroidota > Bacteroidia > Bacteroidales > Bacteroidaceae > Prevotella. The sequence continues at coordinate 38,071 of SUYI01000006.1, read as the reverse complement.
AGTGAATTTATTGAGAAAGTAGGACAAGAGAACATCGAGGAGCGCAATGAAGCGATGCCTATATATATGGCAGAACAGATGCAGATTGGTGACAAATTCTATTATTCAGTCAAGACCCCACTCGAAGAGTTTATGACCATCGATGTGTTCACAGAACAAAAGCCACTTTTACTTCTTCCAGAAGACGATACACATGAGGTTATTGATACAGTGAGCGATCCGCACGGTATTGACATATTTATCAATCGTTGTCTAAGTGAGGGAGATTTCGATAAGAATGTCATCGTAAAGATATTCCAAAAGCAGCCCATGAATAAACAAGCAAAGATGATGCTTGAAAAACTGAACTGGTTGTTGGGGCAATTTGGTGGCCAGCTTTATGAACTTGACGAATCCGCTATTCAAGAGGAATTTCACCCATCTGAAGAAACCCTCCATTTACTAAAGCAATATTGGGGAACTAATGCGACATTCCGAGAGCTGAGTGTCTATAAGAACCCAGACTATGGGAAGGAAATTATTAATATCTCACAAGGTCTGATCGTTGAAACTATCATCAATGAATATAAGAATGCCAAAGCAGGGAAAGACGTTAAGGATTTGTTCTTAACAGCGCCAACAGGTGCAGGAAAATCCCTTCTTTTCCAACTTCCAGCTTTCTATGTGTCATCGCAGAAAGATGTTACTATTGTCGTTTCACCATTAATTGCTCTGATGAGAGACCAGGTAGAACAAATCAGGCAGGAAAGAGGGTTCGAGAAAGTGTTCTTTTTGAATAGCGAATTAAGTTTGATCGACCGCGATAAGGTCATTGAAGATTGCCAGAATGGCGATATTGACATCTTATATCTTTCACCTGAATTGCTTTTGTCATATGACATAACATACTTTATCGGAGAAAAAAGGAAGTTAGGTCTTCTTGTTATTGACGAGGCCCATTTGATAACAACATGGGGGCGCGATTTCAGAGTTGACTACTGGTTCTTGGGGCAGCATATCAATAAGATTCGCAAAAACCATGATTATCATTTTCCATTAGTGGCAGTTACCGCGACAGCAATATATGGTGGTGACAATGACATGGTGTTTGACAGTGTTAACAGCCTATACATGCACGACCCTCATTTGTTTATCGGAGAGGTAAAGCGTAAAAATATAACATTTGTTATAGATAATCACGATAAATATAAGTCCAATTACGATTCTGAGAAGGAAAAAGAAACAGTTAAGTTTATTGAGTCAATTGCCGAAGAAGGAGTTAAAACAATCGTTTATGCCCCTTATCGAAAGCATATCGATAATCTCATACAGCGTTTGGAGGCTGACGGCAAGGATGGTATTGCTGTCGCATATCATTCCGGCCTATCTGCTGACAATAAGAATCTTGCTTACTCCAGTTTTAAGGATAACGAGGCAAAGGTGATGATTTCGACCAAGGCTTTTGGAATGGGTGTTGATATTCCTGATATACAACTGGTATACCATCATGCTCCATCAGGACTGTTGCCGGACTATGTACAGGAAGTAGGACGTGCTGCAAGAAAGCCTGAGATAAATGGATTTGCAGCATTGAGCTATGCTCTTGATGATCAAAGATATAGTAAAATACTGCATGGAATCTCAGCGTTAAGGCACTATCAAGTAAGAGAGGTCATCAACAAGATCAACAAGATGTTCGTCGCGAACGGTAAAAAGAGAAATATGTTAGTCTCTGCTGATGATTTTAGCTATATATTTGATAACGCCTTAGATAATGACCAGAAAGTGATGACCTCTCTCATGATGATAGAAAAAGACTATCTGGCAAAATATCGATTCAATGTACTGATTGCACGTCCCAAAAAACTGTTCGTCAAAGTATATTGCCGAGTAAACAGATATGGTCTTCAACTCCTGAAACAAAAATATAAGGGATGTTTTACGGAGCTTCGCGCTGTTACGGACGAACTGACAGTTGTTGAACTTGATCTTGACAAGATCTGGAAGAAGAGCTTCAGCGATTGCAGCTTCCCCATGATTAAACGTGACTTCTATGAAGGAAGGTTGCTGAAAGAAGACAACGTTGAATGCAAGCCGCAGGTAAAATTAACTTTTACTTTAGAAACAGACTTTGATCGTGCAAATCGGAAACTAGCAGGATTGCTTGATACCATTCAATCAACTTTGACACGTTTGTCAGGGCATTATTTCTCAAAAGAAGAATTAGAGGAAGAATTAAGCAGGCAGCTGACTGATGACGTAGTCCGTGAGAAAGTTGTAAAATTTCTGTTGGCCACTTACTCTGGTAGAGGCACCGTTCCAAATCAGATTGATAATGATGCTTTCTTACAACGTCGTAGAAATACTAAACAAGAAGAACAGTATCGTGTTTTTAACAACCAGTATACACATAACTTTGCCACATTGAAAAGACGAATGCAGAAGCTTTTTGAAGGCGTTCCTGGTAATATGTCCTCGCTTTATACGTCTTATGGTGGAGAATATCTAACAAATTATATCAGGCTTGGTAGCCTTATGGAAATTCTTGGAATTGGCACTTATGAAAGTCGTGGAGGTGATAATCCCATGATCTTCATTCGTATTAATGATCCAAGAAGAATTGCCAAGGATGCTGCAGATGTTAGTTACAGGAATTCCCTGCTCACGACTATTGAACGGAGATATAAAAGCAGTTCTGACATATTTGACCATTTCTTCCTCCATTCATTTGAGAATGAAGACAGATGGAATTTCATTGAAGACTTTTTCTTAGGAGAGTCAAACGATGAATTGTTTACTAAATATCCTGGAAGTGAAAGAAATCACATTGATATTATATCATATGTTCGTGACCATATGAATATTGTCAACACTGATGGAGCTTCTGATAAAAAAAGTGTAGAGGGAATTAACACCTTTGCGCCAAAAGAAGGACGGACCTATTACCCAAATGACCTATTGACTATTGACGCGAAAACCAAGAAAATCAGCAAATGGCTAATTGACAATCCTGTAGAATTAGACAAAGTACGCAGGAAATACAAACTCTCAATTGAGAAAGAGACATATTTAGTCTTGATGTCCAAACTGAGGGCGGATTTCTTCCCTTATTACCGTGATGTACTTGGATTAAAGCTGCAGATTGTATTCCCTGGATACGACAGCATGGTTGCTGCAAAAGTACCTTATCAAGATATGCCTGTTAAGTTCTACAAATGGTGGCGCAAAAATGAGGATAAGATTACCATGACCAAGAAAGAAACTATTGAGCTTCTTCTTAAGGTTAATGAATTGTCGCCAACTGCCCTCATAAAAAAGCATCGAGAAATACTGGAAAAGAAAGTAATATAAATCAGATTAGTCATGATGGAAGAATTATACTATAAACTTCTGAATGACGTTGTGAACGGCTACAACCGATACACGCCTGAGAGGATATCAAGCCTACGTCAGTCTCAGGTGTTTGTATTCGGTACAGACCTTCAAGGAAGTCAAAAACTAGGCGCTGCGGGTCTTGCGGCAAAAAGTTTTGGCGCAAAGGTTGGCGTTTCGAATGGGCCGACAGGTAGAGCATATGCTTTGCCGACCCGGGGCGTTTCAATTAGCCAACTCCAACAGTATGTTGCTGATTTCGAATTATATGCTCGTAACCATACCGAATTACAATTCCTTGTAACAGCTGTGGGATGTGGCCATGCAGGATTAGGCGCGGAAAAAGTCGCTCCTCTTTTTGTTGGATGTGTTGCTTTATGTAATGTTTTCCTTCCAAAGTTGTTTATTATGGCTTATAAAAGGGATTGTCATCTTTGGCAGAAGAAACAATATAAAGATAATACCAATATATCTCAGATACTTGAAAACTTCAGTAATGAAATACACGAAGTTGTAAAGTACCTTTATGAACATAACATTCCTTTTAATCATGAGGGAGGCTACGCTCTTATGGAAGGGACAAAAGTATGTGCAGAAGCAGAACTGGGTATTGAATCAGAGAAAATCGTGTTCATGCCCTTTTCCGATTCTGACAAACAAAGATTTATTGCCTCTGGCTATAAAGTGATGACAGGTAAGGATTTTATAATCAGTCATAGAAGTTGAAAACATGGGCGTACGATTGAATAAAGTCTTAAGTGAACTCAATATAGGTCTTCAGACTGCTGTAGATTATTTAAAGAGAAGGCCGGAGTTAGGTGAAATCAAATCAGATGCATCGCCTAATACGAAAATCTCGGATATTCAATACGAGGCATTGGCCAAGTATTTTAATAAAAATGGGAATAAGATTACATGGCCGAAACAAAAAAAGCCAGAAACGCCCAAGACTGGGGCAAATAGCACTAAAACAGTCCCCCCCAAAAAACAATATTTGGACAAGTTAAACAAACCCCTTATTCAAAAAGATAAGGACGAAAAATCTAAGGGAAGACCTACCAATCCTTTAGATGATTTTGATTGGGATGTTTTCGAAAATGGTGTCCAATCTACCATTAATGAAGATGATGACATTATTGTAGCAGACAACCAGCAAGGGATAGTAACAGGTGTTGTCATTTCAATTGATAAAAAGGAAGTAATTGTAAATATTGCATATAAACAGGATGGTATAATTCCTGCGAGTGAATTTCGATATAATCCTGACTTAAAGGTTGGAGATTCTGTCGAAGTTTATGTAGAAGGATATGAAAGAGGAAGGGTCATACTTTCACATAAAAAAGCCAGGCTAAGTAAGGCTTGGGATAAAGTTAATGAATTGCTTGACGATCAGGAAACAACCAATGTTTATGTCAAATGTAGGACAAAAGGCGGACTCGTTGTGGACTTAATGGGTATAGAGGCGTTTCTTCCTGGCTCCCAAATAGAAGCATATCAAATTAAGAATTATGACCAATATGTTGGAAAAACGATTGGTGTAAAAATAATCAAGGTTAATAATGAGTTTCGTAATGTCGTTGTTAGTAGGAAAGCTGTGCTTGAAGAGGAAATAAATCGAAAAGCTACTGATAAAAACACCCTCAAAGAGATTTGGCAGAAACATACAGAAGTACAAGAGCAGATACTCCGCCAAAGAACAGCTCCTATAACTATTGTGCCCGAAGCATCAATAATTAAGAATGAGAAATTACATGTTAGAGCAGATGTTTCTGATAACACAGATGGTCTAAAACAAGAAATTATTAAAGTCCTTGACTTGGATGAAGCGGATTGTCATTTCGATGAGGGTTATGTTCTAGCTTCATTGGATAATTGGCTGAAAGTGAGTGAATCGGATAAATCAAGAATTAGTTCTAAGGCCTTACGAGATTATGTAAACTTTTCTTTCTCACCCGAAATAGATGGCATTATAATAGACAAGAATTGTCAGTACAATAATGTTAAGCGTTTACTCAACCAACTTGATATAGAATTTGCCTACGATAAAAAGCACCGTCTGCAAATTGCCATTGAACAGCTGGAAAAATTGAAAGAAAATGAGGATTTTAAAAACTTGAAACTCTCTTTTCCAGATGAAGCGACTGCCATAATTCCCGTTTACCCCAGTATTTTATGGTATTTGGAAAAACTGTGTCCCAATCACAATTTCCAAAACACCCAGAAATTCAAAAAAAATAGCGATGGTGGTATTTCCATTGATAAGCGTATAATTGTTGATGGCGGCTATTTCAAAGAAGAGACCCTTGAACTCTTACGCCCTATTTTCGACATGAGACTATATCGTGTAGAGTTTAGGTTCATAATGAAAGAATCGGCTCTTAAGTCCTATGACTGGGATGAAAACAAATCAGACCTTCCGAAGCCTGTGGATGGTGTCATCATATTCAATAAGAGATTTGTAGAAGAGTTATCGGATTGTGTGGATGCAAATGATGAGCATGAAGAAATTCACGAAACTGGAAAGCCAAAGCAATATACTGTCAAAAGGACAATCTCAGATGTTGATCTTGAATATTCATTATGTAATAAAAGTATAAAACGAATCTTTGGCGAGGATAGTTATACTTTTGAAGATACCTATTATTACAAATATGAAGATAACAAAAGCTGGGCTTCAACAGATGAACTTGATCGGTTTAATGATCAGTTACATCTTATTTTCCAAAAACAACATGGCATCTCTGTAGCATCAGACGGTTCTAGTATTGGAATTGATTTTAATTGGAAAGAACAAAGTCTAACTACTATTCTAACAGAACTTAGTCACAAATATCCATATATTAATTATAGTCTTTTCAAAAAAGGGCATAAATGCAATTTTGATATAGAATATAAGAAAGCTGAGCTGGCTGGTGTCATGGAAGAACTTCACAATTCTTTCGAGGACTTGAAAATTGAATTGGTAAAGAAGGGTTCAGAATTAGCATTCTCTAAAGAATTTGAGTCTTTTGATGATTTACTTACGTTCAAAACATTACTAGTCAACAAACTTAATTCTTTTGATCTTAACCGCTATCAATTCACATTTGACGATGTTCCTGCGAACATGGTTAAGTTGCTGTTCTTCCATGATATTCAGAGTAGAAATGAAGAACGTATGGACGCAGCTCGTGAACTAAAAGGTGCAGACTTTATGATTGGCGATTTGAAAATTGGTAAGCTTATTCGTACTGCATCCTATCCAGAACTTGTTTTTGACATTTCTGGGGACAATTATGAAACGACAAAACAATTGGTAGAAGGGACCATAGTAGATCGTGTTGAGCCCGATTTGTCGGGAGATTTAGAAAAACTGGCACGATTAAAAGATTCTCTAAATCGAATTATTTCTGGTATTGATATTGAAAATCCATCATTAGGAACATTCATTTTTGATGCTTCACAGGCTGGTGGTATCAAAGACTTCGAAGAGAATATCAGGCTTCAGAAGCAAGAAATAGGAAAACATATTTTAAATAACAAGATAAACAATAATGAACCTCAAAAAGATGCTATTGCTAAAGCCATTCTTGCACCAGATCTTGCCATTATTCAGGGGCCTCCTGGAACCGGTAAATCTACAGCCATTGCAGAATTAATATGGCAGCATATCAGGCAAAATCCACAATGTCGTGTTTTGCTTACTTCCGAAACCAATTTGGCAGTAGACAATGCTATAGACAGAATTGTCAATAACCAGCATAATCTCGTGAAGCCCGTTCGTATTGGTGACGAGTCGAGATTAGAAACTGAGGGACTCCAATTTTCATACACGGCTATGGAACGTTGGGCTAAAGGGGAAGATTTCTCCGATTCATTTATTGATGATGACGATGAAGATGAATTACAAGACGAATACGTATATGAATCTCCAGAAAAGTTGATTTTGATAAATTGGATGGAAAACATACGTAATCGCGCTGATAACAAACAAATGCCAGAAGAAGCATTTGAATTGTGGAGCGACTTACTAAATAATCCATCTGACGATATCCGAAAGTTATTCTTTAACAATTATATTGCCAACTGCAATGTTATTGGCGCAACATGTAGTTCCATTGGTCAAAAGAACATTATTTTTACTGAGTCGATGGAAAATACCGGGAAAAAGAGCAAATTCATTCCAACAGCATTCTACAAGATTTACAGAAAGATATATGGAAATAGGAATAACTACAACCCTCCAATAAGTTTTGATGTCGTTATACAAGATGAATCAAGTAAAGCAACCCCTGCAGAGCTATCATTACCGTTGATCTATGGAAAGAAAAATGTGATTATTGGTGACCACAGGCAACTTCCTCCAATGTTGTCTTTGGAATCATTTATGAATTCCTTTGATTATCTCATCAAAAGGGAAAAGGATGAAAGCAAGAAAAAGGAGTTGGAAAGTTTGAAGTTATTTGTTTCCCGCAATTTCAAGAAACTTGAAATATCACATTTCGAGAGGTTATTTAACCAAATTGACCCAACGCTGAAAGGTGTATTTAACTATCAGTTTAGAATGCATCCTGCAATTAACGAAGTAATCAAACAATTTTATAAAGAAGATGGTGGATTGGAATGCGGGTTGGTAAATCCAGTGGATTTAGGAATAGATGATCCTGATTTCATTAATAATGGAGCATCAAGGTATCATGGTATTACAGCTGGTCCAATTACGCCCAACACACATGTTTTATGGATTGATACAGATACACCTGAAATGCTTGATGGTACTTCAAGAGTTAACTACGGAGAAGTTGAGGTGATACGCAAAGTATTATCAGATATTTATTCATCGCCATCTTTCCATGCGTATAATAACAAGTGGGATAATATAGAAGACAAGCAAATCGGGTTAATATCATTCTACGGTAAACAACTTAGGCTGTTACGTGATATGGCGCGCGGTTTTGACAAAGAGAAACTGCCTATTCGCATAAGTACTGTAGACCGATTCCAAGGAATGGAACGCAATATTATTATCGTTTCAATGGTAAGAAGCCATCTTATACAAACTGAGCGCGGCCAGAAGCCAAACTTTGTAAGGTATAAAGAAGGATATCCCGCACAATCCGAATTAGGATTTGCACAATCGCCAAATCGTCTGAACGTGGCTCTTTCTCGAGCTAAACGATTACTTATAATCGTGGGTGACAGTAAACTGTTTCGGACGAAAGAGATATATGACAATGTTTACAATACAATAATGTCTCATGAAAATGGGGAAGTAATTAATTATGGAGATTATGGACTGTAACGTTATATATAACCAAGGAAGACTTATTTATGCTTCTCGCCCTAACGATGTCAATTTTAGGAGATGGAGGATTGAAAAGATCGCTTGTTCCGTTTCCTATTACAAAACGACTGAGCTAACGAAACTGGATAAAGCAATTCTACTAACGTTAGAGTTCAATGGGAACAAGTTGTATGAAAATCAACTTGCGAAGATAATGGGCTTCAATGTCGAAGATGATTATTATACATCCCCCAAAAGATATGCCGACGAAGGAGAAAAGAAGATTTTTGAGGGTTTATTAGAACAGGTTTCTTCATTTGGACTTATAATTCGTCATGAAAAGCAAGTCTCTTTATCTCCATTAGGAATCCTAGCACTAGAAAAGGGAGTTAAACACTCATTCTTTGGTGGCTATATGCCACTTATACAGCATTTTGACATAGCCCAAAAGTCTGCTGATGATTATTTGTATTTCCCTTTTAGAGATGCATTAGGTATAACATCTACTATTCAAAATGAGAGGCAACTGCCTTTTGAGTTGTTTAATGTTGATGACATAGAAGACTTATTATATAATACATCTTCAGAACTTGTCGACCGTTTAAACCTGCAATCAGAGATAGGAATTAATATTTTTACTGCCGAGGAATCGAAAGATGCCCGTATGGGAGAAATCCAAGTGGATTTCAGACTTTATGAATTGAATTCTATTAAATATCCTCTTGTATTTCATAGTGATACCCCATCGGTAGAAACTAATGAATTACTATTCCAAGAAGCCAACCAGAACTATATAAATAATAAAATACATATAGGTGAATATTTGTATCTCGTTCGTGAAAGTGGCCAGATTCTAAATTACTCATCTTTAAAACCATATATGGACATCTGGGATCTTAATGATTTCCTTGATAGTAAATCTTTGGATTGGTCTGATAAAGCGTTATTTGACAAAATAGCAGAGAAAGCGAATGGAACTCAATGGACTCAAATATCCAGTCTGTGCCCTATAAAAACATTAAAATCATATCTTGACAAATATAAGGATTTACTGGACTGGATTATTCTTTCGGAACGTTATGATGATAATTTCATTGTAGAAAACGCAGTAAAATACCCTTGGGATTTTGAGTCTTTGTCTTCCAGCAGGAGTATAAACACGATCAAGAGACTACTAATTATCCCGGAATTACATAAGGATGTAGATTGGGATTGGCCTGTGATTATTCCTAAATTGGATGATAATTTTATCCTTGAAAATATCTCGAGCATTCCGTTTGAGATGTATATCGCAACCGAGAAATTCCTTACCACACATCCTAATATAATTGCAGAATATCCTGATAGGAAATGGGATTGGGAACTAATATCTACGATAGCAGATCTCGGTTTCATACTAAATAGCATTCATAGCTTGGGCGATTATCTCCTTCTGGATACTATTATGAATAGAGCATTTGTCTCATCTGAATGGGCTGAGAGGTTTGTTGATTCTGGAGAATTTGCATTTGCCATTATTGAAAGAAAAGAGTATTTGCACGATTGTTTTAATGCTAACAAAGCTCATTTTGCGTGGTCTATCAATCTTATTGAGTGGCTTGAAAAGATGGGGTTCGTTTCCTGGCATTCTTCTCATAATTCAGAAGGCTTAGAATGTAATAGCGACATTGTTTGGGACATTGATTTGTTTGATCACTTCAAAACAAGGAGCTTTTCTGAAAAAGGATTTACTCATATTTCTGAGAACATACAATCCTGCAAGTCCATCGAATTAAATGAGGATTTTGGGTGGGTATGGCCTATTTTATCACAAAGGAACATTGTCCTATCAGATTTAAATTTTATCAAGTCACACATTGACAAATTATCTCTTGACATATTACTTCCCGCTCTTTCTGTACAATTCTCAGACCGTTTATATAATGATTCTAACTTCAGGGACCTTGTAACAAAGAATTCATTATGGTCAGTACTAACAGAAAAGGTTTCAGAATCCACAATAAAAAGTAACTTCAATGAACCCAATTGGGATTGGATTATCTTAACAAGAAGATTCTGTGCAACAATGCACATGTCAAAACTTGGTGATAAACGCTGGGTTGAAAAACTTGATTGGGGTTTTCTTTCTGAAAACCTTAAGGTTGTTGATATTCAAGAATACTTAGCTAATTACAGAGATAGGTGGAATTGGGATGTTGTAACAGTCAGGTTGGAACATGATTTTATCATTGATAATCTCACAGATTATTATAATGATTGGAATTGGAACTCTCTTATGACAGGTGTATTAACAGAAGCCGATTATAGAGATAATAATATAAAAAGCCAAATTGCCATAATTCTATCTCAACTAGAAGATGAAAGGTCACAACCTTTGTGGGACTTGTTTACAAAACAATACTCTACAGCAGAAATATTGGGTACTGCCAGTTCAGATTCTCTCTATTCTGTACCATATAATTGGAATTATTATGATGTATATAACAGAAACGATTTTGACATAGAATCTTATCTGGAAAGCATTATCAATAACCATGTATATGTTGATTGGAATGCCTTATCATCATCCAAATCTCTTAATAGAATATTAAGATGGGATCGAAAAGTTACTAAAGACTTTAAAAATTGGATAGAAGTTGTTGAAAGGATTCTTGGAAAAGAAGAGTATCAGTGGAACTTCAAATATTTGTCAACTCTAGATTCCATTAATTGGTGTGATAGTGTATTACAAATAAGAACAAATGAATGGGATTGGGCATACCTCTCACAAAACAGTTCCTATTTTAGATATAATCCCAAGAAAAATCAAGAACTGATAAAACATATCCAGAGATTTGCTAATTATTTAGATTTCTCTGTTCTTTCTAACCGTGATGATGTCAAATTCGATGAAGGAGAATTAGAAAGCCTTTCATCATATTCATGGGATTGGTTTGCAATTTCATCAAATTATGCTTTCGATTTCACTCAAAACTTCGTAGAAAGTCATCCGGACTGGAACTGGGATTGGTTGACATTATCACGCAGAAGGAATTGTGTGTTCAATAGTGATTTCATAAAGACCCATAAAGAATTTGATTGGGATTGGGATTATCTATCTATAAGAAAAGAAATAGCATATTCAACTGATTTTATAATATCATTAGTTGACAGAAATTGGAACTGGAAAGCATTACAAAAGAGAGAAGATATTGTATTTACAGAAGAGCTTCTTTCTTTGATTCTTGACAAGGATGTCGATTGGAAAGCATTCTGCCAAAGAAAAGATTTTTATCCAACAATGCAAGTATTGCGCATCTTAAAGGATAAAAAACTTGATTGGCAGGCTATTTCACGAAGAGAAGAATTAGGTCATGACGTGATCATAGCATATAAAGACCATTTGGATTGGTCAATTCTTACACGCAGTTCCCATATCGACTTACAAAATATTAAAGCGCTGAAAACTTTCAGGGAATATCTTGATTGGGATTATATATCAAAGAACTATAGTTTTGCTGTAACCAAAGATAATCTTCTTGAGTTCGAGCTACAACTTAACTGGCACTTAATCTGTTTAAGGCAAGACTTTATCATTGACGAAGATACCCTTGACACCTTTACTGAGAGATTGGACTGGCAAGTTATTTCACGAAATACCACCATACCATTCTCTCCCTCATTAGTTGACAAGTATCGAGATAAGTGGGACTGGGTTGCATTATCCGAGAATCCGGCATTCAAATCATCAGAAGTTGAAGCATCTTTCTCTAAGGAGTTGAATTCTATGGAATTTTATAATATACTAAGAGAATATCGTCCCAAACCGTGTATATATCATTTTACGCATTTGTATAATGCTATTGAGGTTATACGTACAAGGAAAATATTAAGCAGAAATAGGGCAAAAGAGTTGGGACTACTGAAATATGATGCAGCAGGAGCTGTTGTTAATCGTTCTGAAAAAGCCCATCCTTATGCTCGATTCTATTATAGAACAGGAACACAGACTCAATTCTATAATGAATGCTTAGGAAAAGACAGGACTGATACAAAGTATTACAGTAAAGCTATCAATAATGGTTTGCCAATGTGTCCTATGCCGGTTTTTTTTAAGTTTGATCTACAAGAAGTGTTGTCAAAGAAAGCGAAACTATGCTCATATAGTACAGGAAATTTACAATCAAATTGGGCAACTATATATAAAGTGACTGAATCGCCAGATCACATTGATGCAAAGAATCTGTATAGCTATGGTTATAGTCAAATAGAAAGGGATAAAAGGCAGCAAGAGTTTCTTGTGAAAAGTGAATTTGATTTTTCAGATATATCAAACGTTCAGATTATTTGCTATGATAGAGAAGAGGCTGAGATTCTGAAGGAATTATTCCACGAAGATCCCATTAGTAATAATATCTATGCAATATACGATAATGTGGAAGATGTGTTTGATCACAAAAACCCACAATTACGTTTTGACACAGATGGGTCAACAATAAATATCTCAACTTTATACAAGGGTGATTATATGTTCCAGATTGAAAGTGACAATATAACTAAAATTAAAGTACTTAATCCCAAGGATATAAAAAACGAAAAGAAGAACATTATTCAATTATTGAATTCTGTTGCTGTTAGTCTTGGTGATTATGGCTTTGATATTTTTTATGTTAATATGCACCCTAGCGCTCGTTCACCAAGATGGCTGATTTATCAATACACACCAGAAGAGAAAGAAACATTAATAACATCGACTGATGTGATAGAAGATTATTTGGGTATAAGCTTTGAAGACGATGAGTTTAGTCCAGAAGAACTTATCTCTGCTCTTGAATTGATTATGCCAAAATTGGAAGAATTATACAATACTCGTGTTCGACACTATATTGTAAAGAATCACACTTTATTGGTTTGTCAGCAATTTGAGAAGTATATATTCAAATTCAATTCAGAGTATATGAATCTTGACCTCATGAGAGTGATTCTCGCTATGCATGATGTTGGAAAAGCAATTGACAGGCCGACTCAACATGAGCATACACTGGACTTAATACGTGAGCTTTGGGAATCTTCTCCATTTACTAAATATGAACTCAGTCTTGTGGAATGTTTGCTCAAAAATGACCATATGGGGTTGTATTTTAAGGGACAATATAAATTAGAAGACATCAAGAATGAGATTTCTGATGATGCTATGATTTTAAATATAGAGCCTTCTGTATTGTTACAATACAAGATGATTTTGTATCAATGCGACATCGCTTCATACACAAAAGATGCAGGAGGTCTTAAATATCTGGAACACATGTTTGTTTATGATAATGGAGAGAAGATGTTTGATGAAGAATATGGAATTCTCCTTATGTCACCGGTATATAAAGAACGATACGAGCAATTAAGAAAACAATATGAGTAACATCACGTATATTAAAGGGAATATTTTCCAGTCCGACAAACAGACCATTGTTAATACAGTGAATTGTGTCGGTGTTATGGGTAAAGGCGTTGCTTTAGGATTTCGTCTTCGTTACCCTGAAATGTATGAGAAATATAAAGTGTTTTGTCAGAACAAGCAACTGACAGTTGGAAAACTTTGGCTATATAAGCCAGATAACGATTCTCAATGGGTACTTAATTTTCCGACCAAAATTCATTGGAAATATCCAAGTAAAATGGAATATTTGGAGCTCGGCCTTCAAAAATTCGTAGATTCTTATAAAGAAAAGGGTATTACATCCATTTCATTCCCTCTTTTAGGAACTCATAATGGTGGCCTCGATAAGATTGAGGTATTAAATTTGATGCACAAATATTTGGAGAGGTGTGATATACCCATTGAAATATATGAATATGATCCTGACGCTCCTGACGAATTATTTGAGCAATTCAAAAAGAAATGGAATTCTCTTTCCCCAACTGAGAAAAAGAAAGCAGGAATAAGAACTGCAAAACAGATTCAAACAATTGATAATGCATTAAATGATTCTGAAATCAAATCAATGACATCCCTGACATCATTGAATGGCATAGGAATCACAACGATAGAAAAATGTTTTGGGTTAGTTATGGGCTACAAATAACATTGTAGCACAAGAAAAATGAATATTCAACTATCACTATACCTTTGGGGGTGATGTCTTTTTTTAGATTCTCCAATAGATTTGCCATCAGCTCTGCGGATTATATCGCTTAGAGGGTGTGACTCATAGTAAATCACCCTCTCCTGCTTATCAGGACAGATATGTTTTCCTCCCATGTGCCACAAAATGGCTTCTTTTTCTATGGATGTGAGTTGAAAACCTGAGTAACCAACCTGTCGGACAGACCTTTGGCTATGGCCTTTATGACTTTTACAAACATAAGCTTTATGGGTTTCAGAACTATAACGCAGTACATCGGCCTTACACAAGTCATGCATTAATGCTGCTATAATGACACTATCTACTGGCATCTGGTCTGGAGAAAAACCATCGCGAATCTTTTCTTCGCGCAGTTTCATTGCCTTGTGATAAGTCTCTAAGGAATGGCTAACAAGACCACCAACAAAGCGATGATGCTTTAAAGAACCTGGAGCCTCGAAGTAACCCATGCCAGTAATATAGGTTATAAGGTCCTCCATTTTATCCCGATTCGTTGAGCGGAGCAAAGCGAGACACTCTTCTTTCTTCTGCTCTATGGTCTTATGTATATGCTCCATACTATTTGTTGCAACCTTCTTTTTGGGATTTCACCTTTGCAAGCATAGCTTTTTGGCGTGGAGACAGTGCTTCAATATCGCCTTTATAGGTTCTTAGACCAGGGACATGACCATAGTCCACATGATTACCTAATGAGACAGAAAGCTCTATATCCTCTAACTCTTCTTGTTTCTTGGACTTAGATGATGCCTTTTTTGCCATAACCTTGAAATTTTATGCAAATATACGAAGTTTTTTTGGACATACGATTATTTTTCCCTATTTTTGCAAAAAAATAACGATATGGCTGAGAACGAATGGTTTGAGAAAGCTTGGGAGTGCATGGATAAAGAGGACTATGCACAGGCTAAGGAATGTTTTGAAAGGGCTGCTCAGGAAGGCGTGGCCGAAGCATATTGCGACCTTGGGAACCTTTATTTCGCTGGAAATGGTGTAGCGCAAGATTATAAGCAAGCCTTTGAAATGTATCTGAAAGGCGCAAAAGCAGGGGATCCTGATTGTATGGATAACCTTGGTATGTGCTATTTCTGGGGACATGGAACAGAAACAGACCTCCAGAAGGCTGCTTTTTATAACGAGAAGGCCGCAAAAGCTGGTATTGTCAGAGCCATGTTTGATATGGGCCTAAACTACGAACGTGGTTATGGTGTAAGTCAAAACATCGAAAAAGCACTCTTTTGGCTTGAAAAAGCAGCTGAAGAGAACTATCCTACGGCTCTTGTGGAATTAGGTGACCTGTACTTTGTCGGAGAACTTGTTGAAAAGGACCTAGAGAAGTCTTTTAGCTACTATCAACGAGGTGCAGAGACTGGCGACATCTTTTCTAAACTGATGCTTTCCACCTTTTATTCAAAGGGTCTCGTGGTAGAGAAGGATTTGGATAAAGCCAAGGCACTGGATCAAGAAGCATACGATACATATTATGAGTTGGCAGTAACTGAAGATGATCGAGATGCACAATTCAGATTAGGCAATTTCTATTACTATGGACTGCCTCTAATTGGATTGGACAAAGATTACTCGCAAGCTGCTGAATGGTATGAAAAGGCAGCAGAAAATGGTTTAGACCATGCTCAAAACAATCTAGCAAATATGTACGCCTACGGAGTAGGTGTAGCTCAGAATTACGAAAAGGCCTTTTATTGGTACTCGCAAGCTGCAGAAAGAATGAATCAGGAGGCCATGAGCAATATGGCAAATTGCTATTACCTGGGTCGTGGCGTTGAGCAAGACTATGGAAAAGCAGCAGAGTTCCACACCAAAGCAGCTCATCTTGGCTATGCAAATAGCCAGGAAGTGCTGGGAGAAATGTATATGGAAGGTAAAGGTGTGGAACAGAACTTCACTCAGGCTGCACACTGGCTCAAAGAAAGCTGCGAAAACGGAGAAAGATCTGCTTATGGGCCTTTCGGGGATTGCTACAGAAAGGGGCTTGGGGTAGATAAGGACGAGAAGATGGCTTTTGAACTCTACCAGAAAGGTGCAGAGATGGGCGATTTGCGTTCAAAGGTTTCCATGGCAGAAAGTCTTATTGAAGGCTGGGGAGTAAAATGCGACTATAAGCGAGCCAACGATATTCTGGAAGCTGTATGCAATGACGAAGAGGAATATAGGGAAAATCTCGTTACCATGGTATCGCACGAAGATGAGAGTGGGCGTGTCTTTATCGAGAATCCTTTAGACGAAGAGAATCTACCTCACTATGCCAAAGCTTATTTCCTGCTTGGCATATTGGCTTATGCAGGAAAAGGAACCGAGAAGTCTAACCCGTCGACTGCTTTAGCCCTGCTTCGAATGGCTGATAGATTGGGCTATGAGGACAAAGAACATCCTGAGCAGACTGCAAGGGAGCTGATTGACAAGATTGAGGGTGAGATCCAAGAGACGACAGGTGTAAATGATAGCTACATCGAGATAAGAGACCTGGGTAAACGCGGAAAAATGGGAAGGTTCGACATCTACGTGCATCATGCAGATGGGACAGAGTCGAACGTGAGATTCGGTACTGACAGGCGTAAATTTTGCTATCTGTTGCTTTTGCTGCTTATCTCGAATAAGGACTCTGTACAGGGACTGATGGCCCGCTTCTTCTGTTATGGCAGAGAAAGACTTGTCAGTCTGGCAAAAATTAGCCTTCTGGCTGATGAAGAAGGTCCAGAGAAATGGATTGAAAAGTTCATATACAATGAAACTATTAGTAAAGACGAGGATGGGAAGAAACATTGGACCTATGAATATGCTAATTGGATGTATTCGAATGAAATGAGAAAAGCAGCGGATCTCTTCAAAGAGGTATGTAGCGATGAAGAGTTAGAGCTTTATAAAACAAGATCGACTGGAGGTAGAGACAGTATTACATCTATTGCCGTTAGTCCTGAACAGATAGTAATCCCCGATTCTCTTGCTCTGTACACAAAAGGTCTTCCTACGAGGGACTTTATGCTTAAGTACAAGTCCGTAAGCAGAAGGTCGCAAGACTATTCTATGGCCAAGAAACTCAACCCAAATAAATATGAGGAATGGGATGAAGAAACTGGTCCAATAGACCTGCTATCAGAATAATCCAATAAGCGCCGAGTCATCACGACTGGGCGCTTTTTCTGAAGATGAGTAATTTTGGTGAGTTGTAAGTCTAACTATAGAAGAGTGGTAAGGATGTTACCATTTCCTATAACATGGTAGTTGGAGTCAAGCGTCTGGTTGCGCCCTGGCTCATAATAACCAAGAACATGATTGTTACTGTCACGCAGACACTGGCGTCCACTGAATTCTACGTCAATGTAACCAATAACGTGCTGGTTACGGTCTCTTAATGTTTGTCTTGCCATAATCCTAAATATTTATATGTTAATATGATTCTTATCTCAGATTCGTCAGGACCAGATAGCCCCCTCCGCATTTGATGTCATGCTGACGGATGATGGTCTCAGCGTCAGCCTTTGCCTCGTCGAGGGTGGCCACATAGGGATTCTCTACCCAGAGATAGCCTTCTGGCTGGTAATAGTGGCCGTCGATGCCTCGCATGATGGTGTTGTAGAGATTTCCGTCACGCTGGCGCAAGATGTTGATGGTGAGATGTTCATCGTAAAGATGCCATGCAAGCAGCCTTGCATATTCCTCGTCCTTGAGGTCAATATTGCAAGAATAGACGTTTGTAGTACCGTCTGGCTTCAGCTCGTGAATCTTGAACGTATACTGATGATAGACATAATCGAGATTGATGTCGACAGGGTCGCCATAGAACATATCGGAGATGACATCCTCGTCGTCAATGATCTCTTGAAGATGATTAACAAAGTCCTGGCCGTAACGCTCTTTGAGGGTGCGGATTTGACTTACCAAGTCGTCGGAAAGCTCGACGAGCATACCTGCATATTCAGGGTAAGGCTCGCTAATACCCTTTGACTCGTAGTAGTTCTTACGCTCCTTGGTTGCAAGGAATTCATTGGCCAGCTGCAGGGCCTGTTCAAAAGTCTCAATCATCATATTCTATAAATATAAGTTATTAAAAGTTTCACGGTGCAAAGGTACGAAATATAATTGGATAAGGCCTTGATTATATACGTATAACAGGCATTTTATTCAGAGATGAAAGCATCGCCACCAGGTTCGTTTAGGGGCGTTGGGAGAGTTAGGGATGCCGGATGCATCAAAAGAAGTCGTTATGTTCAAACCGTACTTCTGATTCATCTCCTGAGCCATCGCTTTGAAGTCCGCGCCATGGTCACATTTGTCGTTCGTACCATAGAGGAGCAGGTAATAATGGATCATTTCGTGAACCATGATATTCCTGAAAGTTTCTTCATCGAAATCAAAATAGTCAGAGAAGAGTAGCCTTTTGCGCTTATCTACCTTTCCTTTCCTCCTGTCGTATTCGAACCGAGCAAGAATACGAAAAGAGTGAAGAAGGCCATATTTGGGAGTAGGCAACTTGTGGTCGAAGTACTTCCGGTTGCACTCCCAAAACATGTGGGGCATCGTGTTATAATCTGCTATCATGCTATCTATTTCTTCGCCAGTTGAATGATTTCGTCAGGGATTGCGACCTTATACTCCACATCCTCGACTTCCACCTGGGCATCCATGTGCTCGGTGAAGAAGGTGTCCACTTCGTCGTCACTGAGTCCTGTCACATAGTCATCAAGCCAGCTACGGAAGGCATCTGACTTGGCATAGCCCATCTCCTCCTCGTCGAATTCTCCGTTTTCATCAAGGTAGTCTTCTTCATCATATTCGAAAGAGAAGCCACATTCACGCTCACAATAATCCATCAGTTCGTCTTCATCATATTCGTAGTAGCCATTATTGTAGCCCTCCCATAACCAGTGCATATACTCTGCATGGCGGGCCATTTCGTGGTATGCCTCGTCGAGCTTCTTATAAAGCTCTGGATGAGAAGTCTCAAGATCGAGTTTCTCAACATTGGTCGTATTCTTCTCACGCATCAGCTGTACCAACGTGGCTACTTCATCGTCGGATAATTCTACTGTACTCTCACCACTGGTGTAAACGGAACCACTATGAGAGAAACCAAGAAACTGTTCACATTCAATTTTATATTCTGCCATAACACTAAAGAATTAAAAGTTTAACGTTTGATAGTGCAAAAGTACGAAAAAACGGTTGGAGTTGGATTCAAGTTATATGTATACCAAGCTGATTTTTGACTCTTTATGTAGATTTATTCCTTTTGAGTAGCTATTTAGTCTATTTTTTCGTATCTTTGCACACATATTACCACTAAAACCATAGTGTATGACTGAACAAATCAAAATCGGATCAACGCTGAGATGGACTCTACAAAGTCCAAAAGAAACAGGTGTGGATAATAGTGGGTTCTACGAGTTCATAGAAGACAACTTCACCCCTGAGGGGACGAACTCACATATTTCTGGTGTTGTTGTTTACATCTCAGATGGCTCGGCCATCATACAAGTAACCGACATGACATCAGATATGTTCCCATTTACACTCTTCTATAATGAAGTAAAGAACAGGTTCTATGGATTTGAGGTAAAAGAGGGCGATCCATATCAGAAGTATTTTTGCCTGGACTTAACAACAATGGTTAGTCTCTTCTATTATTACGAAGGAGAAGGGTTCCTGGCAAGTGCAGAGTTTGATGAAGATGACAATTTTGACTGGTATGAACAGCCAGATACTAACGAAGGACTAGATTCCCAGTCTGAGATGGGAGAAGGATTCGCCCCAGACCAGATAAACATAGAGCTTCCAGCAGAAGACATTGAATCGTATGAGAATCAAGAGGCATTCTGCAGCTCAGATGATATTGAGATGACGGATGATAACGGAGATATCTGTATTTCTGAAGGAGGTCATCCATGTAGTATCGTAAGAGCTAATTCATGGTTTAACACACGTGACTGTGCCATAATTACGGCATGGCGAGGTGGAAAAAGCAGAAAGACCAATGACGACAACAACAGAAAGCTCCAGAAAAGGCTACGCGAATTGGGATATGGCGTAACGAAGATTACGGGGTGGTTCCCAGAAAAGGACAAAGAGGTGGCACGAGAGAATAGCTTTTTGACTGTCAATCTAAATGATGAAGAGTCCTTCCGTAGTAATATCTATGAACTGTCAGAGCTATACGAGCAAGACAGTTTCCTATATAAGAAAGCCGGTAGAGACATTCCTGCCGTGTACGTCCATACAAACGATGATACGGGAAAAGGGACAGAAGAACTAGCTGGAAGACTGCGTATCGGTAATATGGAAGCCGATGTTTACAGTCAGATTAAGGCTGGAAGAATAACATTTGAATAAGATTTAGTATATGTTAGGAGCAATTATTGGTGATATCGTCGGCAGTCGTTGGGAGTTTAATCCCACGAATGATTACCATTTTGAATGGCTGTCAGATAAGAATGACTTCACGGATGACACCATCTGTACGGTGGCTGTTGCTGATGCCATACTCCATAACTCAGAAGACTTTGGCAAATACATTCATGAATGGTGCCGTAAGTATCCCAATCCAATGGGTGGATACGGGGGGCGTTTCTCACAGTGGGTAAGGAGTGACCATCCCCAGCCATACAACAGTTGGGGTAATGGGAGCGCCATGAGAGTGAGTCCTGTGGCATGGGCAGCAAATGACTTGGAGTTTAAATATCTGATGGATATGGCTGAAAAGAGTGCTGCTTGTTCCCATAACCACCCAGAGGGCATAAAGGGTGCTCAGACGGTAGCCTTGGCCATTCACTATGGAATAGAGTTGCCGTGTTATCACCCGAATTTTACACAAGGACATGTCAAGGAACTTGTTGAAACATGCGCAAGTCGAGCTGAATATAACATCAATATCAGAAAAGAAGATGTTATCAATCGCTTCGATGAAACTTGTCATGGAACTGTTCCTGTTGCACTATGGATTATTGGTGAAAGCACATCATATGAGGATGCGGTGCGGAAAGCCGTTAGTCTTGGGGCTGATGCTGATACCCTTGGAGCGATTGTAGGTAGTATCGCAGAATCCATTTGGGGAATACCGGTAGAAATGCAGTTGGATGCAATGAAGTATCTACCTACAGATATGAAGAGAGTGATTCTTCAATTCTATAGGCGATATATAAGAGACAGCTTTATTGCAGGTTATGGCGATGAAGGGGCAGCAATAGACTTGTTGACTGAAGATGTAAAATGAAGTAATAATACGGTTTCAGGAATGAGAAAACTTACATATAGTTACATTGTCATTGCGCTGCTATTCATGGTTTCATGTACCAGTAGGAAGAGTGCTAATGACGTTAACATTGATGACGTGGATAGTATTGCTGTTTTGGACTCTATGCGTCCTGATATGCCACCTCCACCGCCAGATAGTGGCAGCTTTGATGGTCATCGTCCACCGCCACCTGATGGTATGCGCCCAGGCGGGCCGCCACCTCCACCACCACATGGGAAAGGCCGTCCTCCCCACAAGCCAGACAATATGCGCGGCTTCGATCCAGCATCTGAGGATGACATGGATGATAACGGCATGAGCCGCTATATGGAGAATAATGATGAAGAAGGATGGGATTAATCTTTAATAAAGATAAAGTAATAATATGGAACTTTTTGATTTAAATAGATTTGTAAAAGCTCAGGATGCTTATGATTCATATTCTACAGCTTTACAGGAAGTAAAAAATGGCTGTAAAGAATCACACTGGATGTGGTACATCTTCCCACAAATGAGAGGACTTGGGCATACCTCAACTTCGCAGAAGTATGGTATTACGTCTCTTCTTGAAGCAAAAGCATACCTAGAGCATGACACATTAAACAGTCGTCTATATGAGATTATGAATGCTTTGCCTGTTTTTGGGGATGCTGATGATATCTTTGGAGAACTGGATGCAATGAAACTTCGTTCTTGTCTTACATTGTTTGATATTGTATCTCCAGAAGACATTTTCAATGATTTCCTTGATAATTATTTCGATAAAGAGAGATGTCAGCTAACACTGAAAATTGTTGCTGACGAACTATCCAATTATAGCGGAGATAATGCTTTCAGAAGACATGGTATAACTGTGGTGCCACGAGCTTTCTTTGAAAGTGGAGTGGTTGAATCTGAATCTGCTACATATAATCAGAAGATCGGCACCCTTCTTGATTTGATTAATCGAGGAGAAACTATGCGAAAATTGGTATCAAGATATTTATGGGATAAAGATCTTTCTGTTTATAGAGTATCAGGAGTCGAAAATGACTTAAGTAGTAAGTTACGTACTATCTTCCAGGCTATAGCGGATAATGCCAACGACGAATCATTAACAAAAGAAATGAATGATCTTTTCAATAAGTATTGTTACTCTGATAATTGTAACGTTCTCATGATAGCAGATGCCTTTGATGGATTCTGGAAAGAGCATGAAGATGACCCGCGTGTGGCCTCTGTTGCAAATCAATATTGTAAAGACTCTCTCTGCAAACTATAAAGTACAAGAATTATGAGACATAGAATAAAAGGTGGTAAAGTTGGCTCGTTCACACCTGAGAAACAAAAGGTGGAGCTTGAGCAATTGGAGGATAGAGAAGTTGCTGAAGAGGTTGAAGAAATCTTCGAGGAGGATTCGAACTTCAGCAATGATGACGAAGCCCTTGCTGCAATGGAGTTTTACGATAGTCCAGAAACAATGGAATAAAAGAACTAACATGGATAATCATTCTTTCACAAACTTAGCATCATTTGGAAAACGAATAGAGCATTTCCTTATTGGACAAATGCTCAAAGAAGGCCTTGATGTCTATCTCCCAGTAGTAGATGATAAAGGTATTGATGCTGTTGTGCGTCGTCCCGACGGCTCATTTGTTGAGATTCAGATAAAAGCCCGCTCTAAGGCAGTAAAAGAAGGCGATGCCGCTCTCTTTGCTGCGATTGAACATGAATACCGGCCAAACTATTGGTTTGTTTTCTATTCAGAAAGAATTGGAGAAAGCGGTACTATGTGGATTATGTCGTCCAAGGAATTCATAGAAGAGTCGATACAAAACAAGAACGGAAAGAACGTTGGCAAACGCAGTATTTGGTTTAATGGGAAGCGAAAGGGAGTGGAATATGCCAAGCCTCGTTTCGAGAAATATATTCGAACAAACTTCCAACGTATTATAACAGAGAAAGCGGAATAAATATGGCATATACCTACAAATATCCGAGACCTGCAGTGACGGCTGACTGCATTGTAATAACGAGAGAGTCAGAACCGAAAGTACTGCTTATACAGAGGGGAGAAGAACCTTTTAAAGGAGGTTGGGCTTTTCCCGGTGGTTTCATGAACATGGACGAGACAACGGAACAGTGCGCCATCCGAGAGCTGGAGGAAGAGACTGGACTCCGAGTGTCGAAGATACAGCAGATAGGAGCCTATTCAAAGGTTGACCGCGACCCACGAGGAAGGACTGTCACTGTTGCTTACCTCGCTATCGTTGATGAACCTATGGCTGTCACCGGCCAGGATGATGCAGCCAAAGCAGAGTGGTGGTCACTGTCGGATTTGCCACATCTGGCATTTGACCATTATGACATCATGCAGGATGCAATCAGAGCTTATAAAATAATCGTGAAATAAAAGGTATTATTATGGCAAGATGTCCCAAAACAGCAGCAGAGGCTTTCAAGAGACTCGACAAGAGATTGAGCGAAGACGAGAAGAAAGCAATCAGAGATGCAGAGGCTATGTTTGAATTTCACTTTTCACTTGGTCTGTGGATTCGCAATTACTGGATTCATACAGGAGAAAGGGAGAATCTAGAATCACTCCTTAAAGATCTTGGTGAACCAGAATTCCTTATTGGCGATATGGCATCATCTGCAATCTTAGATGCTTATCAGAAGCACTTGAAAGAGAAGTAATTTCTTTTAGAGCATGATTTAAGAAGAGCAATTTAATAATTGGTGTAAATTGCTCTTCGTTAACCTATCTATATTTCCAATTCAGATAGAATGATATTCATTATGTCTCTCACGTCTCTTTTATGGTTGTTTTTTTCTATTAGGCGCAAAGACCCATCTTCCATATAGACTCTTTTGTTCACCTCTAGCATCATAGATTGGTAGGGGAATGGGCAGTCAGGAGTCTCAGAATTGCTATATGGTTCATTGATACCCACCTTGTAGCCATTGTCCTCAAAGAGGTTAACGGCTAATTCAACAGTGGCCTTATGGGGCTTTGACCAATCTTCATTAAAGCCTATACAGATATCCACATCGCTCATTTCACTGGGGAAAGAGTGACAGTCAAGAAGCAGAGCGCCTTCGCAGAGATTATCTCGAAGTCGTTGTTGATGCCAATGCCATAAACCAAGCAGTTTTGCCTCGTTCTCTTCAGGCACAGTCCGCGTGTAACCATCAAACTGCTTGTAGACGATTCCCTGACCATGCTGCTCCAAGGGGTCATCCCAAAGCCTTTCAGCATCTACAATGAATCGTGAGTATGGGAATCTTACGGTTCTTACCTTCTCACTCCTATACCCATGAAACAGAAAATCAGTGTGCCAATCAGTCCACTTAAGGACAATGTCATTGATGAAGCGCTCATCAATGTTCCAAAAACTCAGTTGGTTGTCGTACAGGCCTTCAATAGAGGCATGCGGCTCGTTAAGAACAATTCGCTTGTATTGCATGTCGTTATCATTTTAGTTAATACTC
Organism: Prevotella sp.; assembly: GCA_015060485.1. Taxonomy (GTDB): domain Bacteria; phylum Bacteroidota; class Bacteroidia; order Bacteroidales; family Bacteroidaceae; genus Prevotella. Next base: position 12,621 of record SUYI01000006.1, on the reverse strand, counting down.
ACTTAACTCGCATCATTTTACCACCGTGGCATAACGTAAGCTCGGTTGGTGTGCATTGAAGCACTCTTGATGCTTATCGGGTGCAAAAGTAGCAATAAAATCCGAAAAATACAAAATAAATCAAACTTTTTTCTGCTACGAAAAAAGGTTTCATCTGCCTATTATACCTTTGCACCCAGAAAGATGAAACAAGGCTCGTTAGCTCAGTTGGATTAGAGTACGACGCTACGAACGTCGGGGTCGGGAGTTCGAATCTCTCACGAGTCACCATCAATGCTTTATGGTGTAACGGTTAGCACGTCAGATTCTGAATCTGGAAGTGGTGGTTCGAACCCATCTAAGGCAACGATATTGGGAACTTTGGCAGACTTGGTGTATGCGGAGGACTGAAAATCCTCAGAACGTGGTTCGACTCCACGAGGTTCCACTGATAATGCCCTATAGTATAACGGTAGCACAACAGGTTTTGGCTCTGTTAGCGAAGGTTCGACTCCTTCTGGGGCGACGATATACTGCACCATGGTGTAATGGAAGCATACCAGATTCCGGTTCTGGAGGTGGTGGTTCGAGTCCATCTGGAGCAGTTTATATGGAGTTTGTGGCCGAGAGGCTTAGGCGCAAGTTTGTGGCACTTGTCAACGCAGGTTCGAATCCTGTCAAACTCCCTGAGATGGTCGGTTGAGCTTTGCTCTTCCTCCCTCACGACTCGGCCATTCAAACAAGTTTGATGGCTCTCGCTGCTTGGTCGGTTCATCTAACAGGTCAGGATTACAGATTTTCAATCTGTCCACACGAGTTCGATCCTCGTACCGACTACAAAACGCTTCAATAGCACAGAGGTAGTGCAGCTCACTTGTAATGAGCAGGTCGCAGGTTCGAATCCTGCTTGAAGCTCTGATTTCTGGATGTGGTGTTTAATGGTAGCATTCGTGGTTTGGGACCATGCGGAGTGAGTTCGAGTCTCGCTATCCAGACAAAAAGGCTCCTTCTTTGGCATCAAAACCTAAGAAGGAGTCTCTTTGTTATACGAAGTTCAGAATAGCCATCAGCCTGTTCTCAACTTTCTTCAGGACTTTCCGAGTTCTGGCCGTGTCAGCATTCTCCTTGTTCCCAAGAAGCGTGATGGCCTCCTTTATCAGTTTGCAGTCATCAGCTGACAAGGGCATCTCAGTGATGGAGTAGCTGGGGTCGGCATATCTATAGTAGATTCTGTCGTACACCTCTATAGGCGCATTGTAACCCAACTTGTCAGACCTCATAATCTGTATATCCATCTGTACTGTTCTAGTGCATACACCTTTGGTGATACCTTCCATGTCGTACAGTGCCTCGCAGCAAGCATCTACGAGGTCATCAAGCGTCCATCTTCTGTATCTGTTTCTCAAACAGTTGTCTATCGTCTTGTACCTTATCAAGGCATTCTTATTTGCAGGCATAGTTTATTTCTTCATTAGGTGATAAAACAAAAATAGTTGGAATCTCCCTCGGTAAGGATGTCCCAACTATCACTCTATTACAATTCTCTCTGACGGCAACCTATGATGCCCGGAAGATAAAACTATGTTCTTGATGACGTGGTAATCCTATACCGTATGTGCATGGTGTACCAAATGGATGCTGCACATAACATGTCGGTTCGAAGCGTCGCTGACCCCGAACAAAAGCTAGTGTCGTTATGTTTGCTATCGCGTTCATACTGTATAGGATTCTTAAAATCGGCTGCAAAGATACAAATTAAGAACGAAATCTTTTTGCGTAGCTGCGAAAAAGTTCAAAATTTAACATATCTCGTTGAAAAACAACAAGGAAGGATTATCTGTCCGTTCCTATAGATATGCAGAAACGGACAGAATAAGAATGGGGTCACGATTCTTCATTGAAGAACGAGCCAACAGGCATGGCGGCATCCTCTGCAACACAGCAATTGTAGCGTTCGCGACTGCGACGCTCACGGGCGAACATGGCCTTAGTGCCGGCTTCGTCCTGCTGGAACTCCAGGTGCTCGTCAATGGCGAAGGAGTGAGCCATAGTTTCTACATCGAGGTTGTCGGTGCCGATGAGCGTGAAGGTCCAATTTTGCTTCTTCAGTTTCTCAATCATTGTGCGGATCATCTTTAGCGTCCATTCTTCGCTGCTATTTTCCTCGCCGTCTGTGATGATGGTCACCAACACATGGTCGCCGTCCTCAATCTGGGCGTTAACCTTGGAGATTCCTTTGCCAATAGCATCATAGAGGGGTGTGCCGCCACCGGGGTTATAGGCTTTCCAATTGAGGTCTTTGGTCTTCAGGGCAGCGGTATCGTCATAGTGCCATGTGGCGTGGCCGCTGTCGAAGGTAAGCAGGGTGACAAACTGTACTTGGTCAGGATATTTCTTCTGCATCTGACGGACAGTCTGCAGGGTTTCGTTCATACCAGTGAAAGCCTGTTTGCGGATGATAGACATTGAGCCGCTCTCGTCGACAATAATCAAGTTGTGGACTCGCTTAGTTGGAAGTGGATCTTGCATAATCGTTTTCATAATCATAACTTTTTTAAATGGTGAATACATAATTTGAAGACGTCTTTTATCTCTTTGAAGATGTTTTTCGGAAAAAATTAAGCAAGAATGAGAAAATTTTCGTAATTTCGCCCAAAAATATCGAGTTATGTACTATCAGCGATTGTCAGACGAAGAGATTCTGGGCGGTTTCCGCGAGGGCGATGCCAGCATTATCCGTGAGTATTTCTACGGGTACTGTCAAGTTGGCTATACCATCTTCGACCAGCGTTATCAGTTGCGTGAGAAGGAGAATCTGGACTTTATGTCGTTGGCTCACCAGTATGCACTGTACCTGATGGAGCATGACTGGAAGCCGCTGGAGGATCACTCGCCGAATGTGAGTCTGAAGACATGGCTCATCAACGGGTTCCGCTATGTGGTGCTCGATGCACTGAAATGGTACCGCAAGGAGTATGGCAGCATCACGTTCGAGGACTATCTGATGTCGTTTGACGTGACCAGCGACCTGCGGTTGCAGTTCAATCGGATGGTGGAAGATGTGTGCGACCATGCACCGTTGGACCGTCAGGAACGGCTGATTATCGACATGCTGCTGTTGCAGGGTTTCAAGTCGAAGGAGATTGCAGCGCAGATGGGGATGACCCCATCGGCCATATCGCAGAAGTACAAGAAACTGAAGGAGCAGATTATCGTGCCGTATTTTAGGAAGAACTTCGACATGGACCTGGATATGCCGGAGGTTATGGACGAAATGGCCATCCTGCGCAGGGAGGCTACGATGGCAGAGGCATGTATGCCTGCACCTCCTATGGGTGCCAGGGAAAGCATGGCTTTCGAGGATATGGACTTTATCAGGGAAGAAGTTATGGAACAGAAAAGGACAACACCAGAGTTTATCACCGAGCTGCAGCCGAACGAGATATTCGTGTTTGGCAGCAATCTCAAAGGTATGCACGGAGGTGGTGCGGCTTATATCGCCTACCGCAAGTTTGGGGCCATCATGGGTCAGGGCGTGGGTCTGCAGGGCCAGAGCTATGCCATCCCCACCATGCAGGGTGGTGTAGAAACGATCCGTCCGTATGTTGATGAATTTATTTGGTTTGCAAAGCAGCATCCCGAGTTGACATTCCTCGTGACTCGCATTGGCTGCGGCATAGCCGGATTTACTGATGATGAAATCTCTCCGCTATTTAAAGAGGCACATGAGGTGGAAAATATCGTGTTGCCGCCTAATTGGTGATAATGATGGATAACAATTTTATAATACGTAAGGCCGAACGACGAGATGTGCCGCTGCTTCTGGAGTTCATTAAGGGCATTGCTCGATATGAGAAGATGGAGAATGAGGTGATTGCATCACCAAAAGTGCTGGAACGGGAAATGTTTGTTGAGCACAGGGCAGAAGCGGTGTTTGCCGTAGTGGATGGGCGTGAAGTGGGCTTTGCACTTTACTTCTACAACTTCTCTACGTTCATTGGACACTCAGGGCTATATTTGGAGGATTTGTTTGTTTGGCCGGAAGATCGTGGTAAAGGTTATGGGAAGGCCTTGCTACTGTACCTTGTAAAGATTGCACGAGAACACCATTGCGGAAGAATGGAATGGACATGCTTGAACTGGAACCAGCCAAGCATTGACTTCTACCTCTCGCTCGGAGCTGTGCCCATGAAGGAATGGACGGTTTACCGGCTGGATGCTTCAGCGTTGGAACGATTGTCAACGACATAAAATAGAATGCGACTATGATTAAGATGAATAGATTGACACACTTGATGACGAACCTCGTCGTTGTCTGCTTTTTGGCTTTGATGGTGGCTTGCTCGAACGATGACACGCCAATAGTGCCAGAGCCTCAGAAACAGCACACGGAGGCGGTTAGCGAACTGATACGGTTACTCAACGGCAACCCTGAGGTGAAAGCCCTGCTGGAGAAATCGATAACCAAGGCGGCAAAGGTGAATCCTGACCGCAGGTATAATCCGGCGCAGACGCTCTCGGAGTTCTACGACTTCGTGGACTGGAACGTGCGCCAGTTGCCGTGGGACGTGATGATCCATCAGGCTCCCGGCGACTACGGACAGTCACTCTACGGACGCACAGACCAAGGCGTGGGCTACTTCTGGTTCCTCGTTCAACAGCCATTGGAAGAGCTGGAGGGTCGCGGCTACTACTATCCTACGGTGGAGTTTGTGGAACCCTTTGCCTCGTGGCTCACCACCTACGCCAATTCGTGGGGCAGCTGGCTTGCGACGGAGGAGAGTTGGAACGACACCTATTATAACATGGTGGCCAGCGATCCTGACTGGGGACTGCAGCGCGGGTGGTATGGCGAGGGCAACCAGTGGCGCACGTTCAACGATTTCTTCTCACGTCGCCTGGCATCGCCCGATGTCCGTCCGATTGCTGATGTGGAAGTGGTGTCGCCTGCCGACTCATGGCCCAAGTCGCCCTACGATGACCGCCCGACAACCACCTGGCATATCGGCGACGATAATCAGTTGGAATACCCTGCCGCCCTCCAGATCAAGACGGCGAAGATTTCAGACATCGCACAGCTGATAGGCGACGACTCGCAGTATAAGGATGCTTTTGCGGGAGGCACGCTGACACACACCTTCCTCGACGTGAACGACTACCACCGCTATCACTCGCCCGTCAGCGGCACTCTGCGCGAACTGCGCAACATCCCAGGCGTGGCAGCGGGTGGCGGCTATACGCTGTGGGACAACGAGAAGAAGCTCTACTATTACCACAACAACATCGGATTCCAGATGGTAGAGACGCGCTCGTGCGCCATCATCGAGACGGAGCACTACGGACTGGTGGCTATGATGCCCATCGGCATGTCGCAGATTTGTTCGTGCAACTGGATAGAGTCGCTGCATGTTGGCCAGCAGCTGAATCGAGGTGACGAGATGGGCTATTTCCTCTTTGGCGGCTCAGACATCGTCATGCTGTTCCAGAAGGGTACAGAGGTCGAGATTGCCCACAACGGTGGCCATCTCCTGATGGGCGAGGCGTATGCAAGGTTGAAATAGCGAAAACGGGCTTTCGGGCAAACACTCAGGCAGCCCCTGCTGCCATCGGCCCGTATAGTCAGGCCATCCAAGTAGGTAATAAAGACTGATCGGCATGAATGCTAATGGTGGGGCTAATGAAAACATTACTGACAATATTAACGACTGTCATGATGATGAATATGTGTAACGGACAGACGAGAAAGGAGCCGGTGGTGAGACCTGCGACGCAGGCGAACCGGTTCTATACGGGCGATGCCAAGGAACTGAGCGAGGAGGTGGATAGTCTGCTGGCTCTGCATCGCGGCGAGACCATATTTAATAATGTGGCTGCGCTGATAGTGCCTCATGCGGGCTATTATTTTTCGGGCAATGTGGCGGCAGCAGCGTATATGGCTGTGCCGAAGGATAAGCAGTATAAGCGGATATTCCTGTTGGGACCGAGTCACCACGAATGGCTCGACGGGGCTTCGGTGAACACGGAGGCTGACTATTATGCCACGCCGTTGGGGCAGGTGAAGGTGGATCATGAGACGGCTCTGGCTCTGACGGCTGCTGACAGTGTGTTTCGATATGAACCCAGAGCGCATGACAGGGAGCATTGCTTGGAGGTGCAACTGCCATTCTTGCAAAGGAGATTCGGGAATGGTAAATCCACTCAGACGAGCGAGGATTCCGTGCCGCTCATCGTGCCGATTATCATTTCCACGAACGACTTCCAGAAGTTGAAGCGGATAGCGGAGGTGCTGAAGCCGTATCTGACGGAGGAGAATCTGTTCATCGTCAGTAGCGACTTCTCGCACTATCCGAAGTATGAGGATGCCTGCAAGGTGGATGCACGGACGGGCAAAGCCGTGGAAAGTGGCGACGTGGAGCAGTTTATCGCTGCGCTGGAAGAGAATGCACGGCGTGGCGTGCCTGGTCTGGCTACGAGTGCCTGCGGAGAACTGGCCATCGCAACGCTGCTGATGATGATAGACAGCACGTATGAGGTGAAGCACCTGATATATCAGAACTCTGGGGATGCCGAGGAGTCGGATCACAGCCGGGTGGTAGGCTATCATGCGTTTGCCGTCGTGCGCAAGGCATCGCAGGTGTTCTCGCTGTCGGAGGATGAGAAGCGGACGCTGAAAGAAATTGTACTGACGAGCATCAAAGACTCGCTGAATGGAAAGCCGATTGCGGAGCATCCTTCGCTGACGGCTACGCTACGTCAGAAGTGTGGGGCGTTCGTGTCGCTGCATAAGCATGGAAGGCTTCGTGGCTGCATCGGACATTTTGGCGAGGACGTGCCCCTGCATGAGATTGTGGCAGAGATGGCGCGTGCGGCTGCTTTCGAAGACCCGCGATTCATGCCTGTCACTGCTGATGAACTCTCGGACATTGATATTGAGATTTCGGTGCTCACACCCATGCGCCGCATTCAGAGTCTGGACGAGTTTGAACTGCATCGGCACGGTATCTATATCCGTAAGGGCTATCGCAGTGGGACGTATCTGCCACAAGTGGCCGATGAGGTAAACTGGACGAAGGAAGAGTTCGTTTCGCATTGTGCACAGGATAAGGCGGGCATCGGATGGGATGGCTGGAAAGATGCAGAGACAGAACTATACGTTTATGAAGCCATTGTGTTTTAACGACAACGGATTGCACGGATTTAACGGATTTGATGATGGAGTGCAGGTATTATCATAAGTTGGATGATGGCAGGGTAGAGTGTCTGCTCTGCCCACACCATTGCCACATCAGCGAGGGCAGGACAGGCATCTGTCGGAGCCGAAGCAATGAGGGCGGTGTGCTGGTAAGTGAGGTGTACGGACGGCCTTGTTCGCTGGCCATCGACCCCATCGAGAAGAAGCCGCTCTACCACTTTCACCCAGGCACCAAGTGCCTTTCCATCGCCTGTACGGGCTGCAACTTCCGCTGCCTGAACTGTCAGAACCATGAGATTTCGCAGGTCGCGCCATCGGAGGTCGGGCATTATGATCTCTCGCCTGAAGCCGTTGTAGAACTCTGTATAGAACACCATTGTCCAGGTATTGCCTACACCTATACGGAGCCGCTGACCTACCTTGAATACATCACGGACACGGCTCGGTTGGCTCACGAGGCAGGACTATGGAACATCCTCGTCACGGCGGGCTATGTCTGTCAGGAGTCGCTCAGTGACCTGCTGCCGTATCTCGATGCTGCCAATATAGACTTGAAATCATTCTCCGACGACATCTACGTGAAGATCAGCGGAGGCCATCTGCAGCCAGTGCTTGATACCATCCTCGCCATGCGCGATGCTGGCGTGTGGATAGAACTGACGAACCTGCTTATTCCTGGCATCAACGATGACATGCCTATGATTCGTCGGATGTGCCAGTGGATAGCCAGCAACGGCCTCGCCGACAATCCCCTTCATTTCAGCCGGTTCTTCCCTCGCTACAAGATGCAGGACATTCCTCCGACTCCCGTCCAGACGCTAAAAGCTGCCAAGCAAATAGCCATTGAAGAAGGCATCAAGTATGTGTATCTGGGCAATGTTTAGCGCAATACTCTAATACACAAATACAATCATACAACAATATGGAAATATCCAAATACACAATGGGGTATTTCTATGTTATTACTTCACTTTTGCACTCCTATTTGCAATAAAAATATAGCAGAATACTTAATCACGTATAGAAGTATTGTTATATTTGGTTAAATTATTATTGAAGTATTTGCCAATATTCTATAATATTTATACTTTTGCACATTGATTTGAATGAATAGTTCAATAAAACAATATATATAATATAAATAGGTATGGAAACAAAGATCATTTCTGTAGCCAACCATAAGGGAGGCGTAGGTAAGACAACTACGGTTGCGAGTGTAGGAAGTATATTGTCATCACAGGGACATCGGGTACTGATGATAGACATGGATGCTCAGGCTAATCTGACAAGCAGCATGTTGAATGGTGATCCAGAATCAACGGTGTATTCGGCACTGATGGGGAATGAGTCGCTTCCAATAGCTTCACTGAGTGAGAATCTTTTCTTGGTACCAGCATCGCTTCAACTCTCTATGGCAGAGTTGGAACTTGCATCGGCAATGGCACGGGAACGTATATTATCTGAACTGATAGAGCCAATAAAGGGAAAGTTTGAATACGTATTGATAGATTGTCCTCCGTCACTTGGTTTGCTTACATTGAACGCACTGACGGCATCTACAGACATCGTTATTCCATTGGTGGCCGAGGTTCTACCGTTCAAAGGACTGGCTATGATGAACCGCTTCATCGGCATGGTGCAAAAGAAACTGAACGAGAAGGCTCATGTGACAGGCATCCTGATAACACGTTGGGAGAATACGAAACTGGGACGTGGCGTGGAAAGTCAGCTGCGCGAGTCGTTGGGCAGTAAAGTGTTCACAACAAAGATTCGCAAGAATGTGAGTCTGGCCGAGGCTCCTTATGAGGTGAAAGACATTGTGACGTATGCACCAAAGAGCAATGGGGCGACAGACTATCTGGAGTTTGCACGGGAACTGATGAAGAAACTGAAGTAGAACCGAATAAACTGGAGCATTATGAGCAAGAAAGATTTCGATATGAGCCAGCTTGTTAGTGGGCTGACAGGTGAGCAGGAGGAGAAGAACGAGAATAGGCCTCAGACGGTGAAACGCAAAAAGCCGATGGAACATGTGTGTACACTGGTTTCGGTAGAGCAGATGGCAAAGGTGAGGACGATAGCCGAACGTGAGGGGATTGCCCTGAAGGACATCTTTGCCGTAGGACTGAATATGGCCATCAGCAGCTATGAACAGAAGTATGGCGAAATCAAGGTTAGAAAGGCTAAGCGGGGCAATGCCAGTGAGGTGTTTGGCATGGAGGACTAAGTATGAGCAAGCGAGAACTGATAAACATACAGACTCCGAATAAGGACGTGGTGGCCTCGTTCATCTACAGCTGGGCAAGGCAGAAAGACATGTCGATCCTGGAACAAAGGGTTGTGTTGCGTATCATTGAAAGAGCCTCGATCAAGCTGAAGGGCATAAAGTTGCGCGATAACATGTGCAAGCTAGACTTAGGGCTAAAGAATGTGACCATCACAATGCCAGCCTCGGCAGTACTGTTCAATACGAAGATGAAGCACAAAGACATCGAACAGGCACTTTACAACCTGCGTGGCAGGACGTTTGAGTACAAGGACAACGAGCGGTACACAGTGTGCGGATTCATCAACAATGCGACGTATGTGTACGGAACAGGAGAAATCACGGTGGAGGTGGATAACAAGATTTGGCGAGTGTTGACGGACTTCAGCGAGGGCTTCCGAAGGTTCGAACTGAACAAAGCTCTGGCACTACCAACATCTTATTCGCTCCAGTTCTACATGGTACTGAGTGGGCAGGAAAGACCTTTTAAACTGACGATTGACGACTTGAAGAGTTGGCTTGGAATTGCACCAGACAAGTACAAGAAAGACGGCAAAGACAGGGTTGACCATATAGAAGACCGAATATTGAGACCTGTTAAGAAGTTGCTCGACGAGAATTGTCCCTACACGTTCACCTACGACAAAATCCGGGCCAATCCTAACAACGGCAAGAGCGTGGCGGTAGGGTTCAAGTTCTATCCGGTCTATCAAGACAAGTATCGGGACCAGGAACTGGAACAGACCAGACTTACTGCATTGACTTCGGTAGGCTTTATGGCTCCAAGGGCAATAGACTACATGAGGAAGCAGATGGGATTCCCGCTGAAAAGCATTCAGCCGCACAAAGATCTCATCAACAATGCGGCCAAATTACTGCCAGACTTCATCGGGACGCTGGCCGACATTCAAGGCAGAAGACGCAAGGCGGATGGCTCGTATATGGGCATTGGATGGGTGATTCAGGCTATCAAAGGCGAGGTGAAGGAAGCTGAAAAACAGCCTTCGCTCTACAAAGAGTGGGAAAAATAGCTGCGACGGCATCCAACTGCATGCGATGGCAAGCGAGAAACTGCGATTGCATGCGATGGCATCCGATTGCATGCGAAAGGGCTACCTGGCACGAAATGACGTGTCGGGCAGCCTTTTTCTAATGCTTTCCTCATGGGCGCGTTAGATAATAACCCACAATTTAAAACCGCGCGATTATCTATTCGTGCGCGAAGCCCAAATCACTTAATTAATTCTTGGCCAAGCATGAAAACAGCGTCTGAATGCTCTGTTTTTTAGCATGGACTGTTTATTTGCTCTGTAGGGAGTGCGCAATTATCGAAGTTTCAGGCAGTTCCGAGAATCATATCCCACAACTTAAAACTCAATATCCCGCACTTTAAAACCGAGAATCGGCAGGGATAACCCACAAGTTAAAACCAAATCCCCACAACTTAAAACTCTGCATAACCCACAGGTTAAAACCAGTAAATCCCCCACAAATAGGGCTTTGCAGGGGATTCCTGAATGATTATATCTGTGCATTGGCTGCAGTTTTAGCTTTTCTATGATAGGGACGCTTAGCCAAGGGAGCCTCTGTATTGGCATCGGTTTGGATGCCTTTGTTTGATTCAGCGGCAAGTACAGTACTGGGAGTGCCAGCAATTTCATCCTTAAAGACCTCCTCAATCAGCTTAAAGTTGTTATCGTTGATGATGTTGAAGTCCTTCGTGATATAGACATCAGCAATGCCATAGCTACCGACATGGTTCAGAGCTTCATCGACATCACTTTTACTGAATTTCATCATGTTTCTCGATAGGGTGGCAAAAGTATGACGAGCCTGGTAGAACTGGAGATTAGGAAGGCCGATAGCCCTGCCAAGATCTTTCAAACCACGATTGATATTGTTGTTGAAATTCTCCGGAACAACGTATTTCTTGTAAAAACTGAAGACATGAGTAGAACCTTCGTAACGTTTCATCAGTGGTTTAATGAATGGATGAATCTTCACTTCGATATAGGCTTCATCAGCACGGCGATCTTTAGTCTTGGCTCGTTTGTATTTTAGAGTTCCCTTCTCCAACTTCGTAGCCTGATACATATCCACAGAATTCATGCCCATCAGGCAGAATGAGAGGATGAAGCAATCACGAGCCATTTGGACTCTGCTGCCTGGAACTGCATCGTAATGGTAAATCTTCAGGATGTCCTCCAACTTTAAAGCTCTGACACCAAGTTTCAACACCTGCTTTGGAGCCTTATATCTCAAAAATGGGTCGTTTTTGATGACAGTCTCTTCATCGGTGTTGTACTCCAGCATGGCCTCACGATATAAATGGCGGATTTCGCCCAAATACATCGATTTGGCACGTGTGAAATCACTCAGATAGTTCTCAAAATCTTTCAGCAGGGTGTAGGTAATCTCAGAGAAGTCTAAAGTATCACGCTTCAAGAACTCCTTAAACTTGTTAAGCATGCAGACGTAGTTTCTCATGCTCTTAGACTCGCGCCTGGATATCCACAACTCAGCAAAACTGAAGAAATCCAATGTATCTTCTTTCTTCTTCTTGACAATCTTGGATGCAATCTTTGTAGCATCCATATTGTCGCTGTAGTTGATCTCTGGAGCCATAGATGACAGCTTTGCTGCCAGTTCCGACTTCAGTTTTTCAACAATCTGCGCCTTTTCGAAGTTTTTAATCTTCTTGGTCTTCGGTGATATTTCCGATTCATCAACCTTAACCCCGGTAATGATGCGCTTTACCGTCTTCTTGTCTCTCACTAGCAGATAAACTGCTCTCTGTTTTTTGGAACTTAACTTTCCAAACTCAGTTGTAATCGTTGCCATAATGCCAATTTTTTTTAATTATACATTATGGGTGCTTCCATCTGGTATTGAATCTTGCAAATTTTTGCGTCGATTTTTGCGTCGATTTTGCGTCGATTTTGCGTCGATTTTGCGTCGATTTTCGATTTTTGCGTCGATTTTGCGTCGATTTTCGACCCTAAAAGTTGGTCTCAGACCAAAAAGTTGGAACTCGTCCTCTTTAAATTGAAATTCCGAGAACCCCTTTATTTACTGGGATTCTCGGAAATTTCCTTTGTTTTCTTGCTTGGGTGCCCGGACGGACTCGAACCGTCGACATTCAGAACCACAATCTGACGCTCTAACCAACTGAACTACGGGCACC
>SUYI01000060.1 GCA_015060485.1 Prevotella sp. | reverse complement strand
ACTCTCCGGCCTGACTGTTGCCGAGGGATTCCGCGATGGTGGCGGTAAGGATGGCGGTGCTGCCGATATCCTTTTCTTCATCGACAACATCTTCCGTTTCACGCAGGCCGGTTCCGAAGTGTCCGCTCTGTTGGGCCGTATGCCGTCAGCCGTAGGTTATCAGCCTACATTGGCCTCTGAGATGGGTACCATGCAGGAGCGCATCACCTCTACCAAGACGGGTTCTATCACTTCGGTACAGGCTGTGTATGTGCCTGCCGACGACTTGACCGACCCTGCTCCTGCTACGACGTTTACCCATCTGGATGCTACCACGGTGTTGGACCGTAAGATTGCCGGTCTGGGTATCTATCCCGCCGTTGACCCGCTGGCTTCTACCTCACGTATTCTCGATCCGCTGGTGGTCGGAAAGGCACACTACGACTGTGCACAGCGCGTAAAGGAGATTCTGCAGCGCTACAATGAGTTGCAGGACATCATTGCCATTCTGGGTATGGACGAACTCTCGGACGAGGACAAGCTGACGGTGAACCGTGCACGTCGTGTGCAGCGTTTCCTGTCGCAGCCGTTCACGGTGGCTGAGCAGTTTACGGGTCTGCCTGGTGTCATGGTGCCTATTGAGGATACTATCAAGGGCTTCAACGCCATTCTCGACGGTGAGGTCGACGACCTGCCCGAACAGGCATTCCTCAATGTTGGTACTATCGAGGACGCTAAGGAGAAAGCCAAGAAACTTCTGGAAGCTGCAAAAGGGTAATTGACAATTGATAATTCTTTGACCTAGTGGTACAAAGCGTACTAAAGAAACGATAAGATAATTGACAATTATGTTAAAGCTGAAGATAGTTTCTCCCGAAAGGATTGAGTTCGAAGGCGAGGTGGTGAGTGTACTGGTGCCCGGTTCTCTGGGTCAGTTCGAAATCCTCAACAACCACGCACCGATTATCTCGTCGCTCGATAAGGGTAAGGTGGTCTATGGGCTGCCTAACGGCGAGAAAAAGCCCCTTGAAATCAGTGGCGGCTTCGTAGAGGTGCAGAAGAATGTGGTGAGTCTCTGTGTAGAATTGAACGAACAATGAGTCAGAAAGCGTTGAAAGATTTAGCCGTCAATTACTCCTTCCAGGTGTTTACACTGACTTGTCTGCTGTTTTTCTCCATCAAGATATGGGGTCCAGACAGTTGGCAGACACCTTCGTTGGTAGGCTTTGCTTTCACACTGCTTTTCTACGTCATCGACGGTTGGGTATGGTACTGGGTAGCCTCACGCCACAAGGACTTTCTCAGCTCATTCTTCACAGGAACTTCAGGACTGCGTTTCCTGTTGTCGCTGGCTGTGCTCGGAATCTATTATCTGGTGGCTGGCAAAGCAGGAATGATCATATTCCTCTTGGTGTTTGTCGTTTACTACATGGTAACGCTGGCACATCACGCAATCTTCTTCTCGAGAGTATCAAAACGTTTGCAACGAGTTAAAAACTAACGTATTACATGAAACAATTTAAGTCAATATGCATCCTGCTGGTAATGGCGCTACTGCCCATGCCGATGCTGGCTGGCGAGGAGACGAAGGACGAGCCTCTGAACATCTCGGAGATAGTCCTGGAGCACCTGGCCGACTCGTACGAGTGGCATATAGCCACCTACGAGGGTAAGCACATCGGGTTCCCGCTGCCCATCATCATCAGGAGTTCGCAGACTGGCGAGTGGCACTTCTGCACAGAGCACTCTCTGCCCGACGGTTTCTTCTTCAATCCTGAAGCCCATGGCAAGATTTACGAGCAGATGGCCGACGGTAGCACTGTGCGCCCACTGGACTTGAGCATTACGCGTAACGTATTGCAGATATGGATTGTGGTGGCTGTGTTGCTGGTGGTGTTCCTGAGTTGTGCCCGCTGGTATAAGAAGCGCGACAAGACGAGTAAGGCACCGACTGGATTCATAGGTGCTGTAGAGCTGTTGGTGACGATGATTAACGACGACGTTATCAAGGCTTCCATTGGCGAAAAGCACTACAAGCCCTATGCCCCGTATCTGCTGACGGTGTTCTTCTTCATCTTTGTCACCAACCTGTTGGGACTGTTGCCTATATTCCCCGGTGGTTCGAATGTGACAGGTAACATCAACATCACGTTCTTCCTGGCATTGTGCACCATGCTGGCCATCAACCTCTTCGGCAACAAGGAGTACTGGAAGGAGATTCTGTGGCCCGATGTGCCCATCTTCCTGAAAGCCATCCCCCTGATGCCGGCTATCGAACTCTTCGGCGTGTTCACAAAGCCCTTTGCACTGATGATCCGTCTCTTTGCCAACATGATGGCAGGCCATGCTATGATACTCAGCTTCAGCTGCGTCATCTTCCTTGGCTGGACCATGGGCGTGGGACTGGGCATTGGTCTGAACGTGTTCAGCATCATCATGCTGCTGTTCATGAATGCACTGGAGCTGTTGGTGGCCTTCGTACAGGCTTATGTATTCACGATGTTGAGTTCGGTATTTATCGGACTTGCACACAAAGAACATCATGGATAATTAAGAGTTAAGAATTAAAACATTAAATATTAACAATTTTAAAACATTAAGATTATGATTACATCATTATTGTTGGCCGCTGAAGGTCTGGCACAGCTGGGCTGCGGTATTGGAGCAGGTATTGCCGTTATTGGTGCAGGTATTGGTATTGGTAAGATTGGTGGCAGCGCTGTTGACGCTATTGCCCGCCAGCCGGAGGCTTCCGGACAGATCTTCACCCAGATGATTCTGACCTCTGCTTTCGTCGAGGGTTGTGCCCTCTTCGCAATTGCTGCTTGTGCATTCTTGATTTAGTAAAAACTGACAGCAAATGGATTTCACAAAATTACCGGCTATCCTGACGCCTGACTTAGGACTCCTGTTCTGGATGTTACTGGCGTTCCTGGTGGTCTTCGTTATACTTGCCAAGTATGGTTTCCCCGCCATTCTCAATATGGTTGACGAGCGAAACAAATACATTGACGAAAGTCTGCGCAAGGCTCACGAGGCCGAGGAACGACTGGCCAATATTCAGCAGGAAGGTGAATCCATCTTGCAGGAGGCACGCGAGAAACAGGCTCAGATACTGAAGGAGGCCGCTGAGTCGCGCGACGCTATCGTCGAGCAGGCTCAGCAGAAGGCAAGGGCTGAGGGTGCCCGTCTGTTGGATGAGGCGAAAGTCGCCATCGAACAGGAGAAGAAGGCTGCTATTGCTGATATTCGTCAGCAGGTGGCAACCCTCAGTGTCGACATTGCCGAGAAAGTGCTCCGTCAGAACCTCCGTGACGATAAGTCGCAGATGGATTTGATTGACCGCATGCTGGATGACGCTACTGCTAATTAAATAAGGTACACGCGTATGGATATTGGAGTAATATCTACGAGATATGCAAGGGCGCTGCTGAAGAGTGCTACGGATGGCAAACTCGACGAACAGGTCTATCAGGAGATGATGACGCTGGCGAAGAGTTATACCGAAGTGCCCACGCTTCGTCATACCATTGACAACCCCATGCTCGAAAAGTCGAAGAAGCAGACGTTGCTCGAGATTGCTGCCGGCGGTTCTCCGAGCAAGTTGACGCAGAGCTTCATCGCCCTGGTGTTGAAGGAAGACCGCGAGAACATGGTACAGTTCATGGCCTACTCGTATGTCACGCTTTACCGCAAGCAGAAGAATGTCATCCGTGGCAAGCTCACCACCGCCGCAAGGGTCTCCGCGGAAACGGAGCTGAAGATGCGACAGATGGTGGAGAGTAAGACTCAAGGTACTGTGGAGTTTGAGACAGAGGTGAATCCCGATATCATCGGCGGTTTCATCCTCGAATACGACACCTATCGTATGGATGCCAGTGTCAAGTCGAAGCTCAACACGATTCTCAATCAGTTAAAGAAGTAACAACCACGAATTTCACTAATTTCACGAATAGATTCAAGCAAGAAAATTTGTGTCATTTGCGTAATTCGTGGCAAAAATGAATGAACGTAAAATATGTCAGATAAAATTAAACCAAGCGAAGTCAGTCAGGTGCTGCTCGAACAGCTGAAGGGCATTTCTAATGCCGAACAGTTCGATGAGGTGGGTACCGTGCTTACCGTCAGCGACGGTGTGGCCCGTATCTATGGTCTGCGTAATGCAGAGGCCAACGAATTGCTGGAGTTCGAAAACGGCACAATGGCTATCGTGATGAACCTCGAGGAGGACAACGTCGGCTGCGTGCTGCTCGGAGTCACTGCGGGCATCAAGGAAGGCATGGTGGTGAAGCGCACCAAGCGTATTGCTTCAATCCGTGTCAACGACAACATGCTCGGCCGCGTCATCAATCCGCTGGGACAGGCTGTTGACGGCAAAGGCGACATTGACCTCACTGACGCTTTCGAGATGCCTCTGGACCGCAAGGCTCCTGGTGTAATCTATCGTCAGCCAGTGAAGGAGCCGCTTCAGACCGGTCTGAAGGCTATCGACTCGATGATTCCCATCGGCCGTGGTCAGCGTGAGCTCATCATTGGCGACCGCCAGACGGGTAAGACGGCCATTGCCGTTGATACCATCATCAATCAGAAGAGTTTCTACGAGGCAGGCAAGCCCGTATACTGTATCTATGTGGCTATCGGACAGAAGGCCTCTACCGTGGCAACCCTCGTGCAGACGCTGAAGGAGCACGGAGCCATGCCATACACCATCGTGGTGGCTGCTACTGCTGCCGATCCTGCTGCCATGCAGTACTATGCACCGTTTGCCGGTGCTGCCATCGGCGAGTATTTCCGTGACCGTGGTCTTCCCGCCTTGGTCGTTTACGACGATTTGTCGAAGCAGGCTGTGGCCTATCGTGAAGTGTCGCTGATTCTGCGTCGTCCCTCTGGTCGTGAGGCCTATCCTGGTGATGTGTTCTATCTGCACTCTCGTCTGTTGGAGCGTGCTGCCAAGATGAACGAACAGCAGGAGGTTGCTGAGCAGATGAACGACCTGCCCGAGTGCATGAAGGGTCATGTAAAAGGTGGTGGTTCGCTCACCGCTCTGCCTATCATTGAGACACAGGCCGGTGACGTTTCCGCTTACATCCCCACTAATGTGATTTCGATTACCGATGGTCAGATATTCCTTGAGAGCGACCTCTTCAACCAGGGCTTCCGTCCCGCCATCAATGTCGGTATCTCCGTATCCCGTGTTGGTGGTTCGGCACAGATCAAGTCCATGAAGAAAGTGGCTGGTACGCTGAAGATCGACCAGGCACAGTATCGTGAGTTGGAGGCCTTCTCGAAGTTCTCCAGCGATATGGATGCCGTGACGGCGATGACGCTGGACCGTGGTCGTAAGAACAACCAGCTGTTGATTCAGCCTCAGTACAGCCCTATGCCCGTTGGCGAGCAGGTGGCTATCCTGTATTGTGGTGTGCATGGCCTGATGCGCGATGTGCCTATCGACAAGGTTCGCGAGTGCCAGACTCAGTTCCTCGACAAGTTGCGCTCATCAGCTCCCGAGGTCATTGAGAGCTTGGGCGCAGGTAAGATTGACGACGCCACGACTCAGAAGATTGAGGTCGTCATGGCCGACATAGCAGGAACGTATAAAGCTTGATAGCCTATGCCCAGCCTGAAAGAAATCAAAGGGCGCATTGCCTCGGTCAACAGCACGCGCAAGATTACCTCTGCCATGAAGATGGTAGCTTCCTCGAAGCTTCATCATGCGCAGGTGGCCATCCAGAACATGCTGCCTTACGAGACGATGCTCGAGCATATCCTCAAGTCGTTTCTTGCTTCCGAGGTCGAGGCACAGACGGTGTTCAGCATTGAGCGTCCCGTCAAGCGTGTCGCCCTCATCGTATTCTCCAGCAACTCATCACTCTGCGGTGGATTTAACTCCAACATTATCAAACTGATGCAGCGTACGGTCGAAGATTACGAGCAAGAACTGGGGAAGGGTAGTGTCGAGGTCTGGCCCATTGGTCGCAAGGTCTACGAGAAGGCTCGCAAGTTGGGCTACGACGTGAAGTGCGAACATGCTTCGCTTATCGACCATCCCAATGTACAGACGTGCATCGATATTGCGATGGAGTTGGGTGGTAAGTTCTATGATGGCGAAATCGACCGTGTGGAGATTCTCTACCACCACTTCAAGTCTGCAGGTTCGCAGATTCTCACCAACAAGCAGTTCCTGCCCATCGACATCGAGACTGAACTGGAGCGTGACCATGAGCGCGACCTCACGTCGAACATTGCTACGAAGAAAGCCCAGGACTACCTGAAGAAGAATCGTCGCAAGAAGGAAGTGAAGGAGGGCGAGGTTCCGCCGCTCAACGACAACTTCATCGTCGAGCCCGACATGACTACCGTGCTCTCGCTGCTTGTCCCCAAGCTGGCTCACTTGATGCTCTACACAGCCCTGCTCGACAGCGTAGCCTCCGAGCATGCCGCCCGCATGGTGGCTATGCAGACCGCTACCGACAATGCCGACGAGCTGTTGCGCTTGCTGAACCTGCAGTATAATAAGTCGCGTCAGCAGGCCATTACCAACGAACTGCTCGACATCGTTGGTGGCAGCGTCAACAACTAACGCCGTCGCCACGAAGCGACAAACGTCATTATCCAAAGAATGCACCTCGCAAAAAGGGGTGCATTCTTTGTCTATAAGGAGACAGAAAATGCTAAAACGTAACTTTTTTGCGAAAAAAGTGACAAATTGTTTGGTTGTTTCAGAAGAAATACGTACTTTTGCAGCCGTAAAACGAAAAGAAACATAAAAATGACAAGTTTTAACCTGATTAGCAACCTGTTTATTATTCGACTGCGTAAACGTGGCCGGAAGTGATGGGTTGTATATAATTAGGGTATAAGACATACTAATACAGAGCCTTTCTCACTTCCGGGTGTAGAGAGGCTTTTTTCGTAGATAATAGTCAAGTAATCGTCGTAAGACGCTTTTACAAAGCGAAGCGACAAAAAGAATTAAAGATAATAGTTATGAGTGACAGATTGTTTATTTTCGACACGACGCTGCGTGACGGCGAGCAGGTGCCCGGATGCCAGTTGAACACCGTTGAGAAGATTCAGGTTGCCAAGGCTCTTGAACAGATGGGCGTGGACGTGATTGAAGCAGGATTCCCCGTCAGTTCGCCTGGCGATTTTAATTCGGTGATTGAGATTTCTAAGGCCGTCACATGGCCCGTCATTTGTGCGCTGACCCGTGCCGTCGAGCACGACATCGACGTGGCTGTGGATGCGCTGAAATATGCCAAGCACAAGCGCATCCATACGGGTATCGGTACAAGCGACGAGCACATCCGGTATAAGTTCAACTCGACGCGTGAACGGATTCTGGAACAGGCCGTCGAGGCCACGAAGTATGCGAAGCGGTTCGTGGACGACGTGGAGTTTTACTGCGAGGATGCCGGTCGTACGGACAACGAATATCTGGCTCAAGTAGTTGAGGCTGTCATTAAGGCGGGTGCCACGGTGGTCAACATCCCCGACACGACGGGCTACTGTCTGCCACAGGAATACTTCGAGAAGATCAAGTATCTGAAGGAGCACGTGGACGACATTGACCGTGCCGTTATCTCGACACACTGCCACAACGACTTGGGCATGGCTACGGCGAACACGCTGAACGGTGTGCTGGCTGGAGCGCGACAGGTGGAGGTGACCATCAACGGCATTGGCGAGCGTGCCGGCAACACGTCGCTGGAGGAGATTGCCATGATACTGAAATGCCACAAGGGTTTGGGTATCGAGACGAACATCAACACGACGAAGATTTACCCGACGAGCCGCATGGTGTCGAGCTTGATGAACATGCCTGTGCAGCCCAACAAGGCCATCGTGGGCCGCAACGCCTTTGCACACTCGAGCGGCATTCATCAGGATGGTGTACTGAAAAACGTCCAAACTTATGAGATTATGAATCCCAAGGATGTGGGCATCGACGACAACACTATCATGCTGACTGCCCGTTCGGGACGTGCTGCGCTGAAGCACCGTCTGACAGTGAATGGCGTGGAAGTGAGCGAGGAAAAGCTGGACAAGATATACGAGAAATTCCTGCAGCTGGCTGACCAGAAGAAGGAGGTGGCCGATGCCGACGTACTGATGCTGGCAGGTGCCGATACGGCAGAATCGCACGCCGTACGCCTTGACTTCCTGCAGGTCACTACTGGCAAGGGCGTGAAGAGTGTAGCCTCGATCGGGCTGGACATCAGCGGACAGAAGTTCGAGGCTGCTGCCAGCGGAAACGGTCCTGTGGACGCTGCCATCAAGGCGCTGAAGAAGATTATCATGAAGCAGATGACGCTGAAGGAATTCACCATCCAGGCCATCTCAAAGGGTTCTGACGACGTGGGTAAGGTACACATGCAGGTAGAGTACGACGGTTCGATGTATTATGGCTTCGGTGCCGATACAGACATCGTGACGGCATCGGTAGAGGCGTATATCGACTGTATCAACAAGTTCAAAAGAAGTTAAGACCATATTTCATGAATACATTATTTGACAAGATATGGGACCGGCACGTGGTGCAGATGGTGGACGACGGTCCCACGCAGCTCTACATCGACCGTCTGTATTGCCACGAGGTGACATCGCCGCAGGCTTTCGAAGGTCTGCGGAGTAGGGGGCTGAGGTGCTTCCGCCCGGAACGTATTTTCTGCATGCCCGACCACAACACGCCCACGCACGATCAGGACAAGCCCATCGGTGACCCTGTGTCGAAGGCGCAGGTGGATGCCCTGGAACGGAATGCCAAGGAGTTCGGACTGACGTATTACGGCATGATGTCGAAGGACAACGGTATTATTCATGTGGTGGGTCCGGAGAAAGGACTGTCGCTGCCAGGAATGACCATCGTCTGCGGTGACTCACACACGTCGACACATGGTGCAATGGGAGCAGTGGCCTTTGGTATCGGCACCAGTGAAGTGGAGATGGTGATGGCCTCGCAGTGCATTCTGCAACAGAAGCCGAAGACGATGCGCATCACCATCAATGGCACGCTGCAGAAAGGTGTCACCGCCAAGGACGTGGCACTATACCTGATGGCACAGCTGACTACCAGCGGTGCTACGGGCTATTTCGTGGAATACAGTGGCGAGGTGGTTCGGAATCTCTCGATGGAGGGACGTCTGACGCTCTGCAACCTGTCGATAGAGATGGGCGCAAGGGGCGGACTGGTTGCTCCTGACGATGTGACCTTCGACTATGTGAAAGGCAAGGAGTATGCCCCCAAGGGTGAGGCATGGGACAAGGCCGTCGACTATTGGAAGACGCTGACGAGCGGCCCTGATGCTGTGTTCGACAAGGAACTGGTGTTCGACGCAAAAGACATAGAGCCGCGCATCACCTACGGCACGAATCCCGGCATGGGTATCGGCATCACGGAAAGCATACCTCTGGCACCCTCCAACGGGAAGGAGAACTATGAAAAGGCCCTCGACTACATGGGCTTCAAACCTGGCGAACGGCTGTTGGGGAAAAAGATTGACTACGTGTTTCTGGGCGCCTGCACCAATGGGCGCATTGAGGACTTCCGCGCCTTTGCATCCGTTGTGAAGGGACGCAAGAAGGCTCCCGGCGTCGTGGCCTGGCTCGTGCCTGGCTCGTGGGCTGTAGACAGGCAGATTCGCGAGGAAGGACTGGACAAAGTACTTAGCGAGGCCGGTTTTGAGATTCGTCAGCCCGGCTGTTCGGCTTGTCTGGCCATGAACGACGACAAGGTGCCTGCCGGTAAGTACGCCATGTCGACGTCGAACCGCAACTTCGAAGGTCGTCAGGGCCCTGGCTCGCGCACCATTCTCTGTTCGCCGTTGGTGGCTGCCGCCGCAGCTGTCACGGGAGTAATTACTGATCCGAGAGAACTGATTTAATTGACAATGAAACAGAAATTTGACATCATCACATCGACCTGTGTGCCATTGCCTCTTGAAAATGTGGACACAGACCAGATTATCCCTGCACGTTTTCTGAAGGCTACGACCCGCGAGGAGCGCTTCTTTGGCGACAACCTGTTTCGCGACTGGCGATATCGTGCCGATGGCAGTGTCGTTGAGGATTTTGTCCTCAACGACCCCAAATACACTGGCTGCATCCTCGTGGCTGGCAAGAACTTCGGTTCGGGTTCGAGCCGTGAGCATGCTGCATGGGCCATTGCAGGCTATGGCTTCCGCGTGGTCATCAGTTCGTTCTTCGCTGACATCCACAAGAACAACGAACTGAACAACTTCGTGTTGCCTGTGCAGGTTAGCGATAGCTTCTTGTCTGAATTGTTTTTGACCATTCAAAACGATCCTAAAACACAGGTGATGGTCGACCTGCCCAACCAGACGGTGACCAACCTGGCAACGGGACACAGCGAGCAGTTTGAAATCAACGGCTACAAGAAGCATTGTCTGATGAACGGACTGGACGACATCGACTTCCTCGTGGCTAACAAGGATAAGATTACGACATGGGAATGCAACGCCACACTCAGACCTTCAGGTCAGAGAACAGCTGAACAAGTAAATACCTACCAGCGCATTCCGCCTTTCGTCGAGATTATGGACTCGACGCTGCGCGACGGCGAGCAGACCAATGGTGTGTCGTTTCTGCCTCACGAAAAGGTGGTGATGGCGCGAAAGCTGCTTTACGACCTGAATGTTGATCGCATCGAGGTTGCTTCGGCACGCGTCTCGGAAGGTGAGTGCGAAGCAGTCACCAAGATATGTCGCTATGCCCGCCAGATAGCTCGTTTGGATAGGGTAGAGGTGCTTGGATTCGTCGACGGCGGACAGTCGGTAGATTGGATTTACGATTGTGGCGGGCGTGTGATGAACCTGTTGGCGAAGGGCTCGCTGAAACACTGCACGCAACAACTGCACAAGACCCCCGAGGAGCATATCAGCGACATCCGTAAGGAGTTGGAATATGCTGCCAGCAAAGGCATCAGCGTCAACCTCTATCTGGAGGACTGGTCGAACGGCATGAAGGATTCGCCGGAGTACGTCTATCAGCTGATGGACAGTCTCACCTCTCACCTCTCACCTCACACCTCTATTAAACGCTTCATGCTGCCAGACACGCTGGGTGTGATGAACCCGCTGCAGGTCATCGAGTATTTCCGCAAGATGATGAAACGCTACCCGCATGTTCATTTCGATTTCCATGCCCATAACGACTACGATCTGGCAGTGTCGAACTCGCTGGCCGCTGTGCTCAGTGGAGCCCGCGGACTGCACGTCACCGTCAACGGCCTGGGCGAACGTTGCGGCAATGCCCCGCTGGCCTCGGTGCAGGCCATTCTGAAGGACCAGTTCCATGCAAAGACCAACATCGTCGAGAGTCAGCTGAACGACATCTCGCGCATGGTCGAGAGTTTCAGCGGCATTTCGGTGGCTCCCAACCAGCCCATCGTGGGCGAGAATGTGTTTACGCAGGTCGCTGGCGTACATGCCGATGGCGACACGAAGGATAAGCTCTATTACAACGAGCTCATTCCCGAGCGTTTCGGGCGTAAGCGCGAATATGCCTTGGGCAAGAATTCCGGGCGTGCCAACATAGCCAAGAACCTTGAGGAGCTGGGACTGGAACTGACTCCCGAACAGACGCGCCGCGTGACGGAACGTATCACCGAACTGGGCGACAAGAAGGAAATCGTGACGCAGGAGGACCTGCCATATATCGTCAGCGACGTGTTGAAACACGACGGCTCCGACGACAAGGTGAAACTCATCAGCTATGTGGTGTCGACGGCCTACGGTCTGAAGCCCGGTGCCAACATCAAGGTCGAGATCAACGGCCGGCAGTATGAAGGCAGTGCCTTGGGCGACGGCCAGTACGACGCTTTCGTGAAGGCCCTGCGACATATCTATAAGAAATACCTCGACCGCACGTTCCCCATCCTGACGAACTATCAGGTCAGCATTCCTCCGGGAGGACGCACCGACGCCTTGGTACAGACCCTCATCTCGTGGCACTATAAAGACGGACTGCTGCGCACCCGTGGCCTGGATGCCGACCAGACGGAATCGGCCATCAAGGCGACGTTCAAGATGCTGAACATCATCGAGAATGAATTATCGGAATAACAAACACAGAATCACTGAATAACAAATAATAAGAATATGAAACTGAGAATAGCCATCCTATCGGGCGACGGAATAGGGCCCGAAATCATGCGTCAGGGCGTAGCCGTGCTCGACGCCATAGCCAAGAAGTGCGGCCACACGTTTGAGTACGAAGAGGCCATCTGTGGAGCACACGCCATTGACATCTGCGGCGACCCGTATCCCGACGCAACACACGAGGCGTGTATGCGTGCCGATGCCGTGCTGTTTGCTGCCGTTGGCGACCTGAAATACGACAACAATCCGACAGCAAAAATCCGTCCCGAAACGGGTCTGCTGGCCATGCGCAAGAAGCTGGGGCTGTTTGCCAACATCCGTCCCGTGGCCACCTTCGACTGTCTGCTCCACAAGAGTCCGCTGAAGGAAGAACTGCTGCGTGGTGCCGACTTCGTGGTCATCCGCGAGCTGACGGGCGGCATGTATTTCGGCGAGAAGCACCAGGACAACGATATGGCCTTCGACACCAATATCTATACGCGTCCCGAGATAGAGCGCATCCTGAGGGTAGCCTTCGACATGGCCATGAAGCGCAACCGCCATCTTACTGTAGTCGACAAGGCCAACGTCTTGGCATCAAGCCGCTTATGGCGTCAGGTGGCAAAGGAGATGGAACCGCAGTATCCCGAGGTGACGACCGACTATATGTTCATCGACAATGCCTCGATGCGTGTGCTGACAGAACCACGGTTCTTCGACGTCATCGTCACCGAGAACACCTTTGGCGACATTTTGACGGATGAAACGTCTTGTATTACGGGGTCGATGGGGTTGCAACCCTCCAGTTCGCTGGGCGAGCATACCCCGCTGTTCGAGCCTGTCCATGGCTCGTGGCCTCAGGCCGCCGGTCAGAACCTGGCCAATCCGCTGGCGCAGATCCTGTCTGCCGCCATGTTGCTCGAACACTTCGGACTCCAGCGTGAGGGCAGCCTCATTCGTAAGGCTGTCAACGCCTCGTTGGATGCAAATGTGCGTACACCTGAAATCCAGGTCGAGGGTGGGGCAAAGTATGGAACCAAAGAAGTAGGACAATGGATTGTCGATTATATCACAAAAGCCTGATGCTGGCCTTGCTGTCGGTTGCGATTCTGTCGCATCATGCACTGCAGGCGCAAACTACAGACAGCCAGCGCTGGCGCGACTCACTGACGGTGCTCAACAAGCAGATAGCCACCTCGCCGTGGTCGTCCGACCTGCATTTGCGCAAGGCTGCGGTGAATCTGGAACTGAAGCAATGGCAGTATGCCATCGAGGAGTATGGCCAAGTGCTGAAACACGAGCCCAACAACCCGGCAGCGCTGTTCTATCGTGCCTATGCCAATACCCATCTGCGCCGTTTCGACCTGGCCCGCAACGACCTCAACGACCTGCTGGCCTATCTGCCCCGGCATTTCGAGGGCCGGCTGTCGTTAGCCGTCGTACTGCAACAGATGGGACGCAAGCAGGAGGCGCTCGACGAGCTGAACCAAACCATCCAGCTGCACGCCGACTCGGCTGTAGCCTATGCTGCCCGTGCCAATCTGGAACGTCAGATGAAGCAGGACGATGCCGCCCTATACGACTGGCAGCGTGCCCAGCAGCTGGCTCCGAACGACCCTACCTACGTGGTGTCCCATGCTGATTTGCTGTTGGTGCTCGAACGTCGTGAAGAGGCCCGCCGTGTGCTCGATGCAGCGGTGAAGCGTGGCATTCCCAAGGGCATGTTGCTCGAATGGTACGACAAGTGTAAACGTTAGCTCCGGAAGTAACCTCAAATCTCAAACCTCAAATAGTGATAAATATCAAATATAAGCAACCCACCAAGCGCCAGTTCATCGTCGGCTTCTTTGCCGTGGTAGCCCTGCTGGCAGGTGTCCGCCAACTGATGAAGTCTGCCCCCGTCGACGAAGCACCCCTGGACACACACTATACGCACAAGCCCAACCGCATCCGCTCGGTGGCCAACTACAAGGCGGCATTCCCCGACAGCCAGAGCGTGCAGATTGTCGCTGCCGAGAAGTGGGGCGTACGTCCCGTGCAGAATCGTCAGGATGCCGAACACCGCATGAAGGAACTGGTGTATGTCGGCGAGAGTCCCTACTATCATGTCGACCGCCTCTCCAACTCCATTCCCTATCTGGTGCCTCGTGCTGCCGTCCTGCTGCAGGACATCGGGCAGGCATTCTACGACAGCCTGTATAATAAAGGCGTGCCGTTCAACAAACTTATCGTCACCAGCGTGTTGCGCACCATGGACGACGTAGCCAAGCTGCAGCGCCATAATACGAACGCCACCGAACGCTCGTGCCACCTCTTTGGCACCACCTTCGACATCTGCTACAACCGCTATCATGCCGTCACGCAACCCGTTCGCGACGATACCCTCAAGTACATCCTTTCCGAAGTCCTTCGCGACAAACGCCAGGAAGGCCGCTGCTACATCAAGTACGAAGTCAAGCAAGGCTGCTTCCACATGACAGTCAGATAGTCTCCTGAATTTTTTAATGTTGAATGTTGAGTGTTGAATGTTGAATGGTCGCCTGCGGCGATTGATCAATGAATAATTAAGAATTCGTCATTCCACAATCGGCAAAGCCGACCATTTTCTCATTTCTCATTTCTTATTTCTCATTTCTTTCATTTCTCATTTCTCATTTAAAAGGGTAGCGCCCTTGCGGGGCGCTGACCTTTTTTACAACATTGTTGCGGCGCCTGCACCTGACAGGGCGGCCACGAGGACGCGTACCACCTCGAGTACGACGTTCCACCAATTAATCTTTTTCATGCCATTTCGTATCCTTTGGTTATGATTCTGCGCTCGACGGGCTGTCCGCACTCCACGCGTATCATCGCGTCGACCAGCCGTATCATGGTATCCTTGTCTTCATAGCGGATAGCCTCCGTGGGGTTGATACCTGTAAGCTTGCTGACGGTTTCGATATAACGCACTGTGTTGTTTTCTGTGCCGGGTGCCCATGCCATAATAATATCCAGTATGGTCTTGCGCTTGTAGTGACGAATGTATCGGCGAAGAAGGACGAATCCTGCGCGGATGCCGTATTCCATGCTCACGAACTGCTCGAAGCTCGGGTCGTTGGGGCAGGGACGTTCGCCCAGCCACTGGTTGCCGATGCGGAT
>SUYI01000059.1 GCA_015060485.1 Prevotella sp. | reverse complement strand
TCTTCTGCCTTCATGCGGCAAAGATACAACTTTATTTAGATTCTACAAAGCATGCACCGGAAAAATCGGCTGACCCGATAAATATCATGACTTTGTGTAAACGCTAAAGCAGTTTGCTTGATGAGATAAGGCTTCCAAGTCATCAAAAGAGGGCTTTCAGGCAATCTGCCACTTAAGTGGTAAGTTCTTAGGACTTAAGTCGCAAGAACTTGCGACTTAAGTGGCAGGTTCTTGTGACTTAAGTGTCAGATGTCTTAGAGTCCCCAAAAATCCAACGTTTACAGGTAAACCTTAGGAGCAGTTTCGGGTGTGGCTTCCGAGAACTGCGAGAAATCCATCGGTTGACCATCGACGACGAAATCCTTAAGTTCGTATTTGTCGGAAGTCTTCACGTCCCACATCGTTTTTGCCTCAACCTTTACGTTGCGGAACTCGACGTTGTTGCAACGAGAGAGCGGCATATCCTTGCGGTCGCCAGGTTTGAAGAACTGCGTCCAGGGATGGATGAACAGCAGACGTCCGCAATGCCCGGTAACGTTCTCCACCAACACATATTCATAATGTTGGGGCGTATCGGGACGCATCTTCAGCCACAGCACACGATCAGCACGCTCGCTATAGCAGTTGCGCAGGATGACATTGCGGTCGTGTAACGACTCAGAACCAAACGTCAAGCAGCCATGTACGCGCCCGTAGCGGCAGTTTTGAATCAGGATGCGCTCGCAGGGGCCATTGGTCTCGTCCTTATCAGCCCACGTACCTTTTCCGCCTTTCAACACTACGGCGTCATCATTAACATGCATGAAACAACCGTCGATAAGCACATCGGTGCAAACGTCGATATCGATGGCATCCGACGAGGGAGCACCACGTTTGGGATCAGCAGGGAAGATATTCTCCGTGGGAGCGAAGATGTAGCAGTCCAGATAACGCACATGATGGCTCTTGTAGACGTGGTTCGTCCAGAACGGCGAATTGATGAGGTGCACGTCCTGAATGGTAACGTTCTTGCTGTTTGACACATAGGTCAGACGCGGACGCTGGGCATCCTTGTTCGTACATTGCGGATTCCACAGGCGACGAATCCAGAACTCCTGCCAGTAGTGCAGGCCGTTGCCGTCGATGGTTCCACCGCCACAAATGGTAAAACCGTCGAGCCCGTCTGCATTGATCAAGGCAGAAAAATACTTGCACGTCTCGCCCTCGATACGCGTCACGAGTATGGGATAGTCGGCAATGCGTTCGCTGCCTTTCAGTACGGCACCCTCGCAGACCTCCAGATGCGTGCCTTGCTTGAAAAACAACGCACCGGTCACGAAGGTACCCTGAGGAATGACTACGACTCCACCACCCTCTTGCGCGGCACAGTCGATGACAGCCTGAATCTTCTCAGTTTGGACCTCAGAACTGCCCAGCATGACTCCATATTCGGTAATAACATAGCGGCGTCCCAAAGTGTCGACATCGACCTTTGCTGCGTTTTGGAACCAAGCATCCATTTCCGTACCGTCCGGCCATGTTTCAACGGCTTTCTTAGCCTTAGGCTTTGCCGTTGCCGAAAGGGTCAGCACAGCCAGCATCAACAATAAAATTTTCTTCATACGTTTCGATATTGTTCATTAATGATTCTGTTCATTATCCGCCAATCTTCGGTTTCAGCTCATCAGGCGACCCCTTGGTAAACATATCCACCCGTGGGGCTTCGCGCTCAAAGAGATGACGGATGGTTTCTACCTGTAATTCGGTCGCAGGCTGGAAGTCGTCACTCTGCATGTAACGCAGAATGCTGTAGCGCAACTGCCGGGCTACGGGCATTTTACCGTTAGCTATCAGCTTTTGGCTGACGGGAAGGGTGGTCATCAGCAGCCGACCCTTCAACACACGCACCTCGATAAGCATCCCCAGCTTACGCGACACATGCCACGTATCGATGGGCTGTACAACGGGCTGGAAATCCTTGGGAAATTCCGACAAATTCATCACCTGTGTGCGGTTCGTGAGTTCCCACCAGTTCAAATTCTGCCAGTCGTCGGTGGGGAAATCACGGAACACGGGATGATCGCTTTGGATATAGGCTCCCGTTGTATGTGGCGGACGCATTTTAAACCACGATGTATTCCAGAACACGGGCAGGAAGGTGTGACGCACGTCATTGCCGTAGCGCACTTTTCCTGACGCAACCAACAGTACATCGCCACCCTCGGAAAGTACGCGCAGCGCCTCTTTGTCCAACGTATCCGTCTCGTAGAATGAGGTTTGAGATTTGAGATTTGAGATTTGAGGCAAATCTTTGGGATAGACCCAGAAGTTCCACGAGTTGGTATATTCCTGTCCGTTGTCGTCGGCGACATTGACAGCAAGGGTCAGCTTCGTTGGACGCGTGAATTCCGAAAGCGTATATTTGACCACACCAAGAGGAATGTTCTTGCCCACGGGTAAAGACTTCGAACAAAGCTCGCCCATATCAGCAGTATTGTCGCCTACTATTTCAAAGGTACACGGCGCCTGTTGCATGGGTTTTCCGGAAGCATTGCAGACCTCGACGGGGATTTGCAGGGTCTCGTCGTTGGTATAAACGAACTTTGGGAACTTCGCCAAGGGCACGACGGTGTTGCAGAACTGTGTCCAGTCCTTCTGTGTACAATAGCCCTTCTCGCGCCAATGCACGTTGAGCACACCCGTCAGCGCCGTACCCTGTCCACTGTAATCGTTGAGTCCCAGCAGCTGGAATCCAGCATAGTCTTTGGTGCGCAGGTTGCGCTCTATCTCGTACTTGTAGCACAGCGTCTGCAAGTGTCCGCTGGCCATCAGAAATTTCTCGGCCTGCGACGCCATTCCGTTGTCAGTCAATAGGTCGCGGAAGATTTCGAAATTGCGAGCCTTATAGGCTCCCGTATATTGCGGAATCTCCTTGAAGTCGGGGAAGGCACACCACTGGCCCTGCTCGTGGGCAACGATGGGTTCGTTGTTGGACTCACTTCCCTTATAGTTACGCGGGAAGAGCAGTTGCTGGTAGTAGTCATCATCACTATGCGGGGCATGCTTGTCCCAGTCCAGTCCGCGCGCTCCGGCCTTGACATGGTACTGTGAACCGTCGTCCCATGCCCAGCCGCCACCAACCGACGCACCGCAATAGATACGTGTGGGGTCGTAGGCTTTCATTTCCTTCACCCAGTCGTTACAGTAGGCCACCCAGTCGCCAGCCGGCTCGTTGCCTGCTGCCATCATCGTAAACGAGGGATGGTGGCCATAGGTATCAATGATGCGGCGTCCCTCGTCCAGCAAATACTGATCGATAGCCATACCTCGGCGCAGCTTCACGCCATGATTGGGCCACGAGGGTCCTTCGGGTTGCAGGTAGAGTCCCAAGCGGTCAGCTACCGTAAAGGCCACATCGGGGGGACAATAGCTGTGGAAACGGATATGGTTGATGCCATACGCCTTACACTGGCCGAGCACGCGTTCCCATGAAGCCTCATCGGTAGGCGGATAGCCCGTCTCGGGAAAACAGCAGTTTCCCACCGTGCCGCGCAAGAACAGCGGACGATTGTTGATGTACAGCTGCGGCCCTTCGACGCGAATGGTACGCAGACCGAAGGTTACAGGCACCTTCACACCATCGTAGGTCACCGTACGCGTATAGAGCTGGGGATGGAACTCGTCCCACAGTACCGTATCGGATCCTAACTCGAAATGGTAGGTAGCATCGTTTACCATGACATCTACCGTTCCTTCTTCCATGTGCGGTATCACCCGTTTCCGCCAAATAATCGGCGCAGACTGCAATTCAATGCGTCCCACAATGCCGTTCCAATTGCCTTGCGTCTGGTCGGTCACGCTGTGCGAGTCCTGACCCACACAGACATTCTCGATGCCATTGTAGACCTGGATAACAATACGATTCTCCTTACCATATATAATATAAGGTGTCACGTCGTACTGATGGGGCACCGACAACGACGTCTGGTGACCCACCTCATGGCCATTGACGCTGACGGTGGTCTCAATATGAGGACGTTCCAGGAACAGCACCACACGGCGTTTCTTCCACGCTTTCGGAACGACGACGGTGCGCTCGTACCAGGCATGGCCCACATAGTGGCGCTCGGGTGTCAGGAAAAACGGGAACTTCATCCGGCCCTCGTGGCGATACTTCTCCATATAGGGGTTGAAGTAGAAACTCGAGTCGTAGAGCGAACCCGTCCACTGCGTATGGACACTCACCGCATCACCCTTTCCGTTCGTTAGCATGGAGCCAGGCAACACCACGGTGCCCTGCTCTCGCTCGCTACGGAACTGCCACGTGCCGCTGAGGTCTATCATCTGGGCATAAGCCGTCAACCCCAACGCCACAGAAAAGAAAAAACAAAGTATTCTCATTTTTTTCAATCCAAGTGGAACACTTCCTGCAGGGGCACGGTGACTGGCGAATTGTCGGGGTTCACCTCCATGATGTCAGCCATCATGTCCCACCATTTCTGGGTGATGGGATCCACGTGATCCGTATCCTGCGAGTTGCCTTCACCCTCACACTCCTGATAGCCAAACAGGATGTTTGTGTCCTTGTCCCAATAGATGCTGTAGTTGCTGACACCACCGTCCTTGATCATCTTCACCAGCTCGGGCCAGATGGCAGCATGGCGACGTTCGTACTCTTTCTCACAACCTGGTTTCAGGTACATCTTAAATGCAAAACGTTTCATATATTTTGAAGATTGATATTTGAAGCTTGAAATTTATGATTACAAAAGATAACTCGTCAAATTCAGTTACCATCGGGCTTGAGGAGATTGCTCGATCCGGACATATTCCACACAAACTGAGCGGGGTCGTCAGGCTGGGCGGGATTGTAGTCTTGCCAATCAGGGCGCAGATAGTCGGCCAACGGCGAATTCATCTGTTTCAGTCCCATCACCACCATCTTTGCTATCTGCCACGCGCCATAGGGATTGAAGTGGGTATTGTCGGCCAAGGGCTTGTCCTGGCCTGCAAAGGTATTGGCGGGATAGTGTACCAACGACTGCTTCGAGCCCTCCTCGCCCAACGTCTCATAGAGTGTCGTCGACATGGACGTGAGGTCGATGACTGGCACGTTTTCACGACGGGCAACGGTCTTCATGGCTTCAGGGTAGTCGCCATGGGTATTCTTAATAGTCTTGTGGTCATCGTTGAAGAAACGGCGCGCCGTGGGCGTGCAGAAAATGATGTTTCCTCCCCGCTCGCGAACACGGTCAACGAAGGTCTTCAGGTTGCGAGTGTACGAATACCACGCTCCGTCGCCTGCCTTCTTCTCTTTCTCGTCGTTATGTCCGAACTCCACAATGACGTAGTCGCCCTTGCGCAGCTGCGTCAGGATCTTGTCTAATCGCAGTTGTGCCAGAAACGACGTACACGATAGTCCACTCTCGGCATAGTTAGCAATGACCACCCGGTCGTCAAACCACCGCGTAATCATCTGTCCCCACGACGACCATGGCTCGTCCTCCTGGTCGACAACGGTACTGTTGCCACATAGGAACACCGTCGTAGCCTCAGTATCGGGCTCTATACGGATGCTCTTCACGGCGGGTGCCGGACCGCAGAACGAAATCGTCAGCGAGTCGTCCCAGTTTTTGTAACTCCACTCGCGGGGTTTCAGCTTGACGCTGGTATTCTGATTGATACGCGGCGAGTGTTTGTTAACCACAAAACTAACCGTTTCGTACTGTCCTTTCTTGGTAGGCACGACATCGAAGAAATGCCTGCGACTCTCTGCACGGACAACCGTCTGCCCAGCCTGTTTCTGGTTGCCCAGTGTCACGGTGACACGATAGTTGCCGTCTGGAACAGCCATGCTATACGCGAACGGCTGTCGGGTAGCCTTGTCCAGCACGACTTCATAACCTTTCTCTATGAATTCTATCTCCACGATGCGCAGCTCGTTCTTCGTATCGCTACCATTCTTGGCTTTGAAGAGGTCAAGCTCGCCAGCAGCGGGTTCAGCCACCTCGACGATACCGCCAAAGGCATCCTTATCCTTTCCTGCCCCCTTCAGTCGAATGGTAATCTCGTCTGTTTGGACACGTTGTGTGGGGGTCAGATGGACGTATCCCAGACTGCGCTCCGTTTCACCACTCCAAATGAGTGTCTTGCCAGCGTAAATCTCTAACGGGTAACTGCGCAAGCGCCAGCCAGTGAGCTTCATACAGATGTCGTCGACGACTGCCTTGCGTTCGAGTTTATAGGTAATCCACGCCGTAGCAAGCCGCCCGTCGTTCTTCCATTCCGACAGTTCGTTGTCGTCGAAACTCCGCGAGGCATGCTGCGAACCGAAGCCCGCCTTGGCAGACACAATCTTCACGCCCTGGGCACCTTCCGCATACGATGGCGTCTGTGGTGTCTCTCCACGGTCCAGACGTCCCTTGAGAGTCAGTTGCGGTAGCAAATTATTCACTTCTACTTTTTCACTATTCACTTTTATATACGCCGGCTTCACACCCTCAGCATAAGCCGAGACGTTGATGTCTCCAGCATTCGGCGTGGTACGCACCAGTACGCGGTTCACGCCACACTCCACAGGCAGATTCATCGCACCGACATAGTTGTCGGAGATATTCTTCGTGGCGGCAGCATCGAGCAAGCCCGCAGGACGGTTGTCGTCCGGACGCTGCATCTCCTTGTTATTACGCGTACCAATGCCACCAATCCATTTACCCTCGCCCCACAATTCGAAGTGTATCATACGGTCGTCCAGCGGGCAGCGGCGTCCCTGCTTGTCGAGCACCTCCACCTGAAACAGTACCATATCGGCCCCGTCGGCCTTCGTACCCTCCGGATTCGAGATGGCGGTAAGTTTCAACTGATAGGGTTCACCAGCTGTCTCCAGCTTATAACGGCTGCCATCGTTGGCCACCGCCTCCAACGTGCCCGCCTCGAAGGGAACATCGTCGAAGGTAAACAGATAGCGGTAGCTCTGACGGCCCTTACCCAGACTCTTGCCGTTCAGGAACAGCTCCACCTCGTCACCCGTCGACACAACGTAGACTGGCTTTTTGAGGTTTGAGGTTTGTGGTTTGAGGTTTGAGGTTTCGTAGTTCCAGTGTCCGACGATATAGGTTTTCGCCTCTTCCGGTTCCACCAAGCCCGACCACATCACCTGATGGGCAAAAAAGGCATCCTTCGGAATACGCATGGCATCGGTCACACCGCTCATGCGGTAGTTCGACTCACCGCGATGGTGGGTGTTGGTGTCCGAGAAGACAATCTTCACGCCACCCGACGACACGCGCGTCCCCGTACCCGGACGTTCGTGCCAGTAGTCATACCAACGACGCACCATTTCGACGGCAAACTGGTCCATGTTGTGGTTGTAGTCGGTAGCGGGCTTGCCACGATACAGTGGACCGTCACCCTCCTTGTGGTAGGGATAGCTCCACTCGTCCCAATACTTACGCAGACCCTCGTCGCGACAATATTCCATCGCCCACATCGGGTGCTTTTTGCTCTTGTTGATATACAGCATCTCGCCGCCGTATTCCGCTTCGTCGATGTCCAGCATCTCACGACTGCCTATGGCTCGTCCACCGTGGGGGTCGTACTCGTCACGAATGGCTTTCATCGCCAGCATGTGCTCGCGGCTGATGCTCTCGTTGCCACACTCGTAGAATAGTATCGACGGATTGTTCCTGTTATAGATGATGGCATCGCGCATCAGTTCCGTGCGCTGGGCCCAACGCGGACCCTCCACATCCTTCTCGGCATCTCCGGCAGGCATGGCTTGGATGAGTCCCACGCGGTCGCACGACTCGATGTCCTGTTTCCACGGCGTGACGTGCATCCAGCGCACCAGGTTACCACCCGACTCCACCATCAGCGCATTGCTGTAATCGCTCAACCAGGCAGGGACGGAGATGCCCACACCCGGCCATTCGTTCGACGTACGCTGGGCATAGCCATGCACCATCAGCACGCGGTCGTTCAGCCATATCTTACCCTCGCCGAAGCGCGTCTTGCGGAAACCGGTTCTTGTTGCCACCAAATCGCAACACACAGAACCGTCGACAAGGCTCGTCTTTACCGTATACAAATAGCCATAGCCCCACGACCAAAAATGCAGCCCATTGACCTCCTGCTGCGCCTTGACGATACGCGTTTCGCCAGGCTGCATGGTCACGGGCTCACCATGGAATTGCGCCACCTCGCGGCCGTCGGCATCAAGCACCTGGGCGCAAAAAGTAAAGGTGTGCGCCGTCGCGTCCTCGTTCTTCACCTGCGACTCAACATGAATCACCGCCTTCTTGCCGGCGATGTCGAAGTCGGTAGCATAGATGTACGTGCCCGTCGTACGCAAGTTGGAATACAGCGGCAGCGTCTGATACAGGCGACCCGTCACGTGCAGATACACATTCTTCGGAATACCGCCGTAGTTGGCATTGAAGTTCTTGTCGTTCCACTGGTATCGACTGTCGTGCTGGCGCGAACGGTACGTCCAGCTGTTGTCGCAGCGTACGGCCAGCACGTTCTCGCCCGCTTTGATATAGGGAGTCAGGTCGAAACCGCACGCCATCACACCATTCTCGCTGAAACCCAGATGATGACCGTTCAAGTAGAAGTCGGCTCCCTGGCGCACACCCTCGAACTCAATGAAGAACTTTGAAACTTTCAACTTTAAGCTTTCAACTTTAAACGTTTTTCGGTACCAACAGATGGTGTCCGTCAAGTCGACAATATCCTTGCGGAACGCCTCGTCACCATTAAAGGCATAGGGCAGCGTTACCTGTTGCCACTGGCTGTCGTCATACGTCGCCTCGACAGCTTTCGGTTCATCGCCGACAAACAACCGCCAGCCAGCATTAAAGTTAAGTTTCTTGCGCGCCGTAGTTCCTGCCTGGCTGGCAACGGACACAACCAGCAGTAAGAACAAGAGAATATAGATTCGTTTCATGTAGTGTATTACTCTTTATCTGTTAATATCTGATTTTTCCGTCGTAGTTGAAAATGGGCCCACTGGTAGGAACCTCTTCGTCGTAGAACTGCACCGCGCTATCGTTCATTTTTGGGTGCTGGTGCTGCAAGAGTCGGATTATCTCCGCACCGGCCCAGATGGCCGGACCATAGCCGTGAGCCGCCATTACGTGCACAGGACGATAGGCATAAAAGGCTGCATCGAAGCCCATACCCGTTCCCACACAGACATTCTCCACCTGTCCCCGTTCGTTCACCGACTGGTTGACAGCCTGCCAACCCAACAGCGCCACAGGTCCGTAGGCCTTCGCGTCGACCCATCCCTGGTTGATGGCATGGGCGATGCAATAGGTATAGATGGCAGTGGCCGATGCCTCCAGATACGTGTCGCTGCGGTTCAGCAACTGATGCCAGAATCCATCGTGGTGCTGCAATCGCGACAGGCCCTGAACATGAGCCCGCAATAGGTCGAGAATCTGCGTCCGCTGAGGATGTTCAGCTGGTAGCACATCCAACACCTCACACATCGTCAGCAACGCCCAACCGTTGGCACGTCCCCAATAGAAAGCAGGGTGCGGCTGCATGGCTTCCACCCATCCGTGGCGGAACAGACCGTCCTCCTTCACCCACATGCGCTGGGCGAAGAGCATTACCTGGCGGGCAGCCTCGTCATAGTATTTCGTGTCGCCTGTCAACTTACCCAGATAGGCCACAGCGGGGACTCCCATAAACATATCGTCGAGCCACACCGTATTCTTCTGCGGGCGCAAGCGGGCGAAGGTGCCGTCAGACAAGCGAAACTCCTTGTTCAGAATATAGTTCGTATAATTGTCAATAAGCGGACGAAGCTGTGCTGCATGTTTATCTCTTAATGCTTCATCCTTCATTCTTAATTCTTCATTCACTAAGGCTTTCATCATCGACGTGGCCACCGCTCCGGCATCGTCCAGCGCGTGGGGGTCGATGACACGGCGCACATTGACGTCGATATTCTTATGCTTTTGGTACACCTTCTCGAACCACGGTGCCATGTCGGCCAACAGGCGATGCCGCTTGTAGACGTAGTCGCGATAGGCATCGTCGCCCGTCACAGCGTAGGCTGCCAGCACACCCGAATAGGTCACGCCCCACTCGTAGCTGGTCAGACGGAAACCGCCTTGCTTCAGCTGGGTCTGCTCGTCGATGTCCTTCATGCGCATCACCTCCTGCCCCGTTCTCTTGTCCACCAGCACGGCAGGGGTCTCGGCGTCAATGTAGTGCAGCACACGGTCCATGGTCTGCTTCACCTGCTCCGCCGTCGGAATACCATAGCGCTGCTGGTTGGCAGGGCGCATCAAGTGCAGCGGGGTGTTGTTGTCGTTCACTTGTTGGGCGCTGGCCGACAGTCCCGTCAGTAGCATCAGTCCCAAAGCAAAAAATATTCTGTTCATATCCTATTTTAAAAACGTTGTTACACTTTGATTCGGTCCCAGATAGAATCCCGGTTCCGAAGGTTGGTTATATCCCACATTCTGAGCTGCTGTCGACAGCCGGTAGGGGATGTCCTCCATCAGACAGTTGATGCGATGCTCCGTGGGCACCGTCGAGACAAAGATGCGCAGCTCGCTGCTGTCGGGCGTACGGGCTACGACCTCCTCGCGCCAGTCGCCCAGAATGTCGGCAGCCAGACAGGGGTTCGACTTCGTGCCGTTATTGAACACGATACCGGGGAATCGCACCACCTCGTCGATGGTCTTCGTCTCCCAATTGTATTTCGTCACCGTACCGCGATCCAGCAGTTCACGCAACAGATCGCCGTCCCACCAGATGCCGAAATTAATCGACAGCCGGCGTCCCCTCATCCGCAGGTGCTGGTTGTGCTGCGGGTCGGCAGCGTCCTCCGCCTCACCCAGCACTTCACCCTTGATGTTGCGGATGCCGTGACTGTCGCTGCTCCACATCTCCACACCGGGATTCGTAGGGTCTATATCGGCAGCCATCGCACGGCCTACATCACTCGTCGAGGGAATCTGGAAGATAATCTCTCCCGTGCGGGCATTACGGAAGTCCGAGCCGTCGCGGCGGTTCTCGTGGCAGTCCCACACCTGCAGCTCGTCCGTCGTGGGGTCGAAGGCCATCAGGTGGATGGCGTCGCCGTGTCCCATGCCGGTATTGTAGAGTCCACGGCCGTCATGATCGACAGCCATCGAACCGTAGGTAATCTCGTCGCATCCGTCGCCGTCGACATCGGCCACACGCAGGTTGTGGTTACCCTGTCCGGCATAGCTCTGCTGGGGCTTGCCGTCCTTGCCCGTGCCCTCATCGTTGGTGTCAAACACCCAATGCTGCTTCAGCTCACGTCCGTCCCAGTCCCACGCGGCAATTACCGTGCGGGTGTAGTATCCGCGACAGAAGATGGCCGAGGCGTGCACACCGTCCAGATAACCCACAGCAGCCAGCATGCGG
The DNA here is from genome assembly GCA_015060485.1 of Prevotella sp. GTDB lineage: Bacteria > Bacteroidota > Bacteroidia > Bacteroidales > Bacteroidaceae > Prevotella. Next base: position 3,828 of record SUYI01000059.1, on the reverse strand, counting down.
TCGCTGCGGTTGGCATAGTCGTCGCCCCAGTCCTGCAGGTTACCGCGCTCGGGAATGTAGGGTTTCGTATCCATCGCGTCACCGGTCATTCCGTTGAACACGGTCAGGTATTCCGGTCCTGTCAGAATGCGACCCGTCTTGGGGCGTCCCTGCTTGTTATATTTGGCCCATTCACGCTCGGGCGTCGGGGTCTGCGCATCATCGGGGGCACGGTGGCGGTAGTCTGCCGTTGCGTCGCCAATGACGCGGTCCTTGCCATCGCGGGTACCGTCGGCGGTCCTGACGATGAATTCCGCCCGTCCATCGCCGTCCAGATCGTAGACGATGAAGGGCACATAGTGTGCACCGCTGCGGATGTTGATGCCCATGTCGATGCGCCACAGCAGCGTACCGTCCATGCGGTAACAGTCAAACAGTGTAGGACCCGTAAATCCGTCATGGGCATTGTCGTGGGCATTCGACGGATCCCACTTCAGCACGATTTCATACTCGCCGTCGCCGTCCATGTCGCCCACCGAGGCGTCGTTGGCCGAGTACGTATAGATTTGTCCGTCGGGCGTCTTGCCGTCGGCGGGCTTTTGCAGCGGCACGGCCACGTAGCCCTCAGGGGCATCGGCCTTCAGCAGGTAGCTGCCGTCGCGTCCCCCGCCACGCACCTCGTAGGTGGCATCGCCCGCCAGCGGCTGTTCGTCCACAAAGAAGCTGCCGCCCTTCGTCAGCGGTTTGCGGTTCAGCTTGACGCCGTTACGGTATACGTCGAACGGCTCGCCAGTACGGTCTGTAGACAGTGTACGCCAACTGACCACCACCTGCTGTCCGTTCCTCAGGGCCACCACGCCGCGGTTCAGCTGTTCCAGCTTCATGCGCTGCTTCTGGTATTGCGGGCCCACCTTCTTTTCCGCTGTCGGCTCCGTCTGCCGCTGCGCCACCACGGGCAACAGCACAAACAGCCCAAGCACGGTTAATGCAATATGTTTCATCGTTTTCGTAGTTTGTTTTATGAATTCGCCTACAAAGTTACGAAAAAAGCTTGTAAAAAGAAAGCGATTTGGGAAGATTAACGCAATTCAGCCAGAAATAAAGGCAAGACGGGGAAGAACGAGGAAGCTCAATTTGGGTCAAAAAGCAAATTGGGGAGGATCGTTGAAGGAGTTTGGTTTCTAATTCGTAACCCAAAAGATGGGTTCTGAGGCGGGTCAATCTTCCCTAATTGGTAATACAAATTGGAGCAGAATGGCGCATCTTTCACCGCTTGTTCACAGCCCGTTTCTTATTCCGCAAACTGCTATATTTTGCATAGCGATGGATGCCAAAAGAAATAGTAGTTTTGCAGCCAAAATTTAAAAAGGAGTAAGAAACATGAGAAGTACTTTTAACATTCTGTTCTATGTGAACAAAAGTAAGGAGAAGAACGGTGTGGTGCCAGTGATGGGCAGGGTGACGATTAATGGCACTCAGAGCCAATTCAGTTGTAAGAAGACTATCCCGCTTGACATGTGGGATGTGAAGGGCAATTGTGCCAAGGGGCGTAGCAAAGAGGCTTTGCAGATTAACCGCGAACTGGATAACATCAAGGCGCAAATCATCAAACACTATCAGCATCTGTCAGACCGTGAGGCTTTCGTGACGGCTGAGATGGTGCGCAATTCCTATCAGGGTTTCGGCAGCGAGTACGAGACGCTGCTGAGTGCTTCCGACAAGGACATTGCCAACCAGAAAAAGCGTGTGGGCAAGGACAGGGCTGCAAGCACGCTTTGGGCTATGGAACGTTCACGGAAGGATGTGGCAGATTTCATCCAGTCGCACTACCGTCGCACGGATATGTCGATGCTGGAACTGACGCCTGAGTTTATCAAGGACTTCGCCGCCTATCTCAGTACTGACCGAGGATTGGCCAATGGAACTATCTGGCAGCGATGCATGTGGTTGAAAGGTGTTGTATTGAGGGCGCACTACAACGGCAAGATTCCCCGTAACCCGTTCGCGCAGTTCCATATCAGCCCCAACTGCAAGGAAAGGGAATTCCTGACCGAGGACGAACTGAAGGCTGTCGTAACCCATGAGTTCGAGGATGACAATCTGGCCTTCGTGCGTGACATTTTTGTGTTCGTGTGCTTCACCGCCCTCTCGTTCATTGACGTGAAGAACCTGACGACGGACAACATCGTGGACATCAACGGCGACAAGTGGATCATCAGCAAGCGACACAAGACCAACATCCCCTTCCAAGTGAAGCTGATGGACATACCCTTACAAATTATCGACCGCTACAAACACTTACAGGAAGAAAAGTTGGTGTTCGGTAAGATGAACTACTGGTCAATGTGCAAGAAGCTGAAAACGGTGATGGCTGCCTGCGGCATTGAGAAAACCATCTCCTACCATTGTGGACGCCACTCATTCGCAACCTTGGCGCTTTCAAAAGGAATGCCCATTGAGAGCGTTAGCCGAGTATTGGGCCACACGAATATCGTGACCACCCAGATTTACGCCCGCATCACAAGTCAAAAACTCGATAATGACCTGACGATGCTTGGCAATAAGCTTAATGCATCATTCAAGGACATCAAGGGACGGAGCAGCGAGAGCCATAAAACTTGTTTGGGTGGCCGAGTCGTGACGGAGCTCGCCGAAGGCAAGATGGCATAGATCACAGCAGCCCCAAAACTTCAAAGCAGAAAGACGAATGATTAGCGATAGTCTGTCATCCGTCTTTCTGCGTTATTTCCTCTCAGCACACGAACCGCTACAGGCTCTTTCTTTTCCCTATTGTTTATAAGCAGGATGATAGCAACTTTCCAGGACTCTCTCCAAATCACTTTCACGATAAAGTACCTTGCCACCTAATAATATATATGGTAGCATGCCATCATTTCGGTATTCCTGTAGTGTTCGCCTGCTGACTTTTAGAATACTGGCTACCTCCCTGTCTGTTAAGTAGCGCTCACCATCAAGCAATGGACGATAATTGCCTATTACCTTCCTATAGAGGGCAAGCACCTCCTTCATGTTCTCTATGGCATTCTTCACACCAATGTTATGAGGCATTATCAGTTCGTTCATAGGCAACTCGTTTTGAGGTTATACGTCTTTCGATCCTTATCTCTATCAGTCACGACATACAGAATTCTTTCCACATCCTCTGGCTTATAATATACCTTACGGTTGATCTGAGAATAGGCCAATGTCCCATTGTCACGAAGCGTTTGTAATGTTCTTGGACTGATGTTCAGTATTTGACATACGTCTTGGTTATCGAGCCAATCACCCAATCCTTTGTCTGTGCCCCTACTGGCCATCTCCTTCATCTTTGTGACGAAGCTATTGAAGTTCGTCAGCAGTTCCTCGTAGGTACTGCGCTCAATTGATATAACTTCCATGTCTTGTTTAGTTTTTGAAATCTGCGGACAAAGGTACATCAATATCTGCAGACAGACTACCTCAGAAAATTATATTTTGTTTTTTAACATTAGCGGCGAGTCTTTCTTTTACCATCTGCCGAGCTTGCTCATATCATTGCGGTGTGTACTTTTGGGACATGGCAACAGAAAGTACATATTAGGCCATGCCCTATAAAGGCATTGCCTATAGAACCTATGCAGTTTTGTGTGGCACTCCACAGAAAAGTGCGTATTAGGCTACACCCTTCTTGTGGGTCTTTTTGTGGGATTGCATGCAAAAAGAGGTCGTAAGATATCTTTATGGTGGCACTTGTACATAAAAAACTCTAAAAAAACGGAACTCTTCATTGTCAATAGTTCGTTAAAAATTCAATATATGGCCTAACGGCTATGCCGCACAGCCAAAGAGTTCTTTGAAAATGTGATT
>SUYI01000058.1 GCA_015060485.1 Prevotella sp. | reverse complement strand
AGCGGAGTTGGTGGAGAGGCTTAATCCTGTAGTTTGAATCTTTAAACTTGAATCATGAAACTTGAAACAAATAATATAGCAGTTGGCGCAGGCCTGATTAGCCTGGATGTTTTGATATGGGACGGACAAAGAGTCCCCATATCCTATTACGTGGGTGGTACTTGCGGCAATGTGATGATGATACTTGCCCACTTGGGTTGGGAAGCTTTCCCCATTGCTCGTTTGGATGGTACAAAAGATGGGGTAAGAGTGCTGGAGGATATGAAAAGACACAATGTACACACGGATTTTGTATCTACCCAAGACGGTAAGACACCCGTGATTGTGCAGCGTAATTTCATCAACAAGGATGGTATTCCTACGCATAAGTTTGAATCGCGTAACAATATCGGTCGGTTCTATCTGGACTTCAAGTCGCTGACGCTAAAACAGGCGAATGAGGTGATTGAGAGGATAGACTTTGTGCCAAAGGTATTCTTCTTTGACAGGGTTTCACCCGCCATCTTGAAGCTAGCCACTACATTCAAGGAAAAGGAATCGGTGATATTCTTTGAGCCTTCCAGCAGAGGAGGTAATGTCAGCCTGTTCAACAAATGTGTTGAGGTGTCTGATATAGTCAAGTTCTCGGAACAGAGGATTGAAAAAAATCAAGAATTTACTGACATCCGACATTGTTTTTGTGTTATGTTGCTGATAACCAATATGTTATGATATTCTAAACAGACAATATGCTGACATAAAACCGACATTATACTGACATCATACCGACATTCTACTGACATAGAACCGACATAAAGCAGGCAGAAAGACACATTGCGGCGACATTATGAAGTCTGTCTTTTGGAACGAAGCACGCAGATGTTCATAAGGAAGGTAAGCGAACTGAAGGATAAGGGTTCGCAATCTTTAGATTAAGGCTTATTGTGGAATTCTCTAGAGAATCTTGTGCTTACTCTAGTCCTAACAATTGCTAAGTGCCTAGGTAGAGGTAAAATTCTCTAGAGAATTTTTTAACAAGGATTGGAAGAAAAACGTATGAGCGCCAAGTATCAGAGCCGCTAGCCCCCTTGTGAAGCATTAAGTGCTTGTAATTGGCGGTAAAATATCGGTATTTTGACAACAAAATGGTTGTTGTATGTCGGTTCTATGTTAGTAGAATGTCGGTATGATGTCAGTATAATGTCGGTTTTATGTCAGTATGAGTAGCATGAATATTATCATAACTACCTGTTAATTAGTTATTTATAATAACAACAATGTCGGATGTCGGTAAATTTTAGAAAATTAAGGTTCAAAATAATTATTTTGTGTACTGAATAAGGCTTTCTCCAAGATTCATCGGGAAAATGAACATGCAAATTTTCTCATTTTTGCTCGATTATTCGTAATTATGCCCTTTTTTTCGTATCTTTGCACTTTAGATTAATAATTGTTTATGAACTATGAGTAAAATTGTATTGATAACAGGAGCAACAAGCGGCATCGGACTGGCTTGTGCAAGGAAGTTTGCCGAGAATGGCGACAAGGTGATTCTGACGGGCCGGAACGAACATCGTCTGGCAGAGATTCGTAAGGAACTGACGGAAAAAGGAAGCGAAGTACTGACCTTGGCTTTCGATGTGAGAGATCGTGAGAAAGCGAAGCAGTATATCAGCGAACTTCCGGCTGAATGGCAGAAGATTGATGTATTGGTGAATAATGCAGGCCTTGCCTTGGGCTTGGAGCCTGAGTATGAGGGCAACCTTGATGACTGGGAGACGATGATCGACACCAACATCAAGGGCTTGCTGACTATGACTCGTCTGATAGTTCCTGGCATGGTGGAGCGTAACAGCGGTCATATCATCAATGTGGGCTCTGTGGCTGGCGATGCAGCATACGCAGGCGGTAATGTCTATTGTGCTACGAAGGCAGCCGTAAAGGCATTGTCGGACGGACTTCGCATCGATGTGGCCGATACGGCTATTCGTGTCACCAACCTGAAGCCTGGACTTGTTGAGACGAATTTCAGTAATATCCGATTCAAGGGTGATGAAGAAAGAGCGGCTAAACTTTATACTGGCATCAAACCGTTGACGGGAGATGACATTGCCGATGTGGCAGTCTTTGCAGCCAATGCTCCCGCTCACGTCCAGATTGCCGAAGTGCTGATTCTTGCCACCCATCAGGCCAGCGGCAGTGTAATTGTAAGGAAATAGAACTTTAGAAAACCATTGGGGCCCGTCTTCGCGACGAGCCCCAATGAGTCCTAAAATAATCGATTTACCTTTAAAAAACTACTAACCTTTTAATTCTGTATGAACCTAAAGCAATGTTGTCTGTTTGATTTCTGATGCAAAGGTACGAAGTCTGTGGTTCTGCAGCAAAAATTTTCAGCGAACGGGCGAAAAACTATAGCGAAAAGCAGATGTCCATGTAAAGTCCGACGGGTTAATAGGCGTATACTAACCCGTACTTCTCATGTAAACTACGAAGGGTGCCGTCCGATTTCATTTGGCGGATGGCGTTATTGACCATCTGTAGCAGATCGTCCTGACCCTTACGCATCAGCACGCCGATTTCTCCGTGGGTGAAAGGCGTATTAAGAAGCGGAGCAGCAAGACGCGGGTCGTTTTGAATGTACCATGGAGCCTCAGTGATTTCGGTAATCATCACGTCAGCATGGCCCTCGGCCACTTGATTGGGAATATCCTCGTTCTTCTGATAGACGATGATGGTGGCATGGGTAAGGTTCTCATTGGCGAATTTCTCGTTCAGCCCGCCGGGATTGACCATCACACGTACTTCTGGCTTGTCTAAATCTGCAAGGGATTTGTAGCGGTCTGCTTCTGATGAGCGGCAAAGGATGGTCTTTCCGTTGGCTAAATAGCCCTCACTCATCAGCATCGTCTCCTTACGCGTATCGGTAATCGTGATGCCACCGATGGCGAGGTCAAAGGTCTGTGGTTCTGTCAGCACGTCGGCAGTCAACGTCGGCCATGAGGTTTGTATGAACTCAATGCCTACACCAATACGATCGGCAAGTCTCTTTGCCATCTCAATGCCGAAGCCCCAGTAGTTGCCGTCGGCCTCACGGTACGAGAGCGGGCGATAGTCTCCAGTGGTTCCCACCAGCAACTTGCCTCGCTCAGTGATGCGTTGTATGGTGGGCTGTTGCGTCTGGACAACAGGGTTATCGTCAGTCCGTGTGGTATTGCTGCAACATGAGCATAATAACGCGGCTGACAATACGAATGTAAAGGCGATATGTTTCATAAACCACATTTTAATTTGCAAAGATAGTGATAATTCCGTAATTATCACTATCTTTGCAGTCATATTTAGAAAAGTTTATCAAGTCAGCCGTATAATCCGAAAAAAGATTGGAAGCTAGTCTAGCACTTTACCTTTACGTTCGCAGTATCGCTCGCACTGTGCACAGATGTCGTAGCCGAGCATGGCTCCGAGGATGAAATCCTCTTCGGGGGTCAGTTCATTCAGCGGACGGGTGACGAAAAGTCGGATGGCATCAAGACACTCGCGACGACCGAAATATACGTTCACGTTCTCCTTGCCAGCGGGCTGCACCACGTAGTCTATCGACTGGCGGCACAGCCGGTGGCAGGCCTGCTGCTCGAAACGGCGGTTGCAGGTGAAGAGTATCATCCTGCGCACACCTTTCTTATATTCATAAATATGGTTCGCAAGTACCTTATCCACTGAGGATACTGCCATCTGGCTCTCCGTCATCTGTTGCATACACCTGAACGATTTAGAGGTTAGGTGAAATCTCGGCAATCCACGCATCGATACGTGTGTCGGTCTTGTCATCCTCGTTCACGTCGTCGAGGGGCAGGCCCACGAACTTACCATCGACGACGGCCTCAGAATCATCGAAAGTATAGCCGTCTGTATCTACAGCTCCCACGAAATGGGCACCGCTGGTCTTAATACCGTTATACAGTTCACCTATGCCGCCTACGAAGGTGTCGCCATAACTCTCGCAGTCGCCACAGCCAAAAAGGGCGATGGTCTTGCCAGCAAGGTCAGCACCCTGCAGCACCTTCAATCCGTCGTACCAGTCATCCTGCAACTCGCCAGCACCCCATGTCGAAGTACCGAGGATCAGGTTCTGGTTGTTATTTACTACATCGGCTGTGAGATCCTGTACATTGATGGCCTCACAACCCAACTTCTGGGCTATCTTCTCTGCGATAGCCTCGCACGTTCCTGTCGAGGAACCGTAAACTACAATTGTCGCGTTCATTTCTATCTTATCTATAATGGCTAAAAAATATCTATTCAAAAATTACGCTGCAAAGGTACGACGAAAATCCCGACGGCACAATACTCAAAACTGAGGTTTTTGCCGTCGGGATATACAGTGTTTCTAATGAAACGCGATTAACAAGAAATAGGTACAATGTCATCCATCGGATACCGTCCTTAAGCACAATGGTGATGGCACTGCTTATGGTGCCTGTTCCACCGATGATTAGTATCTTCATATCTGTTGTTTTTTAACGTCGTTGGTCACGATTTCCCCACTTCTTGTCATAGCGTCCTTCGATATCTTTCTTGCCGCCAAACATGTTCAGGCGGTAGCGGACGTGGAGCATTGCATAGTTGTTGATGCTGTTGTATCGGGTGTCGCTGCGTCCACTGGCATTTACCCAGCGTTCGTAATTGCTTTGCTGACCAAGGAGATCGTAGAAGTTCAGGGCAACGATAAGCGACTTGTCGCGAAGCAGCGTCTTTGATATCTGACCATTCCAGAGCAGTTCGTTGGTGTTCGATGACGGGTCGTTGTAGCCTCGGCGACTACGCTCATGGATGTTACTGGAGACCTCGAAGTTATATGGCAGGCGCACAAGAAACTGTCCGCCGTAGTTGAACTGCCACGTATCGAGGTTAGCTGTCGGTTGTAGTTCGTTTCGCGTATGCTGATAGTTGCACCAACCATCAATCGTTATTTCGAGCCAGTCGTTGCGGTAACTCAGGTTCAGGCGCTGAGAGACATTGATACTGCGCGTTGTATTCTTCTCAGCATCGGCCTTGGACTGTGCCACATAGCTCACAAAGTTATTGTATCGCGCGCGGCTGTCTGTTCCGATGTTCCAGTGGGCCGTCGAGTCGATGGCGGTGTTGAATGTAAAGCCACCGTTCAGGTTCCAGTTGCCGTTGATATTCTCTGGTCGTGAGATGCTGCCGCCCGTCTCAGGATCGTAGCGCACAAGATTTGAGATGGCGTTACGAATGTGGTGATAGTTGGTATAGACCACAATGGAGCGCTTGTGGCGGGCGATGTAGTTGTTGTAGTAGAGGTTCAGCGTGTTCGTGAACTGCGGCTTCAGACCCGGGTTTCCCTGCGTGATGTAGAGCGGGTTCGAGTCGTCGGTGATGTCGAGCAGCTGTGTGATGTCGGGCTGTTGCGTATCGCCTCGGTATTGTATGCGCAGGGTACTCTGTTCAGTAAAGTTGTAGTGGAAATCGAACGTCGGCGTCAGGTTGGTGACGTTGCGGATAGTGTCGACATAGATGCCGCGGTAGTCCTGAATGTAGTTCGAATGTTGCGGCTGTACGAGGAAGCCGATGTTGTAGTCGTATTTCTCCTCTTTATAGCGCAGCATCAGGCGCAGATTGTGGGTATAGTTCTTGTATTCTGAGTAGCGGCTGAGTGAGCGGTCGAGGAAGTTGTCGAGAGGTAAGTGGTAAGAGGCAAGAGATGATAACTCTCCAATCCAGGGGTCCCAGTTGCGGTATTCGGGTTCGACATCGGCAAATGGATTCACGGGCAGATGACTGAAGTCGTATGTCTTGCGGTCACTTTTGTTCTGGCTGTAGCGCAGCTCGTAGCTGCCCTGCAGATGGGCGCCTTTCCACAGCGGTTCACTGTAGCTGACTCTGGCCACATAGCCGCTGTTGTTGCTTGGCGTATGATTGTAGCGGGCGGTGAAGTAGGTGGAGTCCTGTCCTGTCTGGTTTTTTACCTGAAACAGGTGTACCTCGTTGTCCGATGCGTTGCGCTGCTCGCTACGTCCGCCGCTGGCTTCTACACGCAGTATGACGTTACGACCTCTTGCATTCAGTCGACGAAAGAGCTGCAGCATGGTCCAGAAATTACGGTTCTCGCCGTATGTCAGACTTGCCTGCTTGTTGTAGTTTACGGCTTTGCCGAGGCTGTTCATGACGACAATGCCATCGACTGACAGCGGATCGGTAACGTAAAGAAAGGGGTCTTCAGAGAATGTGGCACTGGACGATTCACTGGTGCCGTCGTTCGTTCCTGTGTTACCGTTGGCACGCATTAACAGGGTAGTCAATGAGTCAGGTTTCCACTCCAGACGCATATTGCCCCACCAGTTGTTGCTCCTCGTCAGACTACTGGAGTTGTTATTAGTAAATGTGCGGTAATCCTGACTGTAGAAATCCTCGCGCGCCACTTCGTTCACATTGTCGCCGTCGCGGTGGTTCCATCGGAAGTTGGCGTCAATCTTCAGCCGTTTGCCGTCATCGTAGTTCAAGTTGGTCCCCAGCATCTTACGGGCGTTCAGACCACGACGGTTCCACCAGCCCGCATTTTCGTCTTTGTTGTTGAAGTTGCCGATAACCATCACGCGCGTCTTGTCCGTGAAACTACTTCCCATGCCGCGTGATGCATAGCGGTGATGAGTGCCAGCTGCCAAGTCGAGATTCGTCATGTAACCATGGTTCATACCTCGCTTGACGGTGAAGTCGAGCACCGTCTCCTTATCGCCGTCATCGATGCCGGTGATACGTGCCTGGTCGCTTTGCTGGTCGTAGAACTTCACGTTCTGGATGATGCTTACGGGCAGGTTTTTTAGTGCGGACTCTGTGTCGCCCAGCATAAACTCCTTACCGTCGAGTAGTATTTTCTTTACCTGCTTGCCGTTGATAGTGATGTTGCCGTCCTCATCGATCTCTGCACCGGGCATTCGTTTGATGAGTTCCTCGATGGGTGAACCCTCTGGTGTACGGTAGGCTTCGGGATTATAGACCAGCGTATCCTTCTTGGCAATGACCTGAGCTGCACGTCCCGTCACCACCGTCTCTTTCAGCATGACGGCATCCGTCGACATGATCAGCGCGCCCAACTCCTGGTTTTGGTTGCTCCGTAGCGTCACCGCACGTTCGATAGGTTGGAAACCAACGGAGGAAATCTTCAACATATATGTCCCGTTCGATGGAGCCTGGACAATGAAGATGCCCTTGTTGTCGCTCACAGTGCCTCCGACAAATGTACTGTCGGTTGTCGTAAACAACTGTACTGTGGCCTGCATCATTGGCTCGCGGAACTCTGCATCCAGCAACTGACCGCTGATGGTCAGCCGCCGGTTATAATCTTGTGCTGCTGCATTGAGTGCGACGAAGAGCAGCGTTATGACTAAAAAAAATATCGATAATTTTTTTTTCATTTGGTGTATTAATTATCATCCATCGGATACCGCACCCCCCACTTTTGGCGTAGGCCATCCATAAGCCGCATGATGTAGAGCGTTTCTTCGTGGGGCATCTCACGAGGCTCCAGGAGTCCTTCCATCAGGGCCTCACGACACGCTATGAACTGGTATTCGTATCCTGTAATCTGCTGGGGCACGCGGAGGGTCTCGATATATGTACGGTTAGGGCCGTTCACGGTGATGGTCTGCGGATTGTTGATGTTATCAATAATCAGATTACCCTCCGTACCGGCAATGACGCCGATGTTGTCGCCAACGCAGGCAGCGCTTGACTGGACATTGGCGAGAATGCCGTCCTTGAGCACAATGGTGATGGCATTCGTTAAGTCCATGCCAGTGGTGCTCCTGACGCACTGACCGTCGATGCTGACGATATCGGCAGGGAAGAACATCCTTACGAAGTTCAGCGCATAGACACCGAGGTCGAGCAGTGCACCGCCACAGAGGTCGGGACGCATGATGCGAGGCTTGTCGCCCATCGAGTAGCCTAAGGTGGCTGTGACGAGTCGTGGAGTGCCGATTCGTCCGCTGCTGATCAGATTACGTACTATGCTGACCACTGGCTGATAGCGTGTCCAGATGGCTTCGGCCAGGAATACCCGTCGGTCATGGGCTATGGCGAGAATCTCCTCTGTCTGTCGGGCATTCGCCATAAACGCCTTCTCCACCAGACAAGGCTTGTCGGCAAGCAGTGCCTCCCGTGTCACATCGAAATGGTGGGAGTGGGGTGTACCTATATAAATCAGGTCTACGTCAGGGTCGGCTATCAGTTCGGCATACGAACCGTATGCTTTAGCGGTTTTCCACTTGTTGGCAAAATTCTCTGCCTTTTCTAATGTGCGTGAACCTACGGCGTACGCCACGCATTCCGCAAGTCCGTTTAATGTGATAGCAGCTTTTTCGGCAATCCATCCCGTGCCGATGATGCCGACACGTAAAATACCATTTGTATCCATACTATTTCTTTACTTTCATGATGTCCTTAAAAGATGAACCGAAAATGATGTACTGCGTATTTCCGGCAATAGTACCCTCGTTCTGTCCCCAAAGGAAGGGCCAGTCATCGTAGTTTTCGAAGTGATCAGGCTTACGGAACAGCAGGCCTGGGGCTACGTTGCCAGGAATGAACGAGAAGTCGGCGCGGTTGTTACCGTAGAATACCTGCTTCGGACGGGCAGCACCCACCACGGCCACAAATGAATAATTGTGATAAGGATGACAGCCGTATAGCCAGTTGGCCACGCGGTATACCTCATTTTTACTGACGATGTCGGGATAGTAGAGGTGAGCATAGTTTATGGTGATGCCGAAGTTCAGCACAGCGTTCACGCCTGCCCAGTTGCCCAGTCCGATGGGCACACCATAGGGATTCTGCTTGTCGAACGAGTGTATGTATTCTGCATAGCGCTCTACCATGGGGCGGAGTTTCTGCTTATAGGCATCGTCTTTCATGGGGATGCTGTCGAGCATGGTCTGCAGGTTTCGCACCACGTCTCGATAACGACCTTCACCTATGCCCGTCAGCCAATTGTTATCGGCTTCGGCTTGTCTGTCGCGGCGATGTGGGTTTCGGGCTATCAGCTCATCAGCCTCCTTGCGCAAGCGGTCTGCCTGCTCCTGTGCTCTGTCGGCCAGTTTATCGTTGTAACCACGAAGCACACGTGCTGCTGAGGTAAACACGCCTGCTGCCTGAAGGTCGAGCTGAGGGTTGCGAGTGGTGAAGGCCCACATATCGTCGGGTGTACCGCTGCGTTTGCCGTCAGTACTCACCTCGTAGGGTTTCAGCGATGGGTCATAGTGCAGACCATCGGTGATTGAGGCTGCATCGCCTAAGTGATGGTAGTTGTCAAGTATGGAGTTGGAAAGTGTCGATGCCATGTGGCCTATCTGCTCGGCCTGTGCCACGAGGTTCAGCACGCCGTGCTCGATAAACTGCAGAATGTCGGGTGTGCCGTCAGGACGGTGCAACTCTACGTAGCGCTGCTCCTGGCTAACGAATGTCTCGTCGCGCTGGGGCTTGAACAGTTCCCAGGCACGGATCAGGTTCTGCACCACATTGATGTTCGAGCCTGTCTCAATGTCGAAGTCGCCCGCATCGAAGAAGCCGCCAATGTTCAGCCCCGGAATCAGTTCCAGGGGCTTATACTTGGTGTCGGTAGTCTTTCCCTGTGAATGCAGGTCGAAGTGGTCGCTCGGAGGTGCCTGCAGATAACCCTCCTTGAACGGTTCTCCGTGCCAGGTGCGGTAACCCTCGGTGACATACATGTGATTCATGTGAATGGGTACCCAGACATCAGTTGTTGCATCGGTTATCTTGTCATAAACATGATTGTCAATCAGGAAATTGTTGGTTTTGGTATCGCCATACTGGATATAGTAGATACCCGGCTGTCTGACAGAGGAGAAGTCGAACTTCACATAATTATATTTAAAGTATGGTCCCCATTCCTTGATATTGCCCTTGAAGGCCTGCTCTGTTGTGCCGTCATCCTTGATGCGCATCAGTGTGGCGCTGGCCTGAGGCTTGTCCTGTTTGTCAAGCTCGATAACTGCCACCTTGGGCTGTTCGGGCATATAGCCTATCTGCGAAAATCCAATGTTCGGTTCATGAATCCATTTGGGAATAGCGTGAGGCTCTACGGTCCAAGTGATGACCTTACCAGTCTTACCTTTCGGCAGCACACTGCGCAGCACGAACCAGCCGTTCTGCGCCAGCATTCGTCCGTCGTAGAGTTCAAGTTCGGCATCGCTACTGCTGATGCGGATCATCCTCTCAGGGGATTCCGAGGCCATGATGATGTTGTGACCAGTCTCAATGGGACAAGGGTCAACGAAACGGTCAGTGCCTCGGTCGTCGTAAGTTCTGAATCCCTTAAACTGACGGGGTTTCTCGCTGTTCGGACGCGTAACGGTCTGACTGGTGGCATAGCGGGGGAAACGGTTCAGGCGTCCGTCCATTGTGAAGGTTTTCAGCCAGTATTGCGAAGGCAGGAACTCCAAATTGAAACCAGCCTCACCTGACAGTTTTTCAGGCACGGGTTTATCAAGCCAGACAGCAATCTCCACGGCCTTGCCCTTGGCCGTAACCACCACACGGCTGTCAAAGTCCTCTTTATAGCCTGCCGCTTCACCACCCAAAGCGGCTGCGGAGTAACGCATTGACACTTCGATGCTCCCATTCTCGCGGTCGACCTTACGGCTTGTCATTCGCGGAACGAGATCCCACTGCTCTGGTGTCTTGTTCAATCGGACGGCTCCACCCTGAATGGTGCGCACCCCATGATGGATAATCTCGATGCCAGAGTTCTTCTCATCGTTGAACCCTCCATTAAAACTGTTGCTGAATACCAGCACATTGACACCCTGACATTCGAAATACTCAAGGTCGTTAAGTTTCAAGCCCTGCGACATTAACGAGACACAGAACGCAAAGCTGATGGTAGTTGATAATAATAATTTCTTCATATTTAATTTTTACTTATCACTTCTTCATCCCGTCATCCATTGCTTGAAATCTGCTGCGCGGTTCTTGCTGATAAAAAGACGCTCAGGAGTAGGGGCGGAAAGGGTGAGTAGCAGGCGACTGTCGTACCAGACTGTAATCTTCTCGACGCTGTCACGATTGACGGCGAATTGTTTGTTGGCTCGATAGAACTGACATGGATTGAGTGTCGAAAGAATAGACTCGAGCGATTTGTGATATCCTAACTGTTCACCGTTGTTCATCCCGATGGTAGTATTCTTCTCAGTGGAATAGATATAGGCAATGTCTGCCACGTTCACAGGAATGAGCATGTCGCGATGGGGCACGAGCAGACGACTCTGCCAGCGAGACTCGGGTGTCAAGGAACCCATTCTGCCAAGGTATGCGGCTAATTCTATATTACTTAGCATGTGGAACTTTTCAATGGCACGCCGCACGTCCTTGGCTTTGATGGGCTTTAGCAAATAGTCTATGCTGTTTATGTGAAATGCGTCGAGTGCGTATTGGTCGTATGCCGTTGTAAAGACGATGGGAACCTTGACCTCTATCTGACTAAAGATGGCAAAAGCAGAGTCATCGCTCAGGTGAATATCCATGAAAATGAGATCTGGACTCTGGTTCTCGCTGAGCCAGCTGACAGTTCCGGCTACACTCTCCGTGTTGCCCACCACCTCTATGTCGGGGGCTACCTCTTTAAGGATGCCAAGAAGATTCTCGTAGCTTGAGGTCTCGTCTTCTACTATTAGTACTTTCATAACCAATAACCGTTAACCACTAACCATTAACCTTTAAGCGGTACATATACCGTAAATCTCTCTTCATTACTTTCTACTCGTAGCTTGCGCCCGGACATCAGTTCCAGACGGTTAGCCAGATTCTTCAAGCCTGTGCCGTTGGTCATCGGTGGTTGCTGCTTGGGATAAACAGGGTTGCTTACCACGAGTTCCCCGTGCTCATTAATATTGATGGAGACCGTCATCGTATGTGCCGAGTCTATACAATTATGCACGATGACATTCTCGATTACAGGCAAAAGTGTGAGCACGGGGAGCATATATTGAGTTTTATGTTGGTTGTCAATCTGGATGTCAAAGGTCAGTTTGCCGGCATAGCGCACTTCGAGCACGTAGCGGAACGCTTCAGCAAAGTCCAGCTCGTCGCTCAACGGCACCATACCCTTATCACTACTCTGCAGGGTATAGCGGAACACGTCGGATAGTTCGTCGATGTACCCCAGCGTACGCTTGTTGTCGCCACTACGAACCAACGACGATATGCCACTCAGCGAGTTGAAGAAGAAATGAGGATTGATCTGCCCTGCCAATGCCGCATACTGACTCTGCAGATTCTCTGTACGCAACTGCTCTACCTCGGTTGCCATGCGGTCTTGCTCGTCTTTCAGCAAGGAGATATGACCAGTCAGGGCTGCTGTTCCGTAAAGGGCAACAAACTTCAGGATAAGCATGGTGCCTATTTTGTCGTAAACACCGTAGTCCGACAGCGAATAGCTGATAAGTGCAAACACTCCGTAGGCTACTACCGACAAACCGAAACTCAACGCCAACCTTCTTCCTAAGTTCCACTTCTTAATCGTGTTCAGCCTATAGACTAGCATGAAAAACATGGCGAAGTAGCAGAAACGGAATACATGGAAACTCCAATATAGCCACTGATGCTCCTGAACGCAAGGCCATTCCATGTGCCACGGAATATAGACCAAGTTCGGGTATACCATAATTAGAGCACCTACGATTCCGAGCCATACATATCGTTTGGAAACTATTTTCTGATACTTTTGCATAAACAACAATTAAAGTCGTGCAAATATACACATAAAAGTTGAGAAAACGCTCAGCATTGGTGTCAAAGCGAAATAAAAGTGCTTAAAAAGGAATCTGCTATTTCAATTCACTTTTAGTTCCTTACCACCTATAAACAATCGGTGGCCATTAGCATTGATGCGTGACACGTCACCCTTCAGTGATGTGATGTAGGTATCGGATGTAAGTGTCCATGTGCAGTCATCGCCTAACGTTACAGTCACCGTGCCTATTTCAGTAGATACGGTGTTGCCTTCGGCATTGGTGATATTGCCACTGATGGAGCCGTTGAAGGTAGAGCTATCAGCCAGATTCAGTGTCAGTTCCGAGTCACTGCCAACAAGGATAGTGCCTTCCAGTTGCTGATGGCTTGCATTGAGTGTTGCTTTGTTGCTGGCTCCCTGCCATCCGTCAGTACATACAGATAGGATTACGTTGGCAGGATCGTTATTCGCCAATTTGACATCGTTCAGAGATATGATGGCATTTGTGTTGGTCACGTGGAAGAGATGACCCTGACGGTTTGTCAGCGAGCCGCCATTCATCGTGAAGTGCGAGTTACCGCTGTCGGCATCGCCTGAGAACGACTGATAGATCATAATGGCATCCAGGAACTGGGCATGGCCATTACGCTGTGTGTTGCTGACAGTCATCTGGCAGTTATTCAGCGTAATACTGTTCTTGCCCTCGATACAGACGCCTTCAGACATGTTCGATATGAGTGTGGCATCAGACACCGTTACATCGGCTGTAGAGTAGATAACAGGTGAACCAAGACCATTGCTGGTATAGCTACCACTTTCTACGGTGACCACTCCCCCACCCCTGTCGGTACGAATCGGAGCCGACGAACGACCACTCGTATTGACGGTCAGATTCTTGGCCTTTGTTACACCGCCACCGGTAGTCATGATACCGCCAGAACCATCGCCTGTGGTGGTAATCTTGGTATCTTCGATGATGACGGTAGTACCATCGCCGTCACCTCCATTATGACCACCGTTACCGCCGTATGAGAACACACCGTTGGCTCCTGTAGCGCCAGTGTTAATCGTACCACCTTTTATTGTTGTGGTGCTGCCACTCTTAACAAGCAAGGCTGCGTTGACACCATAGAAACTGCAGTTGTCGCCACCATCAGAATTGCCAGTCTTGCTGATAGTGGGCTGGGAGATATTCACAGCTTCCTTGGTGGATATGAGCAATGCATTTTCATCAGTCTTGCTGCTCTGATATGATTTACCGTTCTCAATGGTTTGAGCTGTCAGTTCTGTAGCTCCAGCATATTTGATATCCTTACTGCGAGAACCTGGGCCTCCCATTCCTCCGCCGGGTCTGCCACTGGGTCTGCCACTGGGTCTGCCACTGGGGCGTTCTCCCATCGGTGGACGTTGACCTTGTGGACGATTCACTTGCTCACCCTCAATAAGTGTCATATACTTCTTGTTGAGTTTGGCTACTTTCTTCTGTTGCTTCTCGTCAAGCTGCAGTTCCTTGACCATCTTTTCAGTCATCTGCTCATAAGTGATACGATTGCGCTTTGGCATCTTCTTTGCAGAACTAAGCGACTCTGAGGTTGAACTATTCTGTGCCATTGCTGCCAGACCGGCCATAAACATGAGTATTGTTGAAAATAACAACTGTTTCATAATTGCTTCTTTTTTTCGATGGCAAAATTAATACATTCTGTATTAGCCGCCAAACATTTTCAGCAAACAGCCCTTTTTACTCAACAAACAGAAAGGCATCATGCCTACAACTTTGAAACGTCTGGATATGAAAAATCCCTGAAAGCTCTTGACCTACAGGGATTCATTTCGAGGGGTGCCCGGTGGGACTCGAACCCACGACATTCAGAACCACAAGCAAGTTGTCAAATTTATCGGAATCCCTGTGTTTATCGGCATTTCAGCGTTTCCGCTTTTAGCTTTTGCGCCAATTTTGCGACGAATTTCCGCAGAGTTGTATTTAAACATAATTTCAAATTTGGAAACATCCTCTTCGCTTGAGAATGCCTATCTCCCTCCGTTTTTGAAGGAACGATTTTCTAATCTGATTGCAAAGATACGAAAAATGTTGTAAATGCGTATAACTTTCCAAAACTTTTTGTATCTTTGCAGCCGATACGTTTCAACGACGTTGACAAGTTCGGGCACGTGAACAATACCATATATTTTCAGTTCTACGACTCTGGTAAGACTGACTATGTCTCCACCGTATGCAAAGGTTTTGACTGGGATCGCTATGCTATCTTCGTGGTGAAGATAGAAGTGGAGTTCTTTGCCCAGATAAAAGGCACTGACCGTATTGCCGTCCGCACCCGTACTGCCAAACTCGGCAACAAGAGTTTCCATCTGGAACAGGAAATCTTCGACACCGATACGCAGGAGGTGAAGAGCCGCTGCCTGTCGATATTGGTGCTGTATGACTTGGAACAGAAGCTGTCCATGCCGTTTCCCGACGAATGGCGCAAGGCCATCAGCGACTATGACGGAGTGATTAACATCGAAGCGAAATAGGCAAAGAATTAGCTTATGAAGGTCATCCATGTGGACATGGATCAGTTTTTCGCAGCTGTAGAGCAGCGTGACCAGCCGGAGCTTCGTGGCAAACCGATAGCGGTAGGACACGATGCCGAACGGGGTGTCGTATCTACAGCCAGTTACGAGGCTCGTCGCTTCGGTGTGCATTCTGCCCAGTCCATACAGGTGGCCAAACGCCTATGTCCACAACTAATTATCGTAGAGCCGCATTTCCAAAAATATAAGGAGGTTTCGGCACAGTTGCACGAAATATTCCATGACTATACGGACCTGATAGAGCCTATCTCGCTCGACGAAGCCTTCCTCGATGTGACGGAGAATAAGAAGGGGAAAGAGATGGGTGTGGATATTGCACGAGAAATCAAACAGCGCATCCGTGAGGCTACGGGGCTGACGGCTTCGGCTGGTGTGAGTTATTGTAAGTTCCTAGCGAAAATTGCCTCCGACTGGCGCAAACCCGACGGACTGACGGTAATTCATCCTGACAGGGCTTTGGACTTCATCGCACAACTGAAGGTGGAGAAGATTTGGGGAGTAGGTCAAAAGACCGCTGAAAAGATGCACCGCATGGGTATCTTTACGGGTCTTGACCTGAGAAACATGTCGCTGAGCAGACTGACTCAGGAGTTCGGCAAGATGGGACAGGTGTTCTACGATTTCTCGCGAGGCATCGACAACCGTCCTATTATCAGTGAGTGGGAACGGAAGAGTGTCAGCTGTGAGCAGACCTTTGAATCGGACATCAGCGAGAATGCAGCCATCACAATTCACTTGTATCATACGGTGCTCGAACTAGTCAGACGCATCGAGAAAAACGACTTCGAAGGCCGTACCCTGACACTGAAGGTGAAGTTCCTGGACTTCCAGCAAATCACCCGCAGCATCACCGTTGATCATATTCTCCGCACCAAAGATGAGATCCTGCCGTTGGCGAAACAACTGATGCAGCAAGTGGAATTCCACTCACACCCCATCCGACTGTTAGGATTGGGCGTTTCCAATCAAAAGATTGCCACACCACAGGAAGAAAATCAATGGATTGAGTTGGAATTGGAATTTGAGCCATGGCCAGAGAAATAAATAAAGAGGAGCAACACCGCAATGGATGCTGCTCCCAACTGTTTTTAGATGTTTCAATCTTATTTAGACAAAGCCCTGCGAGGCTTATGATACCTCGATGGCCTTGGTGACCTTCTCCTTCGGCTCTGTCTTCGGCATGGTGATGGTCAGGATGCCGTCCTCCACCTTGGCAGAGATCTGGTCTTTCACGACATCATCCGGCAGCGTGTAGTTCTGCTCGTAGTTAGAGTAGCTGAACTCGCGGCGCAGATAGTGATGGTGCTTGTCCTCATGCTTGTGTTCCT
>SUYI01000057.1 GCA_015060485.1 Prevotella sp. | reverse complement strand
CAAAGGTAAGGATTTGGCCGTGATTAAGCAAATTCTTCACTGATATATTCTATCAGAGCGCAAAATTAGAGTCCCCTGGTCAAATAATTGGAAAACCATTATGGTTCCATTTCTGGCTGCAAAAATATGAAAAAAACTCAAATGCACAAAAATAATGACTTCTTTACTGTACACTTGATATACACCAAATCACAGTAAAGTTACAGATATTCAGAGAGATAGAAAAATGTTACATCTCACATACACTTCAGGGCTATTACAATGTGAGTGCTGATTGTAAGTTCGCTTGGAGTGTATTGGCAGAATCGGTATTAAATAGTTTCTTATTAGCTTTGGCTTTGAAATTAGTGACACTCTGAGTAGTCATATCCATTAGTCTCATTATTTCATCTTGCTGGAAACCAAGAAGTAGTAATATGCAGATGCACTTTTCGCCATGTGTTAGTACGGCACGACTGGATAAGACAGATGCAAAGAGCGGCATGTCTGTAAGGAACTGCTGAATCAGTACATATCGCTCCTTCTCGCTTAATTTTGAATGTTTCACAGATTGTGGTCCACATTTTTCGCGGAGCTTAGCCACAATGCTGCTGGAAGAGAAAACTGCAAACTGGTCATAAATATGTTTCTCTCTTAATTCCCACTCTTTTTTTGCAAGTTGCTTCTTCAATCCTGCTATTTCATCCTCTTTCTTATTAAGCTGGCTTTCCTTTTCCGTCTTCAAATAAACTAATGATTCGTGAAGCGTGTTGTTGTCCTGCTTCAAGCCATCTATCTCTTGGCAGACCTTGAGTAAGCCTTCTTTTTCTTCTTGTATGGTGGCATAATCCGTACATAGCCTCTGGTATTCGACTTTTCCTTTGCTATAGGCGTCAAGAAGTTTATCTATCTTTGCCTTCTCTATCATTTTATGGCGTCGTAGGAGATACAAGCCGGCAATAGCACCAGCTAATACTGCAACCAAAATGGCATAAATAGTCAGACGCAGACGCCTTGCCTTCTCCGCCTCTTGTGCTTTCTCACGCTGAAAATGTTGATAGTTGTATAAAGAAGACATTTGTTGTATGGCTTCTGTCTGCATTTTGTTGTGCAATGTATCCAGCGCATTCTCGTATAGATAGGCATATTTGGCGACAGAATCAAGTTGATTCTTCATACGGAAAACAGACAGCAAACCTTTATAAGCGTCTTTCTGCTCAGTAGATGGCAGCTTCCTAAACCATTGCTCAGCTAACGACAAATCATGTCGTTTCAAATAATAGCAGCCCTTTATATAATAGTACATCTCACGGCTTGCTGCTATTTTTCCTTCTGAGTCAAACAATCCAGACTGTTTTTCATAAACATTCATTAAATCGGCAGCTTCGTCCAACCGGTCCTTGGCTATGTAATAGTCAATAACCGGAGACAATACTCTTGCAGCTTCTTGGGTGAATCCGTGAATAGTATAAAGATCATGAGCTTGTTTTAATACATTGAGCATACCCATTGTGTCGCCCATCAGAAAATAGGGTTTAGCATATAGCTCAAAGTTACGTATGTATAATAAGGTATCACCAATTAATAAAGCATAATACCCGTACATTTCCATTTGAGCCAATTCATCATGAGGCAGGTTTTGGGCATGGAATAGTTCTGACATTTGGCCGTAGACGCTCATCAGCCTGCGATAGTCACAGTCGCTGCTCAAGGTATCGGCACGGTCGATGGCATCCTGATAGCTCTGGAGGGCGGCGGGTGCCTCGCCCATGTCGCGGTAGGCACAGCCCAGCAGATAGTGGGCGCGCAGCTGCTGGTTGGCATCGCCGTGGCGGTCGTAATAACGGGTGGCTTCGAGAAGCAGCGAGTCGATGCCATCGGTCATGGGGACATAGGCACGATTCATGCTGTCAGCCCTGTCGAGCAGGGCACGCATACGCTCACGGTCGGCCTCGCTGGTGCAGCAGGCCAACGTCATCAAAAGTGCGAATATAAGTACCAGATTCTTCATCGCCATGCAAAGATACGAATAAGCGAGCAAATAAACAAATTATATTTGTTTTTTTACAAAATATTCTACTACAGTCTTACGCCAAACGACGCATTGACGACCCAGTTTTCCAGTCGCCCGTTGGTAGTACTTTTCCGGACGCGGAAGTTATTGAATTCCCCATTGCAATTCATAAAATACCGGCTGAAATTGTAGGTCACCGACAGGCGCAAGTCAAGGTTCATCGTCAATCCGCTGTTGTAGGTCTTTTCCACCGATGGCGTAATGCGCAGATTGTCGTGCCAACTGTCCCACTGTTCGTCGGTAATCTCCTCGTTCATGAAGTCCGACCCCTCCAGCAGTTCGAGCACGTTGGTTTCGTAGGCATAGCCCTTCACCTTGTTCACAAAGGTCAGCATCGGCACAGCCATGGCGCTAATCAGCAGTCCACGCGTGGGCACCCAGCTGTAGGCATAGCCCAGGCCTACTCCACCCTGCCACATCTTCAGGCGGCCCAGACCATGCATCAGATACACCAGGTCGGCATTCGAGTTCGTACCATAATCGATACTCGCGTAGAAGTACATGGCCCCGGCCAGCAACGATCCCGATGAGCGTTTCTGCACCACCGACTGGTCGTAGGCAGCAGCATACGAGAAGCGCTTGCCGTTTAACAGGTAGTATGCGTTGGCTATCAGTGCGCGCACCTTGATGGGGTCCTCCAAATCCCTCTTGCTCCATCCGTCCTTGTTTTCCTCCGAGATGAGGTCCGAGTCCAGATTAAGGCGCGGATGATAGCTGCGGAACGAGTTGATGCGCAGGGTAGCGCCATCATCATTACAACTGCAAAGATACTAATAAATATGTGCAAATAAAAACGCGGAAAATTTCGTACCTTTGCAGTGCAACAGACGCTTATTTGGCACGGAAGCGTTCTGCTTGCGACTGGATGAGTTCCTGGTCGTCGAAGTAGTTGATCTGCATGGCACGGCGCACCTCGTCCATGGTCTGAACAGCGGTCTCGCGAGCCTTTTCAGTACCTCGGCGCAGGATGTTATAGATCTCGGGGATGTCCTGTTCGAACTCATGGCGACGCTGACGGATGGGGTCGAGCATCTGGTTCAGAATCTGATTGAGGAATTTCTTACATTTCATGTCGCCCAAGCCACCACGGCGGTAGTGGTCTTTCAGCTCGTCCAGATTCTGGTATTCAGGCCAGAAATTAGCAAAGTCGGCATCGCACGAGAAAGCGTCGAGATAGGTAAATACGGCATTACCCTCGACATGGCCCGGGTCGTTCAGATTGATGTGTTCAGGGTCAGTATACATCGAGCGTACTTTCTGCCACACGGTGTCAGCATCGTCGGAGAGGTAGATGCAGTTGCCCAGCGACTTCGACATTTTCTCCTTGCCATCGGTACCCGGCAGACGACGGGCGGTGGCATTCTCGGGCAGCATGATGTTGGGCTCGACGAGCACGGGGCCGTAGGTATTGTTGAAGCGGTTCACCAATTCACGAGTCACCTCGAGCATGGGTTCCTGGTCTTCACCAGCGGGAACGGTCGTAGCCTTGAACAGCGTGATGTCGGCAGCCTGCGACACGGGGTAGCAGAAGAAGCCGAGGGGGATGCTCTCGCCCTCGAAGCCACGCATCTTGATCTCCGTCTTCACCGTCGGGTTGCGCTGCACGCGGCTGACGGAGATGAGGTTCATCAGATACGTCGTCAGCTCGGCCAGCTCGGTAATCTGGCTCTGGATGAACAGCACGCATTTCTCGGGGTCCAGTCCTGCCGAGAGGTAGTCGAGGGCTACCTCAATGATGTTCTGACGAATCTTCTCAGGATTGTCGGCATTATCGGTCAAGGCCTGCACATCGGCCATAAACACAAACATTTTCTCGTAGTCACCGGCGTTCTGCAATTCGACGCGACGACGCAGCGAACCGACATAGTGTCCCAGATGAAGCTTGCCCGTGGGACGGTCGCCTGTAAGTATAATCTTTCCCATAAATTCTGTAATACGTTTTTTCAATTTTGGCTGCAAAGGTACAAAAAAAAATGAGAAATGAGAAATAAGAAATGAGAAAATTATTTCGAGCCAATGTAGAGGAACAACATTCCGAGGAGTACCAATGCCAGGTCGAAGGCCTTTGCCTTGAGATTTTTCTCGTGGAAGAAGGCTGCTCCGAACAGGAAGCTGACCACCACGCTGCCCCGTCGGATCATAGAAACTATGCTGATCATGGCGTCGGGCAGGGAGAGCGAATAGAAATACAGAAAATCGGCTGTCGACAGGAAGATGCTGACACCAATGATGGACCAGCTCCAATGGAACGGCGTGGTCTCGTGGTGCTTCGGCCACCACAGCAGCCACAGCATGGTGAGCATCATGAAGCATTGGTAGATGTTGTACCACGACTGCACCATCATGCGGTCAAGCCCGATGCCGCCCTCCGCGACCGGTGCCATGAGGTATTTGTCGTAGAGCCCGCTGACAGCCCCCATGACGGCAGCTCCGACAATCATCCAGATGTAGTGGTCGCGCTTGAAATCAATGCCCTCCTTCTTGCCGCTGCGACTGAGTAGCAGGAACGAAGCGACAGCCAGCAGCACACCAATCCACTGCCACACGTTAAGCCGTTCGCCAAACACCAGCAAGGCACCCACGAGCACCATCACCGGGCGCGTGGCATTGATAGGGCCAACGATGGTCAGCGGCAGGTGTTTCATGCCAAAATAGCCCAGTACCCAACTGGAGAGTACGATGAACGCCTTCAGAAGAATGTATTTGTGCATGTCCCACCCACCGGAAGCAACATGGAACATGGTTCCGTCGAGCACCGTCGAGCCCGCGCTGAGCACGATGAACGGCAGGAAGATAAGCGACGAAAACAGGGTATTCAGAAACAACACAGGAAGCACGGCATTACCACGCAGCGCATCCTTTTTCAAAGAGTCGTAGCAGCCCAAGAGCGCTGCCGACATAAAAGCCAATATCAACCAAGCCATAGACTAATATTTAACATCCTCCAGAAACAGCGCCTTCGCAGGCATGGATTCGCCCGCCTGGGTGCGCTGACGGCCCTCGATAACCAGCCGGAAATCGTCCAGCGTCATACGTCCTCGGCCCACTTCGACCAGCGTACCGACAACTGCTCGTACCATGTTGCGGAGAAAACGGTTGGCGGTAATCTGGAAATACCACGTCGTGGGTGATGTCTGGTGCCATTGGGCATGCGTCACCCGGCAGAGTGTCGTCTTGACATCGCTGCCAGCCTTGCAGAAGGATCCGAAGTCGTCGTATTCGGCCAGGATGCGCCCCGCCTGGTTCATCAGGTCGTAGTCGAGCTGGTAGTGCAACTCGAGGGAGAACATGCGGAGGAACGGGTCTTTGCGGGTGTGGACATAGTAGCGATAGGTACGCTCGACGGCCGAGAAACGCGCATGCATGTCATCGCTGACGGGTTGGACACTGTAGACTGCAATGTCCTGATGAAGCAGTCCATTGAGTTTGCGCGTCAGCAACTCAGGGTCGAACACCTGCTGAGTGTCGAAGTGGGCTGCCATGCGACGGGCATGGACACCCGTATCGGTACGTCCGGCTCCCGTCACGGTGACCTCCTCGCGCAACAGCAGGGAGAGACACCGCTGCAGTTCACTCTGCACCGTCGTGCCATTGGGCTGAATCTGCCAGCCGTGATAGGCCGTACCATCGTAGCCAAACCATACGAAATACCTCATAACAGTGTGCAAAGGTAGTGTTTTTCTTTGAACTATGAACTTTGAACTTTGTGGTTTATGATTACATATTATATATCTTTAACACTTAAATCCATTAAAAGTTCAATGTTCAATGCGCAAAGTTTAAAGTTTTTTCGTATCTTTGCACCGATTTGTACCCTAAAGGGGTACGCTGACTCTAAAACGTAAGATTGAAGACATGTTTGATAAGGACACATACATCCGTCGCAGGGCGGAACTGAAAAAGCTGGTTGGCGAGGGCGTAATCGTGCTCTTCGGCAACAACGAGGCACCTTGTAATTACCCCGCCAATGCGTATGCCCCCATGCGCCAGGACTCATCGTTCCTGTACTATTTCGGACAGCACCGCGACGGACTGGTGGGCGTCATCGATATCGACAACGACGAAGAGTGGTTGTTTGGCGACGACATCGACGTGGAGGACATCGTATGGATGGGCTTCACACCGACGGTCAGCGACCTGGCTGCCGAAGTGGGCATTACGAAGACCGCCCCGATGGCACAGCTCAGTTCCGTATGTCGCGACTCAGTCGCAACACACAGGGCGGTCCACTTTCTGCCACCTTATCGACATGATACGAAGATACAGATTATGGACCTGCTGGGCATCCACCCCTCGAAGCAGAAGGACGCCGCCTCGTTGCCACTCATCAAGGCCGTAGTAAAAATGCGCGCCACGAAGGAACCGCAGGAGATAGCAGCCATCGACCGTGCCTGCGACGTAGGCTATGCGATGCATACCACGGCACAGCTGCTGGTGAAGCCCGGTGTGACAGAGCGTTTCATTGGCGGACAGGTGGATGGTATTGCCCGCTCGCTGGCCAACGGAACGAGTTTCGCCACCATCTTCTCGCAGCATGGGGAAATCATGCACGGCAATCCGTCAACTGCCAAGCTGGAGGACGGACGACTGGTGCTCTGCGATGCAGGCTGCGAACTGGACGACTACTGTTCGGACCACACCCGAACAATGCCCGTGAACGGCAAGTTCACCCAGCGTCAACGGGAGATATACAGCATCGTCGAAGCCTGTCACGACTACGTATTGGAAGTTGCCAAGCCCGGCGTAAAATATATGGACGTGCACTTTGCCGTATGCCGCATGATGACGGAACGGCTGAAGGAGTTAGGACTCATGAAAGGCGACACGGACGAAGCCGTGCGTCAGGGTGCCCACGCCATGTTCCTGCCTCACGGACTGGGACACATGATGGGTATGGACGTACACGACATGGAAGGACTGGGTCAGATCTATGTGGGTTTCGACGACGAGACACGTCCCAACTTGGAGCAGTTCGGTACCAACTGTCTGCGCATGGGTCGCAGATTGGAAGAGGGTTTCGTTGTGACTGACGAGCCCGGCATCTACTTCATCCCCGCACTCATAGACGAGTGGAAGGGCTCAGGACATTGCAAGGAGTTCTTGTGTTTCGACAAAATCGAAACATACAAGGATTTTGGAGGCATTCGCATCGAGGACGATGTATTGATTACGAAGGATGGCTGCCGTTTCCTCGGCAGCAAGCGCATCCCGTATCACCCCCAGGAACTGGAGGAATTCATGGCGCACAACGCCGGTTAAGTTTTTGAAAACAATAAAATAACACAATAAAAAAAGAGAAAAGTAATGAGAAAGTTAATGACTTTGGCCCTGCTGGCATGTATGACAGCAGGCGCCCAGGCGGAGGACTTTAAAATGTCTGCGTCCGACGGAAAGTCGGACTCCGTCAACAAGAACAAACCGGTGTTTACGGTGATTAAGGAGAACCCTATCACCTCCATCAAAGACCAGAACCGAAGCGGCACGTGCTGGGACTACTCCACCCTGTCGTTCTTCGAGGCTGAAATCCTGAAGGCCACCGGCAAGACCTACGACCTCGACGAGTCGTTCGTAGCTAACAAGACCTACATGGAACGTGCCATCCAGGTGGTGCGCTACCATGGTGACTGCCAGTTTGC
The DNA here is from genome assembly GCA_015060485.1 of Prevotella sp. GTDB lineage: Bacteria > Bacteroidota > Bacteroidia > Bacteroidales > Bacteroidaceae > Prevotella. The sequence continues at coordinate 9,412 of SUYI01000057.1, read as the reverse complement.
ACAGGGCGGCTCAGCAGAGGACGTGCTGGCCACGATGAAGACCCACGGCATCATTCCTCAGGGCATTATGCCATTCCCAGGGTCGCTGTATGGTGACTCGCTGAACAACTTCAACGAGTTCTTCAAACTGCTGGAGCCCTACGTAGCAGCTATCGCCAAGAGTGATGCCAAAAAGATTTCGAACCAGTGGAAGGTTGGTCTGCAGGGCATTCTCGACGCCTATCTGGGCAAGTGCCCCGAGGAGTTTACCTATGATGGCAAGAAGTACACGCCGAAGAGCTTCGTGCAGACGCTCGGTATCAACCTTGACGATTACGTGAGCATCACCAGCTATACCCACCATCCCTTCTACACCACATTCGCTGTAGAAGTGCAGGACAACTGGCGTTTCCCACAGTCGTACAACCTCCCGATGGACGAGATGATGCAGGTCATCGACAATGCCATCGACAAGGGCTACACCATTGCTTGGGGCGGTGACGTCTCGGAAGACGGATTCACCCGCACCGGACTGGCTTACGCCATCGACGGCAAAGCAACTCAGAGCCTGCGTGGCAGCGATATGGCCAAGTGGCTGAAGTTGACCACCGCCAAGAAGCGCGACATTATCGACTCGCTGGGCTGCAACGTACCCGAAATAGTAGCCACCCAGGAACTGCGCCAGGAGCGTTTCGACAACTGGGAACTGACTGATGACCATGGCATGCTGATCTACGGTGTTGCCAAGGACCAGAACGGCAAGGAATATTACATGGTGAAGAACTCGTGGGGCGAAACGGGCGAATATAAGGGCATCTGGTATATGACCAAGACCTTCATCGCTGCCAACACGATGGACTTCCTCATCAACAAGAACGCCATCCCTAAGGACATTCGCAAGAAATTGGGCCTATAGCCACAGGACAAACCTAAAAAAACAAGGTAAATGCAGTTTAAATGGAATTACGAATCACCTACACCAGAAAGACTGCAAGCGGCTAAAGAGCTGGCCGAGAAGATAGGAATGACTCCTGTCATGGCAAACCTGCTGATTCAGCGTGGCATCAAGACGGAGAGTGCCGCCAAGCGTTTCTTCCGCCCCATGCTCAACGAACTGATAGACCCGTTCCTGATGAACGACATGGACGTGGCAGTAGACCGTCTGAACGACGCGATGGGCCGCAAAGAGCGTATCATGGTATATGGCGACTACGACGTGGACGGATGCACAGCAGTAGCTTTGGTGTATAAATTCCTGCAGCAGTTCTACTCCAACATGGAGTACTATATCCCCGACCGTTACGAAGAAGGTTACGGAGTCAGTACAAAGGGTATAGACTATGCGGCAGAGAACGGTGTAAAATTGATTATCGTGCTCGATTGCGGAATCAAGGCAATCGATGAAATAGCGTACGCGAAGTCGTTGGGCATAGACTTCATCATCTGCGACCACCATGTCCCCGACGACGTGATGCCACCCGCAGTAGCTATCCTCAACCCCAAGCGTGCGGACTCTACCTACCCGTATCACCACTTGTCGGGATGCGGCGTAGGATTCAAACTCATGCAGGCTTTTGCTAAGAACAACGGCATTCCCTTCTCGCGACTGATCCCCCTACTCGACTTCTGTGCACTTAGCATTGCAGCCGACCTAGTGCCCATCGATGGTGAGAATCGTATTCTAGCCTTCCACGGACTGAAACAGCTGAACCAAAGCCCATCGATAGGTCTGAAAGCCATCATCGAGATCTGTGGACTGACAGGTCGCGAGCTGACTATGAGCGACATCATGTTCAAGATAGGGCCCCGCATCAATGCCTCTGGACGTATGCAGAACGGTACTGAAACGGTGACACTACTGGTGGAGAAAGACCTGAAGCGTGCCCTTGAGGAAGCGACACGCATCAACGAATATAACGACCAGCGACGCGATGTGGACAAGCAAATGACGGAAGAGGCCAACGAAATTGTGGCCCGACTGGAAAGCCAGCAGCACCAGAAGTCCATCGTGCTCTACGACGAAGGATGGAAGAAAGGTGTGGTGGGCATCGTGGCATCACGACTGACGGAACTTTACTTCCGTCCCACCGTGGTACTGACCATCATCAATGGCGTTGCATCGGGTTCTGCCCGCTCGGTAGCAGGCTTCGACATCTACGAAGCCATCAAGTCGTGTCGCGACCTGCTGGAGAACTTCGGAGGACACACCTATGCCGTCGGGCTGACGCTGAAACAGGAGAATATTCCTGAGTTCCGCCGCCGTTTCCAGGAATTTGTCAGCAATCACATCATGCCCGAGCAGACGCAGCAGACGCTGGACATCGACATGGAGGTCGACTTCCACCAGATCAACAAGCGCCTGATGAACGAGCTGAAGAAGCTGGCACCCCACGGACCGGCCAACGAAAAACCGCTCTTCCTGACGCGTAACGTCTACGACTATGGCACGTCGAAGGTGGTGGGTCGTCATCAGGAACATATCAAATTGGAACTCGTCGACTCGAAGTCGGCAGTGGTCATGAACGGTATTGCCTTCGGACAGTCCGCAGCAGCACGCTACATCAAATCCAAGCGCTCGTTCGACATTGTCTACACCATCGAGGAAAATACTTATAAACGCGGCGAGGTACAACTGCAGATTGAAGACATCAGTCCGTCGGAGGAGTGAGAGACTATAAAGACATTCTCAAACGATATTGGGGCTATGATGACTTTCGCAGCATTCAGCGCGACATCATCGAGTCCATAGGTAGTGGACACGACACACTGGGGCTCATGCCCACAGGTGGCGGCAAGAGCATCACCTTCCAAGTGCCAGCATTGGCCCAGGAAGGTGTTTGCATTGTCATTACTCCGCTCATCGCCCTCATGAAGGACCAGGTGCACCACCTGCGCCAGCTGGGTATCCGTGCTGCTGCCATCTATAGCGGCATGACGCACGACCAGGTGTTGCTCACTCTGGAGAACTGCATCCTGGGCAGCACCAAAATTCTCTATGTGTCGCCCGAACGGCTAGGCAGCAGCCTGTTCCAAACCAAGCTGCGCCATATGCAGGTGAGTTTCATCACCGTCGACGAAGCACACTGCATTTCCCAATGGGGCTACGATTTCCGACCATCATATCTGGAAATCGCCAACATCCGTGACATCTGTCCTAATGCCCCCGTGCTGGCGCTGACCGCTACCGCCACGCCCAAAGTGGTGGAGGATATCCAAAACAAGTTGAGCAGAGATACTAGTACTCCTAGTCCCACTAATACGACTAGTCCTAATAGTTTCAACATTTTCAGCATGTCCTTCGAGCGCAAGAACCTGGCTTATCTTGTTCACTATGCCGCTGACAAGTACTTCGAACTCATTCGTTTATTGCAGGAGTCAGGCGGTTCGGCCATCGTCTATGTGCGCAGTCGTCGCCATGCCCGAGAGATTGCCGAACACCTGATGGAAGCCGGACTTTCGGCCACGTTCTATCATGCCGGACTGGACCATGCTGACAAGGACCGCCGTCAACGCGACTGGCAACACGATGCCGTGCGCATCATGGTGGCCACCAACGCCTTCGGTATGGGCATCGACAAGCCCGACGTCAGAATTGTTATTCATTACGACTGCCCCGATTCGCTGGAGGCCTATTTTCAGGAAGCAGGCCGTGCAGGACGTGACGGACTGCCCGCCCGTGCCGTGCTGCTTTATAACGGCAACGACAACGGGAAACTGACAAAACGCATCGACGACACCTTCCCGCCACGCGAGTATATCAAAGAAGTTTACGAACATCTGGCCTATTACTATCAGATAGCCACTGGAGACGGCTATGGTGTCAGCCATGAGTTCAACATCGAGGAGTTCTGCCAACGTTTCCGACATTTCCCCATCCGCGTCCATTCAGCCCTCCAGATTCTGCAACGGGCAGGCTATCTGGAGTATGATGAAGAGGCCGATCATCAGGCTCGCGTGCGTTTTCTGGTAGGGCGCGACGACCTTTACAGACTGGAACAAGTTTCCCCCGACGAAGAACGCGTCATCGTAGCCTTGCTGCGCAACTATGGCGGTCTCTTTGCCGACTATGGCTACATCGACGAGGGACTGGTGGCTCAACAGGCAGGACTTTCGCAACCACAAACCTACGACATCCTCAAAGCCCTCTCCGTGCGCCACCTCATCAGTTTCATTCCCCGCAAGCAGGTGCCTTACATCCGCTACATGCAGCGCCGCGAGGATCAGGAGCGCATCCAGTTGCCACGCGAAATCTATGAAGACCGTCTGGAGCAATACCGTCTGCGCATTGAGTCTATGATCCGCTATGTTCAGACCAAAGACCGTTGTCGGAGTCGCATGTTGTTGGAATATTTTGGCGAAGAGACCTCCAAGAATTGCGGACAATGCGACGTTTGTCTTTCGGAAGGGGGCCGTCTGGTAACTCCCGAAGGCCAGCAAGACGCCCGCAAGCGTATTCTCGAGCTGTTAGCAGACCGACAGCGTCACCACATTACAGAACTGTTCCGCCTGCAGTTGCCGAGGAAAGAGGCTGATGCAGCCCTCGCATTCCTGATAAAAGAAGAAAAAATCCGTCAGGACGACGGATTTATTGTGCTTGTCTGATGGCTTCCAGCAAGTCTTCGTGTACGACGCCATTCGTGGCTACGACACTATCGTCCTCCATGAAATAGTCGTCGCCAGCATAGTTGGTGACTCTTCCGCCTGCCTCCTTCACAATCAGCGCTCCTGCCATGTAGTCCCACCGTCCGATGTATCGCTCGGCATAGGCATCTAAACGTCCTGCTGCCACATAGCACAGAGCCATAGCCGCAGAACCTATCATACGGATACTTCCCACATGACCATAGAAATGCTGAATCAGACGCTTGATGACGGGCTTGTAGGCATCGCTGTTGTAGGGCAACTGCAAGCACAGCAAAGCATCATTAATCTCGCTTTTACCCACATGCAACGGTTGATCGTTAATCCACGCTTTTCCGTCTTTCCAAGCGTAGAAGCACTCATCGCTGACTATTTCATAAACCACGCCGATCACGATTTCACGACCTTTGCACAATGCAATGCTGACTGCATAGGGCGCAAAACCATGAATGAAGTTAGTGGTACCATCCAAGGGGTCTACCACCCAAACATATTGCTCATCAGTATGACCTGCAGAACCTTCCTCTGTAATATAGCCTGCTTCGGGCAACAGCTCACGTAAGGCCTTCACGATCAACTGCTCCGATCTTTTATCCACATACGACACATAGTCGTGGGCATGCTTGCGCTCAACTTTATCCAACGAAAAGTTCGCGCGTTCCTTATTTATATATGCGCCCGCCTCACGGGCCACCTTACAGACACTCAGTGTCAATTGCTTCAAATCCATCATATATTTTTTATTCGGTAAATATCAGCCATAGTCTCCATATCTCTCGTATTTCATAGGATTCCAAATTGATGCAGAAAGATTAGAACGATGCATAGCGGCACGACATATCTGACGGAGAACATATAGGCTGTAAAGAATGACTCTGAAACGGTACCATGATTAGTAAACTCATCGCGAATAATCTGACGGTTGACAAACCACCCCATGATGATGCTCGTAAGGAAACCACCAACAGGCAGCATGAACTTGGCTGTCAGAAAATCGCAGAAATCCATCAGCGACATGCCGAACACCGGGATGTCGTAGGCTCCAACAGAAAGGGAACAGAATACAGCAATGACGGAGCAGACTACCGTCAATATCCACGTAGCGTACTTACGTGGCAGATTTAACTCCTCATGGAAGAACGCTGTACCTATCTCGTGCATGGAGATGGTAGAAGTCAGGGCAGCGAAAACCAACAGTGCATAGAACAGGCAGGAGAGGATATAGCCATTCCACGGCAACGCGCTGAAGGCCTGCTGGAATACGTTGGGAATTGTAATAAATATCAACGAAGGACCACTATCGGGCTGCACACCCACAGAGAAGGCTGTTGGAAAAATCATCAAACCTGCTAAGATAGCGATGGCAGAGTCCAGTAAAGCAATCTGTGAAGCAGACTTCAATAGATTTGTGTCATTCTTAAAGTAAGATGCATATGTACAGAGGCAGGCCGTTCCCAAACTCAGCGAGAAGAAGGCCTGACCTAACGCCTCGAGAATCACGTTGCTATTCATTTTCGAGAAATCAGGCTTCAACAGGAACTTAACACCTTCAAAGGCACCCGGCAACATGCATGAGGCCACCACCAATATCAGCAACAGGATTAACAGCAACGGCATCAGCATCTCGGAGACACGCCCGATTCCTTTGTTTACCCCCCGAGCAATTACAAAATGCGTAATCAGCACAAATGCCACAGCCCAAAGCGACGGCTTTAGGGGATCGGTGGAGAAATCCTGGAAATAGTTGATGATATACTGTGCATCACCATTCAGTTGTCCTGCAATGGCTGCAAACAGATATTGCAGGCACCAGCCGGCCACTACGGCATAAAAGCCGAGGATGATTGTAGAAGTTAGAATACCTAGGTAGCCTACAAAACGCCAATTCTTGCGACCTAATTGGGCGTATGCGCGCGCAGCATTTGTATGGGCACGTCGGCCCACAATAAATTCACTGATCATACCTGGTATGCCCAAGAACAGTACACAAACCAGATAGATGATGATGAAAGCTGCACCACCGTTCTGTCCCGTTATAAATGGGAAGCGCCAGATGTTTCCTAAGCCTATTGCCGAACCTGCCGTAGCCAGAACGATGGCAAGCTTGCTACTAAATGCTCCTCTGTTTTCCATATTTCTCAAAAAGCTGGTTATTAACAGGTTGAGGGCGTGTCAAGATGAATGACACGCCCTCAAAACATTAGAATCTGCCATCAGATATCTGACGCCAGACATCGTTTAGTCCTCCTGATATTCAGGGCGCAGCTTACGCACGGTCTCACCAGCACGCCACATCTCCTGGTTGCGCATAGCCTCGAGTTCCTTCTCCAGTCCGGCACGATAGTCGGGCTTCGAATTGGCATCGATGGTAATCTGAGCCTCGTTACCAGTCTTCACTGAGTAGTACAACCACTGCATCACGGGCTTGATGGCGTCGTGGAAACGGGGAGCCCAATCCAGTGCACCACGCTGTGCAGTAGTCGAACAGTTGGCATACATCCAGTCCATACCCTTTGCACCAAACAACGGACCAAGACTCTGAGTCAGCTCCTCAACGGTCTCGTTGAAAGCCTCCGAGGGAGAGTGCCCATTTTCGCGCAACACCTCATACTGTGCCAGCAGCAAGCCCTGGATGGCACCCATCAGTGAACCACGCTCACCTGTCAGGTCAGATGTAGCCTCACGCTGGAAGGTCGTCTCAAACATATAACCGGCACCGATACCGATACCGAAGGCCAAAGTCTTCTCCTTAGCCTTACCCGTAGCATCCTGATAGACGGCATACGAGCAGTTCAGGCCGCGACCCTCGCAGAACATGGTGCGGAGGCTGGTACCAGAACCCTTCGGAGCTACCATGATGACGTCGACATCCTTCGGGGGAACCACACCTGTGCGGTCGCTCCAGTTGATGGCGAAACCATGTGAATAATACAAAGTCTTACCAGGCTTCAGGTATTGCTTGATAGTCGGCCACTGCTGCATCTGACCAGCATCCGAGAGCAACATGCAGAGGATGGTACCCTTCTCGGCTGCCTCCTCAATCGAAAACAGCGTCTTGCCGGGAACCCAGCCGTCAGCTACAGCCTTGTCGTAGGTCTTGCCCTGACGCTGGCCAACGATGACGTTGAAGCCGTTGTCGCGCAGGTTGCAAGCCTGTCCAGGACCCTGCACACCGTAACCGATGACGGCGATTACTTCATCTTTCAATACCTCACGTGCTTTCTCCAAAGAGAACTCTTTGCTGGTGACTACAGTCTCAATCACGCCACCAAAATTCATTTCTGCCATAATTGCAAAAGTTTTAAATGTTATACATATCCCTTGCGTACTATGCCAGCCCTAACCCGAGAGCCGTCGTCTTGTCTGTCCGCTCGGTGCTTGCTCGAAACACCGACGAGGGGTTAACTTATAAAAATCGGGGGCGAAGGTACGAAAAAAAGAGCAAAACACCAAATTTATTTGTACTTTTAATTATCTTTCGCAAGTTTCGCTTGTTTCAGTTGACAGGCGAGTGGAGCTTAGTGAGTGGTGAACGGAGGGAAGCGAACTCTTAAAAAAGTGTAAAAGTGACACTAGGGAACAAAATTCCCTGTATTTTTTATGGCTATATGAAAATAAAGTAGTAATTTTACACCCAAATTCAAATAAGTGTAACCTAAAAACTATTCATCAAAATGAAAAAATCATCATTTGTATTGGCAGGAATGGCAGTGGCAGCAGCCCTGTTCACAGCTTGTGCCTCTGGCGAACAGAAGGCGCTGACGGTATCGGGTCTTGACGCTGCCAAGTTCGACACTATCATCAACGAGAAACCCGTGAAGCTGTACACGCTGAAGAATGCGAACGGCATGGAGGTGTGCATCACCAACTATGGTGGACGCGTGGTTTCGCTCGTGGTACCCGACAAGGACGGCAAACCCACTGATGTCGTGCTGGGCTTCGACAACATCGCCCAGTATGCCGACACGCTGAACACTCCCACCGACTACGGCTCCTCAGTAGGTCGCTATGCCAACCGCATCAACATGGGTAAATTTACCCTAAACGACTCGACGTACCAGTTGCGTCAGAACGACAAGCACGACGGACGTGACCATTGCCTGCATGGCGGTGGTGCCACTGGTTGGATGAACCAAGTGTACGACGTCGTCGAAGTGAACGACTCGCTCATTAAGCTTCAGATTAAGGCTGCCGACGGTGAGAACGGATTCCCCGGCAACGTAGTGGCTACGACGACCTATAAGGTCACTGCCGACAACGTGCTCGATATCGTTTGGGAGGCTACCACTGACAAGCCCACCATCATCAACCAGACGAATCACAACTACTATAACCTGAGTGGTGATTTGGAGAATGCCGCATACGACCAGGTACTGTATGTCAATGCCGACAACTTCACCGAGAGTGACGAGAGCTATATGCCCACTGGCAAGGTGCTCCCTGTTGAGGGCACTCCCATGGACTTCCGCACCCCTCACGCTGTAGGCGACAGCATCCACTCTGAGTACTATCAGATTAAGAACGCACATGGCTACGACCACAACTGGTGCCTGAACACCAATGGCGACGACACGCAGGTTTGCGCTTCACTCGACAGTCCCCAGACGGGCATCTTCATGGAGATGTATACCAACGAGCCCGGCGTACAGGTCTACAGCGGTAACTTCCAAGGTGTCGGCGGCGAGGAGAACATCGTCCGCAAGCTCGGCAAGAAGTATCCCCAGCACGTCAGCATCTGTCTCGAGAGCCAGAAGTATCCCGACAGCCCCAACCATCCTGAATGGGCCAGCCC
>SUYI01000056.1 GCA_015060485.1 Prevotella sp. | reverse complement strand
GAACAGAGAAGTTAAGCCCGCCTGCGCCGATGGTACTGCAATGCAATGCGGGAGAGTAGGAGGCCGCCACTTTTTCTCAAGAGAAGCCCTTTCGTCAGCAATGATGAGAGGGCTTTCTTCTTTTTTTCTTTGGATTTTATGATTCTTTCATGGAAAAATATTGTTTTTCCAATAGAAATGTTTATCTTATGCACCATAATAAACTAGAAACGCTAAAATGATGCAAGCATCCATTATCATTCGCATGCTCGCAGAAATAAAAGATAAGCAATGGGCATAGGTAAGTTGATATATTACATCCTGCGGATAGTAAGGCCCTACCGCTGGCTGGTGGTGATAACACTGGCGCTGACCTTTATTGGGGCGCTGCTGGCACAGGTTAATGCCATTGTGCTGGACCGTGCCGTAGATGCCATCAATATCCTCGACCAACAGCCTAAGCTGGTTTGGGCGTCAGCCATTAGTGTGATTGCAGTGGTGAGTGGCGTGCTGCTGGGCAAGGAGCTGCTGGCCGCCGTGGTCAACTTCTTCCGCCGCTACTATGGTGAGCGTATGCGCATCTTGGTGAGTCGCGACCTGTCGTTGCAGGTGGTACACCGCATGCAAACTTTCCGCATGGCATTCTTCACCACTTCAGGCAACGAGGCTGGTCGTCTGCAGTCGCGCATCGACAAGGGTGTGTTAAGCACGAGCCGTGCCGTTAATAGCCTCTTTATCGACATCCTGCCGCTGTTTACAAGTGCCGTGCTGGCGCTCATCCTCATGTTCTTGGCCAACGCCTATGTAGGACTGGTGGCCCTGCTCATCGTTCCCGTCTACTTCTATGTTACCTATATCCAGGCGGTGCGCATGCGGGCTGGACGCCGCGGCATCTTTGATGGTCAGCAAGCTGTCAGCCAGACCATTCTAAACATCATAGAAAGCATAGGCGTCGTCAAGTCATTCAATCGTCAGGAAATCGAAGACCAGCGTTTGGGCGCTGTGCAGGATGACGTGACCAACTTGCAATTGTCGACACGCAAGCAGAGCTATTTCTATACGGGTCTGAAGGGCTTCCTGGAACAGATAGGCACCGTGCTTGTCATCATCTTGACAGCCTGGCTCGTACTTGTCGACTATCCAGGCATGACCATCGGTAAGATTATGTATCATGTCATGCTCTTTGCCAACGTCAGCGCGCCTATCCGCCAGCTACACCGCATCTATGATGACCTGAACGATGCGCTGATCTACTCCGAGAGACTCTTTGAGCTGCTGGAAGGCGAGGAACAGGTGGAGGATACGGGCGACTACCGCCCTAATGAGGTAAAGGGGCGCTTCGAATTACAGCATGTAGACTTTACCTATCCCAATGGTGTCAAGGCCCTGCACGACGTGTCGATGACGATTGAACTCGACAAGATTACGGCGCTGGTAGGTCTCAGCGGAGCCGGTAAGAGCACCATCGTCAACCTGCTGGACAAGTTCTATCATGCCGACAGCGGTAGTATTATGCTCGACGGCATACCGCTCCAGCAGTGGGACACCCGCTGGCTGCGCGACCACGTGGGACTGGTGATGCAGAAGAACCACATTTTCGACGGAACTATTGAGGAGAACATCCGCTACGGCAATCCGCAGGCCACCCACGACGAAGTGGTGGAGGCAGCGCGCAAGGCCTTCCTCTACGACCAGGTGATGCAGTTGCCCGACGGATTCCAAAGTAGTGCACTGCGCCTCAGTGGTGGTCAGCAGCAGCGTGTGGCCATCGCCCGCATGTTCATCAAGAACCCGTCAATCATTATCCTCGATGAACCTACGGCCAGCCTCGACGCCATTGCCACCGAGCAGATCAAGGCCAGCATTGATGCCATCAAGCGCAACCGCACGGTGGTTATCATCTCTCATAACATCGGACAGATTATCGATGCAGACAATATTTACGTATTGGAGCAGGGACGTATCGTTGAGAGTGGAAAACCCGACGAGGTTTATCGGCAGGGAGGCCGCTACAAGGAAATCTTCGACGCAAGTGCCCGCAGCATGAACGCCGACAGAATTACAGATGTATTAAGTAAAGTAAAATGATGAGAAAAAAAATACGGATAGCGGCACTCTGGTGCCTGACGTTGTTACTGACGACGGCCTGTGTGGACGAGAAGATTCCTCCACAATCGAAGACGTTTATTGACAAATATTTTCCCAACTCAACGGTCGTCCTTGCGGAGATGGATGAAGACGACGATAACGGAATGGAATACAGTGTGCTGCTCAACGACGGAACAAAGATAGAGTTCGACTTGCAAGGAGAATGGAAAAGGGTAGGGCGCAACAAGACGGGCGTTCCTGCTACGCTCATTCCCAAGCCCATCATCGAGTATGTGAAGACGAATTATCCTGAAGACGTAATCACGAAACTCAGCAAGAAGCCCTATGGTTTCAAGATAGAACTCTCGAACGACGAGGATGTACGCTTCAATCCACACGGACAGTTCATTGAAAAGATTGATTAAGAAAAATGATATCACAACACAAGAAGATAATTAGTATGAAAAGAAAAGTTTTACTTTTATTGACACTGATGTGCCTGTATAGTATGGGACTCTGTGCCGCCACAATAGTGCAAGAAGAACCGGTGAAGCAGAACTTCAAGTTCATCTTCGCGGGTACGCCATTTGTGAAATATGCTCATGATGATGGTACCATCTGGCTTACGCAGAACTTCTACCACCACGAATTACGTACAGGACAACTTCGCTCACAGTGTGAGCCAGTGGACGGGAGACAACGGCAAGACCTATCTGGTAGACAATCTTCCACTCGACCCGAAGGTAGTTACCTGTGATACGCTGACGGCAGATATCGTCCTGACGCCTACCTATGTCTTCAACGAGGAGGACCTTGGTGATGCCACGGTGACGGTAACATGGCTCTTTGAACAGCCCGACACCCTCAGCCCCTTGTTCCGTAACTTCGGAGGCGAAGGCGCTATCTGTTGTTATGTGAAGCCGACGCTCTTCAACAGTTACTATATTGATGTGAACATGAAGTGTGACGCCACGAATGGCATGATAGACAATAACCGTCCGAACGCCACTTGTGCACAGGTCGCCAAGGGTACCCGTTTCACCGTTCCTTCCCGTTATGGCGCTAACTATAAACTGGTAGCTGAGAATGAGATTAACAATGTTACGATTGCCGGTGAGACTGATTTCGTAAAAGGTAAGGAAGGTAACAACTTCACTGCTACGCTGGCATACTATAACTCATCCACCGATTCCATCGCCATTGAGATTGGAGAAGACCTGCAACTCGTGTCTATCTCAGCCAGTTATCCTGGTGGCGACAACATCCTATCGTGGACACCCGACTGGAACGTGGCCGAGTCGGCATTAGGAACTCGCGAGAAGACGGGAGAGTCTGGCGCTTTGTTGCATAACATGACCGACATCATCAACGGCGGAGGACTGGTCATCCCCCCCAGTGCCGCCGATAGTCTCTCTTCGATGATAGAGATGACGGCGACAAAGGATGAGGCAAAATGCCTGACCATGACCTTTGACATTGAGAAGGGCTTCTCCTTCAAACCCATGATTGTCAGCGTTCCTATCATGCCGATTGATGCAGGAACAGATACCAAGGTGGAACTGGTTCTTATTGGTGGTAAGACACCTGATCCGGCAGATGCGACAACCGTGCGGATAGATACCTTGTTTACTGGTCAGAAGACCGATTCGCTGTCGTGTGACACCCTGTTGAGTACCGCTGCCAGCAAGCAGACGGAGCTGTATATGTATAATAAAGTGACGCTGAAGGTGTATGTCTACGGCAAAGCAGCCAACTATCGTCTGGGCTTCCCCATCACGGTGTCGGGCGAACTTTGTGAGACCATAGCCTTCCCCGCCGGTGACAGTTACATGCCTTATCTCACCAAGAGTGCTATCGACTTCGACGGTCTTGGTCTGATTAATGTCAAGGCATACGAAGTAGTCGGCGTAAGAGGGCGTGACGGCATGAAAGGCGAAGAGTCGCTGGTAACCCTCGTACCTATTGAGGAGATACCCATGGGCGATCCTATCATTGCCCATACCACAGAACCTGGTGCCATTTACAACATCCCCCTGACCCGAAACGACGATCCGCATATCGGCACCAATAATCTGCTGCGTGTCTCGCAGGGCTTTGAGGTGACGGCAGAAGATGCCGAAACCATCTTCCGCTTTGAGAGCAGGAACGGCATCTATTGTTTCCGCAGGGCTGTTGAGGGCGAAACCATTCCAGAACTGGAGATATACCTGCGGTGGTGGAATTCTCATGCCGACGTGGATGTGTATTACTTCGACGAGAAGGACATACCGACGCTCGTCCCAATGATTCTTCGGGACATCCGTTCCGAGAGTTTTTTGAAGGTAAACATTAATGGAAATATCTATATTGTCAATCCAGACGGTTCCGTCTACTCGATTGATGGAAAGAGAATTAGATTATGAAACAGAAGAAACTACTGATGATGTCAGCCATTTGGCTGGCGGGCTTGATGACAGGCCATGCACAGGAGACAGGAACGTTCAGCATAGCGACTCTGAACGTTGACGGCCTGCCTCAGAAGATTTTAGTCGCTAAGGTGAACGCTGACGGTCCCGGTGGCGGTGGCAGTGTCAGGATTGGACGCTACCTCCAGAAGATGGGTTACGACCTGGTGTTTATGCAGGAGGCACAGCGGCACTACGGTTGTGGTTTGATGTAGAATATAAAATTAGTATATGGGAAGATTATTTGAATACACGTGTAAGTGTTGCGGATATATCGTAGTGGGAAATCCTAAGGGGTATGATGTGATTATGTCGGGGGAAGTAATTGAGTGCCTGGAATGTGGAGGACATTGAAGTGCACGGGGATTACAGCGGCGAGAACGCCGCTGAAATGCACGGGGGATAATCAGACAGGCGTTGCTGAAATGCACGGAGATTGTCAGACAGAGGGTGCTGAAATGCACGGGGGATAATCAGACAGATGAACAATAAAATAAAGGATATAAACGTTATAATGATATATGGCACAGGCAATCGACAAAGGAGAGAGGCAATGGAGGCCAGTTGACCCCATGCGGCACCATCGTGAAAAGGGATGGGACTACCGAGGCCGTGCCATCTATCACTTCACGTTACCTGTGGAGGGACGTTATCCGCTGTTTGGAACGCTCGAGGGTGAGAGTGCTGAAACGGCTTTTGTCAGGCTAAACGCTTTCGGGCGTTGTGTGTGTAAGATGCTCAGTGGACTTGCGCAGTTCTACAAAGGAAAAGGGTATGCCCTGAAAGTGTTGGCACAGGTGGTTATGCCTGACCACGTGCATCTGGTAATCCAGGTTCTGGAACCGCTCCCGCAAAGCATTGGGGCGGTGGTGCGAGGATTTAAAAGCGGCTGTACTAAGGTTTATAAGGAGGAATTTTATTGCAGTGGCAAGAACGCCGCTGAAGTGCACGGAGATTGTCAGACAGGGGGTGTTGGAGTGCACGGAGATTGTCAGGTGGGGGGCGCTGGAGTGGACGGAAAGGCAACCGTGCAGTTTGCCCGTATTTTTGCGGGTAGGGGGAGTATATGGCAACAAGATGCCGCCTATTATCACGAGCGCATCCTTCATGCCCCCGGACAGTTGCGCAGGATGATTGACTATGTGAAGGATAATCCGCGCCGTCTTTGGCTGAAGAGTCACAACCCCGACCTTTTCAGGCTACACAGACGGACGGAGGCCGCTGGCTTGTCGTTTACCTCGATGGGCAATCATTTCTTCCTCAACTGGCCCGATTGTCAAACTGTGGAAATGTCACGCAATGCCACCAACGAGCAAATAGAAGATCAACTACGTTCGGTGCTAGCTGTAGCGCATAACGGGGAGGTCACCTATACTGCGGCTATCAGCAAGGGCGAACAAATTATCGCTCGTTCTTTGCGCGAGCAAGGCTATCCACTGGTAGTTCTTCTCAACGATGGTTTCCCCAAGGAAGGACACCCCAATGAGTGTTACTACAAACCGGGGGGAGTTTATTTCGAAGCGTGTTCGAAAGGTCAGCTATTGCTGTTGGAGCCCACCGAAGAGTCGTTCCTCGATGCTTCAATACAAAAGGCTGTCGAAGAGACATTGCGTCGTAAGGCAGAAGAACGGCATTACTGCTATACGCCAATTCAAGTAACCTCTCAGCGCTATCGCTTTATGGCTCTCAACGAGATGGCAAAGCGCTTGTCCTTATGTCACAGGGACGGGTGAGTGACGTGCAGATGTGGCTTATTTTGTCGGTAGTGTTTCCACTTTCCGCATCTTTTATGCTGATATTAGGAATAAAATGTTTATCTTTGCAGACGAAACAATGAATTGCTTATGAAAACAAAACACGTTCAGTATGAAACTCATGGCACTTGTTCACGTTTAATTGATGTGACAGCCGATGAGAATGATGTCATCCAGCAGGTATTCTTTGTTGGTG
Source organism: Prevotella sp. (assembly GCA_015060485.1). Taxonomy (GTDB): domain Bacteria; phylum Bacteroidota; class Bacteroidia; order Bacteroidales; family Bacteroidaceae; genus Prevotella. Next base: position 11,157 of record SUYI01000056.1, on the reverse strand, counting down.
GGTGTAACGGCAATCTTCAGGGTATTAGCAAACTGGTTTGTGGCCAGAAGATTGACGATGTTATTTCACGCCTTGACGGTATTCGCTGTGGTTATAAAGGTACTTCGTGTCCTGATCAACTTTGTCGTGCTTTGGAACAACTGAAAAATCAATAACGCTATGGATTGGTTACACATTGCAGCTGTCGTAATACTGGTAGTCGCCGGTGTTATGATTTATTTGAAAAAGCGTAATAGCTGACAGATTTCTACAACACAGGAATAACTAAAAACAACGACTTTATGAAAAAAGAACAGACGGACATGAACCGACGCCAGTTTCTTCAACGGTTGGGCGTGGGGGCTGGTTCGGCCCTGGCAATGATGGCTTTGGAACCGCTGAACGTGTTGGCAGGCAACAGGAAGCCCGATGATGTGGTGGGCGGTAACGATCAGGTGAGGATGACCTATCGTGTGCAGCACGGCTCTGGCGAGAAGATTTCCTTGCTGGGCTTTGGTATGATGCGTCTTCCTGACGACCAGGAGGATGTGGACCGTCTGGTGGACTATGCCATTGCTCATGGGGTGAACTATTTTGATACCGCTCCCATGTATAAGGGCGGTAGGAACGAAGACCAGACGGGCCGTGCGCTGAGTCGTCACCCACGGGAGAAGTACTACATAGCCACAAAGATGTCGAACCAGAATCAGCGACTGTGGGATTTCGACGCTGCTAAGGAAATGTATGAACGATCCTTCGAACGTCTGCGTGTCGACTATATTGACTATTATTTGTTGCATAGCATTGGCGGAGGCGGTGTCGATGGTCTGAAGGGCCGATTCCTTGATAATGGTCTTCTTGATTTCCTGCTCAAGGAACGCGAGGCCGGCCGCATCCGGCATCTGGGTTTCTCGTATCATGGCGATGTGAGTGCCTTCGACTGGCTGCTCGACCGTCAGGATGAATACCACTGGGACTTTGCGCAGATACAGATGAACTATCTGGACTGGCGCCATGCCTCGCTGAACAAAAAGGGCTGGCGGCGCGATGCCGACGCGGAATATCTGTACGACAAGCTGGAGAAAACCGGTGTGCAGGCCGTTATTATGGAACCCTTGCGTGGAGGTGCGTTGGGTAGGATGAATGACGAGCTGATGGCACGACTGAAGGCAGTACGCCCCGACGACACACCCGCCTCATGGGCATTCCGTTGGGTGGCCTCGCATCCGAACATCCTAACTACGCTGAGTGGCGTCAACCAGATGGAACACATGGAAGAGAATATCCGTACCTTCTCGCCACTGGAACCCTGTACCGAGGCAGAGAATGTGCTGTTGGCGGAAATTGCCGATATCATGGCAGGCTTCCCTACGATACCGTGTACCACGTGCAGCTATTGTATGCCTTGTCCTTTTGGCGTCGATATTCCAGGAAACTTCGCTTATTATAATGATGCTGTCGACAAGCAGATTCTCCCATTGCCCGACAAGACTTCGGCTGACTATATGGCTCGCAAGCAGCAGTTTTCCGACGGACTGCTTGAGGCGCTGCCCGACAAGTCGAAATGGGCCAATCAGTGCACCGACTGTGAGGCGTGCCTGCCGAAATGCCCTCAGCAGATCCGCATCCCTAACCAGATGGCTCGCATCGTCGAGACTTTGAGTAGGAGGTAAACAATGAAGTATGAAACAACGAAAAAGGTCTGCTTTCAAGCAGACCTTTCTTTTTTATCGGATGATGAATTTTTTGCCGTTTTGGATGTAGACGCCCTTGGTGGTTGGTTTGCTGCTGAGACGGCGACCGTCGAGGGCGTGCCATACCTCTGACATCTTACCTGTGACATCAGACATCGTCTGGATTCCCGTCGGGTCGTTGGCCTGGAAGGAATCGATGAAGTCAGGCAGGTAATAGCCCAAATGGGGCGGCTGGTTGTATGCCACATTCTGCCAGGCAATAGCCATGCGGTAGGTGTGGTCGTGCATCAGTGTAGGCACACGGTAGTCGGTGGGAATGACTGTCGAGAAGATGTTCAGCGCGTCGTTCGACGAGTTTCTGAGAATCAGTTCTTCGCGCCAGTCGCCGAAGATGTCAGCCGACAAATTCGGAGTTGCCTTGGTGCTGTTGTTCGATTGTCCAGTGATGCTCGACGAGCCGACACCCAGCGTGGTGGCATCACTGTCCTTATTGTATTTTGCGATGGTGGTACCATCAAGCAGTTCATCCTGCGCGTCACCGTCCCAGTAGATGCGAAAGTTCATAGAGGGCTTCTTGTTACCGGCCTGCAAGCCGCTGATGACATTGAAAGGATTCTGATTTCTATAGGCTTGCTTGTCGGAATCCGTTGAATTGGCATCATAGTTCGGATTGTCGTCGAAACCACCATAGGCAGACCAGAACTCATAACCGCGTGACGATTCTACGATATCCGCAGCCAATCCGCGTCCGTTATCTACACCATGCTGTCCGCCTTGCCATAATATTTCACCTGTAGCTGCATCATGTAAATCCCAAGGATAGCGGCCTTTCTCCTCGTGTACATCAAACAGCTCCAGTCCCGGGCGGTCCGGATTCAGATCACCCAGATGGATGGCATCGCCGTGACCGAAACCGACGCTGTAGAGCATCTTTCCGTCGTCGTCCAGTGCTGCTGAACCCCAGAGGATTTCGTCTTTGCCGTCACCGTCGACATCGCCTACCGAGAGGTTGTGGTTGCCATTGGCATACATGGTATAACGGCCGAGTCCTGAGGTGCAGATGGTGCCCTGCAGCGTCTCTTCCTGACCGTTGGCATCCATCAGTCGGTAGGTGTCCTTCTTATCGGAGCTGTGCAGCCAGCGCGTCTTCAACTGCTTGCCGTCGAAGTCTACCGCCCAGAGGTAGGCATAGGTGTAGTATCCTCGGGTGAATACGGCGCTGGGATTAGCCTCGGGACCGCTCAGATAGGCCACGGCAGCCAGATAGCGCTCACCGCGGTTTCCGTAGCTGCCCTTGTCGGTCTTGCCGCTGCGGTCGTCCCAGTTGAAGGTTCCCTCCGCCTCGCTCAGCTCGGCTTTCGCATTGCGGTTGGGATAGTAGGCAATCGTATGGACGGCCTCACCCGTCAGTCCGTTGAACACCGTCAAGTATTCCTGTCCGCCGTTGATACGTCCGGCAGAGGAACGCCAGTCTTTGGTATTATCAGCAACTTTGATAAGGTCATCAGTAGCGGCTTGGTTGACGTAATTGCCCGGTCCGTCCTTCGAGCCTGGCGCCGTCTTGCACATCAGCTCAGCCTTACCGTCACCGTCGAAGTCGTAGACCATGAATTGCGTATAATGTGCACCGGCACGGATGTTGACTCCCAAATCGATGCGCCACAGTTTAGTGCCGTCGAGTTTGTAACAATCCAGAAAAACGTTGTCTGTCTTGTCATTCTGTGAGTTGTCCTTCGAGTTCGAAGGATCCCATTTGACGAATATCTCATACTGCCCGTCACCGTCTACGTCGCCTACTGAGCAGTCGTTGGGAGAATAAGTTCCTCCCAATGCCCCATCGGCGGGCTTGTCCAGCTTCACTTCCAGATAATACTTCGACCAAGGCGTTACCTCTGCGGAGGTTTCCGCCACGTTGCCGTTCTGGTAAGTTACCACTTGGAATTTATCCGTCTTTGTGGCGCTGAAACCGCTGACGCAGGTGGTTTTATAGATGTTGTCCTGCAACACCTCACCATTCTTCAGCAGGGCAAATGTCGTGTTTTTGTCGTCCGTTCCAAGCAGTCGCCAACTGGCAAAGCATTTTGTGCCTCTGCCGTCAGGATAGATCATTACTACCAGCCCGCGGTCCAGTTTTTCCATCTGGCTCGCCGGTGTGTCGCTGGGTTTCTGTGCATAGCCTGTCAATGTGACAGCGCACAGCAAAAGAGTTAATAGTCGTTTCATGTTGGTATACTTACTTAATTACAATCTTGATCTTCGTTCGAGCTCGTTCACGTTCGAAAATGCGAGCGAGCTCTCATTTCTCTCACTTAATCACGACCTTCTTTCCATTCTTGACGTAGATACCTTTGGTAGTCGGTTTGCCATTGAGGCGGCGACCGTCAAGCGAGTACCATTTCTCATTTTTCATTTCTCCTTTCTCATTTGACATCAGCACGCTGATGTCTGTCGGTTGGTCAGTAACGCGCAGCACACCCTCTGCCTTCAGCAGGTCACTGGTGTCCCAATAAAGCCCTTCCGACAGGGTGGGGAGATTCAGCACAACATTGTCCGATACACTAAGCCTTCCCACATTCCACAGCGTAACGGTCTCTCCCAGTTTAGGTTGTGTGCCTGACCACGTGACATTGATGCTGCCGGTAACTGACAACGTACCGGCTACGCTGATCGTGGTATTCGTATTGCTTCCACGTCCACGTGTCACCTTCAGGCTGAGGTCGTTGGCGGTATAGGTGCCACTACCCGTGAGGGTGGCATTGCCCTGAATGGTTCCGATAGCTACGTTCTTGCCGTTGTTGTCGAATGTTCCCGTAACGGTGGCCTTGCCCAAGCCGTACGAGTTGTTCCACTGTAGCAATGGGTCATAGGATCCGGTTTTTGTATTCTTGAAGTTGATGGTACCCTCGAACTCGCTCCAGTTGCCCTGCATGTTGCTGCGTACGCTGGTTACGTTGACGGTCAGCGTTCCGGCACCGGTCAACTTGCCCTTGTAGTCACAGCGAGCATCCAGCGTCCATGTGCCGGTTTTTCCTTCCGGCACTACGACATTGGCTTTATTCGTAGAATAAGAATAGATATTATCGGGGTCCTTGATGGTACCACCATTCAGCACCACAGTCGCAGGGTATTGATGCACGCCACCGTTATTTTCACCCATCAGTACGGTGCCTTGGTTCACATGAAGTGTCGTATAGCCAGCTGTGCCGTTCAGTTCCAGTGTCCCAGCACCTGTCTTTGTCAGCTCACGACCATTGACAGCTCCGTTCAAGGTCAGTTTGCTGTTCGTTGCCACTTCGATGGTTCCATTGCCTTCACCTATGGAAACAGGCTGTGTTGACACTATGTTTTGAGCTGTCGCCAGTGTTCCGCCAGCAAGGGTGATTTTGTTTGACGTGCCGCCCAAGGCGCCATATGCCACACCGTCGCTGTTAGCCAGCAAGCTGACAATGACTTTGCCGTCCTCAATGATTGTTCCACCCGTGAATTTGTTCACGTTGTTGATAGTCACTTTGCCCGTGCCCTTTTTGGTCAGCGTACCATCACCGATGATGCTTCCCGTGCCCTCGACGGTGAAGTCCTTGCTGCTGTTGTCGAACGTAACGCTGCCAGGCTTCACTTCGCCCTCTATCTTAATGGTGGTGTTGGTGGCCTGATCGTTGAAGGTCACTGCGTCACCAGTGACAAAGAAATCCTTCTGACCACTTGCCGACAGGAAGTTCTGGGTATCGGCAAAGTCCCAAATGCCATCTGTACCGCCATCCCATGTCACATCGGTGGGATTGCGAAGGGCAATGACGTTAAGCATGACCTTTCCGTTCTCGAAGGTGAGCGTATACTTCTTACCCGACATGCCTTCAACAATCACATCACTGATGCTGCCTTCCAGTTGGGTGATATTCATCAGCACGTAATTGCCGGGAGCCAAATCGCTTTGAACGATCTGGAGCACAGGGGCGTCATACTGCGGACCATACTGCCAGTCTTTCTTTTCGATGGTCAGTTTGGTGGTAGTCACCTGGTCGGCAGTGCCGTCGTTGTTCACGTCGAGTACGATGCGCGAGCCAAAACCCAATGCCAGCGTTGTAGTAGTCAGCGTTCCTGTCTTGTTTTTGCCACCAGGATAGATGGTGGCGTTATAGTCGGCCTTGATGCCTCCCTTGAAATTACCACCGTCTGAAATCAGGTTGGTGTGACGATTCAGCCACAGCGTACTGTTTTCCATCGTTCCGTCAAAACGCAGCGTACCTGCCCATATATCGGTATTACCAGTGTACTTTTCTACCACGTTCGGCAATTCCAAAATGCCGTCGCCCTGTTTTATCAGACGCATGCCGCCTGTAAATGCTCCACCTGTCAATGTGTGGGTGTAATAGACTTGCTCTATATAGTTGTTGTTATCGTGTCCGATGATATGGCTCGGAGTGTTGACGGTCAAGATATAGGGCGCACAGCCTTCCTGCACCTGTGCACTCGCATTTTTGGTTTCTGCCACCATTACGTGCTGATTGTTCAGAGAGGTACCGATCGTCTCGCCGTCTTTTACCTCCGTACGTCCTGTCATGGTCAGAGCCGGTGGCGCCTGCGTGATACCCTCCAGCTCACCCAGGAAGTAGCTGGTGTGTGGGGGCTGGTTGTAGCCGCACATCTGCCAGACCATCGCCTGACGGTACTGGTGGTCGTGCCACAGCGTGTAGTTGCGCCATTCCGTCGGGATGGTGGTGGTGTAGATACGTATTTTGTTGTCGGCTGTTCGCATCATGACCTCCTCGCGCCAGTCACCAAACAAGTCACCCTGATAACAGGGAGTGGCTTTAGTGTCATTGTTGGTCAGCGAGCCTGTCAGCGTCTCAATAACGCTATCCGTGCTGGGTTTATAGATGCGACCAGCCGTATTGCGGGTGCCTGTACCATTGAGAGTTTCCTCTAACAGGTCGCCATCCCAGTAGATGCGAAAATTGACGTCAAAGGCGATATCTGAAGGAATATGATCGTTGGTCACACTGCTGATGGCGGTATCATGTCCCGAACGACCGAGACAGCCTGGATAGAGGTTGCTGAAGTTGCCCATCATGGCACGTCCGTCGTCGTTGTTGCTGGTCTGCCGATAGTAAATCTTCGACGTGGTGGCGTCGCGATAGTTGTTGTCGGGAGCATCCTCGTTGCAGGCATAAATCTCATGTCCGTGGATATAGGGGTTGAAGTCGCCGTGGTGCTGGGCATCGCCGTGTCCCAGTCCGGTCGTCGACAGTCCCTTTCCGTTGTCGTCGATGACCATCGAGCCGAAGCAGATTTCGTCCCTTCCGTCCCAGTCGACATCAGCCACGGCATAGTTATGGTATCCCTGTCCGTACCAGGGGCTGCCGGCAGTATTATTCGACCAGCGCCAGCGTTCCGTCAGTTCATGGGTAGTGGGATTTACATCGTAGGCAATCATCTTGTGGCGAGTATAGATACCACGGGCCAGAAAGATGCTGGCCTTACGGCCGTCCAGACAGGGAGCACCAAAGAAGTGCTTTGTCGAGCGGTGTCCGTAGCCGTCGCCCCATGCCGCGTTCAGGTCGGTCTCTCCATCCTCCAGTCGCTTCAGCGGGTATTCCATCACCTGGTAGGGTACACCTGTCTCGCCATTACAATAGACAAGGAATTCGTTTCCATAGTGGGTAAACCACTCCACGCCGCCCTCAACCTTGGGGGTGCGATAGTTCGTCCATGCCGTTCCGTTCTGTCCGTCGGCACCGATGGTATAGGTGCTTCCGTCTTTCATGTGAATGACCGACCCCTCTTCCAGACGCATGACGGCCTCTGCCTTGCCGTCCTGATCCCAGTCGTAGGCCACTATGTTCTGCTCGTTGTTCTGGAAGTCGCCCATGTTCGGACCGCAGTTCACCCACCACAGCAAAGTACCGTCCATCTTGAACACTTCGAAGATGGAATACTCTCCGTTATGGCCTTCTTTAGGGAAGAGACTGCTGATTTCTTCCTGATTGTCGAACTTCATCAGAATCTCCAGTTCACCGTCGCCATCGACATCTGCACAACAGGCATCGTTGGGCACCAGCGTCGACGTGATAGACGGGTGGTGCGGGGGCGTAATCTCCATGTAGTTGGTCGTCCACACCGTGGCTTCCTTGCCGGCTTCCTGCTCCACGCCGCGAACGACGGCGCGCACGGCATATTTGCTGTTTTCCGAACCGGCAGCATCCGCATAGTTCGACACGGTGAGGTTCTCGGCAACCTTCACGCCGTCGCGGTACAGGTTGTACGTCACGTCATAGTATTCCTCGCCCATGATGCGCCAGGAACAATATACGCCGTCAGTAGTCTTGATGGCCACCAGACCGCGGTCCAGCTGATCCATCTTGCGCTGGGCACCGGCGCTCAACACCATTGTCAGCAACAATGCCGACAGAATAAAGATTCTTTTCATGATTACTTATTCTTCTTTTTGTTTGTTAGCAATATCCACGTAGTAGCTTATTCTGTTGTTATTTAAATCATATGATTGGCCGTTACAAAGAAGTTCGGTAACATCCATTTCCAAGGTAAGTATATCGGTATTAGTCTCTATGTGGGCCAACGCTGAAAAGAGTGCATTAATCTGATAGGTTATCCCTTCTATTGTTACAGCAACTTGCAGGTTCGTGTCCTCCATACGTAGTAATACATCGGAGCCATATAGTTGCATAGATTCCAAGGGAATAGTTAATTCTGCATAATTCGCTAATGCAAGAGCCTCGGTCAGTTGCGTCTCATCGGTCAGAATACGCTCTAGTATAGGCTTCAAGGGGAGCTGTCGCACCTGCAGATTATTAGCGATAGTAATGAACATCTTTTGCGGAATGTTATCAACTAAAACATAGCCTACATACGTACCTTTCAGATTGTTGTACACTTGCTGGGCGGTGTCCTCGTTCACCTCCGTAGTCGACTCCGAGCAACCGTAACAGCACAGCAGTAGCAATAAGAATAATATCTTTTTCATCATTGTAGTTCGTTATCGACTGCAAAGGTAATATATAAAATCGTACCGACCAAACGTAAGTCCGAATTTTCTCATTTTTTATTTAAATGATGGCATGAATTTGATGTTTTATTCGTATATTTGCATCCGAAATACTAATGATAATGAAGAGACTGGCAACTTGGATGCTGTGTTCGGTGCTGTTTGCTGCCCCTGTTTCTGCACAGGAAGGGCAGGAAATCATTGAACATCGTGGCGACCGCTACGTGATCAACGTGGACGCCATGAAGCCCGACAAGGAGCTGACACTGATGGACGTGTTGCAGACTTGTCCGGAGTTGCTGTCGGATAATGGCAAACAGCTCAATGCGGACTATGAAATCCGAGTGGACAATGTCGCACTGGTGATGGACTACGAGACGGTGTTGGAAACCCTGAAGGCCAGTGACATCAATACCATCCAGGTTTACTTGACGTCGGCAGTATCAACAGGCGGTTCTGGTCATGGCGGCATCATCGATATCTATCTGAAGGAACAGCCGGACGGCAGCACGTCGGGCAGGCTACAGCTGGAAGGCAGCACACGCGGCTGTGGCAATGCATTCGCCCACATCGCCACCCAAACGGGCAACGTCACCGTCAGGGGCTATGCGCTGACGAACCTGAAGTACGGACGGAGTACTCCCACCGACTGCGACGGCCTCTCGACGCGCGCGGGGCTCGAGAACGTACACCTGGACATTGACTGGAAGCTGAGCGAGCGCGACGACCTGAAGATTAAACTGACGCAGAACTTCCTGGACGACAAGGTGCATACAACTGATGACGATGCCGCGGACATCACCGCATTGCATCGCTATTGGGGCGGTGTGGCACAGTATACGCGGACGCTGAACGACCGGGGAGCGACAGTGATGGCCGAGGGTGGCGTGGAATATCAGAAGACGAACGTTGAAAATGTCAAGCAGCAGGATTGCCTGACCTACTATATCACGGAGGCCACCATCCCCTTCCTGAACAACGCCCTGACCATGTTGGCCGGGTGGGAAATTGACTACGACAACTTGCTGACAACTCGCTACGACCGCCAGCAAATGCTGTTCAACGATCTGTACCTTCAGTTCGACTACACCAAGGGCCCGTGGGTACTGACACTTGGCGACCGTTTAAGAATCGTCAACTACTGGCATCGTCCCTACAACGCCAGCGACAACTCGCTATGGGGAAACAACCGCACGGAGAACAGCTATCTGGCCAGTGCGGGCTACAAAACAGGGGGACACTTTGTGCAGGGAATGTTCAGCCACGACTACATCACACCGCTCATCTACAACTTCATAACCTACGACGAAAACATGAACAGGCAGTATCACAGCGACATCCTGACCAATATGGTTTATCTGGCGGAGGCACGCTACGCCTACCAACAGGCCGACCTTGCGGTGAGCGGCAGCGTGATACACTCGTGGTCGACCGACGCTATCTTGGCCGACGAGCAGTACACGGGCATAAGGGCTTCAGCCACATGGCGCAAAGGTTGTCTGCGGCTGACGGCAGGAGCCGACTTCTACCATGGGCGCGTTAAGGGTTCTGAAAACGATATCGACAGAAGCGACAACTTCTTCAGCCTCCGTCTGCTGCCCACGCTGGTGCTGGGTGGCGGCCTGCGCATCAGTTCCCGCCTGTTGTACAACAGCCAGCAGTACCTGCTTTTCGACCTTCCCGCCCATCTGTATGCGTCGGTGAAGGTCAGCAAGGACCTGGGACGCCATTGTACCCTCAGTGCCGACTTCCACGACCTGGCCGGCTTGCCGGAGATGACATCACTTCAATCCATCCGTGCCTACGACAACCGCGCCGTGACCTTCGGATTCATATATCGTTTCTGAGGGCGCAGGAAGACGGGCGTTCCCTTCACACTCTTTTAATAATACCTAAAAGTCGTGCTGCAAGGTGTAATAATTGCTTGTGATTTTGTATCTTTGCGCAGTAAATAAAATACTAGCCGACATTATGCCAAGACAAGAGCGCTTACAAAGTGCAACCGGCATCTATCATGTCATGCTTCGTGGAATCAACAAGCAGGACATCTTTGAGGACGATGAGGACTACATCCAGTTCCTCAGTATTCTTCATGCGTTAGTTAATCGATGCGATGACCAAGGGCATTCTCTCCCCTCACATTGTACATTCTATGCATATTGCCTGTTGATGACAAAAGCATATTAGATGTTGATTATGGAATCGGTGGGATAATTACAGACGATGACATAAAAGGAAAGATAGCGGAAATATCTGGTCTTCAACTGCCGACGGAAGTACAGAATCTAGCAAAATCAGAACGCAATACAATCTTAAAACAATTATGTGAATATGGACCAAACATTAGGCAAATCTCGCGTATTACGGGAATCAGTTATGGTGTTATTTACAGAGCAAAAAGTGGATCATGAGAACCGCATTCTATGCTAAATTCCAAACATTGATTGATATTTAACTATTTATTTAACACTTGAGGAGATA
>SUYI01000055.1 GCA_015060485.1 Prevotella sp. | reverse complement strand
GTAAAGCCGTCAAACTGGCTGCAGGACATCTTGACACCCATAGCCGCAAGGCCACGATGGATAAAGACTTCATCCGGCAGCTGCTGGCGGAAGCCGGTTGCGATGTCGACATCAGCGACATCACGCTGGCTCGCGAAATCTGGGAGAAACTGCCCTCAGAAAAGCTTCAGTCCTTCGCCCAAACCATCATCCGCCATTGTGCGGAACATTGCCAGCCGCTTCTGCCCAACGGCACCCTCACCATCCTGTTGATAGATGATGAGGGAACCATCTATAAAAGGTAAAAAAGTAAAAGGGTAAAAACGGATTACTCTCCGATTTCGTCCTTGCGGCGTCCGAAGATGACGGCAGCTATGACGGGAGCACCCACGAGGGCTGTGACGCTGTTGACGGGTAGGGCTCCCTCGAAGCCCGGCATACGTGCAATGAGGTTGCAGACGAGTGCCAAGGCAGCACCACACAGGGCTGTGGCAGGCATCAGGATGCGGTGGTCGCTGGTGCGGAAGATAGCCCGGGCCAGATGAGGCACCGCCAGTCCGATGAACATAATAGGTCCGCAATAGGCCGTCACAATAGCTACAAGTACGCCCGAGCTGACAATGACCAGCATACGGGCCCGACGGATGTTCAGTCCCAGGTTGGCAGCATAGCGTTCACCCAACAGCAGCAGGTTCATGGGTTTGACCAACAGGAAGGCCAGTGGCAACAGTATGCACATCAGTACTACGAAGAGCACCATCTCGTCGCCGGAGACGCGCGAGAACGACCCCAATCCCCATACCACGAAGGCTTTCACGTCCTCTTCGGGCGACAGGAATTTCAGTACACCAATGATGGCATTGGCCAGGTAACCAATCATCACGCCGATAATGAGTAGTGTGACGTTGCCCTTCACCTTTTGGGAAATCCACACGATGAGCAGCATGACGGCCAATGCTCCGACGATGGCTGCCACACTCATGGCGGCATCGCCCAGATAGCCCAGGCGGCTTAGCGCTACACCACCTAAACGTCCTGATAGCAACACGACGAAGGCTACACCCAGCGCCGAGCCGTTGGAGATACCGAGTACGGAGGGTCCTGCCAGCGGATTGCGGAATACCGTCTGCATCTGTAGACCGCTCACCGCCAGTCCTGCTCCTGCGACAATAGCCGTCAGAGCCTGCGGCAACCGGCTGCTGAAGATAATATTCGATGCAATTACGTTCGAATCGTCGCCCAGTAATATCCGGCACACCTCAGCTATCGGAATCCTGACAGAGCCGAGAAACAGGTTGACAACAGCCAACACCACGATGGCTGTGAATAGTACGAGAAATAATGATACGCTCTTCATCTTTTTTTAACAACGGATTATATGGATTTCACGCATTGTGATACTCGTAACAGAATCCGTTTAATCAGTTTAATCCGTTGTCGTTAATAATTTATAGTATTTGGGTTCGTAGTCGGATTCTATGAGTTCTGGATGGAAGATGGCCACGAAGTCCTTCAGCAGCACGTCGGGTTCTACGGGCGATATCTCGTAATAGGCCTGCTGCTTCATGTTGCAATAGATGACCTTCTTCTCCTTGTAGGCCTTAAACAGTTCGTTGCGAGGCTCTGAGGCTTTCAGCGCTTCATAGGAGAACTCACCCGGATAGCTGTTCAGGATGCGCCAGTAGTCGGCATTGGCAGCCAGGGCGTACATCTTCTCGAACTCCATATCCTCGCCACTGGTCTCGTCGTCGTCGATGACGTACTTGGCACCCGCATCGCGGAAAATCTGTGCCAGATAGTTCTTGCCACCAACGGCGTGCCAGTTGCCGTAATGCATCTCGCCACTGAATACGGTGGGAAGGTTTTCAGATTTGAGGTTTGAGGTTTGAGATTTCAGGTCGTTATAGCGTTGTTCGATGCCGGCAAAGACCTCGTTAGCCTCTTTCTCCTTGCCAATGAACATGCCCACGAATTTAATCCACTCAGCCTGTCCCAGCGGGTCGAGCTCCTTATAACCCAGATGGGGCACCAGCGTGATACCAGTCTCCTTAATGGCATCGTAACCACCGCGCTTGGAGGGTGAGATGAAGATGACATCAGGATTGGCGGCCAGCACCATTTCGGTATCGAAATTTCCCTCCATGCCAATCTTCACGATACGGCCGTCCTTCACCCGTTGCAGAATGTCCTTATTGAACAGATTCTTCGTTCCTGTCACGCCCTTCACCACGTCGTGAGCATCGAGAATGGTGAAGTTCGACAGTTGCAGAGCCGTCATACAGATGGTATTCTTAATCGGTACGCGGATTTTCGTGTAACCGTCGGGCACCGCTACGTCATCAGCACTCACCAAGGCGAAGTGCTCGTTTTTGCCGACATCCACCAGATGGATGCCTGCTGAGTCACGCACGCTGAACCCTGTGGCGTATTTTACTGTGATTGCTGTGATGGAGTCTCCTGAGGTGGCATCTTCTGCCCCCTGCTGCTTGGCATTCTTGCCTGAACAGGCGCACAAAAGCACCGAAATGGCTATCATCCAGATTGTTTTTTTCATCTCTGTCGTTTTTTTACTGGTTTCAGCTTGCAAATATACAAAATATTTCGTAATTTCGCCCACGAAAACTTAAAAATCATGCGTACTTTTCATATAGAACCCCTTGATACGTCGCTTCAGTCGGCTATCCAACAGAAAATCGACAATCTGAACAAGCCCAAGGGCTCACTGGGTCGCTTGGAGGAATTGGCTCTGCAGGTGTGTCTCATCCAGCAGACGCTGACGCCCTCGCTGGCTCATCCCTGTCACCTGCTGCTTGGTGGTGATCATGGTATCGAACGTGAAGGTGTCAGCGTGTCACCCCGTGAGGTCACGTGGCAACAGATGATTAATTTCACCCGTGGGGGTGGTGGAGTGAATATGTTCTGTCGGCAGCATGGTTTTACGTTGCGTATCGTCGATGTAGGTGTCGACTACGACCTGTCTGCTGTCGAAGGCATCATCGACCGCAAGATAGCCCGCGGCACCCGGAACTTCCTTTATGAGCCAGCCATGAGCGACGAGCAGTTCAATCAAGCCATAGAGGTAGGTGCCTCGCTGGTTGACGACTGCGTAGCCGAGGGCTGCCGCGTGTTGAGCATTGGCGAGATGGGTATTGCCAATACGTCGCCCTCGAGCATCTGGATGCACCTGTTTGGCAACATCCCTTTGGCAGAGTGCATCGGTGCCGGAGCGGGTCTCGACGCCCCCGGCATCCGACATAAGTACGACGTGCTCTCCCGGGCTCTTTCTCGCCATCAATCAAACCTCAAATCTCAAACCTCAAACCTCAAACCTCTTAGAATTTTCGGCGGTTTCGAGATGGTGGCGGCCATTGGTGCCATGCTGCGTGCAGCGGAGCAACACCTGGTGGTGTTGATTGACGGATTCATCATGACGGCTTGTGCCATTGCCGCCATCCGCCTCTGTCCAGCCGCTCAAGACTATATGATTTTCACCCATTGTGGCGACGAGAGTGGACACCAGCGGATGCTCGATATTGTGAAAGCCAAACCGCTGCTTCATCTTGGTCTGCGACTAGGCGAGGGGACTGGTGCCCTCTGCGCCTTCCCCATCGTCGATTCTGCAGTGCGGATGATGAACGAAATGAACAACTTCGATAACGCGAAGATTACCAAATACTTCTAATCCGCAGGTTCCCTGAACTGTCAACTGTCTAATCGTCAATTGTCACCTGTCAGAATGCGATATATCCTGTCGATGTCGACGTGTTTGCGTACATGTTCGGCCAGCTTGTCGTATTGCTCGTCCTTATATTCAGCGTAGCTCTTGAGGTTTGAGATTTGAGGTTTGAGGTTTGAGATTTGAGGCTTCAGCAGGTGTTCAATGACGGGGACGTTGTCGAGGAAACCGTGAATATAGGTGCCGATGCAGTGATCAGTTTGCAGGATGGCCTGATCGGTATCGCTGACGCCCTGATGAATCTCATACCCATTGCACATTTGCCCTTCAAAGGTAAATGTCACCTGCTGCGTGGTCTTTTCGGGAGTCATCGTCGTGTGGATTGGCAACAGACCTAATCCTGGCAGGCTGGCTATCGAACCTTCTATACCTTCTGGGTCGTTGACGGTCTGTCCCAGCATCTGATAACCTCCACAGATGCCCACCACCATTTTCCCGTCCCGATGGGCACGCTGGATGGCCTGAGCACAACCGTTGCGGCGCAGTTCCAACAGGTCGTCGAGTGTCGACTTCGTGCCAGGCAGAATGATGATGTCTGCCCGGCTGATGTCCGAAACGTTGTTCGTATAGAACAGGTTGACGCGAGGGTCGCGCTCCAGCATGTCGAAGTCGGTGAAATTACTGATATGACGCAGCAAAACAACAGCGACGTTCACCTTACCTTCAGCCAGTTCGCGCTGTTTCTTTTCGAGGCTCACCGAGTCTTCCTCCTCAATATGGATGTCTTTATAATACGGCACGACACCCAGCACGGGAATGCCGCAGATATCTTCCATCATCCGACGGCCCTCGTCAAACAAGCGCATATCGCCTCGGAACTTGTTGATGATGATTCCTTTGATGAGTTTCCGGTCCTCGGGTGTCTGCAACATAATGCTGCCATAAACGGAAGCAAAGACGCCCCCGCGGTCGATGTCACCCACCAGAATGACATCCGCTTTGGCATGACGGGCCATGGGGAGATTGACGAGGTCGGTAGCTCTGAGGTTTATCTCTGAGATGCTTCCCGCTCCTTCCATCACAATGGGATTATAGCGAGCTGCCAGGCGGTCGAAGGCGTCGCACACTTCCTTGCGGAAGTCGAGCCCACCCCCTTCCCCTCCCAAAGGGAGGGGAGAAAGATCAGAATGTCTATCGTCGTATATCCCCTCCTTTTGGGAGGGGCTAGGGGTGCGCTTCCAAAAATCGTACGCATCGCGATTGCCGATGGGCTTGCCGTTCAGCACCACCTGTGAGGTGTGGTCGGAATTGGGCTTCAGCAGCAGCGGATTCATGTCCGTATGACAGGGAATGCCTGCCGCCTCAGCCTGTACGGCTTGGGCGCGACCAATTTCCAGTCCCTCGGGTGTGGCATACGAATTGAGGGCCATGTTCTGAGCCTTAAAGGGCGCCGGACGATAGCCGTCCTGCTTGAAGATACGACACAGGGCAGTAGCGATGATGCTTTTGCCAACATCGCTGCCGGTTCCTACGAACATGATGGGGTGGAGCCCACCCCCTTCCCCTCTCAAAGGGAGGTGGGGAAGGCCAGAATGTCTATCATCGCAGTTTCCCTCCCTTTGGGAGGGGCTAGGGGTGGGCCCCAAATGCGTGTAGCTAGCTAATACATTCTTATACTTAAACACGGGGGTGTCTACAGGCTCGCCCTTGGCATTATAAACCTGAGTAATGCTTTCTGGCATCTCGCCCAAGAATTGCGTATAGTGGAACTCATGGCCGCGATATTCCTTGCCGTCGAGTTCAAAGCGGCGATAGCCGAGTGATAGCTTGCGGTCTGCCTTACGGGCTGTGATGGCGTATGGCAGCACGCCACACATCTCGTACTCGCCGTCGTCGGTGACAATCTTCTCGCAGAGATACATCATACCACCACATTCGGCCTGAATGCGTCCGCCTTTTTCTGCGTATTCCTTGATGGCTTTCCGACAGGCTTCGTTCTTTACCAGTGCTTCCAAATGTTTCTCGGGATAGCCGCCAGGCAGGTACAGCAAGTCTATGTTGTCGAAACATGGTACGTCCTGTTCCGGATCGAAGAAACGGACTTCTTCAAACATATCCAAATTTTCCTGATAAAGGAACGAGAAAGCCTCATTATTCCGAGCTACGACGAGCCGTAATCTCGTGGTCGACGAGCCGTAATCTCGTGGGCAACGAGCCGTAATCTCGTTAATGGTGAGCAACCGCCTCCAATCGACATGTTCCTCCAACAGCCGAATCAGTTCCTTGTTCTCTGCCTTTTCCGAAAAGTCAAGCCCTAAGTATCGTGAGCCTTGCTCGAGGTCAGCCGATTTTGGCAGATAGCCCAGACACTCGACACCCACGTCCTCACATACTTCTTGCAACATCCGGAAGTGCCGTTCGCTGCCCACCTTATTAAAGATAACGCCAGCGATGTTGAGCCCACCCCCTTCCCCTCCCAAAGGGAGAGGAGAAAGGCCAGAATGTCTATCGTCGCAGTTCCCCTCCCTTTGGGAGGGGTCAGGGGTGGGCTTCCAATGGGTGAAACCATAAAGCAGCGGCGCCATCGAGTAGGCAGCTGACTTGGCATCTACCACCAGCACGACGGGAATCCCCAGCACGCTGGCAATCTCAGCCGATGAGCCTTTGTCGCGGTCGTAGCCGTCGAACAAGCCCATCATTCCCTCTACGATGCATACGTCGGCATCAGCACCATAACGGGCAAAAAGCTCTTGCACGTGCTCTGGTGTTGCCATAAACGTGTCGAGGTTGATGCTGGGCCGATGGCACACCGCCTCGTGGAACTTCGTGTCGATATAGTCCGGCCCGCATTTGAAAGGTTGTACCCGATAGCCTTTCTCTGTCAGCAACGCCATCAGCCCTCGGGCAATGGTCGTCTTGCCCGAGCCACTCGTGGGTGCTGCTATCATAAAAGCTTTCATAACTGCAAATATACAACTAAATAATTGAAAAACCAAATTTATTGGCGATAATCCACGTCGTCACTCATCTGGCACATAAATAATCTGTCCGTTCTCCAATTGGTAGGCCGTCCCCAGGCGTTTGCCTTTTTGTCCATTGCCATCGGTAGTCTGGCCGCTGGCCTTGTAGGTCTCAATCTCGCGACCTTTCTTTTGGATAATCTCCATGTTGTCCTTGCCCGGATTCTTCACAATCGTAAAATCTTCCTTGCCGAAAATCTCCGACATGTTCATGTGCATCACCATCGCTACCATCAGCGAGACGGCAAAGACCATCGCCACGTCGAACAGGTTGACTACCACGCTCAGCGGATCGTCATCGTCTACTTGCAACAGCGTGCTTCTACGCTTCCTTCTCATGGCGCTGCAAATTGGTTTGTGCTTCGTATTCCAGACGGCTCACGTCGATGACGTACCAGCGCGACTTCAGCTGCTGCGTAAAGAGTCCTACGACGGAGATGACCAGACCTACAACTGTTGCCGAGAATACTACCTGCATGTTATAGGCCATGCCCGAGATGTCGCCTGTCGACAGCCCTACCAGCGCTGGCGACATCGATATCAATGTGCCGATGAGGCCCAGGACGGGACCCAGCTTTGTCAACAGTCGCGACAGGTTCACGTCCTTCGCCGCCTCGGCTTCCATCTGTGCTGTCAGATAGTCGGCATAGGCTTCGTCGGGCTCGTGGTCGGCCAGCAACTGACGATACTTGTCATAGAGCGGTGTGTGACCATCCCTCCGTCGGGTCATGTACTGCATATAGGTGGTGACCAACAGCACCAGTGACCTGATGAAGAAGAAGATCAACAGGATGACGTCAGGGATGAGCAGCAGATTGGCTATCCCGAACAATGCTTTTGAAATGTATTCCATAATGATGTTTTGTTGAGTCATGGGATAAACCGTCACCGTTTGCTGGGCGGCCATGAGGCACGTCAGACACAGCACGGCGGTGATGATGATATGGAGGAAGCTGCGGTCAGCGCGTTGTGGCAGTAGCCATGCCATTGCTTTCGACAGCAGCCACAGCGTCACCGCCACGACGACGGCTAACAACAGTCCGGTGGTTTGGAATCCGACCCCCGTCAGGGAAAACAGCAGCTGGCAGAGTACGAAGAACGCTACCGGCACGATGAGCAGTCCCGGATACCAGCGCAGACGGCTGAGCAACGCGTCGAGTATGCATGCGACGGCTATGTTCTGAAGAATCGTCGTGTCGTGCAGCCACCCTTCCACCTGCGGTTTCGACAGGTTTGCCGCATAGTCGGTCATCAGCCATACGATGATTGCGACAACAATGCAAAACGCCATTCTCAGCCAGTTGTTACGCCATTGGCTGAGTCGCAGTGCCGTTTGTAGCACGACCAACAGGATGAGGGTGTCAGCGACGATTTCCATTCCTCAGACGCAGATAGATGATGATGGCCAGAATCAACGACAGGATGATGACTGTCAGCCAGATAGGCGTATGACTGGAGGACGGCTCGTCGGTACCATTAACGCCCTGTTTCTCCAATACCGTCGCCTTGCCGCCCGCTTGTCCGTTCTTTACCAAAGCCATCTGGCGGCTATATCCCTGACGGGCCTCTGTCGGCAATTTCCCTTCGATGAATGACTGTAGCTGCGTGTTGTTGCACACAAAGTCCGTACACGCTGCACCGCTCTCCTTCATCACTGCCGCATGGAGCTCAGCCGTCTGGCGCAGTTGTGCTTCCGTCGGCTTCCAATAACCCTTGCGGGCACTCTCCAGCATCGTCGCCGTCATGGCCTGATAGGCAGCAGGGTTCTTCTGTTCAAAGTACGCGCGAATGCCCAGTTGCTGGTCGTCCTTGACGTACATCCGGTACAGCTCGTCGTAGAGGCTTTTGTCGAGTGCCGTCTCTCTGGTGACGCTCCACCCGAAGATATTGCGGAACGTCTCGCCAAACATCTGTGCCGTGCCCTCGTCGCCCTTCATCCTTTCGCGGACGAAGTTTGGATTCAGCAGCGTCGTACGAACCTCGATGTCGATGGCTTCCTTCAGTCCCTGAATCCTGCGGTTCTGGCGGTTACGATAGTCGGCCATCACGGCATCAGGCTCTTTACCCGTCAGTGCCTTGACGGTCATCGACACCCCGCCCGTAAACTCATAGACATGATCCAGCGAGACGGGTCCCCACGTGTTGCTTTGTCTGGGCTGAACGGTGACATCCGTCCTATTTAGTGCGGCCACAAACAGCTCGCGCTGCATCATTCCCCAGTGAGCCTCGTCGCCATAGGCAGCACACATATTATTCAGGTATCCGTCCACCAGCTCGCTCTTCTCGCTCCACGAGCCACTTCGTTCGATGTAGTTCATCATACCCGTGCTGTAGCCGTTGTTCACGGGACCGAACACACGCAGCGTAGACAGTTCGCGGGCCCGTTGTGGACTGATGCCCTTGTCGATGAGTTCTCGCTCCTGCGACAGCGTCCCCTCGCGGACGAAGTTGTCGCCTTCCTCTTCTGCCGAAACGAGTTGTATGGCTTCGGTGATGAGTTTCAGACGCGAGTCGGCAATGTCGCGCAACTGTCCGCTGATCTGCACCATCACGTCGATACGCGGACGCCCCAGTTCACCGGCAGGTACCACGCGCAGACTGCCGATGCGTCCCTGGCTGTCGCGCTCCGGTTCCACGCCCAGCATCCACAGAGCTTGGGCAATGGTGGCACCGCCTGTGGCAATGAATTCGCCTGCCCAGAACGTGTAGCTCACCTTCCGGGGATATTCGCCCCCGTGTTTCTTCTGGTATGCTTCGAGGGTCTGTTCTGCCAACCGCTTGCCGTCCTCCCAGACCTGCGGATCAGGGGTGTTGTCGGGGTTGATGCTGAACATGTTCCTTCCCGTCGGCAATACGTTGTCGTTCAGAATGGGATCGCCGCCGGGAGCCGGTGCTATGCTGCCGCCATTCAGCGCGCGCACCATGTTGTCGAGCTCGGCCTGTGTCGACGCTGCCAGCAACTGTTTCAGGCGGGGCCACTCCGACGGATTGTTGTTCATGGCGCGGGCCGTCTGGCTGAGCTGTTCCTCGGTGTAGGGCTGTCCCAGCGTGTAGTAAGCTCCCTGCATCTTCTCGTTCATCAGTTCCTCCAAGTGCGCGTCAATCAGTTCCAGTTCCTCGTGGCTATACGGCTTGGTAAGCATGCTGTCCAACGATAGTACGCGGTGGAGCCCTTCCTTCACGATGCGTTCCTTCAGCGTCGACATCTTCTGTCCGCTCAGCGCCTTGTGCAAGTCGTTGTGCAGCGCGGCATACTTCTGTCGCATGCCGCTCTCGGCATAGGGTGGGGTGAGGTACGTCAGCAAGACGGCATTCGAGCGGCGCTTCGCAATAATGGCCTCACCGATATTGCCCGTCGTATAATAATAGAAATGCGGCGTCGAGCCAATCAGTTGCAGACTCCAGTCCTCGCGGCGCATGCCGGCATCACGCCCGGGAGTGTATTCCAGATTGCCGTGTGTGCCGAAATGTATCAGGGCGTCAGCCTGGAAACCTTTCTGCATATATAGATAAGGTGCCAGATAGCTGTGTGGCGGAGCCACCTCCGCGCCGTGCACCAACTTGAAGTCGTCGTCGCCGAGTGCGGGACGCGGCTGGGGAAACAGCAGCACGTTGCCATAGCGCACACAGGCCATGGCGATGCTGTCGCCCCTCGACAACAATTCTCCGGGGGCCTCGCCATAACGGCTGACCACCTCCTGATATTTCTCTGCTGGCAGCACCTCCTTGGCCCATTGCTCATACTGCTGACGGCCGAGCCACAACGGATGGCCTTTCTGCATGTATTCCTCCTGTGCACCCCTGGCGTAAGAACCGAGCACGATGCCCTCCGTCTTCACCTGACGGGCAAAGGCGTCGAGCGTTGCCGGCAGTCCGTCGACACGATAGCCCTCCGACTGCAGCCGCTTCAACAGGTTATACAACGACGGTATTACCTCCATGCCACTGGCCAGCAGCGCGTCCTTTCCCGGACGTTTGAAATAGCCGATGGCGATGCGTTTCTCGCTGTTTTTCTTCGTGCGCAGCGACATCGTCCGCTGCACATGTTCGCAGAACATCTCGCAGCGTTCCACCTCGGCAGTATAAATATGATAGCCGCGCTCGTCGGGGTTCTGGGTGGCGATACACCATGGTGCCGTACCGCCGTCAATCTCGGGAATGACGATACGGGCATTCTTCGATCCGCTGCTCATCGGAATCGCGGCATTCATCCAGTCGTCGTGGGTGGCTGACAGCGGGAAGGGACAGAACAGGGCGACGTTCTTCTCCTGCATCCACTGGATGAGCGTGTCGTTGCCTATCCGTCCCATCGCCAGATACACCACGGCGTCGGGCTTCAGCTGACGGAGCATTTTTTCGCGTTTCTTGCCCATGCCTACCATCGGGTACACGTTCATGCCCCGCCGGGTGAGCATCGTAATTAGCGTGTCGACGTGCTGGCGGTTGCCCTCCATGGGGAAAGTGATGCCCGATATCAGCGCCACAGCCGGACCGTCAGGATGATAGATGTGTTGCTCTTTCAGATACTGCGTCAGCTGCTCGTGCGTCTTGAAATACTTGCCGTACTGCCGGTGGTAGAACATGTCCTTCGGCACCTCCACGGGCGGCTCTACCTCCTGGTCACCCCATCGCTGCGGGGTGGCGATATGGCGCAGGTAGCGCAGTCCGTTGCGGTAGTTCTGACGGTTCTCGTTGTCGAAGTATCGTTGCAGGGTTTCTATCTCTTCGTCGCTGAGGTTGTGGTTTTCCACGAAGTCGCTGGTGCGCAGCGTCTTGGTAAATACTGGCACGCCTTTCTCGGCCACACGCTTCACCTCTGCCACCTGTTCGTCAGTGAGGAAGATGCGACGGGCAAAGATGATGATGGCGTCGTAGTCGTCCAACTGCTGCATCTCTTCCGTCTCCACACATTCCACCTCTATGTGGCGCGAGTCGTTGTTCAGCGTGAAGTCTGCCTGTTGTGCTTTCAGGGCATTGACAATCAGGATGCGTGTGGGTTGCATCCAATGGCAGTAGGCCGCATAGCCGCCTACTGCCAGAATGAGTATTAGGATCAGTAGAAAAAAGTATTTTCTCACTCTTTTACCTTTTCAATATACAGGTTCTGTATCTCGGGCACCTCACCCAGTCCTTCGAGTTTCACGTCAATGGTGAAGCCTTCCTTTTCAAGTGCTTCCTTCCATTCTACGGAGATGTCGTTGTTGGCATGGTCGCCAGCTACGAAGAGCAGCGGCACCAGCGTCACCTTCTTGGCTTTCTGCGCCTTCAGCTTGGCCAGCATCGTCTCGTAGGTGGGATAGCCCTCGATGGTAGCCACGTGGTAGTTGCCGTGTCCCAGAGCCTCCAACATATAGTCCAGCTGACTGTAGAGTGCCGTAGCCGGCCCTTCCGTGCCGTGTCCTACGAACACCACGTGCTCTCGCCGCTTGGCATCGGCTGCATGGCGTTTCACCAATATCTTGCACACGTGTTCTGCATCCTCTGCGCTGTAAAGCAGCGGCTCGCCGATGCGGATTTCGTCGAAGAACGGGCGCACCCGCTCCACGTCACGGCGCAGCATGTCCATCTCCTTGCCGTCGATGATGAACGAGGGCTGGACAATCAGCTTGCGATAGCCCTCGCCTCTCAGCTTCAGCATCACGTCCTGAGGGCTCTGCTTCTTGATGCCACGCTCGGCCAGCCGCTTCATCACGATACGCGACGTATAAGCCTCGGCAAAGTCGTACTGCGGGAATGCCTCGCGCACCTTCTGGTTGATGGCGTCGATGGTCTTCTGGCGCGTTGCGTCGTACGTCGTGCCGAAGTGTACCATCAGCAAAGACGTGTCCTGTGCCCGGCAGACGGCCGAACACAGGAGCACTAACAAACTTATATAATAATACACGTATTTCATATCACACGCTTGTGATAGATTCAAAATTAGTCTTCTAAGATACGGATCTGTTCGAAGTAGTAACCCTCGGCTACGTCAACACCCTTCGTCACCGCGCCCGTCTTGATGTCGTAGACATAGATGCCGGGCTGTGCACCCTCGGTGTTTACGCCGATGTAAGCCTTGCCGGCAGCACGGTCGATGGCCGTACGCTGCGAGAAGCTGCCGCTGCTGTAGGGAATCTCGGTTCCGTTGTATGCCAGCGGGGTGACGGTCTTGTTGTACAGGTCGACGATGGAATAGTAGTAGGCATACGAGTCGATGCCCGTTCCGATGGCGTTGTCGCCTGAGAATGCCAGCACCTTGCCGTTGCCCATATACTGTGCGGTCAGCAGTTTGCCCTTGGCACCGGGGAATCCGTTGTAGCCGGCCTCGAAGTCGAACTCACCATTCTTGATGCGCAGCAGCTGGCCGATGTTCTTCTTTTCGACGGCGCTGAAGGCAGAGAGATAAAGGTTGTCAGCCTCATCGAAGAATACGGTCTGCTGCAACAGCTCGCCGTATGCCGAACCCGTCATCTGGGCTGCTTCTTTGTTGATGATCTCCTGCTCTATGGCCATCGTCTCGGGATTGATGACGGCAATGCGGAAGTAAGGCTCGTTCGAAGTCTTGCTGCTGCCGCTGGTCTCCTTCTTGTTATAGTAGAAGTAGAACAGTTTGTGGTCGCTCTTGCGGTAGGTCAGCACGCCGCTGGTCGTTAGCACGTTGTAGCCCTCAGCGACGGCAATGGACAGCGTGCCTTCGCTGATAATCGACATGTCGTCGGTGTTCAGCTTCGTCCATATTACCTGCTTGTGCTCGCCGTCGGTCGACATAATCAGCAGTGTGTTGTCGTTCAGCCAGGCGTGGGTGTAGTTACGCGTCTTGTACGTGTTTTCCTTGAACGGACGCTGCTTGACAACCTCCATCTTGTTGTCCTTGAACTGCAGCTTCACGAAGCGGTCGGCTGACACGGGCACCTCGTAGTAGTATTTGCCTTTGTAGATGGCCTCCATCGAATAGTCGGCATTGATTTCGGCACCGACACCCTTGAAGTCTACCACGTCGCCCTCGGTCAGCGACTGACGGCTCTGCATGATGGTGGTCACGTCGCGGCCCATGCCGCCCTGCTTGCCCAGCGTCACGATGAGGTCGAAATGACGGGGAACGTCCACGATGGGCTCTGCGGCAATGAACGAAACGTTCGCGATTTCATCGGCGGAAATCGGTACGAGCGTTCCGTCTGCCTTGGTGATAACCATGTTATAGCTCTGTGCGCTAACGCCGAGGCACACCAGCATGGTTGCTACGAATGAAAGTACAATTCTTTTCATAATGATATGTTGTTTTTATTTGTTAATGACTTTGATAGTTGTTTTTGCAGACTTCACGATGTAGAGTCCTTTGTTTAGCATGGTCAGGTCGATGTCGGCCTTACCGTCGTCGCTGATACGCTGCGAATGAGCCAGCTTGCCGTCGATGGTATACACGCGGACGACGTCGCCCTGCTGGGCATGGCTGATGTACACATGACCGCGCTCCAGCCGTGGAGCCTCGTCGTTCTGAATCTCCTCAATGGCGGTGGTGCCGTTCTCCGAGAAGCTGTACGTCAGCCCGTTTTCCAACGATGCCGAGAGCACCTCCTGGCCGCCCACCGTCACTTTCAGCATACCTTCGCTGATGGTCATCACCGGGTTGTCGGCCAGTGCGACGACAGTCTCCTCGCCGCCGGCGTTCAGCACCAGATACTTGACACTTTCAGCCTTTGCACTCGTAGCCAGTACGACTATCAGTAGCATCAGTAAAAATTTAAGTTTCTTCATGTTGTGAACTGTTTTGAATGTTAAACGTATAATTAGTGTAAATTGATTCTGAACTTGGCAAACAGCATACGGCCGGGCTTCTGCAGCTTGTAGTTGTCGTACACCGTCCTGTCGAACACGTTGTCGCAGGTCAGCGACAGGTTGTAACGCTCGTTCTGCCACGAGTAGGTCACCTGCGCACCGAAGATGTTCTTCTCCGGTATGCGCGCCTTCGTCTCCAGCGCACCGTAGCCCTCCCACGACAAGTAGAACCAGTGCACCCACTGGTAGTCGATGCCCAGCTGCAGACGGTCGCTCTTGCTCAGCAGCCGGTAGAACTGATAGCGGGCATCCGCCGAGGCAAAGAGCCACGGACGGTTGGGCACGTGGTTGTTGAACGTCACCGAGGGCTTGCCGTCGCTCTTGAACTCCTGACGGTCGCGGGCGTCCTGCCACGACATGTTTGCCACGACCTGTAGCCGTTTGTTCCAGTCGTAGCGCACCTCGCCCTCGACGCCCTTGATATGGACGGCAGGCTCGTTCACGTATTGCAGCATGCCTTCCTTCTCCGACACCTGCGGCTGGATGTAGTTGTCCACGAAGCGCAAAAATCCGTTCACCTCGTAGCTCAGCGTGTGGTCGCCCGCCCTGACGGTTCCGAAGAAACCCAGGTTCACGTTGTCGCTCTTCTCGGGCTCCAGGGCCACGTTGGCATAGATGGTCGTTCCGTTTCCCAGCAGTTCGCGGGCCAGCGGCAGGCGCACGCTGTGCTCGTAGCTGGCCTTCACGGCAAAGGGCTCCACGGGCTGGTATCTGAGTCCCACACCGCCGCCTAGGCTGTTGTCGGTGCTCGACGGTTCCACGTCGCGCGACCCGGTCACCGTTGGAATGTCGGTCTGCTCTATCCGCAGGTGGTTGATGTAGTCCTTCACGAAGAACGTGTTGCTCATGCGCCCGCCGAACAGCAGCTGGTTGTATGCCAGACTGACGATGTGCTTGGTCAGCGCGTCGTTGGCTGGCTCGAACGACTCGTCGACGTCGTCCCAGCGGTCGTTGCCCGTACGGTTCAGCGAGTAGCTCAGGTTCAGCAGGTGCCCCTCGCCCAGCGCGTAGTTCAGGTCGGCACGGGCGATGGTCAGCGGCCGCCGGTAGTGGCGCAGCGTGCGTCCGCGGCCGTTGATTTCGTTGCGCGAGCTCTTGATGAACTCGCCGTCCCAGTTGTATTTTCTGTAGGCGGTATCCACCGTCACCGAGTGATCCCACGTGTGCGACAGCGACAGCGACGCCGTCAGGTCCTTCAGCAGGAAGTGGCGCTTCTGGTAACGGGCGCTGATGCTCCAGGCATCCGAACGGCGCTCGGCCTCGCCCACCACCTTCGTCTGCACCTGTGACGTCTGAATCTCCTTGTCCACCTTATTATATGACGCGCTCACGAAGAACTCGTCAGCCCACCATTTGTCATAGACTCCTGCCTCCAGCTGCCCCAGCAGCGACAGGTAGTCGTCGTGGAACCGGCGGCGGTCAGCCTCTATGTAGTCATCCTGCTCGTCGCTCCACACCTCCACGTCGCGCATCATGTAGTCGTTCTTCGAGTAGTTGATGCCCAGCGTCGGACGGATGGTCAGCCCGTTCTTCAGCACGTACTGCGCGTTCAGGTCGCCGCGGTGCGTATGGTAGGAGCCGATGCCGTAGCTGGCATCGAGGTAGTTGGTCCGTTTTCGGTTGGTGACGATGTTGATGGCGCCGCCCAGCGCATCCGAGCTCAGCCATGTAGGCACCACGCCCTTGTAAATCTCGATGTGGTCTATCAGGTTCACGGGCAGGTTGGCCAGCGTCACCCCCGAGCCCTTCGTGTCCAAGGGGACACCGTCGAGGAAGTAGCGCACGCTGTTGCCCGACATGCCGTTGATCGACAGGTCGAAATCGCTGCCCACGCCGCCCTCTTCGCGGATCTTCACGCCCGCCGTACGGTCGATGATGCTGTTCAGGTTCGACAGCGAACTGACCATCGAGCGCACGTCAATGGCATTCACCGCGTAGGCTCCCTCGCGCAACTTCTGCGTCTTCGACTTGCCGACGACCGTCACATTGTCCAGCTCCACAGAGTCCCTCATCTGGCTCTTCTGCTTCTTGCCTTGTCCGTACGTCGACGTCATAGCCAACAGCAGTAGTGCCAGTAGTCCTAGCAGTCTTCTTGTCATTTCTTTCTTCATCAATCTCTTCTGCTCAGCCCTATTCCCGGGGCCTTTGCGTCTGTCAACTGTCATGGCAGGTTTGACCAAAGGTCGAACCTTGCCAACGCTCGGCATAGTTTAAGCAAGCTTAACTCTGCCCTCGCTTATGGCAGGTTTCCTGGCTCTCTCCGAAAAGTCCGCCTTCCCAACAAAAATCAATGTTCAAATTTCTTTGACCAAGGTCAAAGCGACTTCGTCGATTACAATGTTCAAAGTCCAATGTTCAAAGTCTTCCGTCAGTGGTTTCGTGGGACTTTCCATAATGGAGATTACAGTAGCGGGTACTGCTCAGGACTTACACCTGATTCCCTTTTCATGCGCCGGTGAAACACCAGGCACATCACCATATCGGCTGCAAAAGTAGCAAATAATTGTCGAAAAACCAAAGAAAACGACATTTATTTTTAAATCGGTAGGATTATTAATCCGTTTCATCCGTTCAATCCGTTTCTATACTGAGTTCAAAAAGTTCTATGAAAAATAAATAACGACCACGAATTTTGCGAATGACACGAATTTATTTAAGACGACCACGGATTAAACGGATGATTTTATGAGCGAGAAGGAGTTTGAAATCAAGGCTTACTACAAGTCTGAGTTGGCGATGATATACTTCCCCAAGATGACGAAGCGGGGTGCCTCGGTGAAGCCGGACGCGAGGGCGCTCTTAACCACCGACTCATCGACAGTGGCAGGTGTACACATCTTGCAGAGCAGGGCAATGCCGTCAAAGATGTCCTGACTGCTCAGCTTGCGGGTTTCCATGATGTAACTCGATAACGATGTTGGCGTCAACGAATATCCGTTTCATTTGTACTTCTCGGTTAAGTATTCCTGACGCAATTTGTCAACCTCTTCGTCGGTGGCATACCAGGGGTTGGCGCGCTGGAACTGCAACACGCGGGGCGAAAGGCCTGATACGACAGCATCGGCACTCTCGGCACGGCGGCTCTGTACGGTACGTCTGGCGGGACGGGAATGGTGGCGCAGCCGCTTCACGTAGCGCGACACGCTTTCCAGCATCTCATCACTCATCTGGTCGAGTTCAGCTGCAATGGATGTTTTTAGCTCTATAGATGTCATATTCTACTCTTTCTAACTTTCCGATGCAAAAATAGGAGTTTTTCTGGGTCAGCCGATTTTTCCGGTGCATGCTTTGTAGAATCTAAATAAAGTTGTATCTTTGCCGCATGAAGGCAGAAGAT